>QMIT01000003.1 GCA_024434115.1 Chloroflexota bacterium
AGCCCGCGATTGGTATATTGCAGCATACCATTGACGGTGTACAACCCGGATGGATATTTATAGGCCATATAGGGTAGAACCATAGGGCCAATCAAAGGGAGTTGGATTTGCCCCCCATGCGAATGACCAGACAGTTGAAGGTCAAAGCGACCCGATTTTGACGAAATGTCAGCGTAGTCGGGTTCGTGGGCTAACAATATAGCAGCGCCTTCATCTGGTAAGGCTTCCATTACTAAATCCAGTCGGTGATGCTCCTCCCAAATATCATTGACCCCACACAGATGCAGCATCGCCTTGCCGCGCCTAATGGTATGGACTGCGTTATTGACATCATCGATGCCGCTGCGGTGAATCGCGCTTAGAATAACATCGGCATTTGTCCAATGGTCATGATTACCGAGGATGGCAACCGTATTATCACGGGGGTTTAGCATTTGCATGGCTTTAACCAAGCTATCTTCGAACGGCTCTGCATCCCAACTGACAAAATCGCCTGTGATGGCGATTGCATCCGGATGCTGTTCGTTAACCAGATTCATGAGTCGGATGAGACGATCTTCGCTCATCCACGTATAGTCCATATGAATATCGCTGATCTGAATGAGCTTGTAGCCATGAAAAGTAGCGTCAAGACGTGGGGGTTTTAGCGTGACGTGATCAATAGAGACATGTTCTGGCTCGACCCGCAGACCATAGCCGAGCAAGGGAGCGCCAATGGAGGTCGTAGCAAGCGTCGAAAAGCCCATTGTTTTGAGAAACTGGCGGCGCGTCATTCGATTGTCGCTCAAGGTAAGGCACTCCCAATGGATGACTGGTGGGTCGGTTTCATTAACATTATAGGCCAAAGGAGTTCTGAATTTTATGAATATGCAGACAAATGACCAACTCAATCGCATTAACACAGGCGTTGTGCTTGAGGTTCTGGCGGGGTTGTTTGGCTTTCTGGGAATTGGTTATCTCTATGCAGGCTTTACCAACGAAGGCATCAAGCGGCTGATTTTGTATTTTATAGGCTTGACGGTAGGTTGGATCGTGACAGGGCTTCTGATTCTTGTCCTTGTCGGGGTGTGCTTAATTCCAGTTATGCTGGGTTTGCAAGTAGGAATTCCAATCTGGTCAGCGATGTCTCTGAAAAAGGAGGGCGAACGCCTAATCCCAGTGGGGGGGCCAGTTCCAATGTATGGCTACCCGCAACTGCCTGTAATGTCGGAAGATGAGGCTTTGATTGAACGGGCACGCCGCCTGTATGAGAGTGGGGATAAAGAGGCGGCGATTGCCATCTTACGAACGATCAACCACCCCCGCGCTCAGGAAATCTTGGCACGTATTCAAGGGACATTTAGCTGATCGGTCATACGTTACCGCTTCTAAGGGTGAAGACGGTGATTTCGGGTGGGCAGTAGAAGCGTATTTGCGGTGTCACCATCCCCAGTCCTCGGTTGGTGTATTGGTACATCCCATTGACCTCGTAAAGGCCAGCCGGGTAATGCTGGGCTAACTCGGCCTGACCAATGGGGCCAATCAAAGGCAGTCGGACTTGCCCGCCATGCGAATGTCCTGATAGCTGCAAATCGAAGCGACCCGTTTGCGAGGAAACGTCGGCATAGTCGGGTTCGTGAGCCAAGAGAATTGCCACGCCCTCAGTGGGGAGGGTGTCCAAGACTAAATCTAGTCGCTGTTTGTTCTCCATGATGTCATCCACCCCACAGAAGTGCAGTTTTGCGTCAGCCCGCTGGATGGTATAGAAACTATTATTGACATCGGCAATTCCACTTTGACGAATGGCTCGCCGAACCACAACGGCATCTGCCCAATGGTCGTGGTTTCCCAAGACTGCAACGGTGTTATCTTGTGGAGTGAGGGCTTGCAAACCCTTAATCAATGTTGCTTCAAACGGTTCGGCTTCAATACTGACAAAATCCCCTGTAATGGCGACGGCATCTGGTTTTTGTTGATTCACAAGGCGAACACAGTCAAGAAGGCGTTCTTCGCTCATCCATGTGTGGTCTACGTGCAGGTCGCTGATTTGGACGAGTTTATAGCCGTCGAAGGCCCGATCAAGACGGGGGAGTTTGAGGGTGAGGTGCTCGATTTGGATTTGTTCGGGTTCGATCTTGTAGCCATAAATAAGACCAGCGAGGCCTGTTGAGGTAGTGGCAAGAGTAGTGAGGGCCGCTGTTTTGAGAAACTGACGGCGGGTGATGCGTTCCGTACTCAAGCCATCTCCCTTTGGTTACTTGACCTTGATACAAGGCATTATATAACAGGGCGAATCCGAAGTTCATACATTTTCGAGAGTAAAGATCGTGATTTCGGGAGAGCAATTTACCCGAACTTGCGGTGAGACCATGCCAAGCCCTCGATTGGTGTATTGGTACATGCCATTGACAGTATATAGCCCAGACGGATATTTATGGGCCATGTAGGGTAGGGCGACAGGGCCGACAAAAGGAATTTGTACTTGCCCACCATGTGAGTGGCCCGACAGTTGGAGGGCAAAACGCCCGGTTTGCGAAGAGATGTCAGCATAATCGGGTTCATGGGCTAAGAGAATTGCTGCGCCGTCAGCAGGGAGGTCTTGAAGCACTACATCTAGGCGGTGCTGGTTTTCCCAAATATCATTCACCCCGCACAGATGGAGCATGGCCTCACCACGCCGCAAGGTGTAGACCGCGTTATTGAGATCGGTGATGCCACCTTTGCCGATAGCCCGCCGCACAATGCTGGCGTTTGTCCAGTGGTCGTGATTGCCCAAAACCGCAACGGTGTTATCACGGGGGTTGAGCATTTGCAGCGCCTTCACTAGACTGTTTTCAAAAGGGGCGGCCTGATCGGTGACAAAATCGCCCGTAATAGCGATGGCGTCTGGTTTTTGCTCGTTAACTAACTCCATCAAATCAAGCAACCGTTCCTCAGTCATCCATGTATGATCCATATGCAAGTCGCTGATTTGGGCCAATTGGTAGCCATGAAAAGCGGGGTCAAGCCGAGAGATTTTTAGGGTGATGCGCTCAATGGCAACTTGGCGCGGTTCAATCTCGGTGGCATATACCCAACTGCCACCCCCTAGTGACGTGGTAGCAATAGTAGACAAAGCCATTGTTTTGAGGAATTGACGACGGCTGATGTGATGGGGCATGACAGGTTTTCCCATGATTGGATTCGTTGATTGGTTTTACACACTCCTAGCTAGGGAATGCTTTCCCTGCACTTAGACGATTGATCGTTGATTCCTGTTCCCGTCCCTTACTCGGACTCAACTTCGACTAACTGCTGACCTCGCTCCACCGTATCACCTTGTCTGACGAATAGACGGGTTACACGCCCTTCCTGTGGGGCAGTGAGTCGGATTTCCATTTTCATCGCTTCCAGCAGCATCAGCGGTTGACCTTGTGTTACGGCATCGCCTTCTTTGACCAAAACCTGCGTCACCTGACCGGGCATTTGGGCAGTCAAGTTACCACTACCTGCACTCCCGGTTTTAGGGCGGTTACTGGCTTGGGGTTTAGCGAGTTCATAAAGGCGGGCTTCGCGGTCAACGAGGGCCACATGTCGTTTTTGGAGACCTGTTTGAGCATTACGAGAGGTGGTGGTATAGGCGTGGAGGCGTTTGCCATTAATCAGCAGCATCATGTAGCCGGATTGAAGGCGCTTAACTTCCACTTTATAGGTTTTGTCCCCAATGAGCGCGGTATAATTACCATCCCCGTTCGGCTCTAATTGGACACGATGTTCCTGATTTTCGTGCTGATAACGAAATTCCAATTTAGCGTAATCCCTTTGCTTTCAAGATATGCTCGATTTGTCGCTGCCATTCGACTGACAGTGGGCCGGGTGGGTCGGCGGAATAATCTATGAATCCCTCATATTCAACGGCATAGGCTTGGGCAAGAGCGGGTGTAAGTAGAAGGCGGGCTTCTGATTCATCGGGACGCAAGGGCACAGGGAGTACCGGGAAGGGTTCAGCCCAAGTGATGCCCCAAGTGTAGGTTTTGGGATATTCGTGGGCACGGGTGACAAGCGCCATGTATGGGGTGTTGAGACTGGCACTGAGGGGAATGGGCTGGCCTTCTCGCAGGAGGTCTATTTCGACCAGATTAATTCCGGCATTCAAGAGGCGATAGCGTTTGCGGAGATAGCTGTTATATTCGCCTTCTTTGTTAATCGGCGATAAGACCTCAATGACTGTAATGACCTCTCCGACGTCGGTCACGATTTCGAGATGAGGCGGAATGTCGAGATCGGAATAGGGCAGCGTCTCGGTTACGAGGGTGGCATCGGATATGGTTGCTGCCATTGGTTGAATTGGGCCTGTTTGTTGGGGGGCCGATTCGATCCGCAGATCAGGTTTAAATTTACCAATATCGTCACCAATCGCAAGATAGCGTTCGGTGTGGACGCGGTAACGGGGACGAATTTGGGGGGCAAGCTGTTGGCCTAAATTTGCGAGGAGATGGAGATGCACCCCGGCCCATGCAGCGCAATTTTCCATATAAGGGTCCATACCGGGGAAAGGGGAGGGCATTTTTAGGGTTCGCTGCTTTCTGAGTTTTGGCTTTCACTCGCATTTAAAAATAATTATAACATAGTGGCCTATTTAGCCTAGACGCTACGGGCAAGGCGTTGTGGGGCGGATTCCGCGATGGCTTCAAATACTTCGTCTAACTTAACGAATAATGTCCAAAAATCTTGTTCGGTAGTAGCTGAAATTTGTTTGATGATAAACTCTTCTAATTGAGGATGCCGCTTGCCTTTCCATAATTTATCGGCTAGGGCGACCATCAATGTTTCAAGGGATGGCGAATCCGTCTGCCAATGCTCGTGGGATATGCAAAAGTCGGCGATTTGTGGGTCTATCCCATGTTCAATTAGCAGTTGGTATCCGGAGGCAGTATGCTGTGCTCCCTCTATTTCCAATTCTTCAGGATGCAGGATTTTGCCAGCATCATGCAAAATACATCCCAGCCGAACAAGCTGTGCATCGAATTCAAGGCCGATATTCGAAAAGTGCAAAATCAACATCTCAGCGGTCTCACTCACCAATTCGGCATGACGCATGAGGCGCAGGGGTGCTGCTAATTGGGCAAGCAGGGCATAGGCTTCATCAACGGATGGGGTCATGTTGGCTGGCCCATCCGGAAACTATCGGCGCGACTCCAAGGGCTATACAAATCGCCGTCTCCATTTTCCCCGATTGATTGCAAGGTAGGCTGGCCCGCTGGAATCAGTAAGTCACTAAGGGCGGCGACAATCAAGGCTTCATCAGGCAGGACGGCTTGGGGTGGATGCCAAGGCGTCAAAAATTCGTCAATAAAATGCGTGTTGGTTTCGCCCATGACAAAGGCCGGATGTAGAATGACATCCCGCAAAAATTGCAGATTGGTGGTCAGGCCGAGGATGACATACTGCGCCAGTGCCCAATCCATTTTACGGATGGCATCGGGGCGGCTTTCGGCGTACACAATCAACTTGGCAATCATCGGGTCGTAATAAATCGTGACCTCATCCCCCGAAACCACCCCTGCATCCACACGCACCCCCGGCCCAGCGGGTTCAATCGTGCGCAAAACTGGACCGATGGCAGGCAGAAAATTGTTGGCGGGGTCTTCGGCATAAACACGGCATTCAATGGCATGACCACGCTGATAGATGTCGTCTTGGGTGAACGGCAGGCGTTCCCCGGCGGCGATTTGAATTTGCATTTTGACAATATCTATCCCCGTCACCAGTTCGGTAATGGGGTGTTCGACTTGCAGCCGGGTGTTCATTTCGAGGAAATAAAATTCACCTGTCTCGGCCACGATAAATTCAACGGTTCCGGCATTGGCATAGTGGACAGCTTGGGCAGCGGCGACGGCGGCTTGGCCCATTTCTTGACGGGTTTGCTCATTTAGCAAAGGGGAGGGGGTTTCTTCGATAATTTTTTGGTGGCGACGCTGAATCGAGCATTCACGTTCAAATAGATGGACAGTGCTGCCAAATTTATCCGCCAAGACCTGAAATTCGATATGCCGCCCATGATCAATGTATTTTTCGAGGAAGACGGTTGAATCCCCGAAAGCGTTTTGGGCTTCACGACGAGCCGCCGCGATTGAATCCAGTAGGTCAGCACGATTATGAACGATACGAATCCCTTTGCCACCCCCACCCCCGGCAGCTTTGACCATCACGGGGTAGCCAATTTTATCGGCGGCCTGTTGAAAATCAGCGTCTGTCGCATCATCACTCTGGAAACCGGGCACAACCGGAACCCCTGCCGTCTGCATAATTGAACGGGCCTCGGTTTTGATGCCCATTTTGTAGATCGTGTCGGCGGATGGGCCAATAAAAATGAGGCCCGTATCGGTGACGGCTTGGGCAAATTCAGGGGATTCGGAGAGGAAACCGAAACCGGGGTGAATAGCCTCGCAGCCTGTTTCGAGAGCCGCCGCGATTAACCGCTCCCCGCGCAAATAGGAATCGGCGAGGGTGGGGCCACCGATATGCACGGCTTCATCAGCGAGGCGGGTATGGAGGGCGTTGGCGTCGGCATCGGAAAAGACCGCCACCACATAAATGCCCAGTTCGTGGCAGGCACGGGTGATACGCGCCGCGATTTCGCCCCGGTTGGCAATCAAGATTTTGTTAAACATCTTCGTATCCTGTGAGATCGAGTAAAACGCCTTTGGCTAGGGTATCGAGGATGGCATGAGTCACTTTTAAGCGGATGCGTTGAGTTATGATCGGGTTGGCAAGGCGGGTCAAAAGGTTGCCGGGTTTGGAGATGGGCTGCATGGTGAACAATATGCGGTTATCGTCTGTCCACGTGATGGTATACGTTGACTGGCCTTTCTCGGGATGGCCTTTGACCGTAACATATTGCAGGGCGAAGCGGCGCGGCTCATCAATGATTTGGGTGATTTTCACCGCCGATAGCACATCTGCCAGCCGAAAATTGCCGATTTTGAACAGGTGGGTGCGTTGAATCATCAGGTCGCCGGGTTGAGGTAGGTGCTCCTCAACATTCCATTGGGTAGTAACTTCCAATAGCTCCGGCGGCAGAACATCAAAATTGATGAGGCGGGCGCGGGCTTGCTCGAAAATTTTGGCAGGGTCAAAACCGGGGACGCGGATTTCACGCTCCCACTGTTCTTGATCCCAACCACCGCTCTGGGTTTCGTCGCCGGGGTGATAGCTGAGGGCGCGATCCCACCATTGGCTTATGCGCTTGGTATCGTCGAGGGCTTGGGGTGGAAAGAAGTTGAAATTCATGAAAAACCTTATAACAAAACATGAATATGGCGAGTGAGATAAAGCACGGCAATTTTGTCGCCCTTTTGAAACTCTTGAAACAGCACCGTTGTAAAATAATCTGCTTCAATAGTGGTTTCAGTATCTGGCAGGCGAAATTGGTAGGTGATTTGTGTTTCTAGCCTGTCGCTGATAGCTTGTTTTATTTCAATTATGTCGCCATAAACGACTTGCCCCTTTTGTTTCAGCTTCTCATAAATTTGAGTGGCGTACATCAGATGTGTAATCATCAGATAGGCCCTCAGAAAGTATGGATAGCCCGTAGCCATGCTATACACCCCAGCTACGATTACCGCCAAAAGCATACCTGTATCGTCTAAATAGAGCGCCCATTTTAGGTCATTCATGCGTTGGATAAAGGCGATACCGCTGATAGCAAACACAACTGCGCCGCTTAGGAATAACAGCGCCCCTATAAATGAAGTGCATCCAATGGCGAAGATACCGCAACTCCGATAATACTCTGGCGGTTCTAACCATAAACGGCGGTCTAGATTACGATAGACTTCCTTGCGACGATCTAGATCACCGTGTTTGCCATTCAAAAATGAACGGTTCTTTTTGCCAAGTAGCATGACATCCTGATGCTCATCTTTGGGCTTAAATAGCGTTAGCATAGAAGCCTATTCCCTCGCCCACCCAATGTTTACAATCATCAGTGTATGAGTAGCTATGTAGCGGCATAATCCCAATATTGGGCGGATTTTTTTACATCCTAAAGACCCCAAATTGTGTTTTCTCGGTGGGGGCATTCAAACAGGCGCTTAAAGCCAATCCCAACACACGCCGAGTTTCAGCGGGGTCGAGGATGCCGTCATCCCACAAACGGGCAGTTGAATAATATGGATTGCCTTCACGCTCATATTTTTCGAGGGTGGGGCGCTTAAATTCGGCTAACTGCTCCTCGGTCATCAACGCTTCTTTGGCGCGGGCGAGTTGATCTTGTTTGATGGTCGCCAGCACATTGGCAGCTTGTTCACCGCCCATGACACTAATTCGCGCATTGGGCCACATCCACAGAAAACGCGGATTATAGGCCCGACCACACATGCCATAGTTGCCCGCGCCAAAACTCCCCCCAATAATCACGGTTAATTTGGGGACGGTGGCATTGGCGACGGCATGTACCATCTTCGCGCCGTCTTTGGCGATACCGCCGCGTTCATAATCCCGCCCGACCATAAAGCCTGTGATATTTTGCAGAAAGAGCAGGGGGATGTTGCGCTGGCAGCAGAGTTCGATGAAATGCGCTCCTTTGAGGGCACTTTCGCCAAACAGCACGCCATTGTTGGCGACGATGCCGACAGGGTAGCCTTCAATTCGGGCAAAGCCTGTTACCAACGTCGTGCCGTAATTGGCTTTAAATTCGCGGAATTTGCTGCCGTCTGCAATCCGGGCAATCACCTCACGGACATCATAGGTGGCACGGAAAGATTGTGGGATGATTCCGTAGAGTTCGGACGAATCGTATAGCGGTTCTTCAGGCGGGGCGATGTCCAAATCTACTTTTTTGCGGGTATTCAGGGTTGCCACAATTTCGCGCAAAATTTCGAGGGCGTGGTCGTCATTTTCGGCAAAATGATCGGCGACACCGGAAATATGGGTGTGGACGTATGCGCCGCCTAATTCCTCCGCCGATACTTCTTCACCTGTCGCGGCCTTAACGAGTGGGGGGCCAGCCAAAAAGATGGTGCCCGTGCCTTTGACGATTACAGTTTCATCACTCATGGCAGGAACATATGCGCCACCCGCCGTGCAACTCCCCATTACAGCCGATAACTGCGGAATGCTCTCAGCGCTCATAATGGCCTGATTGTAAAAGATTCGTCCAAAATCGTCGTGGTCGGGGAAAACTTCATCTTGCATCGGCAAGAATGCCCCCCCGGAATCCACCAAATAGATGCAGGGGAGATGGTTTTGCAGGGCGACCTGTTGGGCACGCAGATGTTTTTTGACCGTCAGGGGAAAATAGCTGCCGCCTTTCACTGTCGCGTCGTTGGCGATGATGAGACATTCACGTCCAGAAACTCGACCTATGCCCGTGACAATACCAGCAGCGGGGGCTTCATTGCCATAAATGTCCCATGCGGCAAGGGGCGAGAGTTCGAGGAAGGGTGAGCCAGCATCCAATAATTTATCAATGCGATCCCGCACGAATAGTTTGCCCTGCCCGACGTGACGCTCACGGTATTTTTCACCCCCACCCTGCCGCATCAAGGCCAAACGCGAACGCAGTTCAGCAGTAAGAGCACGATTAAAACTATCGTTGGACTGAAAAGTCGGGTCATTGCGCGTGATTTGAGAATCTAATGGTTGCATATGGGCGCGGTGTCGCTTTAAGAAAATTAAGGATACGGTCAAGTCATTTACAGTGATTAAGTCTAACACGGATTTTGAGAAGGAAAAGAAATTCCTAGAGTATCAAACCTGCTGCTGATGCAAGGCGTGTTATAATGACGCTTTGCTTTACAAGTTTAATGTTCTGGAGATTATTTGATGACCATTGTAGATACCACCCATACCGGAGCGGAAGATGTTCGGTGGGATTTAAGCGATTTGTACCCCAGCAGCAATGCGCCTGAAATTGAAGCAGATGTCGAAACCATCAATACCCGTCTTTCGGCGTTTGACCAAACCTATCGCGGCAAGGTGGCTGGATTGTCAGCCCAAGAAATGCTGGTGGCGTTGCAGGAATATGAAGCGATTCAGGAAATGGTTGCCCGAATCGTGGTGTTTGCTCAGTTGGCATGGACGACGGACACGATTAATCCTGAAAATGGCAAGTTTTTAGCAAAAGCCCAAAAGCAGCAGGTCGAATTTGCCCAGCGCTTGATGTTCTTTCAACTGGAATGGCGTGCCGCGCCAGAGGAAACCGCCAAACTTGCCGACGACCCGGTGCTGAAAAAATACGAACATTATCTCAAAGTGACACGCTTGCTGGCTCCCTATACCCTCAGCGAAAAAGAGGAACATATCATCACCGAACTCTCGTTGAGCGGAGTCACGGGTTGGAATCGTTATTTCACCGAGGTCATGAGCCGCGCCAAGTATGAATTGGATGGGGAGAGTCTAAATCAAGGGCAGATTTTGAAGTATCTCTATTCGGCTGACCGTGACCAGCGTCAACGGGCGGCGGATGCCTTTACACGGGGATTGCATGATCTATCGCATACCTCAACCTATGTTTTTAATATGCTGGCCTCACACAAACGCAGTATGGATAAGATGCGCGGGTATCCCAGTTGGGTGGCCTCGCGGAATTTGTCCAACGAGTTGGATGATGCTGACGTGGAGGCGTTGGTGGGGGCCGTCACCAGTCGCTATGATATCGTGCAGCGGTATTATCGCCTGCATAAAAAACTGCTGGGACATGACCAACTGTATGATTATGATCGCTATGCTCCGGTGATGGACGAGGAGTGGCATGTTCATTGGGTTGAAGCCAGTGAGATGGTCATGGAATCGTTTGAAAAATTCGACCCCCGTGTGGCGACCATCGCCACTAAATTTTTTGAGGGGCGCTGGATTGATGCGGCGCTTGCACCCAATAAGCGGAGTGGGGCGTTTAGTGCGGGCACTGTCCCCTCTGCCCACCCGTATATTTTGATGAATTTTACAGGCACGCTGCGCGATGTGATGACGTTGGCCCACGAATTGGGGCATGGGGTTCATCAATATGTTTCGCGGCAGCAAGGCTATTTGCAAGCCAGCACGCCCCTGACGACAGCGGAAATGGCCTCCACGTTCTGCGAAATGTTGGTATTTGATTCAGTGATGGCAGAATTGGATGACCCGCGTGTCCGGCTGGCGAATCGTATTGAGAAAATCTCGGATACCTTTGCGACAGTGTTCCGCCAAATCAGCATGAATCGCTTTGAAGATGCTATGCACACGGCTTGTCGCACGGAGGGTGAGCTATCGAAAGACCGCTTATCGGAATTATGGATGCAAGTGCAACGGGCTATGTTTGGCGATAGTTTGACCCTGCGCGACGAATACAGCATTTGGTGGAGTTATATACCACATTTCTTGGGGACACCGGGTTATGTTTATGCCTATGCCTTTGGTGAGTTGTTGGTGTGGGCTTTGTATGCGCGGTATCAAAATGAAGGATCGAGTTTCTCCGGGAAATATTTGGAGGCGCTCGGCAAGGGTGGGTCGCAGTGGCCGCATGAAATTCTTGCGCCGCTGGGAGTCAACCTCAAAGACCCGAACTTCTGGCATGAGGGCTTGTCACTGATTGAAAATATGGTGATTCAGGCTGAACAAGAGGCCGAGGCGCTGAATTATCAGGTGTAGGAGGATGCTCATGGCGGTTCGTACAAAAGGTCGGCGTAAAATTGTAGTGGATGGACGGCACTATATATGGCGTGTCGCAGACTCTAACGATCCCGGAGGTCGCCTTTACTGGTCGCACGAACTAAGAATAATTGCTGAGGATAGGAGCCTTTACATTGTATATCCGCTAAACCCATGCGGACCCAGCAAGATTTCTGACGGAATTTACGTGCCTGCTCAAGAGGAACCACCTTTTGTTTTTTTCACTGATAAGGAAACGAAACGATTATCGGAGAAGGCGTATCAAGGTATATATAGCCTCTGTCGCTGCCCTCGATTTGAAAGGGAGGATGGAGCGATTACCCCTCAATCAGTAAAAGACCTGATTCAGTGGTGTTCAACAGATAGTGAGCCGCGAATACGGGTGGATTGGAAAAATCGCCTCATCTAAACGGGCAATCGTCAGCTATTCGCAGGTTAGTGTCTGGTTGACATGCTATTTTGCAACATGCTACAATCCGCCACGCTTTGGGCAAGCCTAAAGCATGGTGTTTTTTTTAGGAGCAAACGATGAAAAATATGATGGTAAAAAACTGGCATAAAGCAGTAGTGGTCGTGCTGCTAATGGCTGTAATGGTGATGGCGTATGCTGGCTTGGCCCCTCAACGTGAGGCCGCAGCGCAAGGTTCCAATATCTTGGTCAACCCTAGCTTTGGGGAAACATGGTATGGCGCAGCGGGTGTAGATGGTCAAATTCCGACTGGTTGGAATATTTGGGCCAATGGTCAAAAACCCGCCACTGATCGCTATGTGGATACCGCTTTTACCCGAACACCCCCGGCGTGGATTATGAAAGGGGGGTTTGTGCAGTGGACGGCAGGCGGCTATCAAACCGTAGCAGTCGAAAACGGCGCGACCTATCGCTTCTCGATTTATGCACTGGTGTATGTCTGTAATGATTTGGCAACCTCCTGCATTGGAAATAATGTTCCGCGTACCTCTGACCAGACCATTGGGTCTAAGGTGAAGGTTGGAATTGACCCAACAGGCGGAACTGACCCCAGTTCGGCAAATATCGTTTGGAGCGCATTGACCTCTCCCTACGACAAATTTGCTGAGGTGGCAGTAGAAGCACAGGCTCGTGCAGGCAGCATTACCGTCTTTACCTTCAATTCAGTGGATACGACTCCAAATCTGCGCGAAACGGTGTGGGATGAGGGGTCGCTGGTCAAGACTGCTGCGACAACAGGTACGCCTGCCGCTGGCACGACCATTGTTCCAACCGCGCCTCCCGGGGTACCCTTTGTATCGGCACAGGCGGCCCGCCCTGATGGCAGCGTTATCCATACTGTGACCGAGGGCGATACCTTCAGCAGTATTCTCGTGGCATATCGTCCATTGGGTGTGACGCGCGATATGATATTGCAAGCGAATGGCTGGGATTTGCCCCCACAAATCATCGTGCCCGGCCAAGAAATCATCATTTTGCCGCCCGGTTCAGTTAATCCAGCGACAGGGCAGGTCATTAGCCTACCCGGTGGTGGAAGCGTCGCCCCGGCCCCGACGGCGGGTTCGGTTCCACCTGCTGAAACCCAAGCTGCTCCGACTGCTGCACCCGGTCAGGTCGAAACGGTGAATCCACCTGCTGCTCCGCCTGCGGGTGGCCCAAATACATCAGGTGTGATCCCGGCTGACGCTGATGCCGAAAAAGGCGGCTGATTGCGGGCCGGACGGCAAAATCTAGTTTAGCTGATCTATATAGGGGCAGGCATTCCAATACCTGCCCTTATTTGCTGGCAAGGAGTCGGTGTGAGAATCCATTTCCAACTCAAATACTTGATGGTTGCGGTAATCTTAGCGGTGCTGGTGGCCTGTAATGATGCCGATCCGACGCCCATCAAGGTTTATGTGACCGCGACATTTCCAGCCGAAGTGGGTGGTGTGATTCCCGCCTCACCAACGCCTACTTCTACAACTGAACTCGCTACTCCGACGGAAACAGCCACCCATGAACCAAGCCCAACCACCGAGGTTGTCTTGAGTCCGTTGCCTGATACAGCGGGACAGGGTGTACCGATTGCACACACACCGACCTCGACCAGCACCGCCAGCCCAACCACAACCGTAGTATCTAGCTCAACAGCTACCGCTACAGCTGAACTTACAACGAGTACACCGACACCAACTCCTAGCGCGACATTTACGGAGACTTCGACGCCTGAGCCAAGCCTAACACCCACTCTTAGTGCGACAAATACCCTCGCGCCACCAAGTTTCCCGAATGTGCCGCCGCAAGATCAATTGCCTGTCCTTCAGTCGGGCGGGATGGGGATTCAACTGCACCCGCTTGTCACTGATGAACAGTGGACACAACTGCTGGTGCAGGTCAATGAGTTGGGTTTTGAATGGGTCAAAATCCAGCTTTCATGGAAACAACTTGAACCTGCCCCCGGCCAATATAGTGATTTGTTTTATACCTATGTGCGGCGTGTACAGTGGGCCAGTTTTCAGGTAGGGTCACACAAAATTTTGCTGAGTGTGGTTGGCGCACCGGACTGGGCACGCCCACAAGGATTTGACCCTGCATTGGAAGGGCCACCCGCTGATCCCACCGCACTTGCCAATTTTTTGACCGCGTTTATCCGTGAAACCAAGCCCGAAGATAATCGGATTCAAGCGATTGAGATTTGGAATGAGCCGAACTTGATCCGCGAATGGAGTGGGCAGGAGATTAGTGGCGCGAATTATATGCGTCTGTTTGATGCGGCCTATGCTGCGATTAAAGCGGTTGCTCCGAATATCACGGTGGTGACGGCAGGACTTGCTCCCGTCGGGGATGGGTTGCAGGGGGCAGTGGGGGATCGAACCTACTTACGCCAGATGTATGCGGCTGGGTTGGCACGTTATACCGATGTCAAAATCGGTGTGCATCCCTATGGGTGGGCCAATCCACCTGATTCACGCTGCTGCACGTCGGAACGGGGATGGGCCGATAACAGGGTGTTTTACTTCTTAGAAACAATCTCGGATTACGCCGACATCATTCGCCAAAATAACCACTCCACCAAGATGTGGCTCACGGAAATGGGGTGGGGGACTTTTAAGGGGGTTGGCCCCGGCGGAACGGATTTACCTGCCCCGGCTGTCGCTGGCTTTTTTGACCTCATTACGCCCCAGCAGCAAGCCGAATATGGGATACAGGCGTTTGCCCTTATCCAGCAGCCCCCGCTATCTGATTTCGTAGAACTTGGCTTCTTGTGGAATCTTAATTTTGCCACGATTGGCGATGTGGTCAATGCGCCGCAGGAGCAGATGGGATACAGCTTGTTGGATGCGACGGGTTATCCACGTTTGATTTATCGCTATTTTCAAGTGGCACGAAAAACCCCCTCGTCGTAAACTTTGGCAGATATTCGGTGTTGAATCTATGCGGAGTTTGACCCGGTGGACGATTTGCAGCGTGCGCGAGAATTAGCAGCGGCAGGTGACAGCCATGAAGCCCGTGAAATGCTGGTGCGGCTGTTATATGAGGACTATGATAACGCCGAAATCTGGCTGGAATTGGCACAGGTTACTGAAGACCGCGAAGAATATGCCCGTGCGGTGCGCGAAGTGCTGCGGATTGACCCCGAAAATGTCGAAGCGCGGCGGATGGCGGTTGAACTCTCACGGGAGGCAGCCCAAGCACCCCGCCAGCGGGCCGCTGGAACACCTTCGCAGCGGCGTGGCAGTCGAACCCTTAGTTTTATCTACAATCTATTCGTGTTTAGCTTGATTGTGGCCGTTGCTACCGGTGTCGCTATCTATTGGGTAGAATCGAATCAAGAAGAAGCTACCCCAACGGCAGTCGCTACGCCTGACCCTGCTCTTGTCTGTGTCCGACAAGTTCAATCCGTCTTACAGCGTTTACCCGCCCGATGCAGCCTTACCGAAGCAGGACAGGTCTGTTTGGGCAACCTAGAGGTATTTTTTGCCCCACAGGAACGATCACTCCTTCTCCCCGGTGATCGTGGCCCACTCACCAACTATATTGCACTGGAAACGCGGCCATTTGACATTAATACCCAAAATTTTGGCTTATTGTCACTTCGTGCCAAAACATCGTATGCCGATGACTCGCCCGAAGATGCCCTATTTTTGATGACCAGCGGGGTACGCCTGCGTGATTATGACCCTCGCCTAGAAGTGATGACATTTAGCAGTAATCCAGTGGTGAGCGAGTGTGCCAGTGTGCCGCCAGCCGGATTATTGGTCAGTGGGGTGAAAGGCAAAGCGGCGCAGTTCATGGTGAATGGGCTTGTGATCTCCCTAGACGGCACGGTGTTTTTGCAGGTGGATGTGGCGGCGGGATTCCGAGTGGTTGTTTTGGAGGGGACGACCCAACTTGCAGCCGGTGGGAACGATATTACGGTATCGGCGGGGCAGTGGATTAGCTGGCCGGTTGACCCGACATTGGCAGTACGGGATGAGCCAAGTGATCGGTTGACGACGGTAGATACTTTGCGCGGCGATTTAGGCTTGCTGATTCCGTTGGGGCAGGCGGCAGGATTGGCTGTTGAAAATTGGCATTTGCCGGGGCAAGGTGGTCTTCCCGAAGCGACGGCAGAAGTGGAAATCGCAACATCAGAATCACTGGAAACGCACACCCCAACGCCATTGCCACCCGACGCTATATCACCTGTGCCATTAATTACCGAGGAAGTGCTACCCGTAGAAACTGAGACCTCGACATCAACCCGCACACCACCCCGTACCGCTAATCCAACATCGGTACGTTCAACCAGTTCACCTGCTAGCACGGCATCGCCAACCAAGACGCCATCCGACGAATTAAAGTGATTGCAGGTGGCCCTGTCTCTGGGTATAGTTCCCCGCAACGGAAGGGAATTTAGCGAGGTAGGGAATTGCGCTATGTTGAGATCATGCCTGCTTTTGATGGGTTTGCCCCTGTTAGCCATCTTAGGATTACTATTTTTTGTAGGAAATGAACAAACGAGTGATGTTGTTCCCGTTCCACAGCCTATTCCGCTGATGCCGTCTCCCTATCATGTGCCCACCGCGACGCCGATTCCACCTCAATTTCAAGGACTTGGGCCTGCACAGCAAACGGCAACGTTTATTATTCGTTCTGCAACTGAGACAGCACAGGCGCTTTATGGGACGCCAACCTTTACGCCAACATTTGGCTCACCAACTGCGATTCCCAATTTTGGAGGAACTTCGACACCGTTTCCTAACCCAACATGAGTGCCCATGTGCATTACTTGTCGAATTAGGACATTGGTGACATAATATTCACCACTCATGAGCCAAATGATGTCTTATTATGTACATCGAACTGTATACAGTTATGGAGGTATATTGTGGCTAAAGTAGTTTTCGACCATGTTTATAAGAGATTTGGAAACACCGACGCGGTTGCAGATCTAAATATTGAGGTTGATGACAAAGAATTTTTGGTCTTGGTCGGCCCCTCCGGTTGCGGCAAATCCACTAGTCTGCGTATGTTGGCTGGGCTGGAAGAAATCAGCGAAGGGCGTATTTTGATCGGGGATCGCGTGGTAAATAATGTTGCCCCGAAAGACCGCGACATTGCGATGGTGTTCCAAAGCTATGCGTTGTATCCCCACATGACCGTTTATGACAACATGGCCTTTGGTTTGCGTCTACGCAAGACCCCCAAGCAAGAAATTGACCGCCGTGTTCGTGAAGCGGCCCAGAGCTTGGGCATTGCTCATTTGTTGGATCGCCGTCCGCGCCAACTGTCCGGTGGTCAACGTCAACGTGTGGCAGTCGGTCGTGCTATTGTGCGTGAACCTAAAGTGTTCTTGATGGACGAACCACTGTCGAACTTGGACGCTAAACTCCGTGTTGAGGCCCGTGCATTTATTAGCAAGCTGCATCAGAGCCTCGGCACCACCTTTATTTATGTGACCCACGACCAAGTTGAAGCTATGACGATGGGAACCCGTATTGCTGTTCTCAGCGCAGGCAAGCTGCAACAACTCGACACCCCCACCAATCTATATAACAATCCGACCAACCAATTTGTGGCCGGATTCATCGGTAGCCCCGCCATGAATTTCTTCAATGGCACACTGCGCGAAGCCGATGGCAAGATGGTGGTGGATGTTGGTTTCGCTAGTCTTGAAGTACCTACTGATCGCAAGGAACGCTATCGCCCGCATCTTGGCAAGAAAGTCACGTTCGGCCTGCGTCCCGAAAATATTCATAACGTGGAATTTCGCCCGTCCGGTATTGTGGCACAATCCGTTGAAGCTGAAGTGGACGTGGTTGAATTGATGGGACATGAAAAGACCGTGTACCTTGTGGTAGATGGTGTTACGTTCCTGTCGCGTATGGACCCACGCTCGGATGTCCATATCGGCTTGAAGACCCCAGCGGTCTTCGATATGACCAATATGCACCTGTTTGATGCCGACACTGGCCTGACACTCTAAATTTTCATTCGTTTAGATTTTAATCGCCTGACCCGGGGGGACGCCCTCTGGTCAGGCGTTTTGTTCTACATGAGAAATGAGAGTATTGGAATCATGCCTCCCAAAAGTATTCCCGTTCCGACCTCCGAAATCCATGATCTAACCCACGAATTGACCCAAGCCATTGGTCGGGATGCCGTCAAATTTGACGAAATTTCCCGCCTGTTGTACAGCACTGACGCCAGCAATTACCAGATTTTTCCAGTGGGGGTCACTTTCCCTAAAAATGCGGATGAGGTAAGTGCGATTCACGAGATTGCCATGCGTTATCACGTTCCAGTGATGCCGCGCGGCGGGGGCACAAGTTTGGCGGGACAGACGGTCAATCGGGCGATTGTCGTGGATTTCCCTAAATTTATGCGACGGGTGAGAGCGGTGAATGCCGATACTAAGACTATGCAGGTTGAGCCGGGATTGATTTTGGGGCATTTGAATCAGCAGCTTGCCAGTTTGGGTTTGATGTTCGGGCCAGACCCCGCCAGTGCGAATCGGTGTGTGGTAGGGGGGTGTTTGGGCAACAATTCCAGCGGTACCCACAGCATCCTATATCGCATGACCGCCGATCATGTCAATTGGTTGGATGTGGTCTTGGCAAATGGCGAAAAAATCAGACTGGGGCGGCGCGAATTTGCATCCGAAAATGGCACGGTGGTAAATCTAAGGACAAGGGTGGCCCAGATTTTGCAGCAGTATGCCGAACCGATAGCGACGCGGTATCCAAAAACATGGCGCACAGTGGCGGGGTATGCACTGAATCGCTTAGAGATAGATGACATTGACCTTGCCCAATTGATCATCGGTTCAGAAGGGACACTCGGCACGATTGTTGCGGCGGAACTGCGGCTAGTGGATAAACCGAAATACACCCGCTTGGCGATTATTCATTTTGACACGCTGCTGGCATCGCTCGAAATCGTCCCCGCCATATTGGAAACAGACCCTTCGGCGGTGGAATTATTCGACAGGATGCTGATGGATCGCACGCGCCGGATGCCGGATTACGCTAAGAAACTGCATTTTGTCGAAGGCGATCCGGCGGCAGTTTTGGCAGTAGAATATTATGGCGACAGCCTGGCCGAACTGGATAGCAAAGTAGACACACTACGCCGTCGCTTGATTGCTGAAAATCATCATGGGGCGGTGGTGACGCTTGTAGATGCTGCCGGGCAGGGTGATTTTTGGACGATACGTAAAGCTGGATTGGGCTTGTTAGCGAGTGATCGGGGCGATCTGAAAGCTATTGAAATTATTGAAGATGCAGCCGTACCTGTCGAACATCTGGCAGCCTATATTGAGCAGGTCATGGGAATTGTAGAGGGTGTTGGGGCCGGGATGTCGGTCTATGCCCATGCCAGCGCGGGGTGTCTGCATGTACGGCCTCTCGTCAATCTAAAAACTGAACACGGAATGCGCCAGTATCGCCAAATTGCTGAACAAGCAGTCGAGGCAGTGTTGTCGTTTAACGGCACGACCAGTGGCGAACACAGCGAAGGAATTTTGCGTGGTGAATTTAATGAGCGCCTATTTGGGGCGGAATTGATGCAAGCCTTCCGGGAAGTGAAACATCTTTTTGATCCACATAACCAGATGAACCCCAATCGGATCGTGGATACCCCCAAGATGGATGATGAATCCCTAATGCGTTATGGGCCATCCTTTGGTGTGCCGCTGGAAATTGTCGAGACCCGTTTTGACTGGTCAGCCGATTTTGGCTACGCTGGGGCAGTAGAGATGTGTAATGGGGCGGGGGAGTGTCGCAAAGAAAATGTGGGGGTGATGTGTCCCTCGTACATGGCGACCCATGATGAGCGCGATTCGACACGTGGACGAGCCAATATGCTACGAGCCGCTATGATGGGAGTGCTGGGGTTAAATGGGATGAAGGATGAACGGATCAAAGATGTCTTGGATCTATGCCTTTCTTGCAAGGCATGTAAATCCGAATGCCCCTCGTCGGTAGACATGGCCCGCATTAAGGCCGAATTTATGGCCCAATATTACGACGCGCATGGAATCCCCCTACGGGCAAGAATCTTCGCAAATATCCACCGCCTGAATGAACTGGGGAGCATTTTCCCGCCTATAGCCAATCTCGCCTTAAATATGCCCATTATTTCACAAGTGGCCGCGAAACAAATGGGTATCGCGCCTGAACGCCAGTTGCCAAAATTAGCACGACAGCGATTTAGTCAGTGGTGGGCGAAAAATAAGCCAATCGGGAACCGACCCGCATTAAGGCAGACGCCCATCCTCCTGATAGACACATTTATGGAATATAACGATCCCCAAATGGGCAGGGCGCTGGCTTATTTGATGGAACAGAGTGGCTACGAATTACGGGCACAGCGGTTGCCGTGGCAGGGGTGTTGTGGACGGCCCGCGATTTCGAAGGGGCTACTCGATCAAGCAAAACGCATGGCGACGGCGAATGTGGAAGGCTTGGCAGCACTCATCGCATATGACCCGGAAGTTCGGTTTATGATGTTTGAGCCAAGCTGTGTATCGGCATTGCGTGATGATACGCGCACACTGGTGGATAAAGAGTATCAAGCGGCGGCGGATGACATTGCCTCACGTATAATAAGTGTGGAAGAATGGCTGGATGCGTGGCACGCAGCAGGCGGGATGGATAATCTTAAATGGGATCATCAGCCGCGTGAAATTATTTTGCATGGGCACTGCCATCAAAAATCATTATGGGGGACATCCGCCAGCCTGAATATTTTGCGAGCCATCCCCGGTGCGTCGGTGCGTGAATTGGACGCGGGGTGCTGCGGTATGGCAGGCAGT
Source organism: Chloroflexota bacterium (assembly GCA_024434115.1). GTDB lineage: Bacteria > Chloroflexota > Anaerolineae > Aggregatilineales > J027 > CFX10. Next base: position 20,859 of record QMIT01000003.1, read on the forward strand.
TTTGGTTATGAGGCCGAGCATTATGACGTCTCGATGCAAATCGCCGAACAGCGCCTGTATCCAGCGGTGCGAAACAACCCCACCGCGATTATTGCGGCGGCGGGGACATCCTGTCGGGAGCAGGTGGGGCATATTGAGGGTCGCGCCCTGCACCCCGTCGAAATTGTGGCGATGGCGTGCGGATGGAATGGTTAGGTTTCCGCGTAAGCTCCTCGTGCGGCGACCTGTGCCACTCGATAGATTGCGCCGATGCTATGTGAGACATATAGAGCCTGTACAGCCGCACCGGATTTTTCCGCAAGTTCGGCGGTTGGGGCCACGATACACAAGGTCGGGCCGGCCCCGCTGATGATACAAGCCTTTGCTCCATAAGCGAGGGCGGTATCCCGTGCCAACGCAAAATAAGGGATGAGATACTGACGGGCGGGTTCGATAATGCCATCTTCCGCCATCGCACTGACCAATAAATCCAAGTTTCCAGAATAGAGGCCATACATCAATTGAGCGACGGCTTTCGTCTGACTGACCATTTTGGCGAAAGGGACTTCTTTGGGCAGGACGGCCCGCGCTTGGGCAGTCGGTACGGCAACATCAGGTGTCACCAGCGCCAAGTAAAGGCCATTGGGAATGGGTAGAGAGAAAAGGCAGTCGGGGGTGATGCCCGTAACCAACACAATCCCACCCAACAAGGCTGGCCCAACGTTATCGGCATGACGACCACTGACGGTGGCTTCGGCTTCCAAACAGGCGGGTAATAGCTCAAGCTGGCTTAGTGGATTTCCTAAAAGCGCGTTGGTGGCAACGGCCCCGGCGGCGGCACTAGCGGCGCTACTCCCCAATCCGCTGGCTAAAGGCAACCCTTTTTCGATTTCCAGTTCAATCCCTACATCAGGCCTAATCTGTTGGCGCACACACTCGGCGGCTATCGCGGCGGTGTTTCTTGTCGCATCAAGTGACAGTTTGCCACCATCTCCAGTAATTTTGACGATGCTTGTACCGGGTTTATCACAAAGATGCACGGTAACGGTATCGCCGATGCCCGTGACCGCCATCCCCAAAATATCAAAGCCGGGGCCGAGATTGGCAACTGTAGCAGGCGCAAAAGCACGAGCAGAAGCTAAGGCATTTTTAGGCACATGTTGAGACATCAAGTTCTATCCAATTTGGGCGAGGGCCTGTTGAATGTCGGCAATAATATCATGGGCGTCTTCAATTCCGGTGGAATATCGCACAAGATTGTCAAAAATACCCAGTTCGAGCCGTTCTTCGGGTTCTTTTTCAAAATAAGACATGATGGCAGGCTGCTCCACTAAGCTCTCCGTCCCCCCTAAACTCGGCGCGATATAGGGCAGGCGCAGAGCATCAATAAAACGTTTAGTTGTATCGTAATCGCCTTTAATGGTAAAACTCACTACGCCGCCGAAGCCCTTCATTTGATAGTGGGCAAGAGCATAATCAGGATGCGATTCTAAGCCGGGATACCACACGCGCTCGATTTTCGGATGGGCCTCCAAATAACAAGCCAATGCCAAGCCATTTTCGTTTTGTTTCTGGACACGCAATGCCAACGTTTTGAGACCGCGTTCCAATAAATAAGCGTTTTGTGGGGCTAGGACTGACCCCAAGACACCTTGCGCCTGTCGGAGAGCGCCGATGCGTTCGGCACTGCCAATAATCACCCCTGCCAGTAAGTCATTATGCCCGCCGAGATACTTGGTAGCGCTGTGCAGTACGTAATCAATGCCAAAACCGAGCGGGAGTTGGTTAATTGGTGTGCCAAAGGTGCTGTCTATCAGTGTCACAATTTTATGGCGCGTCCCAATTGCGGCGATTCGGGCGAAATCCACGAGGCGTAGATAGGGGTTGGTAGGGCTTTCGGAAATGATGATGCGGGTTTTCTTGGGGATAATGGCGGATTCCATCGCGTCGTAATCGCCCATTGGCACAACAGAGGTTTCAATTCCCAAGCGTTTGAGGAAGGTGGTACAGAATTGGCGTGTGCGGCGATAACAGTCATTGGTCATGACAATATGAGCGCCAGTGGGCAGACTGGCAAGGAGGAGGGTAGTAATGGCTGCCATGCCGGATGCAAATAGTACCGCATCTTCGCCGCCTTCTAATGCCGCCAAACGTTTTTCAACAGCGTGAACCGAGGGGTTGCCATAGCGCCCATATTCTTCGCGGCCCTCTTCACCTGCCTCACCCCAAATTTTGCTTTGCATGAACGCGCTCAAATCATCACTATCCGCAAAGGTAAACGTGGCGCTTTGGGTAATAGGGGTTGTGATGGCATGACCGGGGTGCTGACGAGGGCTTCCGGCATGGACAGATTTTGTACTTGGGCCGGGTATGGGTTCCTCGATGTTCAATGACGGTTCTCCTATGCGGATGATCGGTTGCATTGTGCAAATGTAGCGAATATAGCGTAGAATGACAACTACCCTTAGCAAGTTTGCCTATCTCTCAAAACTTGGTGAAGGGCTATACACAAATTTAACGCTCGTTATATACTTACTTTCAGTAAGTTTTTGGTCGCCTTTGAAAATGGGTAAGTAGATGGAACCAGAATTGACAGTCAAACTGATGGTCATGAGTGGCCCGGATGATGGGATGGAAATTATCCTCAGTCATTCCAAATCGGGCGATCCTATTCCCCCGGGGCTGCTTGCGCGATATACCATTGGTCGGCGGGACAATAGTGACGTATGTATCCCTTTTGACACACTGGTTTCCAGACTCCATGCGACCTTGCAGCGCCGCACGGATGGATTATTTTTGGTGGATGAAGGTAGTCGTAATGGGACATTCATCGGGCGACGGCGTGTCAAAGACCCGGAAACACTTGATATTGGACAAATGTTTAGGGTGGGGCAGACTTGGCTTCGTGTGCAGTCTATTGAATAAGGTGGCAGCATGGCAACCATCGGCTTAAAAGATATTTTAGCAATCGCGGAGCAGGAATCTGCACACCATCATCATTACTATATCGGCGTTGAGCATCTCTTTATCGCGCTGACCAAACTTCAAAATGGCCTCACTAATGCGATTTTGGAATACACAGGACTTGAGCCGCGTTTTGTGCGCTATAGTATCCGCCAAACGATTGGGATGAATGAAAATCGGCGCTTTTGGCCCGGTTTCCGCGAAACACCGCGCACTGGCCGTGTCCTTAAAGTGGCCCAAAAATACGCGGGTTTGCACACCCCATCGGAACGTGATTTGCTCTTAGCCATCTTGGATGAGGCCGACAGTGTGGCGGTGCGGGTGCTGCAAGAAGTGGGCGCGGATATTCCAAAATTGCGCCAAATTGCCGCCAATTGGTCAACCAAAGCACGGGCCGACGTACCAGATGTGCCCATTGATGGGTATGTGGATTTAAATGCTGATGAACGGCGGGTTTTGCAGCGCATGTTCCGAACCCATCAGCGCATTGTGGTCGAGCGGGAATTGGCGGGTAGTTATGGCAATACGCGATTGTTGGTTGTCCTGCCCATGCGCCCCCAACGCGCCGAAGCTCGGGTGGTCGTGAAAATTGATGAGCGTTCGGCGATTCTCTATGAAAAGCGCCATTACGATTCGTATGTGAAAGATACCCTCCCGCCAACAACGGCACGGGTTCTGGATAACCCCTCGCTCCCCGAAGATTCGCCGCTGGGTGGATTGAAATATACTCTTGTCCAGCCGCTTGGCAGTACCAACCCAATAGATTTACGAGCGTTTGCGGATCATGCCACACCGGAAGATATTGGACGGCTCATTCAACACAGTGTTTATCAATCATATGCTGGCGCGTGGTGGTCACAGCGGCAGCGCTATCGGTTTGGGGTCTGGCGTGAATATGAACATGTGCTGCCAGCCGCCCTTGAAATCGCCGTGATGCGACCTTCAACGCAGACCTCGTATACCGAAATCAGCCCGCTGGGGGCGTGGAGTCGTAGTGAGGATATTGAAATCGGGCAGTTGGTGGACTTGCGTGATTTCACGGTGCAAAAAGTTCGACCCGATAAGGGAACAGTGCAGCTTTCCGCAGGAAGTGGCCCGGAAGCGGTGAATCGCGCTTCCAAAGTTGAGGTGATTGGACTTGGGGATGAAGTAAAAGAATTCCGACGAGGTGAACTCGTGCCACGTCTCACAGGCCGGGTGATTCGTCGGCGCAAAGAAATCCTTTTGGAACAGGCCCAATGGCTTGAACCGCTGTTTGATCTGACCGAACAAAATTTGCCTGCCCCCGCGCCACTGAATAGCCTGCCCAATCCACTGCTGCATGTCAATAATTTCCTAGAGCGCCGGGTCAGTGGTTATCTCTCGATTATTCACGGCGATTTGCATCTGGGGAATATCTTGGTCGGGCCAGCCGGAGATGCGTGGTTAGTGGATTTTGCCCTGACCCGTGAAGGTCACACCTTGTTTGATTGGGCTGTGTTAGAGGTGAGCCTATTGAGTACCGTGATCGGCCCACGTATGCCGGAAGGATGGGACGGGGTTTGGGGTACAATTCGCCTGCTCGAGATGGTCAACAGTCACAATGCCGATTTAGTGCCACAAGGCGATCCGGTGGCGCAGGCACTTTCTCCCATTATCACCTTGCGGAAAGTGGTCGAGGTCAATCTGGCAAGAACCCAGCAGTGGCGTGAATATCATGTGGCCTTGATGCTGGTAGCATTACGCGGATTGTCTTGGAAAAATTCGGCGTCGCTGGATGTGCGACGGTTGCTGTTTTTGACGGCGGCCCTTTCGGTGGATTATGTCTTGAAGGCTGAAAAAGGGGTATTCAGCACGCAGGGCATGTCGGAACTGCCCACCGATGGCACGGGCACACGGATGCCATTTGACCCAATGGGCGGTGACACCCCGATGTATGAACGAGACAGCCCTGAAAATTAGCCCATATTTGCTGCAAAAGAAAAAAGGGCAATCCTGATTAGGACGGCCCTTTTTGATTTCATGAAATACAGCGGGTTAGCTGATGGCGAAGGTCACGGTCAAAGTGACGTTTACGCTCAAGGTACCACCCGCGATAGGTACGTTACCAGCACCACCTCCCTGTGCCCGTTCTGCACTGGCAAGAGGATAGTAGCCAGCATCCCCTTCTTGTACGGATAGGACTTCGCCCAATGTCGCCCCAACCAAGCCCGCAAGCTCGGTGGCACGAGCAGTTGCATCGGCGAAGGCAGCAGTACGCGCATCGGTTTGAAGCGCGGAACGTTCCGAAATGTCGAAGGAAATGTTGTTGACAACATTCGCACCTGCGGTTACTGCCGTCGCCAGCAGATTGCCAATTTGTGTCACGTCGCGCACGGTCACATTGATGACATTGGTGACATGATAGTTGGCGGGTGGTTGCTCCATACCTTCAGCAACCGGGCCATAACTGCCTTCCCGGTAGATATTGTAATATTCGGTGCGGATGTCTTCAGGAGCGACACCAGCCGCTTGCAGAGCATCAATGACGGCCTGAATGTTCGTATTGGCGTCATTGACCGCAGTGATGACATCGGTATTGATGACATCAACCCCCACGCTCATATAGGCGATGTCTGGGGCGGAGTAGGCGGTACCTTGACCGATAACGGTGATGCTGCGCGGGGTTGTGGATTGACGATCGGGTGCTGCTTGTACTTCAGGTTGTCTGGCTAACAATCCACCCGCGACCAATGTGACTGCGACGAGTAATGCCAATGCAGCCCGAACTACCTTTTGATTAGAAAGCATGTGTGTGTCTCCTCATGGATGCAAAAGAAAGCCCCCCATTTGATAGGCTCAACACCTAAGACGACATTTTTGCCGGAAAAGTTCCAAGCAAATCTCTGTACCCATTTTAAGAGGCCAATTCGATTTGATATGGGGCAATTGGGGGAATTAGTGGTAGGTGGCATGTCCCATTTAACCAAATTTAATCGGTGCAAAGTTGAGTTCTGTTACAATCAACCTTAGACCATTTACTCGAAACATAAACCGGAGTTTGACATGCAGAAGATAGATGTTGCCATTTTGGGGGCAACGGGAGCAGTAGGGCAGCGTTTTATTGCCTTGCTGGAAAATCACCCTTGGTTTCGGGTGGCGGAAGTTGTGGCAAGTGACCGCAGTGCAGGTTTGACTTATCGTGAAGCGGCTAAGTGGGTGTTGGATGGCTATCCGCCCCGTGATGTAGCTGAATTGACGGTCAAATCATTGGACGCGGAACTTGATTCCCCGATTGTATTTTCGGCGCTACCCGGTGAGGCCGCCCGTGAGGTCGAAGTGCGTTTGGCAGGGGAGGGGCATGTGGTTTGCTCCAACGCCAGCACTTATCGTATGACTGAGGACGTGCCACTGCTTTATCCCGAAATTAACCCCGATCACACCCGCTTGATTGAAACTCAACGCCGCAATCGTGGCTGGAAGACGGGTGCGCTGGTGACTAATTCAAACTGCACTGCCATGCCGGCGACAATGGCGCTTGCGCCGCTGCGACCATTTGGAATCCGTGTGCTTCATATGGTCAGTATGCAGGCCGTCAGTGGGGCTGGGTATCCGGGCGTCGCCTCGTTGGATATTCTGGATAATGTTGTGCCGTATATCAAAGGCGAGGAAGATAAGCTGGAAGTTGAACCACACAAGATGCTCGGCCAGCTTGCGCCCGATGGCAGCAGAATTCTACCCTTGAAGATGGTGACCAGTGCCGCTTGTAATCGAGTACCCGTGCTGGATTCGCACTTGGTCAGTGTAGCCGTAGGATTTGACAGTCGCCCTTCACTCGAAGCGATTGATGAGGCGTGGAACAGCTTTGTCGCACCGGAAATTGTGCGCCGCCTGCCGAGTGCCCCTGAATTCCCGTTGGTCGTCGCCTATGAACAGGATCGCCCGCAACCGCGTCGAGATCGTAACGCGGGTAACGGGATGACGACTACGGTAGGCCGCCTGCGCGATTGTAAGACGGTAGACGGTGTGCAGTTTTTGTCGCTGTCGCACAACACGATTCGCGGCGCGGCGGGTGGCTCAATTCTGAACGCGGAGCTACTGGTCGCAGAGGGGTACATCGCCTCGGCTGACCCGGCGATGCTGGCTTACGAAAAAGCCTAATCATGATGCAACAAAAAAGGGCCGATGGGTTGAAGGTCGGCCCTTTTTAGAATCAGCAAATGGCTTATTTACGTGGCGCCCGCACAGCCCAATCCGGCAAATCGCTGCGATATTCCCCACTGCTATAGACATACACCCATGCTGCGCCTTCGGGGGTTGCCTCTGACCACTGATAAATCCAATGGGCATCCAAAATCGAGAGATTGACACAGCCACGCGATTGCCGATAGCCAAATTTGTCATGCCAATACGCGCCATGCAGGGCCATATCCTCATTGAAGTACATGACCCAAGGGACGTTTTGAATAAGGTAGTATTCGGCTTGGCCCGCCGCACCTGTCATGGGGGCGGTATTCCAACGCTGATAAATCTTAAATAGGCCCTCAGCGGTTGACCAATTGGGCAAACCTGTGGCAACGAGAGTGGCAAATACCATGTCATCGCCTTCATAAGCTACAGCGGTTTGCTCATAGAGATCAATGGCGACCCATTGGTCATTTGGGCCGACTTCGGCGGGGCGCTGGACGGGTTTGACTTTGGCGACACGCAGTTGTTGAATCCACTGATTCGGCCCGATCAGATACCACTCAAAGCCGTTGACAACCTCGACGCCGAATATGTTCATCAGGGTATAGCGTTCGATTTTGGGCAGGTTCTCATTAGGTGGGCCGCCGGGATAACTGCTGGGACGTTCTGGCGCAATCATCCATGCAAAGGGCCGTTCAAATGTGCGGTCAATCAATACACCCGTAAGCTGCGAGATGTCTTCTTGTTCCACATTTTCGCTTTTCACCCAACGATCTGTGCCGATTTGTACCCAGCCATCCAATACAGCGCCGATGGTGACGTGGTGATAGCCGGGAGGCAGGGTTTCGACTACGGCGGCATCAGGATTGGGGGAACTGTATATCTGGATATCGCCCACCAAGCGGCGATATTTGCGGGCGGTGAGTAGTTCTTCATCAAAAGGGATGTGCGGAAAATCGGGTGCAGGATACTGCTGCATGGTTGCATAGGCGGCACGCATATCCATAGCAGAGAGGCCGGGATTCGTGATGCAATCCGGGTTTTCGACGGTCTGTCCAGCATCTAGGGAGAGGACAGCCTGCTCGATGAGTTTTTCACATTCTTCGTCGCGGTTGGAACCGGGGAACGCTTTGGCATTGTCACTTTTTAACGCAAAAGGGAGAAGTAATCCAACAATAAAAACAGCCAAGATGAGTCGTTTACGCATACCATCACCATTACTATGAATTTGTCCGAGGAGTGGGGATAAGGATACCGAGACAGCTATTTGACGTAAAGGGCCGATAGCCTACGCTTGAACGCCGTTTGTGTGATGTGACAAAATAATAAAAGAAAAAGGGCGAGCCATTTGACCCACCCTTGTCTAACTCTAGTTTATTCGTGTTTGATTGGCACTAGATCAGGATTGCCTCTAAAGATAACCGCGCCTGCATTGAGCCACACACGACCCAATGGCGTATCGAGTTGCAGCATCGTCCAATTGTCATCACTGCGGGCAAGGACGGTATACTGTGTGCCGCCGGGGAGTGTGCCTGCGACTTCAACGCCTTCCCATGTGGTGTACACGGGACGGTCAATTGCCACAATTGCATAGGGTAGGGCGATTTCACCAGCGGGTTCGGTTACAAACGGCACTGTCCAATGCTGACCCCGGAAAATGACATATTTCATGTTGACCCAACCGACACCAAAATCTCCTTCGATGCGCCACCAGCCATAATCGGGGCTGCGGCCTGTGGTACGAACTTCTGTGCCACCAGACAACACCGCAATCGAGGTGAAATCCGGGCCGGGGCCGCTGCGAACATTGAGCGCATAGGTGTTGATGATGATACGGTTGTTGGGCGGGGTTTCGGTGCTGACAACGGGTAAGAGTTCAAGGCTACCATTAAGCGAGATGCCGCTGAAATTGACCCACACCACGTTACTTTGGTAAATCACTTGCAGCCATGTCCCGTCGGGGTTACGCGCAATCACGTTGAGTTCCGCACCGCGTCGGGCATCCAATACGACACCGGAATAATTATCTTTCTTGTAGAGCAGTTTGCGTTCAACAATCACAGTAGCCGTAAAGCGCGTCACGTTATCAGCGGGTGGGCCGGCAATTGTGCCAGCGTCTACCACTGGGATTTCAAGGGCTGTGCCTGCCAATGTCACGTTCGTTACAGGGATGAAACCCACACCAAAATCAGGCGCGACCATCCAGCGTGTTCCATCGGCGTTGCGTCCCACAATCGGGGTAATCGCACCCGCAGGCAGGACACCAATCGCATTGCCATCTATGCCGATCACCACTGTGTCCGCATTGAGTTGCGCGGTTGGGCCATTAAAGCTGGGGCCGGGGTCGCCAACGACAGTTAATTGTTCTAGCGGGCCTCGACGGGCAACTGCGCCTAGATTGACATACCCGACGCCGCCGGGACTGCTGACTTGTACCCAATTACCATCTCCGGTAATGGCGATGATGTTCAATGAGTCACCACTTGGCACAATCGCAATCACGAATGAGTCGAAATTCGGGTTGCTGTAGACCTTCACCGGGCCATACGCTGCTACCACTGTCGAAAGGGCTTCTGTCCCGGCTGGCTCATTGGTCACAGGCAGTCCGGCATAATCGCCGCGAAATTGGCTGATACGGGCGCTGATCCAGCCTGTGCCATAGGGTGATTCCACGCGCCACCAGCCTGTTCCGCTACGACCTGTGCAAAGCAAAACCGTGCCATTTGGGACTGAGCCAAGCACGCTAGTAGAAGCCGATGGGCCGCTACGGATATTGGCTGCACCACTGATCACCGTGACAAGATTGCCCTCTTGGGCATGGGCGGTCTGGGGCGCGGCTGGCCTAATGGCGGGAAAAGCTGCCAATGCAATCAGGAGAAGGATAAAAATAGGAGTGAATCTAAGGGAACGCCGCATAACATTTCTCCCCAAATAAGAATTGGTGTCTATTGGAGTTAAGTATATGCGATACACGGCGGCGTGCCAAACGAGAAACCATAAATTTCTTCGTGTAGTGATAGAAGCAATGACCAAATACCCTATTTGACGTGGGGTGAACGTGGGCTACTCGGTCTTGCCGACCCCCAAACCAAAGCTATACTTATCCGGTTTGTGCGGTAAAGATACGCACATCTTTGCGAGAGACAATCAACGAGGTTTGGCATGAGAACCATTTATCGGTGGATACGACGCGGCATGACAGGGGTTTTTACCCTTGCTGTAGCCGCTGGCATTTTATATTTTTTCTATTTCACCATCACTAGTATTGTGGATGAAGTTGAGTTTCGGCGCGAAGAAACCCGCCGTGACAGTGTACGAGATGATACAGCAACCGCCATTGCCCCCACCATTGAATCTGAGTCGGCACTGCTGGCCGGTGACACAGTTTTGACCATCACCCGACCGACGGAGCAGGGGGATGCTGCAAATGTATCAGCGGTGACAGAGGTGGCGACAGAATCCGCCGCTATTGTCGAACCCACCGCAACGCATACGATTGAGATAACTGCTACCTCGACTAACACTGCGACATTTACTGCTGAACCGAGTGCGACTGACACCGCCGCTCCGACCAGCACGCCTAGCCCGACTCATACCCTTGTGCCGCCAAGCAATACACCCCGTCCAACCAATAGCCCAACTGTCGTGGCACAGAATCCAACCGCATTCCCAACCAATACACCACCTGCAACCGCGTTCCCGACCAACACGCCGTATCCGTCAGATACCCCAACGCCAACCAATACCTTTACACCAACGTTGACGCATACACCGTCTATCACACCATCGCCCACCTTTACCTTTACATCCTCACCCATACCACGCCCTACGCTGATTATTGAAGGAACGTATGCCACGCCTGTAGCGACGACATTTTTGGATATTCCGCCTCGGGCTGAACTGGTTGAGGACGATCCCAATATTGTGAATATCGCCATGCTAGGGACGGACGTCACGGGTGGACAGACCGACGTGATCATCATTGTGACGATCAACAAAGAGACGGGCACCGCCGCGATGTGGCACTTGCCGCGTGACCTATTGGTCTATATCCCCGGCAATCAAATTGACCGTATCAACCGCGTCTGGCAGATTGGGCAGCAAAATGGTTGGCCCGGTGGTGGTTGGGGATTACTCAAGGAGATGTTTATCTACAATTTCGGCCTTGAAATTGACCACTACGCAAAGGTCAGCTTTGATGACTTTAAGGCGATTATTGCGGAATTGGGTGGCCTAACGATAAGTGTGGATTGCTCGTTGCGGGATTGGCGCTTAATTGACCCCGAGACACCACCCGAATTGGCTTTTGCACCGGAAGGATGGGAACCCTATTGGGAGGTCTATACCATGCCCATCGGGGTTCAAACGCTTGACCCGTATATGGCCCTTTGGTATGCCCGCAGCCGCGTGACGACCAATGACCTTGACCGGGGTCGCCGTCAGATGGATATTTTGCGTGCGATGTGGCAGCAGGCCCGCAGCGAAGGGATTTTTACCCAAGTTGCAACGCTGTGGCCGCGTGCATTGGAGATTATCCAAACCGATATGTCATTGGAAGACATTTTGAGTTTTGTGCCGCTGGCAATTAACCTAAACCCCGGCTCAATTGAACGTTACAGCCTTTCAATCGGCGTGCATATCGAGAATTACACCACCCCGGACGATGGTCGTTCAACGTTGCTTCCCAACTGGCCCGCCATTCGCCAAGTTGCAAAGGAATTTGTGACGCCGCCAACGGGGAATCGCTTGCAATATCAATCGAGCCGGATTGAAATTTTTGATGGTACGCAGTACGGTCTTGGGTGGGACCAAGTCGCGGCTGACCGCTTGGCATGGGAGGGATTTATCCCCATTTTGCAGGAATCGCAGAACGTTGCCAAGCATGAAGTCACCTTGATCTATGACTACACAGGCGAAGAAAAGGGGAGTGAGATTGATCGCCTTCAGGAAATTTTGCGGATTGGCGATAGTCAGGTAATTGTTGAACCAGACCCCAATCGCCAGTACGATTATCGCGTGGTGGTGGGCCAAAACTATAACTCGTGTGTCTATGGCAGCAGTAGTGACGATGTACCACCACCGCCGCCCCAAGAAGTTTCGGGCTGATTTTGCCAAACGAATAATGGAAGGGCAGGTTTTCCTGTCCTTCTTATTCGCCAAAATTTCTGCGCATAGTCATGAAAAGCTATCACATCACAGAAACACTAGTGCCAATCCGGAAGAAAATCACCCAACGGACTCATGACTAAACTAATAACACCATCCACTAACCCATATACATAAACCCCAACCACACCTTGCTGATCACGCTGAAAAACAATCCGCGACCCATCCGACGACCAGTCCGGAAACTGATCATCAAAAATCGCCTCCATCAGTGGACGCACATCTGACCCATCTGCATCCATCAAATAAATCTGAAAAAACGAACCCTCATCCACATGAAACGCAATAGACGACCCATCCGGCGACCAAGTGGGAAAGTAGGCATCCCCCAAATCATCCGGCGACAACAGACGTCCTCCCGTACCATCGGGGCGAATCGCATAAATACGGTACTTATTACGCTCCAACCGATGAAATGCAATCAATGACCCATCGGGCGACCAATCTGGCCCCAGATCGAATGTGTCATTAAACGTAATTTGCACAACTTCAGTCGTCTCGAAGGAATAGACATAAATCTCAAAATCGCGGCTACCATCCACTTCACCGGGGCGATTGCTATGAAAGGCAAGTCGTGACCCATCGGGTGACCACGTAACATACCGGTCATCATCAGCAGGGCTATTGGTCAGATTGATAATGTCACTACCATCCGCGCTCATCACATAAATATCCCCATTACCTGACGCTCCCTCATACGCATAAAAAGCGATGCGTGTGCCATCTGGCGACCAAGCAGGGCCAGTCTCTTGTAGATCGGAGTCTTGAGTAATTTTTTGGACATCCGAACCATCGGGGTTGATCGTATAAATATCGAGGTTTCCAGAACGGCGTGAAGCAAATGCGATCTTCTGACCACTGAGGTTTACGTCATCCGTTGGCAGCATTCCGACATTAGTCGCAGGGCTGGGGGTTACGGCGTCTTCTGGGGTAATGGGCATGGGAGTAACCGAGGGGAAGTTCTCATCTGTGCCTGCGTTTCCACCATCATTGCCATTGCCAAATGGATTTAGGATATAGAGCGCAATCGCCGCGCAGGAAAATAACACCAACGCACCCGTGACGACTCCCCACATCCAATAATTAGGTGTGTTTTTAGGATGGGATACCATTTCTACTGGTGTAGAAAACTGCGTTGGATTGTTTGGGCCGGAGGGTGGAGTAAAAGACGGCAGGGTAGGGCTGGACGCGATTGGCGGATGGGGCGAAGCGATATAGGTGTCGAAGCCAAGTTTGGGAGTAGCGATAACCGTGATTTCTTGATGAGAGGATCGAGCAGAATCACGCAGACGCTCAGGATGTAACCCAACAGGCGTTATTTCGGCTATGAGCGGTTTCGGCGCATCCGCAATTGCTGGCACAGGCTCGGTATCATCAGTATCGGTATTATGGGACGGCTCAACCGTTGGGGATTTAACAAACTGGGATACTTCAGGCAGGCGTAGCTCATCAGGTACAGTGGCGATGTTTGGTTCTGGCAAAATGATACTATCTGTTTCGAGCGGCGGTGCTCCCAGTGCTTCAGCCATTGCCTCATAAACAGACCGGGCTGATTTTGGACGGTTGCTCGGCTTTTTGGCAAGGCATTGTAGGACAACTTCGTCTACTGCATCTGGAATACGGGCCTCATGTCGTCGCATAGGAGCAGGGGCAATATAAAGATGTTCATAGGTAATTCGCTCTGAGACAGTTGATCCCTGTGCGGCTGGATGCTGTCCACCAAACGGCACAAGTCCGGTCAGCATTTGATAGAGAATTACCCCGAGCGAATAGATATCCGTCTCCGCTGTAATTCCTTCGTCCAGAATTTGCTCTGGGGCCATATAAATGGGAGTCCCCATTGCCAAACCAAGCGTCGAGAGCATACCGGGGTCGTCTAATAATCGTGCGATACCAAAATCGGTTACAAATAACGACCCATTGCGATGGAGTAGGATATTGGCAGGTTTGAGATCGCGGTGGATGACATTTTCGTTATGGGCAAAATTGAGAGCGGCGGTGAGGGGTTTGAGGAATTCCAGTGATTCATAAGGGGTGAGGGGACGACCTAGGTTATAAAGGGTGGTCTGCAACGTTTCACCCGGGACATAATCCATTAAAATGAAGACGAGGTCATCCGCTTCAATGAGATCATAATATCGCACAATATTGGGATGTTGGAGCCGAGACAGAACCTCACCTTCGCGTCGGAAGCGTTTCACCAAATGGGGATCATGGGCGATTTCGGGCCGTAGTACCTTCGCCGCTAAATCTACACTACGGCGTGTATCATGCACACGGTAGACTCTGGCAAAAGTGCCTTCCCCCATATGTGCATCAAAGCGATAATGGCTTGCAATTGTTTGACCCAATAACACATCTGACATGTGTGTGGCATCCTCCGGCGTTTGTCCCAACAGAGTGTATTGCGGGTCGTGATACCTGTCAATTGAAAGAGAAATGAATGGCGAAAATTTTAATTAGCGTCTTACCTGCATCCGGACATATCAATCCGATGGTCGCCATCGCACAGGCACTTCAACGAGAAGGCCATCAAATTCGGATTGCAACCGATGCGTCGTACCATATCCAACTGCAACGGGCAAGGCTCGAACCACTCATAATGCCATATCCCGAAGGTGCAATTGCACAGACATTGGAATATCTGCGTAGACCAGCGGGATGGCTGTCGCAGATCAAACGCCATCCACCCCAATCCTATTTTTTCATGTGCCTTACTGAACTCACGGCGGCATTGGTGAAACATGTCGAGGATTTTCAGCCCGATATTATGCTGACCGATCTGAATCTATATGCGGGGCCAATTGCTGCTGAGATTTGTCAACTCCCCTATGCCAGTTATTGTGCCATCGTAAACACTTATGTTTCACCAGACGCGCCCCCTTATGGAATGGGAATAGACTGGTATCCCGAAGGTGATGCGCGACGTTGGCTGTGGCCGATTTACAGCTTAGGCATGAAGGGGGTACTGTGGCGTTATGACCGCATCGTGAATCGGGTTCGCCGCCAATATGGATTGCCATCAGTGCAGGGGGCGATGCTGGCCCATTCCCCCTATCTTGCATTAGTGCCCACCACTGAAGCCTATGAATATCCGCGCCGGGCCGTCCCCACACATATGATGTACATTGGGCCAGTCACCACGAGCGAACGCGGCGAAGTCCATGATGATTTCGATTGGGCATGGTTGGAGGACGGACGCCCTACCGTGTACGTTTCGATGGGAACGATTGTGGACGGGACAGATATTTTTCGTAACGCAATTGAGGCGGCACGTGGCGCGAATTGGAAAATGGTGATAGCAATCGGCAGGGAAGGGGATGTCAAAAAATACGAGGATGCCCCGCCAAATGTGTTGGTACGGAATTTTGTGCCCCAACTTGCACTACTCGATAAAGTACAAGCAGTGGTGAGTCACGGCGGAAACAACACCGTCACAGAAACCTTGCTGCATGGACTCCCGCTGGTTGTTATCCCCAATAGTGCTGACCAACCAGAATCGGCGGGCCGGGTCAGGGCGAGTGGGGCCGGTATTCGAATGCGCCCCCGCGAAGCTACGCCACGCCGTCTGCGTAAGTCTATCGAATCGATTCTGAGTGACCCCATTTATCAGGAGGCAGCTCGCCGGATTCAGGTAAGCTATCAGCAATGTGACGGCCCAATGACGGCGGCGCGATTGGTTGGACTATTGGCAGAACGAAAAACACCCATTCGTCGCCCAGAGGGTGTTGGATGCACAATGACTTTAGAAGACGTAGCACAGTTGCAAAAGTGAAAAGAGGCGGAGAGATGATGTTATCGCCCGATGCTCCGCCTCTTAGGAACGGTCTCAGCTTATTTCTTGCCGTTGCCGCTCTTGATGGCAATTTGACGGGGTTGAACTTCGGGCGATTTGGGCAGGGTGAGGGTCAGCACGCCGTTTTCAAAGTTGGCCTCAACATCATCAGCCCTGATCGGCTGTGGAATGTGGATACGGCGGCTGAATTTACCATAGCGACGTTCCTTCATCAGAGTCCGGCCTTCTTGCTTTTCCTCAACCTGCTCTGGGATTTCGGCTTCAATATTTAGGAAATCCCCATCCATATGAACGTGGATGTTCTCAGCAAGAACACCCGGCAGGTCGGTTTTAACGACATAATGCTGGTCGTTTTCGTCTACATCAATCGCTAACCCGAAGTCGCTGAGACGGCTTTCAAATGGATGCCATGTCTCATCAAACAGACGGTCAAGCGCACTCTGCATGGTCATCATTTCACGAATCGGATTCCAACGAGCAATCTTGTTCATACAATACCTCCGAGATTTCTCTTTGAAATAGTGTTGGTCATCTATGCTTTTAGAATAGCCCTACTGTGTAGGAGAAATTTATGAGCAAGATAGGAGCAATATAAGAAATTCCGCACGGTTATTCGTCAAGCAGCATGGGGGCAATCCGCCCAGCGGTCAGTTCACGCAGGGCATCAGTAAAGGGGGCTAAATCATCCTCAGCGATGCGCAAAATCAGCAGTATTTCCGCGCCAAAATCCTCAGATTCGATCTGACAATCGTAATTGCTCACAAGTATTTTGACCCGTTCATAAATCGGATAGGGGATTTCGACCCCGATGGTACGACGGGTGATTTTGAGTTCGGTTGGTAGGGCAGTGACAGCTTCGCGGGCGGTTTGACCATAGGCATGAACCAGTCCTCCCGTACCCAACTTTGTGCCGCCAAAATAGCGGGTGACGACCAATACCACATCGCCCACATTGGCTCCACGAATCACAGCAAGGGCAGGAGGGCCAGCCGTGCCAGAGGGTTCCCCATCATCACTCATACCCTCGGTCACACTTCCGCCATAGCCGATTTTGAAGGCATAGACATGATGGGTGGCATCCGGCATCTCATTGCGGACGGCCCGTATAAATGTTTTGGCCTGCTCAACGGTATCGGCGCGGCCAATCGTGCCATAAAAGCGCGAATTAGAGACCAGATATTCGATGCGGATACGTGCTTTGGGCACAGGATAGACAGCCATAACGGTTTATAGAAGTGTTTGCGGGTCAACCCGTCGCAGATAATTTCGATAAGCGGCAGCTTCATTCCATGCCTGTTCCAACCGCTGATACAGATTCACTTTATCATCAGACAGTTGTGACGTCACCGTCAAGGTTATTTTGCCGCGTGTTCCAATCTGCACCCAGAACTTGCCTGAGGCAGCAAGATATTCAAAGCCAAGTCGAATCACGGCGGGGGATTGCCCAAGCCGCTCCACAAATTGACTGACCGACGCCTGTCCATCTTGTTGATTTATTACGACCTCCGCCAATCTGCCCAACAATTCCAAGTAATCAGCGAGGGTCGTTAAGGGTGGGGGGGCAGCTACCCAATAGACCCGATGTGGTTGGACTTTTTCCATCGCCTCAGCTAACCGTTCGGGGGCAGGGGGGGCGGTTAAAATCACCAATGTTTCGGCGGGGAGGAGTTCACTTAATGGCAGACCGGGGGACTGTGATTTCGGAAAACCTTCGGCCCAAATTTGTGCATCTGGATCACTAGCCCGTACCTGTGCCAATACGTCGGCAGTGGATTCGGCGCGGCAATCTAGGATTTCCGGGCGCAGGCGATGGGAGAGGGTCGGCGCTTCAATTTGTACCCAATCTTCCAAAACGATTTGCAACTGACGCTCCCCTTTATAAGTCGTGACATCCAGTGTATAGGCTAAATCGAAGCGACCATCGGGCAGGGGCTGGTCGGCACTGTTCCACCACAAAACTGTTTGACGATACCCGGCGCGGTTTTCAATCGTCAAGCGGCGGTGTTGGCTATCCGCCCCCAATTTGGCAACACTGACGAGGGCAAGGTCACGCGAACAGAAATTAGGAATCGGGTTGCCCTCTCCAAATGGGGCAAGGCGCTGTAATTGGTAGCCAAAATCAAGACTGAGTTGTCCCCAATCCAACAGGCCCTCAATCAGCAGGCTGGGGGGCGGGGCGGTTTTTTTGGTCGCGGCAAAGGCTTGCGAGAGGCGGCGGCGTAACATCGGCAACCGCTCGGCTTGAATCCCTAATCCTCCCGCACCTTGATGCCCGCCATAATTTTCAAGGATGTCTGCCACCCGTGTCAGTGCTTCACCAACCGAATAGCCGGGAGCGCCGCGCACCGACCCTCGCGCAATACCCTCATCCGCACTGACCAACAACGCAACAGGTTTATGATATTGTTCGGCAAGCTGACTGGCAACAATGCCAATAACCCCGCTGTGCCAATTGGGACTACTGAGAACCAGCACTTCCCATTCCAAAAGCGACGGGTCAGCCTGAATTTGTTCTTGGGCCGCTGCTAATGTCTGACGGGTGAGATTACGCCGCTGACGATTAAACCCATCGGCCTGTGCCGCCAAGATTTGGGCGGTGATACGATCAGGGGTGGTCAACAATTCAACGGATTTGCGAGCATCATCCAACCGACCCAACGCATTGAGGGGTGGGGCGATGCGAAAACCGATATCGGTAGAGGTCAGCGTTGAGGGCAGGAGTTGGAGTTGTTCGCACAGGGCGAGTAAGCCGATCCGCTGCGTTTGGTGGGCGGCCCGTAACCCTAATTGCAATAGATAGCGGGTGTCACGGATAAGGGGGACGACATCGGCGACCAAACCAAGCGCCACCAAGTCCAGAAACCGGGTGGCCTCACTACCCCGTCCGAGCGCATCATAGAGCGTTTTCAGTACCATGTAGCTGACACCAACACCAGAAAGGGTGTATAGAGGATGATCTTCACGGGGCAGATGATGAACATTCACCAGCGCATGTGCTTTAGGCAAATCGGGTAGGAGTTCATGATGATCAGTGATAATGACCGGAACGCCCTGTGTATTGGCGTAATCCACCGCGTCATTGGCCGTTGAACCCGTGTCGCAAATGAGCAGTAAATCCGGTTTTACGGCTTGCATAAGCGGTTTTAGGCGATGAAGTTGGACGCCATGCGAATCCGCTTGGCGGGAGGGGATGTGGTATTCGACGGTTAAGCCTAAGCGCCGCAAGCCTTCGACCCACAGCGCTGTTGCCGTCTGCCCATCTACGTCAAAATCCCCCCAAAGAAGGATGTGTTTATCGCCTTGATTTACCAGTTTTTTAATATATTCTACAGCCTTATCCAGATAAGGCAATTCTGAAGGTAGGGCGGGGGTGTAATGGTCAATGGATAGGAAAGCTGTGGCACTTTCCGCGTTTCTGATGCCACGCTCGACCAAAAGGGTCATTAATTCGACAGGTAATGGGCCACCGGGGAGTTCCCAATGCAAATCCATCGCAATGGGCATGGAAAAATCGCGGCTGTAACGCCATTCTTTGCTGGACATGGGCTAAAACTCCACCGCTGAAGGATTGCTTTCCAAATCACCAAGCCCCCAATAGTCCTCAAGCTCAGCTTCGTCTGGCAGGACAGAAGGACTTTGACCACGCCCGCATAAGCCACGATAGAGACAAAATCGGCAGCGGGTGGCGTCATCGGTCAATGCAAAATCCGAAGTCTGGACAGTCTCAATGACACTGCGGATATGCGCTTCATATAATGCGACTGAGTGTCCATCTATTGAAAAATGGCGCATCTCACCCGTTGGAATTTGAATATATTGCAGGCCCATTTCGTTGATAGGCCATCCCACCAACCGCGCGGCCTCCCGATACAATACCAGTAGATAGACCACTGTCTGCATTCGCTGACCTAGGCGCACCGGGTCGGGCAGGCGTCCGGTTTTCCAATCCAGCGCCATAACCGCATTGTCGCGCAAGGTAATTAGGTCAAATTTTGCCAAGACGGAATAGCCTGCGAGGGTGGTCGAAAGCGATACTTCAGGCCATGTTTTTTCAAATGACCCCAGTCCGGTGAAAATTTCCAGATAGCGGCGCAACCATGTCTCTAATGTGGAATCCCCCGCCACACTGGATTGTAAAGTATCCAGCGACATACCGAGTTGATGGCGCTGTACCATCTGATGAAATCTCGCACCGCGATCAAGGGCCTGCTCGACCTCCGACTGCGGTTCAGCCAGTGGTGACGGCCAACGCTGCTGCTGGATATGCGCCAAATAAAATCGGCGCGGACACTCCACAAAATCTTGCAGGCGCGATTGGGTGTAATGAAAATCGGGTGGAAATTGGACTTGATTAGCCGTCGCCATTGATAATCTCCCGTAGATGATACAGCGGGACGGCGGGCTGCTTGACAAAACTACCACCGCGTTCCCAATAGCGGCCCACGTTCCACGTAATGCTTAGATCCGACTTGGCGCGGGTGATGCCGACATAGAGCAAACGCAGACGCTCGGCGGCATAGTCTATACGGGCTTGTTGGGAGGCGGGGCCGGGTTCGTAATCATCGGGGTGTTTATTGATTAACGCATCTAATTGGGCCAAGACCTCGGCATCGAGATTGAGGTTATCCCGAATAAAACGTTTTTCGCCCAGATACTCCTCATAATCCAACGCCGAAGGGAAGCTGTAATTATTGACCGCCATCAGATAGACCCGATCCCATTCTAGTCCCTTCGCGGCGTGCATGGTGCTGACGGTAATGATTCCCGGCTTCGGCGCATATCCCGTTTCGGCATCATCAAAGCCGATAAACTTGCGCTGGTTTTCGCTAATTTGGCGGAGTTCTTCGGCGAGGTCAGGTAAACGCCACGTCGGGTTAGCTTGGGCGATACTTCGCATCAATACCGCGATTTTATAGGTCAGGGCAATGTCGGTGGGGTCAGTAAAAAGGTCTTGCCCAATGGTAAGCAGGAGTTGGTCAATTGGCAGACTAAGCGCTGACAACCAACGCCGGATCAGGGCGATAAACCTGTCCAGATTTTCATGATAGTCGTCGGGGAGTTCCAAATCCAACGCAAGTGTCCAATCCCCACCAACGGGCCAGATAAAATCTTCAGGCTGTTTATGCCGATGCAGGGCCTTTTGAATTTGGTTAATCGGGCCTTCAGCGTCCTCAATTTCTTCCCCATCGAAATACATCGGCACCCATACATCTCGGTAGACCGCAGCAAGCAGTGGGCTGCTGCGCGGATTGGAAAGATAGAGCAAAGCCGAACGCAGCAAGCCAGCCGTCGCACGGGTCTCGGTAGTGCTGCGGAGTAATTCCTCATAAGGTAATCCGACCTCTTGCAGCAGTTGGGTTAATTGAAAGCCCCGACTGTTTTCTGGCACAAGGACAGCTACCGTTTTATCCGGATTTTCCGGCAGCCATTTTTGCAGCGAGGACAGCACCACCTTGAGTTCATCATCGGGGTTGAGGCGGCGGTCAAATGGATAGATATAGAGTGTGGAAGTCGTATCCGGCGGATTCGCTTGAATATCTCCCGGTTCAGTCGGCAGGATGTCTTGAGGATAAAAAGCGCTCCGCAGTTCCATCACTGGATGTTGATCGGTTGTCCAGCGGATTAGCTCGTTGGCTAATCTGATAATTTTGCGCGACGAACGACCCGACGTATTTAGGGGGCGATCTTTGACATCGGGATTGGCAAGGAAATTTCGCAAAAACTGGGGATTGGCACTGGTGAAGGTGGTGTTAATGGCCTGATTGGGGTCGCCCACCCGCACCCAATTTTTGCCGCCTGTCAGCAACCACAGCATTTTTTCTTGAAGCAGGCTGCTGTCTTGGGCCTCATCTTCCAGAATATACGGCCAGCGATCTTGCAGTCGCTCTAAATATTGGGTATCCGTTTGAAGGGCCGTCAGCGCAAGCCGAACCAAATCTTGAAAATCCACCGCGCCGCGATAGGCCAGACTGCGTTGATAATCCTGATAGACAGCAGTCGCAAAACGTGATAGGTCAAATACAGCATCCTGATTTTCGAGCGCAATGAGCAACTCTTCGGGTGTGATCTGCATTTCTTTGGCCCGGCTGATAAATCGGTCAACGAGGTCTATGAGAAGTTCGGGCAGATCTTTATTGATAACCACCTTCTCGTAGCGTTCTTCTACCTCGTCGCTCAAAATCCAACGCAACCGCTCACGCCATTCGGAATAGTGGGCCGTTACAGTATCGCGCCGGATCGCATAGGCCACACGGTCATCCACAATCCGAAAATCCTCCGCCAAACCTACCAATGTGGGTCGTTCGCGCACAATATCATGGGCCAAGCCATGCAGGGTACGTACACGATAGCCTGTATAGGGCAGCAAGCCGCGTTCTTGTTCCAAAATAGCGGCGATACGACTTTTAAAGCTGTTGACGGCTGCATTGGCAAAGGTCACGATCAGCACTTCTTGATCGCGTCCAGCCCGCCGATTACTTAGTTTCTGTACCAATGCGGCAGCAAGATGAGACAAAGTAAATGTCTTGCCAGAACCGGGGACAGCCGCTACGCCCATCAAACCCCGCGAATAGCTGATGATGTCAAACTGGGATGCGCGAAATTTAAAAGGGGTATCGTTCACGCCGATGCTCCTGTTGTGCCATAGGATCGTAACACTTGTTGAAAAACTCGCAGCAGTGGGCCGCGCTGCTCAAAGCCCTGTTCACCCAAATCGGCGATAGCGAGATACAGTTGTTTACCACAGCGCCGAGTCAGGCCGAGAATCAATTTACGCAGCATCGTCCATTCCGCTTGAAATTCATCCTCATCCAGCCATACTTTATCCCTATCATAGGAACGTCGCAGCACATAGGGATGGGTAATGGGTTGGTCGAGGCGCTCCGACCATGCTGAACTACCAACATCCAACCAAAATTGATACTCTACCGGACGATTTCGCATCAGGTACGTATAGGCTGGGGCGATAAATACGGCATTAGCCTCTTCTTTGTGCCAGCTTTCTTCATGCAGAGCCGCCAGCAACCCCTCGCTGACCAGTGTGCGATATTCGACCCAAACCGACGACCAATCATCGGTGCCATCGGGATATAGCACGCGCCGGAACTGTTGGGCCGATTCGACCATCTGGGCGGCAACCGTACCTGCATCCAAATGGGTATGAAAGCCGAAGCCGGGTTGCGACAACACATCGCCAAAAAGACGGCGCAAAAAGTGGTCAGGCGGGGTTTGGGCAACTGTTTCACGCTGTTCCATGAGCCAAGTGCGTAACTGCTCATAACGTTCACCCACCACGTAAGTAATACGACTCTGCATCGCCTGTTGGATGGCATCAAATGACCCCATCTCACTGCGGCCCGTCGCCCCATAGACCACATCGGCCAACAGCCGTCCCCGGATAGGGTCAAGATTGGCAATAACCTGCACCAGCGCGTCGGCAGTATCCGGCGCAGGCGGTAGTTGGTCAGCGGGTTGATTCACCAAAGCCATAAGGGTCAACATCGCCCGTGCTGCTGGTTCGTCTCGAATCGCCCGCGACGGACGATGTGATACAACGGGAATCCCAGCTGTCTGCAAACGATTCATTACGGTAAATCGCAGTGAATCATTGAGATAGGGTGCTAACATGACAATTTGGCGCGGCTCGACCCCCGATTCAATCAATTGAATGGCCTCATCGCAGGCCCAATTCAACATCTGGGGATAGAAGGTGCGAAAGTCGTAGGCAAACGCCTCAAGGGGTGAGGGGTCAAGTTCGGGTAGTGGGGTATCGCTCAAATCATCATCGGTGAAAATAGCGTCCAATGCCGTTGATAATGATTGTAACGGTTTACTTTGGATGTGTGAGCTATCCCATGTAGTGTGGTCATCACATGAGGCCTGCAATTGGGCCGCTTGGAGGGGTTCAGCGCCGAGAAATACCCGATAGCCAGCATCGCTGTCCATGACCAAAAGCGCACTTTCCAATGGAGGTAGATGAGATTCGATGAAATCCAACGTCACCGGGAAGTTTTCTTCAATGTTATCCGCAATGAGATGGTGATAGGTCTGGTTCAGATAGGTCTGATAAACCGGGTTATGTAACAGATGGTCGCTAAACACATCCAATTGCAGCGAAAAATCCAACAAATGGTTATCTAGGCAATACTGGCGAAACTCACGGGCGACCTCCAACCATGTCTGATAAATAGCGAGACGGCTGGAATGTCCACTCCATGCCCGTGACAACCGCAAGGCCACATCATCCAACGAAAATTCATTGATGGCGGCTTTGGAAAGATTGTCGAGCGCTTGGGCAATCAGGCGGGGGCGGGCGACATTAATGCTGTCAAACAGGGCTTGTTCAACGGCACGATCAACAAAACGGGCCATATAATATTGCGCCGTCTCAATGGTCAGGAAAATCGGCTCGTGGCCTTCAGCATCTGTAAAACCCGCTGTGGTCGCAATTTCCGGCCAAAAAAGCTGGATACCACGTCGGGCTAGACCACCAAATGTGACAACCTCCACCCCTGCCGCATCAGGCCAATCGGGTTTGACGGTGGCGAGTTGATAGGGTCGGCCCAACGTGCGCTGAGGAACCAGCACAAGGATAGATTCTGGTCGCACCCCCTCCTGTAAAAGACGATGCAGATGTTCAACGGCATAGGTGGTTTTTCCAGTACCCGCCGGGCCTTCCAAAAATTGCCGCAAATTAACTGCCTCCATTGGGACCCCAACTTCAGGGGGATGTCAATCATTACAAAGCATGATATTATCCCTAACCCCTGCTTAGAACAAATATCCAAGTGGCATTCAGGAACGCCATCGTTACAATAGAGTCCTATATCATTGATTCATTCCTCATGTCCACAACAATCAATCAAAAAGGATGTCGAATGTCTGAGAGTGCGTGGCATACGATGCCACCCGATCAAGTGCTTAGTCAATTGGAGACCGAAGCCGAAAACGGTCTTACCAAAAGTGAAGTCGCCAAAAGACTGGTGCAGTATGGCCCAAACGAACTGGTCGAAGCCGAAAGGCCGGGTTTTTGGCAGCAGTTATTGAATCAATTCAATAATTTTGTCATTTACATTTTGTTGTTTGCGGCAGTGGTCTCATTTGCGCTGGGGGACGAAATTGAGGCCGTTGCGATCATGGCGATTGTGATCTTGAATGCCACCTTGGGGGTTGTTCAAGAAGGCCGTGCCGAACAAGCCCTCAGTGCCCTGAAAAAACTAGCCGCCCCCAACGCCAAAGTCATGCGCGAGGGGCACACCGAATCCATCCCATCCAGAGAATTAGTCCCCGGTGACGTGGTATTGCTTGAGGCAGGGGACTATATCCCGGCAGATTTGCGGCTGGTCACAACCGTTAATCTGAGTATTGAGGAAGCCTCGTTAACGGGTGAATCTGTCCCTGTGAGCAAACAAGCCGAGCAGCTTGCGTCCGAAGATGCGGTTATTGGGGATCGTCACAATATGGCTTATATGGGAACAATCGCCACCTATGGGCGCGGCAAGGGTGTAGTAACAGGCACTGGCATGAAAACCGAAATCGGCAAGATTGCGGATGCCTTGCAATCCACCGAGGAAGAAGAAACCCCACTGCAACGCCGCCTAGATGAACTGGGCAAGATGCTCAGTATATCGGCATTGATTATCTGCGGTTTGGTATTCATCGTCGGTGCGATTCAGGACTTACGCAAGGATATGGAACTGGTAGATTCTCTGCAAGAGAGTTTCATTATCGCTATTTCATTGGCGATTGCCGCCGTTCCAGAAGGGCTGCCTGCGGTTGTCACCATCAATCTTGCTATCGGGATGCGCGAGATGATTAAGCGCAATGCGCTCATTCGGCGCCTACCTGCCGTTGAGACACTAGGTAGTGCCACCGCGATTTGCTCCGATAAAACGGGTACATTGACGCAAAATCAGATGACGGCTGCCAAGCTGTATGTAGCAGGGTATCACCTAGATGTCACGGGTGAGGGCTACGCAGTGCATGGCGATTTCCGCCTCGAAAAAGATGTTCAAGACCCCAATGACCGTGTCGAAACGATGCGTTTGTTATTAGGGGGACTTCTGGCAAGTGACGCCCGCCTTGAACAAGATACTAATTCACCCACCGGGTATCGCATGATCGGTGACCCTACCGAAGGTGCATTGGTCGTAGCCGCTGCTAAAGCCGGAATATGGCGTGCCGATGCTGAAAAAACAAATCCGCGTGTCGCCGAAATCCCCTTCGATGCTGACCGAAAGCGTATGAGCACTATTCACAAAATGCCCGACGGGGAATATCTCGCGTTTATCAAGGGTGCACCAGATATTATGATTGCCCGCTGCTCGGCGATTTTTGAAAATGGGCAACCTGTTGCTATCACGCCCGAACGTCGCCAAAATATCTTAAATGTGAATGCCCAACTTGCTGCTGAGGCTTTCCGTGTTTTGGCTGTCGCCCAAAAACGACTTGGCTCTCAGATGCCGGATGAAATCACCCCCGAAACCGTTGAGAATGATATTGAACTGGTCGGGTTAATTGCCCTGCTTGACCCCGCCCGACCCGAAGTCGGCGCAGCCATCGCCAAAGCCCGCAGTGCCGGTATTCGCACGGTGATGGTGACAGGCGACTACGCCGACACCGCCCGAGCCATCGCCAAAGAGATTGGCCTGCTGCGTCCGGGTGGTGAGGTTATCAGTGGGGCCGAGCTTGAAAAGATGTCCGACGCGGAATTGGATCGTAAGGTAGATACCGCCGATGCGTTTGCCCGTGTCTCGCCATCACACAAGGTTCGGATCGTCGAGGCTTTCCGCCGTCGGAATCACATTGTTGCCATGACTGGCGATGGTGTAAATGATGCCCCAGCCCTCAAACGTGCCAGCATCGGGGTGGCGATGGGCATTACGGGTACGGATGTCAGCAAAGAAAGCGCCGATATGATTCTAACAGACGACAATTACGCCAGTATCGTCTCAGCAGTCGAACAAGGGCGGGTCATCTACGCCAATATTCGTAAATTCGTCTATTTCTTGCTCAGTTGTAATCTGGCGGAAATCTGCGTAATTTTCCTTGCAACGCTGGCGGGTTGGCCGGCCCCATTAACCGCGATTCAACTCCTGTGGCTCAATCTAATTACCGACGGTGCTCCGGCGTTGGCGTTAGGGGTGGAAAAAGGCGACCCCGATATTATGGCGCGGCCCCCACGTTCACCTGATGAACCTATTGTCAACAAAGATATGGTCATTGGCATGATTGTTCAAACGATTGTCATGACCGCCGTGACGCTTTTGGCCTTTGCAATTGGACGAGGAGACATCGAATTATCCTTTGTCAAGGAAACCAGCGAGGCACTTGGACGGACAATGGCGTTTGTCACTCTCTCAGCCGCCCAACTTGCCCGCGCCTACAGTACCCGGTCAGAACTTTTCTCGATTTTCAAGATTGGGCCATTCAGTAACAAGTACATGCAGTATGCAGTGTTGTCATCGGGAGTTGGCCTGCTCTTGGTACTGTATATCCCCTTCCTACGCGACATCTTCGATACGACCCTGTTGAATGGGACACACTGGGCCATCTTGATTCCCCTGCTGCTGTTCCCCACTGTGATCGCCGAACTCACCAAGCCGTTCCTCCAAGCGATGCATCGGCGGGATGAGGCTCTCGAAGGCCAATCGGCATAGTAAAAAACAAAAAGGGCGGGGTGGATGACCTCGCCTTTTTAATATCCCAAAACAAAACGTATCCCGATAAGCAAAATGAAAATGCCATACAACTGACGTACCCGCACGGATGGCAATCCCAACGCGATTTTTGCGCCGCCCAACGCGCCAACCACTAAACCTAGCGCAACCGGAATGGCCGTCGAAATATCCAATTCGCCTGCCTCGTAGTAAGTGATGACGGCGGGCAACCCCACTGGTAATAGCAGCGCCCCCAGCGAAATGGCAGTGGCCCGTTTTTGCTCATATTGCAGCAACCCCACCAATACAGGCACAATAATAATGCCGCCCCCAATCCCAAATAACCCCGACGCTACACCCGCCACAAGGCCGATTATCAAAATGATGTACCATTGGGTTGATGGATTGGCAGGTTTAGAATCTGGGCTTGTGCCTGATACAGGGGGAGTAGAGGTATCTGAACGAAATTCATGCCACAATTTCCGGGGCTGCAAAAATCGCCACCCCATAAGGATGAGAAACACTCCATAGACCTGTTTCAGGGTATCGCTGGGTAAACTGAGTGCCAGACGAGCGCCGATCCAAACCGTCGAGGCAATCCCAAGTGCCAGCAGCGCTGAAGCCCGCCAATTGAAATGACCCGCTCGCTGATAGGCCATAACTGCAAAAATACTAACGGGCAGCAGCAAGGCCACGAGTGAGGTACTAATCGCATGAACAGGCTCAAACATTAGAAAGGTAATGAGGGCAGGGACAATCACAATGCCCCCGCCAATCCCAAACATCCCTGATAACAGACCCGCTACTAGGCCAACAATGAGGAGTAGGAGAAAGTCTTCTGGCACAGTTGTATCCTATCGGGCCATCACCCGTGCTAATTCCATCATCTCGGGGCTTAATGTTTTGTGGCGACCCGTGACCTCCTCATAGGGCGTCGCGGTAATATCGCCCTTATTTAAGCCGCACAGTACCCCGGCGATCCCATCGGACAAATATCCAACGGCTGCCGCCCCCAAGCGTGTCGCCAACAAGCGGTCAAATGAGCTAGGCGTTCCACCGCGCTGGACGTGCCCCAGTGTTGTTGCTCGGATATCGAAGCCTACTTCTTGCTCATGTTCTTCAAAATACTTCACCAAGGCGCTGGCATTATACTTCGCACCTTCGGCGACTACTACCAACGCATGAGATTTGCCACGTTGATAGGCATCACGCAGTTCTTCAACCAGAGCTTTTGGATCCGTTTCGACCTCTGGCAAAGCAATGGCCTCGGCCCCACCCGCAATACCCGCCATCAGCGCTAAATAACCACAATCACGCCCCATCACCTCAACCAGAAAAGCACGTTGATGCGACGATGCCGTCACCTTGAGGCGGTCAATGGATTCCAGTGCGATATTGAGCGCTGTATCTACGCCGATGGTGATCTCCGAGCCGTAGAGGTCATTATCTATCGTTGAAGCCACCCCTACCGTCGGCAATCCCAATTGGTGTAACGCATGGGCACCTGTTTGGGAGCCATTGCCGCCAATCACGACGACGGCATCAATGCCTTTTTGATTAAGTGCACGCAAGGCTTTTCGACGGCCTTCGTCTGTTTTAAATTCGGGACACCGCGCACTACCCAGTACCGTACCGCCCAATTGCATAATCCCGCCGACATCGCGCCGACCTAATTGATGAATATTTCCATCAATCAACCCCATATATCCATGTTTGACGCCATAGGCTTCCCAACCATGTTCAATGGCGGCCCGCACAACGGCGCGAATGGCTGCATTCATTCCGGGGGCATCACCCCCACTTGTTAAAACTGCGATTCGTCTCATAGCAAATCTCCACTCCCTTCGTCTAAATTCGCTACAATAGTTTATAGTACCAAAATTAAGGTAAGGAATGTCAAATGCACCAAAGTTTTGTGACAACTACACGCGGATTACGTCGAGAGACACCTCCTATGCGATTGTTCGAAAAAGCCAAGCGTTTTGGCATTTGGAATCCGAGTGAGATTGATTTCAGTCAGGATGTAGAAGATTGGAAACGCCTAACTCCCGATGAAAAAGATGTGATCCTGCGCCTGACGACCCTTTTTCAAGCGGGCGAAGAAGCTGTTACATTGGACTTGCTACCCCTCATCCAAGTGATCGCACAGGAGGGAAGGGTTGAAGAAGAACTTTATTTGACTACCTTTCTGTGGGAGGAAGCCAAACATACTGATTTTTTCTGCCGATTTTTGGAAGAGGTCACAGGAGAAGTTCGGGATTTAAGCCACTATCACACCGACAATTACCGCTATTTGTTTTATAAGACCCTACCCGAAGCGCTACAACGACTTACCCATGACTCATCTCCCGAAGCACAGGTTCGCGCCTCAGCAACATACAACATGGTCGTTGAGGGAATGCTAGCCGAGACAGGATACCACGCCTACTTTACTGCACTTGAACGAAACAATCTGCTCCCCGGTCAGCGCAAAGGTGTCGCCTATCTAAAACAAGATGAATCACGCCACATTGCCTATGGGGTGTTTTTGTTATCACGCCTGATCGCCGACAATGATACGTTATGGGTAGTCTTCGAAGAAACCATGAACACGCTTGTCATGCCAGCTTTAGGGATTATCAATGAAGCGTTCTCCCATTACGACGTTATTCCGTTCGGATTAGTAGAAGATGATTTTGTTAATTACGCAATGGGACAGTTCCAAAAGCGATTGGCACGTATCGAGAAGGCTCGCGGAGCAAGTATCGAAGACATCTATCAAATTACCAAAAATGCAATTGATGAAGACGATGCATAATGGCTATAGGTGGGTCATGCTGCTCCATGACCCGGTTTTGACTTATGTTACGGCTTGGTAATGCGCTGGTAAATGGCAGGACGGCGTTGACGTAGGAGTGGAAACAACTCACGCCAATGGGTCAGGGTATAGGGTTCAAGATCGGCAATCACGACTTCAACCGTATCCCGTTCGGCCTGCGCCAATATTTTACCCGTCGGGTCGCACACAAAACTACTGCCATAAAACCGAACACTGCCCTCTTGTCCAATGCGATTGGCTGCCCCAATAAAAATGCCATTAGCGATGGCGTGCCCGCGCATGACCGTCTCCCACGAATTTTGGGTATCTATAGCTGGGTCGGTTGGCTCGGAGCCAATCGCCGTCGGGTAAAAGACAAATTCCGCGCCATTTAAGGTATAAATACGGGCCAATTCAGGAAACCACTGGTCATAACAGGTGGGGGTGGCAACCTTGAGCGCCCCGATGTCAAAAACCGGATACTCGTCCCAACCCTCAAAAAAATCCGTCTCGTTATAGCCTTCGCCAGAGGGAATGTGAATTTTGCGGGTTGCCCCACCTAAATCCCCATTTGGGCCGTGAATGGTTGCAGTATCAAAGTAGCGTCCATCGTCGGCTTTTTCAAAGAGGCTGCCAATCAGGGTAATTTCATGCTCAGTGGCTTGCTGGCGGAAAAACTGCTCGGACTCTCCTCCGACAATGGGTTCAGCCCACGCAAAACCCGCTTGGTCACGGGTGCTGGCGAAATAGGGCGAGAGTGAAAATTCCGGCAGGCAGACTAATTCCGCACCTACTGATACCGCCCGACCTATCAACTGCCGATACTGTTCCATCATGACGTCTCGATTGCCCAACCAACCAGCTTGAATTAACGCGACCCGTATCGCTTGCATCAATGTTTCTCCTCCTGACGGTAGCGATCATCTTTGAGAGTATGTTATTGTAGCGTATTCTTCCACACATCGAGGTTTTATGAGCCAACTTTTGACCAGCACACCCAAACAAGACGGCTAATTGGGGGAATCGTCGCCCCGATTTTCGATGACCAACATGATGTCGCAGCATTGCAACAATTACAGGTACTTTTTCCCGAGCGCAAGGTCATCGGGGTACCGGGGCGAGAGATTTTGTTGGGTGGGGGCAACATCCACTGTATTACACAGCAGCAGCCTGCCCCCTAAGAGATTATTCGACCCGTTCGAGGCGCAGGATAATCCCCTTATAATCTACCATATAGAGTTCGCCCTGCTCATCCTCACCAAAAGAGCTAATCTGGCGGCCCAAATAACCGTGATTAACTGTTACCCATGCGCCATCCTCGGCACGACTGGTTGTCCAGACCCCGCCGTTACAATAATCCCCAAAAAAATACTGGCCCTGCAACTCGGGTATCGCCTGACCACGATAGACATATCCACCTGTAACCGAGCAGCCCTCATTATGGGAATACTCGGCAATCGGAAGCGTCATATCCTCCGGGACAGGCGTCGTATCCGAAAACGGATGATTCCCCTCATACGCATTCCAGCCATAATTTTGCCCGCCGGGGCTACCCGCAGGCTGAAAATCAATTTCCTCCCACATCGCCTCGCCGACATCCGCGATATACAAATCTCCCGTCAGACGGTCAAAACTAAAACGCCAAGGATTGCGGAACCCAAGCGCCCAAATTTCCGGCAGGTAGTCGGGATTATCTACAAAAGGGTTATCCGGTGGGACGGTATAGGTATCAGTATTATTGACATCAACACGGAGCATTTTGCCAAAGGGAACTTTGGTATTTTGCCCATTTTTGAATGGATCCCCCAAGTCACCCCCGTCGCCGATACCGAAATATAAATAGCCGTCTGGCCCAAAGGCAAGCTGGCCGCCGTTGTGATTGGGGAAGGGGTCATCGGCGCTAAAAATCACTGTCCCACTGGTAGGGTCAGCAACATTGGGATTATCGGCAGATACCTTATAACGTTCAATGATGGCTTTGTTGTCATAACGGACATAGTGGACAAAAAATATGCCGTTATTTTTATAATCGGGATGAAAAACCAGCCCAATTAAGCCGCGCTCAGTATAGCCGCCTTGTGTAACATCCGCTGGCATTTGGGCTGTTACATCCAAAAAAGGTTCGGGGATAAGCTGCATATTTTGATCGAGAATCATGATATAGCCGTATTGTTCAACCACAAATAAGCGCCCCGAACCATCTCCCGCATGGGTAATATAGAGAGGGTTATCGAAAATATTGATGAGTTCAACCCATTGATATTGTGGAGTGTCTTGGCTCTGAACCCTACCGGATAGAGGAAATATCAAACTGAGCAGGATAAAAATCTGCAAAATCGTTTTGAGTTTCATTCTGACTTTCCCTGATAGTAACTCTAGTATGAGCACGATTTTAACGGGGACAGGGATAGCATAACAAGACGATTTTGGTACAATCGCATGTGACATCTATCCTTTGTGTTTTGTCGTTGGAAAAAGATAAGGTGAATTAAAAGTGAACCGAAATTTACTGGCCGTCATGCTGATTTTACTGGCGGCATTTCTTTTGTCCTGTAGTAAAGGCGACGACGACCGTAACACCGCCCCTCAACGTACTCCCACCACCATTCCACCGACGCCTATTCGCTCGTTGACCCGCAATTCCGATTGGACGCCAGTGATCCAAGAGTTTGAAGGCGTTGAAATGGTACTTGTCCCCCCCGGCTGTTTCATTATGGGTAATGAACAGGGCCGGCGTGATGAATCTCCGGCTCATCCCATTTGTTTTGACTATGCCTTCTGGTTAGATCGCTATGAAGTAACCAATGCCCAATATGGCTCAAACGGTAACGGCCAACGACCCAATCAGCCCCGCGAAAACATTCTCTGGACTGAGGCTCGTGATTTTTGTGCTAGTCGTGGTGACCGATTGCCTACTGAGGCCGAATGGGAATATGCGGCACGTGGGCCGGACAATTTGATCTATCCTTGGGGTAATACCATGATTGACGAAAACTTGGTATATGACCGAACCCTCATGAACGAAACCGCCGATGTGGGCAGTCGCGCTGGCGGGGTATCATGGGTTGGGGCCTATGACATGGCGGGTAATGTTTGGGAATGGGTCAGCAGCATTCATCGTCCCTATCCCTATAACCCCAATGATGGCCGTGAGGATATGACCGATACGACCAGCCAGCGAGTGTATCGCGGTGGAATTCGCAGCTATATTGATTTTGCAGCCGCTGTGACAACCCGCTTCAAATTTCCACCGGATCGGCGGGATTGGTTTATTGGTTTCCGCTGTGCCCGATCTATTGAGGAGTAAACGTGACAACGGACAACATCGAAAATACGCTACCAGCCACCGTTGAACAAAAAAAACGTTCGATTTTGAGTGGGCTTATCCTAACCTTCTTCAGTCTGGCATTCAGTGTACTGATGATCGAAATATTTGTGCGGGTCGCCTTTGATTCGCTGCCGCCTTCAATGCAAGGAGATATTCAGCATGTTCGGCGGGTTCCTTGGGATAAGGAGCGCTTGGTACAAGAGTTCCCGTTTGTCATTGATAATAAATTCCAAGCACGGCTTGACCCCGGTATCAAAAATTATCCCATTCACTGGCGCGACGCTAAATTCACCTTCAGTACGGGTACGGTTTGGGAAGGACATGTCGTAGGTCTAAGAACCGACGGCCCACGCTGGCCCTTACAGATTTTGGCATTTGGAGATTCGTTTACCTTTTGCTGGACAGAGGTGAATGATTGCTGGGTACAGCGCCTCCAAAATGATTACGGCTGGAACTCGGTCAATGCAGGGTTGGCAGGCACAGGTTCGACTGGGCAATTGGCGCTAATTGAGGATATTGGCCCGCCATTGGAACCCAAACTGGTTATTTGGCAATGGTATCCCAATGACCTCTCCGACGATTATGTGCTTGCCCAAATTCAAGGTAAGACCGAATCCCTCGCTGGCGCACCCAGCCCCGACCCCGTGCCCGATGCCAAAGGACTAGCCCAATATTCAGCCGTCTATACCCTCCTCAAAAAATGGCTTGATCCGCCTAAATCCACCAGCCCCTATAAACACTATGTCACCCGCGAGGTCAACGGACGGGAAATGTTAGTAACAACCAATGAATATCCCTCCGGTTTCAGCGTGACTTATCCACTGGTGCGGTACGGCTGGCAACGTAATGTGGAGGCCCATGAAGCTGGAGCGGAGTTTATCCAGCAAGAAATGGGCGCGGAGATGATTTTGGTGCTGCTGCCGACCAAAGAAGAAGCCTATGCCGAATTTTTGGCGGATGATTTGGGTGAGGACTATATCCATCAAATTGGGGAAAGCCGTCGGATGCTGATGGGAGTGTGTGAAGAAAAGGGATGGCGCTGTATTGACATGCTGCCAATTTTCCAAGAGGCCATCCATAATGGTGAGACGATTTATTATGCGCTGGATTTCCACTTAGATGCGTCAGGAAATAAACTTCTCGCGGAAACCCTGCATGATTACATTATCGAAAATAGCCTCCTAGATAGTGCGCAATAATCAAATAAAAAGGACGAGGTGCTTATCTCGTCCTTAGATTTTTCACTGAATACACTGGGTCTGCAACCGCTCTAATTGTCCTTCGGACACTCCACAGCGATATAAATAATTGACTGCTCCCCCATACTGCTGCTTCAGATAGCCAAGCATACCCAGCATCGTATCGGTATTGGAACCCATGTCTCGCTCAAAATCTTGCATATCCTCGCCGCTTTGAAGGGCATCGTCACGCCAAAGTGTGACCAAATGGGTAATTTGGGAACCAGTCAGCGCGTAATCTTCAGCGATTATGTCATCCTGAACACCCATCGCGCTCAACAATAAAGCGGTGATTATCCCCGTCCGATCTTTGCCAGCAAAACAATGGAAAAGAATGGCAAAGGTACTTTCGGCAACTGTTGTGACAATTGTCCCAATTTGATTTTGGCAGCGGTCAAGATACTTGGCATACAGTTCATGGAGAACTGTATAATTTTTTGCTTCGACTTTCCAGATTGGATTATCGGCTTGCGACATGGTCTTTCCAATTAGAGGCAGATTCAAATATCGAACTGCGGTGGATTGGGCAAATGGATTAGGGAACTGCTCAACTTCCCATTCGTCGCGCAAATCAATAATGGTCTTCACTCCATAATCAATGAGATATTGCTGGGCGCTTGGGGTTACATCAGCGAGATTGCCTGATCGAATCAGCTTGCGCGACAGGAGAACCCTTCCATCTTGGGTAGGATAATCCCCAAGATCACGCATATTAAACCCGCCCTCAACGGTAAGTGGATACATGGTCACTATAACCCTGATTTCCGAGCATCCTCAGCCGTCCAACCGCGCTCCGTTTTAGTATCACGGGTGGGCCGCGCCTGCTTTTCAAAGATGGCGAAAATCAGCAGGACGCCCAAACTACCAAAAATAAGGGCAAGCCCCACCGGAATGAAAGTTTTGACTCCCACGCTAACAATCACCCCTGTCAAAATCGTCGGTGGAGTAGCGACATACATGCCAGAGGCCAGCAAATGCAGTGATTTGGCGGGCGTGCCACCGTAGATTTTTTCGCGGCGAATGGAGCTACGGGCGGTCAATGGGCCAACAATTAGCCCAAAAGCCAACCCAACCAACACCATTATCTCAAAATCAGTCATAGGTGACTCCTGTTTACCACAGCGAATAGATGAATGGGGCCGCGCCACTGGAACTGCTGAGAACAATCAAGACAGCGAACAGCAGCAATGTGACAACCATCGGAATCAGCCAATAGAGTTTGCGCCGCCACAAAAAGCGCAGCATTTCACTTAGCACACCCATCTTCAGCAGAAAATCTCGCATAATAGCCCTCGGATAATCACTTACGAATTAGAAACGAACCCAGTACCAGCATATCAATATCGCTGTTGCGAAAGGTATTGAACGCCTCACGGGGCGTGTTGACAATCGGCTCACCCCGCAGATTAAACGACGTATTCAAAACCACTGGCACGCCTGTAATCTGCCCGAACCGCTCGATAATCCCATAATAGATGGGATTAGTCTCGCGCTCAATCGTCTGCAAACGGCCCGTGCCCATGTGCGACACCGCCGCGATTTTATCTTGCATATCCGGCTTAACCGGGCTGACCATCAACATATAACGGGGCGCTTCATGTTTTTCGACATCGGGATAATCAAAATATTCGGCGGCTCGGTCACGCAAAATCACTGGGGCAAAA
Source organism: Chloroflexota bacterium (assembly GCA_024434115.1). GTDB lineage: Bacteria > Chloroflexota > Anaerolineae > Aggregatilineales > J027 > CFX10. The sequence continues at coordinate 57,594 of QMIT01000003.1, forward strand.
GGACGGAAGGGTTCGCGGAATTTGATCTTGGTGTTCACCACTTCTTTCATCGCTTCGTCACGGGGGTCAGCCAAAATGCTGCGATTGCCCAATGCACGCGGCCCCCATTCAAAAGCACCCTGATGTAAACCGATGACCTTGCGCTGGGTCAGGGATTCGGCCACCACATCCATCAGTGTTTCGGGTTGGCCCTCAAATGACTCATAGGTAATGCCATTCGATTCCATAAACTGACAGCATTCGGCATCGCTGTAGGCTTGGCCCCAATAGGCGTGGGGCATGACCCAATTACGCGGTTTTTGCAGCACTAGATGGTAAGCCCATAGCGCCGCTCCCAACGCACCACCGTCATCCCCCGCCGCGGGCTGAATGTAGATTTCCTCAAACGGGGTCTCGGCTAAGATACGATAATTGGCGCGGGTATTCAGCGCGACCCCACCCGCCATGACCAGTTTTTTCATACCCGTTTTTTGATGCAAGTAGTTGGCAATGGCGATTAATACATCTTCTGTAACCTGCTGAATGCTGGCGGCAACATCGGCATAATGCTGGTTGCGATCCATTGCGGCTTTTTCGCCTGCCCGTTCCGGATTCGTCGCCATTGTGAAGAAATCATCTTCGGCAGGGCGGGGTTCACCAAATAACCCCAAGAATTTGTTATTAAAGCTCTGCTTGGTCGAATAGGGGAAGGCGAAATAATCCAAATTAAGGCGAAAACTGCCGTCTTGAGGGCTATAGCGGAAAATCTTTTCCAGCTTGTCCATATAGCGCGGTGTGCCATACGGAGCCATGCCCATCACTTTGTATTCGCCATTATTGACGCGGAAGCCCAAAAAGGCCGTGAACGTCGAATAAAGCAGCCCAATTGAATGGGGGAATCGCTCTTCACTGAAAAGATTAATTTCGTTGCGGGTCGGCTTGCCATTTTCAAGAGAGTCGCCCTCCCAATAGCTCGTAGCCGTGCCCAGTGTAGTAGTCGTCCATTCACCTACACCATCTACAGTTAAGACGGCTGCTTCTTTGAACGGGCTGGCAAAAAAGGCGCTAGCGGCATGGCTCATGTGGTGGTCACAAAAGAGAATCTTATCGTGATGAATCCCGACCTCTTTGGTGATGATGCTCTTAACCCACAGCTTTTCTTTTAGCCATACCAACATAGACTCGCTCCACAAATTGACCGATTGTGGAAACGTGTTGAGGGTCGTCAGTAAAATACGCTCGAATTTTTGCAGGGGCTTTTCATAAAACACGGCGTAATCGAGGTCTTGCCCGGCGATGCCCGCTTGTTTGAGGCAAAATTCAATGGCTTGTACGGGAAAGTCGTTATCATGCTTTTTGCGTGAAAAACGCTCTTCCATTGCCGCCGCGACAATCTGACCATCTTTAATCAGGGCCGCCGCTGCATCGTGATAAAAACAGGAGATGCCTAAAATATACATACTTTATCCTTGCTGGCGTGCCGCATCTAAGCCTTCGGGAAGCGGGGGGCGCTCTAACCAAGCGGGTTGTGGATTACGCCGACGAAGGGGGTCAGTCAATAAACGTGAACCGATGCCAAACGGCACAACGATGGTGAAGTAGAAAACGGTGACGATGACTCGCCCCTGTACCTCACCTATGATTTTCCCAATGAGGTTGAACCGCGCCCACGCGATTCGCCAAATTTCTATCAAGTGACCTCTCAACATCCCTAGTCCAATAAATCCGGTGTAGTATAGCCGAGCGCTAGATACCCATCAAGATAAGGCTTGGGCATCTGTAATGAATCGCCAATCAAACGACGTGGGATAATCCAATATAACTCGACCTGTTGATTAATCGAGCCTGCACCGGGATAAAAATAGGGTAGAAAAAATGTCCCAATGAGGGTGGCATCATAACGCGATTGGGTCAATTCCAATGGCGTCTCCATTTCATACCCATCCCGTAAGAGATAGACCGGATAGCCAGATTCCAGAGACACTTGAACAAATTTGAGCCATTCCTCATCTGTCCATTCATAGGGTCGCACGGTTTCCCGATGGGCATAAAGACTGACTGGCCCACTATTTAATGAGACGGCGACAATCGCGTTGAGCGGGGTGCTGGTTTCCAAATCATCAAGCGCCTCCCGCTGTTCAGCCGTCAACAGCCCAAAGGTGTTAAAGCTGGGTGTGATAGCAAGACGAATCGCCTCATCGGTACGCAGCCAAACCAGCGTAACAATCCCAAATATCACCGCGATTCTGCCAATAGTTTGATAACGTGATAACCGGGCCGTCTGATACACCATATCCATTATCCCAACACCCGCCATCAAAACCAATATCGGAAATTGGGGAAGCAGGTCTCGCAAGCGAAGGGCGGCATAGAATAGATGAAAAACGGTGATGATGACCAACCACACCGATAGGGTAATCGTTTCACGGCGAAAGCTGGCCCATAATCGTACAAAACCCCAAAGGACAAACGGCGACAGATAATAAAATTCGCGTTCGGTCAGCAAATCCCGCAGCATCGCTTCAGCGGTATCGGGAATATAACGGATATGAAATAGGCCCAATTCTTTCGACCCCACCTCGAATGGGCCGCCAAACGCCGCATTGTGATACCACAATATCGGAAGAGCAGTTAATGCCGCTGCTCCGCCAAACCACACAACGGCTTCAAATAGTTTTCGTTGAGAACGGGTCTCCCAATAATCCAAAACGAATAGCAAGAGCACGGCAGGGCCAATCAATACTTGGGTATAACGCACGGCAAAAGCGATCCCAAGACAGACACCAGCGAGGGCCGCAAAGAGGGTGGTTCGACCACGTAAGGCATGGAAAGCCAATACAAACGTCAGAATGGTAAAAATCTGAGCGGGAATATCGGCCATCGGCACGACGAGGCGCTCCGTTTGCTGAAAGGAAGTTGCCAAGAGAATCGCCGCGACGCCTGCCACCAACCATCGTTTTTCGACAGGCCAGCGATGCAAGATTTCGTTGCATAACAAGGCCGTGACCCATAAGGTCAAAATACCCATCAGTGGCGTAAACAGATACAACACGGACTCACCACCAACCACATACCCCAATCCCATTAACACGGAATACCCTACAGGCCAGACCGTCGCGGATTGTCCAGTCTGTGGGTCAGGCGACAAATACCCAACATGCGCTAATGGGCCAAGCGGCAAATCGTGACTGGCAGTAAATGGGGCAAGATCGAAGGTGTGGCGCGGTGTCAGATGGTCGCCAAAATCTACCGCCATCTGGATATAGGCAAAGGGGTCGCTGGCCGTTGCGCCATGTGCCCGAATCGTCAAATAAACCCGTCCTGCCCATAAAATAGCTGTGCCAATTAGAACAATTGCCGCCGTCTGCCATAGCCATTTCTGTGATTTACCGAATGCCTGTGCCGTCAGGGGTAGTTGAGCCAACAGTACCCATACTCCACAGATGACCATAGCGACATTCAAATCGAGGCGCTGACCCCACGGCTCCGGCACGGTCAACGAGCCAGTGGTGTGATTTTGCAGTCGTTCGATGATGGCTAACAACACCCGCGCCCCCGCCATTAAATACACGATGGTCAGCGGGGCAAGACTTTCAATGAGTGCGCTGTGTATCCTACGCTGCTTGGCATAAATCATCAGTGGCTGCAAGGCAAATAGGAGGATTGCTATGAGCCAAATCGGACGTTGGCTCAATTCCACCACGCCGAGCAACCCCACAAGATAAAGGCCACCCAAACCTACTGTTACAATCTTAGGAAGGGAGGGGGCATCCAAATTACTTTGCAGCAATATCGCCCGAACATGCCGCTGAATCAGTTGCGTGAAAAAGTGTATCATCTCATGGTTGCCAGCGTGGATTAAAAGCGGATAGCGTGTCTGGCGTTAGGGGAAAAAAGATCGGCGACTCTTCCGTCAATGGCAGCCATCCAATCTGAACTTTCTCCCCCTCAATATAATTGGAATAGACCAGCCGCGTTCCATTCACTTCCAGACTTGGTGACCATGCGCTTTGGTCAGATGCCGACAATTGTCGCATCGTTCCATTGTGTACATTAAATTCCAGAATCACTCGTTGATCGCTTTGGACATCTAACAGCGTCGGGGATGGCTCAATTGTGCCATCGTGATCGGAATCTATATAGACGACCAGCGCCAAATAGTCGGCAATAGTATACGGGGCCAGTGGCTCAAAAAACGAAATGTTCTCCGGGAGGGCTGAACTCTCTATATCCACGACCTCGCCCGACGCCAGATGGATGCTTCGGAGCAAAATTCCTTCGTCGTCCCCACGACTTACTAAGCCAATCACCTCATTTTCGGCTAACCATGTGGAAACCGAGCCAAAAATCTCGCCTGTCGAGAGCCATGCAAGCGGGGTAGTTGATTCATTTTCGAGCAGACCAAGCTGACCAACCCCATTTTCGACCACAATTCCCTGCGGGGTAATCACAACGGGGCGGCTGTTCGTTTCGGGGGGAGTCAAGACAATTGGGCCATCATTCAATTCAACAGGTTCATTGCCCTGTACCACTGGATATTGCCCGATAATTTCAGCCGAGCAGTCCGTATTGACATAACTGCGTGATACCCATGCAAAATCACCCCCGAAGTTAATCCGCAACCACTCACGATTACCGTTTACCCCTGTGATCTGGGCGGTGTGGCCTGTGTCCAAAACACCAATCACCCGACCATCTATGGGGGCGGTTCGCACATTCAACGCGGTGGTGCTGGTCGCCATACAGATCGGCAGGGTTCCAAAGGCTGATACTGCCGCATCAAATCCAACGGGTACGCTGTAGGTGACATAGGGTCTATCAGCAGATGTGCGGGCCGCAAATATCAGATGTGTCCCATCCAAACTCCAAAACGGAGCCAGCGTTTCTTGGTCAATCGGCGATACACGGTGACGCTGTGACCCATCCGCCCGCATCACCTCAATCACCCGACGCTCATCCGGCCTAATTAGCCCATCGCCATCTGTATCTACAATCGTCGTAAAGGCAATCCATTCGCCGCTGGGGTCCCAAATTGGGTCTATATCGTAAGTGTCCGGCCCCGTCAACCGCGACAGCCGATTACCTGTCTCATCCACCACCCAGATGCTGGCATAATCAAGGTCGTTTAGGATGCCGTCCTCATTGGTATCCACATCAAACCCATGAAAGGCAATTAATTTTAGGCGGGGCGGCTCAAGTCGAATATCTAGGACATTCCCCGGTATAACAAAAAGGGGTATAGGTGCGCTGGTCACGTCTTCCATGAGGGATACTTGGTTTTGCTGTGCAATCAGAAAGCGCCGTTCATCTACCGTACCCGGCAAAGGCAGTACCGAAGCGTTTTTTATAGCATCTAATGGAGTCGAAATTTTGGCGATGAAATCATAGACATAGACACCGGAACCGGGTTCAGTTGCGGGATAATGGGGCAACACTGTGTAGGTCAAAAAGCCATCACCCCATTGGATGTTATCCGCATTTAATCCGGTAGGGCTGGCATTGGTCAGGCTGGCAACATCCAGATTAGGCCGATTTTCCGACCAATTCAGCCACCCCAGTTGAATACTGAGGACCCAATCATAGTTTTGGAGCGAACCGGTGGCAATCTGCAAGGCGATATGATCCCGATTGACCGAAAACCCACTCAGCCAAGCCTCGGCACTAGCCTGAGAAAAAGCCGGAAGGGAAATCCCTTCATCATAAGTCGCACCTTGATCGGGTGAAAAGCCGATCCGGCGCAGTTCTACCACAGCTTTACGACCCGAACGCAGAACATCCGACGCCCCCGATTGCACCAAAATGTGATATTCACTGGATTCGGTAGGTGGGGTCACGAAATGGGCAAGGCTGGCAAATGTATTGGGTTGGGTAATGCGCGTCGCCTCACCTCCGGCACGATTGACCACATAAACATGTCCGTCATCACCGGGGCTTTTGGCTGTGTACAACAAATATTGCCCATCGGCAGACCAGTCAAGATTATAGATACGTGTCCCGGTTGGTGCTTCAAAAACTGATAGAACGCCGTGTGAACTGGGGTAGACAATAAAAATACCCACCGGATCAGTTGGGAACGGGCCTCCCTGTTCGCTGGGATCGTGAAAGAAGGCGATAAAAGCGATTTCATTATGGCTAGGCGACCATGCCATTGCCTGTACATTAAATTGAAAGGGCGAAGTAAGCTCTACATATTGTAGGCCATCGCCAGAATTCACCTGCTGCGGGACTATGTAAATCCCTGTTGAGTCGCCACGATCAATCTTGCCATCCGCATTGGTATCTTGGGTCTGGCCCAAAAACGCCATTGTGCTTAGGTCGGACACTTCAGCGGCATAGGCGGGTTGCGGGATATATGAACCCAACAAAATAAAGAAAAGGCAAAGAGTCGTCAGTTTTTTGAGCATAGCATTTCAGATGTTGCATGAGATAGGAAAACGCCGCCAATCTTAACAGGCAGTGACCCATTCAGCTACAGGTGACTTGTCTACTCCTGCTAAATGCGGTCTAGTCGGGGCGTTTTTTGTGATATGGGATGTGTAGCAATCCAGCGGCGCGGCGTTTGGTTTCTTCGGGGCGGCGATCATAACGGGCGGTGGTTTGGATATTGGCGTGACCTGCCATGCGAGCCACTGTCGCAATATCCGCCCCCGCATCCAATAGATCGCTAACAAATGTGCGGCGGAGGTCGTGCGGGCTAAATTCACGCAGACCCGCTTCATCGCCACGCTTGCGTAGAATATGAAAAATCGCTTGGGTCGTCAGACGGCGATTGATCAACTTGTCGGCTTTGTTGATATGCCAAAATAATGGGCCATCCTCATCCCCCCGCACCGCCAGCCATTCCGATAACACCGCGTTTGCCCCGTCATTCAGCCACGCAATTCTTTCTTTTTGACCCTTACCCCGCACCACCAATTTCCCTGTGTCGGGTACATAATCCGCCAGATCCAATTCGACAATCTCGGCCCGGCGGAGACCTGCCCCATATAAAACGGCAATCAGCGCAGCATCCCGAACCCCAGCGGGTGAATGATCTAGTCCACAGGTCATCAACAAAACACTAATTTCACCCATCGAGAGTTCACGGCCTGCTGGCAGGGTCGCATTTTTGATGCCCCGAATATCTACCGCATTGCTGTAGGCATCAGGCGGCATCTGCCCTAAATTTTTGGCGGCTTTGAGGACACCCCGTAACGCCGAGAGCATCTTATTGACCGTCCCCGCCTTATAATGGGCCGCGAGTTGGGCACGCACCGCCATCACATGCTGATAGCGCACCGCACCCCAATCACAGGTAAACGCATCGGCCTGCCCACCGCTCAAAATAGCGGCAATCGTATTCAGGGCTTGTAGCATGGTGCGTCGGCCCTGTTCGGTATTTAGGCTGGCTAAATAGACCGCTGCTGGATTTTGGTCAAGGGGAAGAGAATGGACTAAAGGCGCAAGGGATAATTCCAATGATGGTATACCTCTCACAGTGGGGAAACGATCTCTGACCTTTGTTAGGAGTTGCATCAGCCATCCGAAAGCCAGAGATCATCTTAGGATAACCATACCGTTTTTTTGAATAGAATGCAAAATTAGCCATAAATTCGATGGGCTTCGCGGTGAGTAATCGCGTGCAAATCAGCCGTCATCTCCGGTGTCTTGGCATACCCCCCAGAAAGGGTCAATACGACAGGTAATCCGAGACGATGCAGGGTTTGCAGTACATAACAATCCCGTTTATGCAGGCCGTCCCGTGTCAACAATAATCGCCCAAAACGATCCCCAGCCATCGGGTCAACCCCACCCAGATAAAACACGAGGTCGGGCTGTGATTCGCGCAGTGCCAATGGGAGATGAGTCGCCAGAGTGCTGAGATATAAATTGTCATTAGTTCCGTCAGATAGTTCAACATCATGCGATGACGGCGTTTTATGAAAGGGATAATTGCGTGCGCCGTGCATCGAAAAAGTATAGGCGGTTGGGTCACTGGAAAAGATGCCCGCTGTACCATTACCTTGATGCACGTCCAAATCAATCACAAGGGCGCGTTTGATAATTCGCTCGTGGGTAAGCCGACGAATGGCAATGGCAACGTCATTTAACACACAAAACCCTTCGCCATGATCGGGAAACGCATGGTGTGTACCACCTGCTAAATTGGCTGCAATACCATCTTCTAAGGCCATAAACGCGGCATTGATACTTCCTTGTGCCGCCAATCGTGAACGCCTAACCAATCCTTTTGACCATGGCAACCCCAATTTGCGTTCCTCCGCTGAGTCAAGTGTGCCATTTTTGAGGCTATTCAGATATTCATAGGTGTGGACACGCAACAAATCCTCCCAATCAGCCTCGTAGGGTTCAATAACCTCCTCCGGCTTGACCAACTCCTCGCGCAGCAAAATCTGATGAAGCGCGGCGAACTTGCTCATTGGGAAAGGATGTCGTTCGGGTAATGGAGCAGAATAACCGGGACTAAAACTCACGCGCATAATATCATGTTTCCATCTAAAACGACCCGCGAAACTGTACCACCAAAACCCAAAAGCATCTACAATTAGGCCGCATGATAAATTTTTGAACTATTGCCATGTATTGGAGATAGTGATTATGGAAGTAAAAGCAGTTGTCGGTCAGCTTCAATCTATTGAAGCCGATGCCATCATCGTAAATCTTTTTGAAAATTCGGAATTGAGCGGGGCGACTCGTGCAGTAGATGAGGCCATCGGTGGCGTGATTCAAGACCTTGTTTCGGCGGGTGACTTTTCTGGTAAGGCGGGGCAGATAACGGTACTGTATCCACGTGGGGTGATCCCAGCCCGTCGGGTGATAGTGGTTGGGTTGGGAGATCGAGAAAAATTTAAGGTCGAGACGGTACGCCGTGCCGCTGCTTCTGCCATCCAAAAAGTCCGTGACCTCAAAGTGAATCATGTCGCCAGTGTGATTCATGGCACAGGGGCAGGTGGCCTGACTATTGAGACCGCTGCCGAAGCGATTACTGAAGCGAGTTTTATGGCCCTCTATGGGTATTATGAGCAGAAATCCAAAGAAGCTCCCGAAGCCTTTCCTAAAATCTTTTCATTGGTTGTCCTTAATGAAGCCGATCTAGCGTCTGCCGAGGCGGGTGTTCATTCCGGCCAAGCCATTGCCAGCGGGGTCAAAATTACGCGGGATTTGGTCAATATGCCGCCGAATTTTTGCACTCCGATTCACATGGCGGAGGTTGCAAAACAGGTCGCTGCCGAGGTAGGCCTTAAGGTGACAGTCTTGGAACAAGCCCAAATGGAAGCCTTAAAAATGGGGGCATTATTGTCCGTTTCGCAGGGCAGTGATACCCCGCCGCGCTTCATTATTTTAGAACACCATGCGGATCGCGCTCAGGAACTGGAAACGATGGTGTTAATCGGCAAAGGTGTCACCTTCGACACTGGAGGCTATAGTATCAAGGCCGCCGAGGGCATGGAAAGTATGAAAAATGATATGGCGGGTGGGGCAGCCGTGATTGGCGCGATGCGAGTCATCGGCGCACTGAATCTGCCTCTCCATGTGATTGGCATTGTGCCGTCAGTGGATAACATGATTAGTGGCAATGCCTTTCGCCCTTCCGAAGTCATCACCGCCAGCAATGGGGTGACGATTGAAATTATTAGTACCGATGCGGAGGGCCGCATGATTCTCGCGGACGCACTCGTTTTCGCAGAGCGCTTTAAGCCAACCGCGGTTGTAGATATTGCGACACTGACGGGTGCCTGTGTCACGGCGTTGGGTGGGATGGCCGCTGGGCTTTTTTCTACCAGCGACGTGCTGCGCGATGCGTTAATGGCAGCAGGCGAGACCACCAATGAAAAAGTCTGGCCCATGCCCTTATTTCCCGAATATGACAAACTGATCGAATCGAATACCGCCGACATCAAGAACACTGGCGGACGCTTTGGGGGTGCCTGTACCGCCGCCGCCTTTCTCAATCATTTTGTATCCTATCCGGCGTGGGCACATATTGATATGGCTGGGATGGGAATGGATGCCAAAGATAGCAGTCCTTATCTACCCAAAGGTGCGACGGGTTATGGGGTACGTTTATTTGTAGAATTGGCCCGCCGTTGGGGTCAAGCATAACACAGGAGTGAAACAATGGAACTTTCGATGGTGACGGTCCAAAAACCGGATGCGATTAATTTCATTTTGGGACAAAGCCATTTCATCAAAACGGTTGAGGATATGCACGAAGCACTCGTAACGGCTGTCCCCGGCATCAAATTTGGCCTCGCTTTTTGTGAGGCTTCGGGCGCGTGCCTCATCCGTTGGAGTGGGACGGATGACGAGATGATCGAGCTTGCCAAACAAAACGCGCTGGCGTTGTCGGCAGGTCATTCATTTATTTTGTTTTTGGGAGAAGGGTTTTTCCCGATCAATGTGCTTCATGCCGTCAAAAATGTGCCAGAAGTGGTACGAATTTTCTGTGCAACCGCCAATCCTACACAGGTGATTGTCATTGAAACCGAGCAAGGGCGTGGCATCTTAGGCGTGGTGGATGGCTTTAAGAGTAAGGGCATAGAGGACAGCGAAGGCATTAGCTGGCGGAAGGGCTTCCTGCGGAAGATTGGCTATAAACTGACCTAATGTGAGCCTTTTGCGGAGAACAGGGGTAAAATAAATACCTCTGTTCTTTTATTTCGCCACACGTTCCCCCAGATGCCTGAGTTTCAGTGTAAAAGGATGGTTAGGATACGTCAGGGCAAAAAGATTGCTGCTGCTGGGGGCGACATCCGAAACATCTGGCAGTACCGTTGCCACTTCACAGCCATAGGCCTTTTCAACCTGTGATTTCACTTGGCTGCTGTCAAATGAATGGTCCACGCGGTTAATAAGCAGCAGCAGCATTGGGATTTCTAACTTGCGGGCGATGTCAATGGCGACACCAGTTCCCTGTAAATCATCTTGATCTAGCCGCGAGACAAGCAGCAAGGCTTCCGCGATGGCTAGAAATGGCAGCGTAATTGGACTAAGCCCCGCGCCAACATCAAGTACGAGCGTGTTAAGCCGCAGGCTGTGGAACAATTCGCGGAAGCCATCAATCAGCAATTTTGCATCCAAACCATTAAAAGCTGAATTTTGTGGCAGATTGGGCAACAAAAAAAGTCGGCCACCCACATCGTCAGCGGCATAAGGCGTCACGTCGAGAACTGTGTCTTTGATGGAGGCTTGCCCATGTAGATAATCTGTGAAAGGGTGGGCAATATCGCTTTCAGAAATTCGAAAGACTGTATGAAGGTCTGGCGATAGCAAGTTGCCGTCCAGAAGCCCAACGCGATTGCCTTGCAGTGACAACAGGGCTGCAAGATTTGCCGCAATCAATGATTTTCCTGCGCCGCTGTGAAATGAATGGATGGCAACCACTTTGGGCATCGAACACTCCTACATAGCTGATTCAATCTAAGCTAGGCATAGTGTAGTATAAAATAACGGATTGCGGAAATTTAGGCATCAATTTTGCGTTTGGGTTTTTCAGGCATATCTTTCGCCATCAATTCTTGTATCTTCCGTTCTTCCCAGTCCTTGCCGAAGAACCTTTCAGCGCCATAGACATTATAGGCATGGGCAACCACGCCAATACCCCAGAAGAAATAGACAAAATAGGCCCAGTCTATGCCATCCCCTGTTACCAAGTCAATAATGGTGAGAAGTGTGCAAATGCCAATGTACCACGCCAGATGCGACCAGAACTCTTTAATATCTTTGACCCGCTTCTTGGCTTTTTCATATGCTTCCGATTGAGTATCCATGTGTTAGCTCCAGTGAACTTCACTTAGACGCGAATGATAGTATAACAAGAGACGACAGCTTTTTTCATCAAGGAGACCCCATTATGGCCTACGAACTAGAGACCCATCGTGCCTTGCTGCGTAACATTACGTTAGATGATGCCCAAGAGTATTACGATCAAATTTGGAGTCAACCCGATGTGATGCGTTATCTACCGGGGGGTGCGCCGCGTGTCCGAGAGCAGACCGAAACCTACATTAATTATTTCTCCAATCATTGGGCTGCACATGGTTTTGGATTGTGGGGGGTGGTTATCAAAGAGACGGGCAAATTTATCGGGCATTGTGGTATCCAAATTATTCAAGAGACCCAAGAAATCGAAGTAGCCTATGCTTTTGGAAAGGACTATTGGGGGCGAGGGCTTGGCTCAGAAACTGCCCATGCCAGTCTGCGGTTTGGCTTTGAGGAGCTTGGGTTAGAACGTATTATTGCAATTGCCGTCCCCGAAAATATGGCCTCGCGGCGGATTATGGAAAAAAACGGCATGAAATATCAGGGAGAAAAACGGATTGTCGGGTTTGACCTTTCGTACTATGTGTTGATGCGTCATGAATTTGTCCCCAACAACGAACCCTACCTTTTGCGAAAATTGTAACCTGCGACATGGTATCATGTCTGTGTGAAATCGCTTGAAACATTACACGGAAGGATTTCCTCCATGTACACATTTCGCTTTTCCCAAAAATTGTTGCTTGCGGTGGCTAGTGTTTTGATTGGTTTGATATTGGGTCTTAATTGGCGACCTATGACGATTGATGCCGCACCGCCGCGACAAGACCCCCATAATGCCTTGACACTGATTGAAGCAGAAGAAGCCCTTGTCACCGATATTTATGAACGGATCAGCCCGTCCGTTGTCCATATCACGACCCGTAGTTCATCAGCGATCAGCTACTTTCGCGGGGTTGAACCTGCTGAGGGAACGGGGTCAGGGTTTTTCTATGACACACAGGGACGGATTATCACCAACTATCATGTCATTCAAGCGGCAACTGAAATCGAGATTGTGCTAGAAGACGGCACACAGTTTCCAGCGCGGGTGGTTGGGGCGGATGCCTATTATGATTTAGCTGTCCTGAGCATTGATTCTGATAAATATGATGCAGTGCCCATTCCATTTGGCGACGCTTCCATTTTGCGCGTAGGGCAGCGCGTCTTAGCCATTGGAAATCCCTTCGGCCTTGATCGGACGTTAACTACCGGGGTCATCAGTGCACTTGGGCGTACCATTGAATCCGAGTCGGGGCTTTTAGTGGGGAACGCGATTCAAACCGATGCGGCGATTAACCCCGGAAATTCTGGCGGGCCATTATTGGATATTCGAGGCCAAGTTATCGGGGTCAATACTGCGATCCAGACCACAACGGGGGGTTCGGTTGGGATAGGCTTCGCCGTGCCTATTGATATTGTGAATCGGGTCGTCCCAGAGCTTATCTTAAATGGGCGTTATGCACACCCCTCGCTTGGGCTACAACTGGGTGAACTCGGATTTGAAATTCAACCCGCCGAGAATGGCCCGCAACAAGGACTGCTTGTGGTGGGTTTTGATCCAAACAGTACGGCGGCGATAGCAGGCATTCAGGCGGCCCAAGCGACTCAGACACGTCAAGGGGTTGTTTTTCAAGGTGGGGACATCATTTTAGCGATCAATGGAGTCTCTATTTACACTCGCAACCAATTAACGCTCTATCTCGAAAATAATACCCTTCCGAACGATGAGGTCACGTTAACGGTATATCGCGGCGGCGAAACACTTGACATCCTAGTAGCTGTGGGCGTGTACTAGAATCGAATTCCCTGTGGCATTGTCCATCGGGGAATTTTTTTGTATCCTTAGTGTAACATAAGTCTATTTTCGAGACTTAGGGGATCGTTCGTTCCCGCGTTTGAAATTACCTGTCACTTTGGCTAAGGCAAGCTGAATTCCGTCGTCATCTAACCCGTCAATGCCAGCGATGAGTTTTTGAGCGGCCTTGCCTGCTACAATCTTTATCTGTTTACCATGCCAATAAATCAACACCCGTTGATCCTTAGTAGTTTGAAAATCAAAGGGCGCCTCTTGAAGTTTTTGGCGTTTATCAATGTTGTCGCTCAAATGTCTGTCCTCTTTCTGCTAATTACCCAACAGAAGAGTATACAATTTCCGGGGATTTTTGCGGTAGTCATCTGTGAGGGGTTTTTATCGTGTAAGGCAATCACCGGTATGATTGCCTAGTGATAAACCTTCTTATCGCAAGTTATCTTATGTTATATATCGAGGTGAAATAAAAACTAGCGCATCTGACGTAGCACTTCTAAAACGGTTGAGACGAGTTGTGCATCTAATTCCTCAGGGTGATTTTCGCCAAAGAAAAATTCTGGGAGGCTACCAGAACTTGGGACATACAAAAACCACGCTCTTTCGTTATAGTCTACAGTCTGAATACTTGTCAGCGGAAATGACCAATCTTGTTTATGGCCTAACAAGTGAATTTGCTGGTCGGTCACAAAAAACGACCCCGTGTCCTTTATATTGAGTCGCCCTTGTGCAAACGCCCCAGTTTGACCTTGATAAAAAGTAACGTATCGGAAAGTCATATATATTTTTTCATCTGGATGTAACAGCGGAGGCGGCGGGACTAGTGAAACCGGTTTAAGCCATTGTAGATTACCTTGCTGAGACTGTCGTACTCGCTGCCGTTGGACATAGGAGCGGGTACTGATTTCTACTGCGTCGTCCGCCGACAACCACCCTCCCTTGCCGAGATACAATCCAGAAAAATAATACTCGCGGTTGTGGTTATAACGTCGGTAGCGTATGCCCCAGTGATCGGCGGCGCCATTTTCAGGTTCATAGTCAAAGGAAGCAGTCGAGCCGCATTGATTACAAATGAGGAGGGGGTAATGTCCCCCTATCCACAAAAATCTACGCGGCTCAGTCAATACCATTGCCCCTTCTGCGTGGCAAAAAAGACACCCAAGAAGCGGTACTGGTAAATCGTCCGGCGCAGGTGCAATACTCATAAGTTTTATCGGGCTGAAGCAGCCATCAATTGACTAACGGGCATAAATCCCATGTTGCGATAAGCCGCCGCGAGTGTTGGGGCTGCAAGGTTACGGGCACGTTCCGCCCCTGCGGCCAAGAGTTCATCCAGATAGCCACCATCAGCGGTAATTTCGTTATAACGGGCTTGGATGGGCTTGATCGTTTCCAGCACAACTTCGGCAACCTCTTTTTTCAAGTCACCATAACGCTTCCCTACGAAATGGGCCTCAACCTCAGCTTTTGTACCACCGGCCAAAGCCTGATATATAGTCAGTAAATTATTGACTCCGGCGCGTTCTGGATCATCACTGAAAGTCACCGAGCTACCGGAATCGGTAACGGCACGCATGACGGATTTGCGGATTTGGTCAAGATTATCCAACAGATGAACCGCGTGGTATTGAGAATTTTCACTCTTGCTCATCTTTGCTAATGGATTATCCAGACCCATCACCCGCGCCCCTTCCTGTGCCAACCGGACTTCGGGAATCGTGAAAGTCTCCCCGTATAGGTGGTTAAATCGTTGGGCGATATCACGGGTAATTTCCAGATGTTGTTTTTGGTCATCACCAACCGGTACAACCTCTGTGTGATAGAGCAAAATATCAGCGGCCATCAACGTCGGATAACACAGTAGCCCACTGGACACCGAGGCCTCTTCAGCTTTAGCCGATTTATCCTTAAACTGGGTCATCCGATAGAGCCAACCTAAGGGCGTAACACACGTAAGCAGCCAACCAAGCTCTGCATGGGCTGTCACATGAGACTGCACAAAAATGATAGATCGCTTGGGGTCAACGCCACACGCAATATACAGCGCCGCTACCTCACGGGCTTTAGCCGCCAGAATAGCGGGATCGTGCCCTGCGGTGATGGCATGTAAATCTACCACACAATACAGCGGGTCAAACTCCTCTTGATACTGTACCCATTGACGAATCGCGCCAATGTAATTACCAATCGTTAAATCACCGGATGGCTGGATTCCGGAAAATACGCGCTTACGTTTCTGATCTGTCATGGAAGACCCTTCATCGAAAAAAGGAACTAACTTGTCATGGCATTTTAACATTGGCTTCAATCAGGTCGCAATCCCCACTCAATGTATTATGTCACATCAAAGATCGCTGCGGTTTAGATTATTCCTACCCCAGACTTTTGAAGACCTGTGCTAATTTTTGAGCAATGATAGGCTGGCTGAAATGAAGTTCGACAATCCGTCGTCCGTTTTCACCGTAAATAGAACCCATCTCGCGCTGCTGATAAAATGTCATAAGCCCGTCAAGCCATTCTGTATGACTGGAGGCGGCAAGTCCGACCTGCCCCATGTTCAGAACCTCTTGATTCATACCAACAGGCGAGACAACGACAGGTAGGCCTGCCGCCATATATTGGAGCATCTTGAAACTGCATTTTCCACGAGTCCAAGCAGTGTCGGGTAGTGGCATAATCCCAACATCCATTTGATTCACATGATGGGCCGCCGTTTCGCGTTGCCACTTCACGAAGATCACCCGGCTTGAGTCAATATTTCTAAAAGTAGGTGGCTCACTGCTGATAATCATTAATTTGGCTTCAGGCGCTATGGAGAAGAATTCGCGGAGAGAATCTTCAATGGACTGCAAATAAGCGAGATTGCCGGATGTGCCGAGCCAGCCAACTACAAAGTATTGTCTCGTATCTTGAGAAGCAGCAGGGACAAACTCCAAAGTATCTATGGCTGTCGGAATAATCTCGATATGATCTGTATATTGGCTAACCCATTCTGCTAGATAATTGTTGCCTACAATCACACAGGTTGCTCGTTTTACAATATATCGAATCGCCTTTTCACCGAAGGGTCTTACCAGCCAAATTGCATCATCCATATCAAATACGAAGGGCCTTTTCAGCAGAGGTTCGAGGGTTAAATAGCCGGGTAAAATAGACCGCTCAAGCCATGTAATGTGGTTGCGCCAACTTCCCACCAAACCCGGTATTCTCATGCCCAATTTTGCGCCCTGCCATGCAATAGAAACTGGGAAAATATATCGCTCTTTGATATTTTTGGGCCAGTATGGAATAGGATAATATTTATTTATAAATGGCTGAAATTCGGTAACATCTACCCCAAAAGGCCTCAGAGAAGAGATATGTTGCTGGACCCGAAACAAGGTAGATGGAATGTTCTTACCAGAGGTTAATGCGGCAACTTCGATCATTGAGTTTTTCTCGCCCATATAGACATGCGCCCTGTCTGACCGAACAAGCTCATCAAGAAAGCTAAAGGATAGGCCATTTGCTGCTTTCGCCACGAACCTGTCTCAAAATTGAGTAATGCATGTGTTAAGCGGCTGTTTGGATAGCCCCAGTCTTGCATTTTGTAGCCAAGACTAATCGCCAAATTACACACATTGCGATGATGTAAAATCCGCTCAACATTCCATCCAGAGCGTTGCAGTATCTGCGTGATCGTTCGGGGCGTAAAATGACTGATATGCGTTGGAACTTGCAGTGCAAACCAAGCATCTTTAAATATTTGGAATTCCAAAGAAGCCGCATTTGGGACGGAAATAGCAAGCCATCCTCCCGGCTTAGTCCATTCATGCAATTTTCTCAATGATGCGACTGGGGCGTGAAGATGTTCAACCACCATCCAACCAACGACCAAATCATATTGCAGAGGTGATTCTGGCGCATCCTCGAGGGTTCCGGTATAGACAGAATAACCTAGCCCGCGTGCTCTTTCTGCCGATTTGCTGTCGGGTTCTATACCAGCAACTTGCCACCCCTGTTGCGCCATCATGTGCATAAATCTCCCCCCCGCGCAACCAACTTCTAAAAGATGACCGGGGGGAATAGGCGGGACAGGTTCAAAATTGTATTTGATAACTGAACGAAAGACTCTTTTCCATAGATCATAGGATGTATTGGGTCTTTGGGGTTGAATGCCCGTTTGAAAAGGACCGTATTCATCTGGGTAATAATAACCTATCGTCTCTCGTGTAGGGCGAGGGTTTGTACGTATAAGGCCACACGTTTTACACTGGACAACCGAAAACTGGCCCGGTAATTGATGCAGTCTGTCATATCCAATAAACAATACATCATCATTCGATTCACACCCCATCGGGCAATTCCAAGATTCCAACTGGACTTCTGGTGGATATTGCACGGTCCACTTCCCTTTCCAAAAAAACAAACTCAACTAAGGCGTTGAAAAAATAGTATGAGGTCGTGGCTACAACAATACCCGTTAACCCAAAAAAGACGAAACCAACGAGTTTGAGGATAGCACCTATTGTGAAGCCGATGATCCCAATTTGGGTGGGGGATGTTGTATTTCCTTTAGCATAAAATGATGAGGCCAATATCTGCCCTAGAGAGCCACCAACTGGAAAACCAATCAATAGAATCATGAGCCACCATAATTGCTGAACATTATCCGTCGTAACCTCACCATAACCGACAACTCGTTTTAGGAGCATACTTCCAATCGTTAGCCACAAAATAAGCCCAGTTACGGATAATCCCGAAATTAGCAATAGTCTAAATCGGTAGGTATGGCGAAATTGAAGCCATTCATCCGATTTAGCGTGCCTCGCTAATTGCGGTACCATCGGGGCAGCAATTGCACTATTGATAATCATGAGGGGAATAGAATAAATCTGCTGTCCAAGATAGAGTAGCGATAAATTACCCCGCGTTGTCATAGATAATAAAAAGCGATCAATAATCGGGTCCGTCTTATAATAGGCTGTTCCCAGAAGTAAAGGTCTGATTTTCCGCCATCCATCCCCTAGCCGTGGGGATTTAAAGTTCGGCTTCTGAAAATGTGAAACCCCAGTGAGCAATAGGATAACTTGAATCCCAACCCGTATGACCATCACCCACGATGCCGTGATGATTCCATATCGAGGCAAACCCCACCAGAGCAGACCCAAACCTACTAACGATCCAAGCAACGGGGTAAACTCTGCCCGAATGAACCTTTGCCTCGCATGATAGATGCCTAGCAGCACAGTGGACACGGCAGTCAGAACCATCGTAATCAGTTGGATACGAGTAAGTCTGACGGTAAGCGCCTTGCCATCTGCTGAAAATCCCGGAACAAGCAAAGGTATCCAGATGGGTGCGAGAACAAACAAAACCAGAGCAAGTAGGCCAAATAGAATCACAACGATAAACAAAAAGCTCCACGCATCTTGCCAAAATTCATCTTCCCCAAGTCCGGTCAATAGTGGAACCAGCACGTGCATTAATGACTGACTGATGACGGTCAAAACAAATTGTGGCAAGGTTAAACTGGCAAATAGCGCGTCCGTTTGCTCCCCCGGCCCAATAACAATCAGGATATACCATTGAATCAAAAAGGTAATAACCAGATTAAATCCAACCAATACCCCGATGGAGAGGCTAATTTTCATGATGATGGCTCATTCTGCGGGCAAACCCTGATAAACTGTTATTTCTGAGCGGCGTGTGCCAACGTATTATGGTACAGTTTATCCATAGGGGATAGTGGAGCGACGCGTGAGCGAGAATCGAGTGGATGCCTGAAGTTTGCATGACGTATGGACAATCAGCGGCGGCAGTGTTTTCTAAAGAAAGCCTTTGAGATCAGTGCTTATGGTATCGGGATAGTAATCAAACGTTGATAAAGTTGTTCATAATTATTGACCATTCGCTCCATTGAAAAATCAGCGGCTCGTACTAGACAATTTTGCCGCATGGCAGTCAAGGTACTTCTAGGCAAGTTCATAACATGGTAGAGCGTCCCAGCCAGATGATCCACATCGCCTGTATTGACCACCCAACCAGTTTCATTATGACGAATAACTCCGGCAGCGTTAGCACCATCAAAAATAATGACCGGACGGCCTGTTGCAAGGGATTCAAGCGCCACATTCGGCATTCCTTCGGCTAGGGACACCAAAATGGTAACATCTGTCGCATGATAATAGGCTTCTGGGCAGTCGGTTTGATGATACTGCTGAAAAATATCATGCAATTGATAGCGCTGAATAGCCTCGTCCAATGTAGCTTGAATGGCCTCATCCTCTTGCTCACCAACCAAAATGACCTTAAGCCGAGATGACAGTTTCCCCTGTTCACGCAATTGTCCAATCGCTTGTGCTAGCAAGTGTGGCGCTTTGGGATATGCCAATCTTCCAACCATAGTCAAAACTAGTGTTGCACCACTGGCGATTTTTTCGCGTAATTCCGGCTGCGGATTGTGCTCAAACCGCCCCGTGTCCACTCCATTAGGAATCATCAGCACCCGCGAGGCAGGTACTTTAGCTTGTTCAACGAGTTGCCTTTGCAGATGAGGACTGTTACAAACAATTGTGGAGCATAATCTCCAACTTAAATGCTCATAACGTAGTTGCTTGGCGGTATATGTAGCGCGAACCGCCCCAATCAGTTTAAGGCGTGGGTGCATCAATGGGCGAGCCAACCGTGATAGCAAATTACTATGATAATTCACAGCATGGAAAATATGTGGGCGTAGTTGCCAAGTTAGGCCTGCCAATGCCTGCCATCCCCGCAATTTGTCTTTCGCGCTCCACCCTAAATCCAATAGATGTACCGGAACATTGGCGGCCTCAATGCGCGGTAAAAAATGGAGACTTCGCCCTGCGTTTGGGCCATAAAGACAGATAAGATGGGGTTCAAAACGGGTGCGGTCAAGTCGGGTGACGAGTTCAGTGATCTGCCGTTCGACGCCACCCGACATGAGAAAATCGGTGCAATAGAGAACGCGGATCATGGGCTAGGCCGCATATTCCTGTGCCCATAACTCAAAACACAACAAGGCCCACAGCCGTTCACGATGGTCGCCTGCCCCGCTGGTGTGTTCATCTATCAAGCGACTCACCACAACAGGATTAAACAAACCCCGCTGGCGTGCATTTTCGCTGGTTAGGGTATCCCGCATCAAGCCATTGAGCGGGCCAGCCAACCATTCTTTGAGCGGAATTTCAAACCCCTTTTTACCTCGTTGATGAATTTGCGGAGGCAGTAAATCACCCAATGCTTTTTTGAGGATAATTTTGGTACCACCCCATGCCAATTTATAATGAGAGGGTACCCGCGCCATAAATTCAAAAACTTCGTGATCCAGTAGCGGGGAGCGCACTTCCAACGAAGCTAACATACTGGCCCGATCCACTTTGACCAAAATATCACCGGGCATATAGCCGCGCACATCCCCATATTGAATACGGCCCAACCAGTCCAATTCATGCCCCTGCTGCAAAATCACCTGTTTAATCTGCTCGGCTTGATAATTACCCAGTTGATGCAAAGCGTTGGGGGTATACAGTTCAGCCCGACGGTCAGCCGTGAAAAAGCTGCCGAGATCGTGCCAGCGGTCAGTCGGCTCATTGACCACCGAAAGATAAGGCCGTAGTTTGGTAAATTTTGGCATAACTCGCCCCATACTTTCCGCCGGGGAACGGAGTGGATGGGGGATATACCGCTGCAATAATTGATGGCGATAGGCATAGAGATAACGGTGATACCCGCCGAATACTTCGTCACCTGCATCCCCACTGAGAGCCACCGTTACATGCTGACGCGCTGCTTGAGAGACATAGTAAGTGGGTATCATTGAAGAATCGGCAAATGGTTCGTCCAATTGATGGATAATTTTGGGCAAAATCGCTACTACGTCAGGTCGTACCACGTCGCGTACATGGTCAGTATGACAGTAATCCGCCACAATTTGCGCATAGGCTGTCTCATCGTAGACTGATTCATCAAAACCAATGGAAAATGTGCGCACAGGTTGGGTGCTTACTTGACTCATTAACGCTACCACCGCACTACTATCCAGCCCACCGCTGAGAAACGCTCCTAGTGGTACATCGCTAATCATTCGTAGGCGCACCGCCTCTTTCAAAATTTCACGCAGCTCGGCGGCTTGATCTTCCAACGGACGCCGATCCCATTGGTCAGGGGGCAACATCGTTGGATGCCAATATTCCTGCAAAGTCGCTTGACCATCGGCATGGATGATCAGGGTGTGACCGGGGGGCAGTTTACGAATGGATTTAAAGATGGAACGCGGTGCAGTGATATAACCATAGGCTAAGTATTCATCGAGGGCCTCGCGGTCAAGTTCCCTTGAAATATGGGGATGTTCCAAAATGCACTTGAGTTCACTGGCAAAGATCAGTTTTTCATCGTCCAGATAGGTATAAATGGGTTTTTTGCCAAAGCGATCCACCGCCAGCATGAGGCGATTTTCACGGGCATCCCAGATGGCAAAAGCGAACATGCCCCGCAATTGTTTTACACACTCCACGCCAAATTCCTCATAGGCATGGACAATCGTTTCGGTGTCGCCGCTGGTATAAAATTGATGTTTCTCAACTAGGCGGGAACGCAAGGATTGAAAATTATAGATTTCCCCGTTAAAGACAATCCACACAGACCCATCTTCATTGTGCATGGGCTGATGACTGCCTGCCACATCAATAATGCTGAGACGACGAAATCCCAAACCCACCGACCCCATCAATTGACTACCATCTTCATCCGGCCCACGATGGATGATTTGGTCAGTCATACGACGAATAAGCGCGGCTTCAACTGAACGACTTTTGTCAAAATACCAAACCCCACAGATGCCACACATGCTGCCATGTCCCTATCTAGCATTAAGCGAAACTGCAATTCAGTGTAACACACTCGTATCTCTTTATTAAATATTTATTTTGTCAATATCGGCATCCGACAGTCTTTATAGCCCCATCTGCAAAACGTGATTTTCGACTAAATGAACTTGCCTCTATAATGGTACAGTGTTTAGAAAAACCAAATTTTGTTGAGGCTGCCGATGATAAGTTATCTAAAACAAAATCCAGTGGTAGCATCATTCCTTGTAGGGGGTGTGGCTGTAGTGGTGGCAACCGCCGTCGCCGTCGCTATCATTACTTCTGGTGACGACGAAACACCGCCGCCATCCACCCAACAAGCCAATGTTGTCACAACTACTGAAGGACCATTTATAACGTTGGAGACACCACCTAGCACGGTGGACGTTGGGATAGCTGCGCCGCTGCGTATCCGTGTCGAAGATAGTCAAGGGATTAGTTTTGTATCGGTGACTTTAGGTGATGAAGTCGTATGGCGTCCAGATGTGTTAGAAGGACAAAAAATCATTTACACCACCTACCCTTGGATACCCGAAACGACTGGTGAATTTTCCTTCATGGTCAATGCCCAAGCGGTAGATGGACGCGCCGCCGCCGAGGGATTTACCGTAACCTCTGGTTGCTGCCCACCGGAGGGAAATGTCAATTTAGGTTATACCGTACAGCCGGGGGATGATCCGGTCAGTATTGCCGCGCAGTTGGGGGTCTGTTTTAACGAGCTATTGGCTGCCAACCCCGGCCTTGCCCAAATTCAGGAAGGCGATATTCTGACCATTCCCTATCGTCCCAGCGACGAGACTGAGGAGGAATTTGACCCTGATTCGTGCGGAGATGCTCCAGATGGCTTTTTTGATGATCCTGCTATCCAAGAGATTGTGCAGCAGGTTGCTGAATCTGAAGCCGCCAATGGCCCGCAGCCCTATCGAAACAGTCGTGTCCCAGTCGAAACTGTTGACATCACACGCGGGTTTGGCTGCGCTGAATTTTATACGGGGTATCGCGGTACGGATTGTCCCGACAATATGCCGTGGTTCCACACGGGAATTGATTTTTCCATTCGGCAGGGATCGCCCATCACTATATTAGATGGTGGGACGGTCACCCACGCTGGGCCAGATACTACCAGCAATGCCGATTGTTCGAGTACACGTGGTTCACAGCCCCCTCACAACGGCTATGGTCGGCATGTCCGTATACAACTGGGGGATTATATGTTCCTCTACGGGCATCTCAGCGGGTTGAATACCGGAGTTGGGCGGGAATATGAAGGCCCTGGTTGGATTATTGGCTATGCGGGTTCTACAGGCTGTTCAACGGGATCACATCTACATTTGGAAGTGCGGCTCGACAATAAGCCTATTGACCCGGCAATCTATATCAATCAGGATGCGGAGTAGAAACCGTCAATTACCCCACGCCTGAGGGTAGGGGCTTGTGGGAAGGGAAGGCCAATCGCCGACTCACAACGTAAGTGTTGACTAGCCAGTTAGTAACTAGCTGTCTGGGCGTGGCAGCCCAAAACATAGGGTGGATGCTTCCCTAGTCTGCCTTCTCTGTGACGGCCAGTGGCGAAGGGATCAGTTGCTCAGTCTGTAGAGACGTTAAATACTGTAAGGAAGAATAGATGCCCCAACAATTTGTCCCAGTGGTGGGCCGTACAGGTAAACCATTAATGCCCACTACCCACAAGCGAGCCAACAAACTGATTCCCAAAGGACGGGCCGTTCGTAGATTTGACAGGGGGTTGTTCTACATCCAACTGCTTGACCGTGAGGATGGCTATACCCAACCGATAGCCGTCGGGATTGATCCCGGTTCCAAAAAGGAGGCGCTGACGGTCAAATCAGAATCGCACACTTACCTCAATATCCAAGCTGATGCGGTGACATGGGTCAAGGAGGCTGAGGAAATCAGTACGAGAATGCGGCGGGGACGGCGTTATCGCAACACCCCCTATCGTCCATGCCGTCCTAATCGTCGGCAAGGGCAGTTTCGCTTGCCACCGAGCACCCACGCTCGATGGGGGTGGAAATTACGCCTATGCCGTTGGTTAGCCCGTTATTATCCCATTCAAGTCTTTGTGGTGGAAGACATCAAAGCTGCCACCCGACAAGGACAACCCCGTTGGAACACCTGTTTTTCACCGCTTGAAGTGGGCAAGCAGTGGTTCTATGCTGAACTTGGGAAACTCGCCGAAGTGCGAACGGTGCAAGGCTACGAAACTAAACAACTGCGGGATACGCTTGGACTTAAGAAATCCAAAAACAAACTGTCGGATAAGTTTGAAGCCCATTGTGTGGATAGTTGGGTCTTAGCCAATAACTACGTTGGCGGGCATACTACAGTAGACAATCCTGCCATGCTCAACATCACTCCCTTACGTTTCCATCGGCGACAGCTTCATGCCCTCCAATATAGCAAAGGCGGCGAACGGCGTCCCTATGGCGGCACCTTGAGCATGGGCATCAAACGCGGGACATGGGTCAAACATCCCAAGTATGGGTTGTGTTATGTGGGTGGGACCAGCAAGGGACGGATTAGCCTGCACGACATGGATTCGGGCCAGCGGGTGTGTCAAAACGCCAAACCAGAAGATTGCATTATCTTAACGACTGCCAGTTGGCGAATAAAAAAAGAAAGGAGTAAGGCGCTGACTCCCCATGGCTGAAGACAGGGGTATCCGCGCTGAATTTTCGATGAATTTGCAACGGTTGAAACAACGCGCTCATGCTTTTGCGACGACGCCCATTAGCACCACATTACGGGTAGCAATTGGTTTGATGACGGTAATTGTCACCCTCGTTACCCTCTCAGATTTAATGCCTGCTCCTTTGGCAGGCGTTTATCTGGTGGAAGCCTCATGTGCTGCGATTCCGGGGGCGTCGCTCTATCAGCAAGATGAAGATGATAAAGTCGAATCCTTCACCATTCGGCTGACCCTGCCAGATGGTACACCTTTAGCGGGTGTCTGCCTCACCTTCACTCGTGATCGCGGCCCCGGCGAAGCCCCCGAAATCGTGGCCCAATGTACCACTGATGCCGATGGCAAATGTACCGTCATGATTCCCGGCGGCGTCATTACGGTGAATTTTGGGAATACCAAGATCGGGGGTGTCCAAGTAGACAGTTCGCAAGGCCAAAATACATCCGGCCTTAATGATGCTTCATCAGGCGGACTCACCTATTATTTCCCAGCGGATCAACCCGCCGATGAGCCTGTCGTGGCTACACCCGGCGACGGAGGCACCATTACCGTAGACCACGCCACCACGAATGAAGACGGTGGATTAGAACCTTTACCCGGCAGCCCCACCACCGATTGGCCCGATCTTCCGCCCGATTTTGACGGCGGTACAACAGGTGGTGTTGACCCATTCCCATTTGGTGATTTACTCCCACTCCCCGAAGGCACGGTCACGGTACGGTTTACCCCGATCATTTTGCAGACCATCGAGTTTTATAATCGTGCCTACTGCTACTATGCCACCCGCGCTGGAGGATATGCCCGTGCCCCTGCCGATAGCGGTTCGTTCCTACCGGGAGGTGGGCAATATTTCGATCTAGGGGCGGTGCTCAGTGGTGACAGTCGGCCTGCCCAAATTCTAATCGCCGAGGAACAACCATTTGACATGGTGGTGCAGTGTTGGGGATGGCAAGGCACCGAACTCAAAGAAATCGGCACCAATACCCTATCGCAAGTTCGGGACAATTGGCGAGGACAGACCTTGAGCGTTGCAGGTTCAGGCTTCAGTCTCAGCTATTCACTGCCCTACGACCTACCTGAAATCCAACCCCAAAATCCGCGCCTGCCAGACATTGCGGTACTTTCGGATTTATCAGCCATTGCGGATTTGCCTGATAGCGCAAATTTGGGTGGTGTTGTGGCGGTACCGCGTGCCCGATTTAATGACGCAATCTTTGCACCCCGTAATTTGCAGTTAGCAAACAATCAATTGACATGGAGTTTTGACGGGGAAAACCCCATTGGCGGATTCCGAATCTATCGCAACGGCTATCTTATTGGCTCAACGCCCCCCGAAGCCCGGGGCTGGACAGGTGATGGGCTTGTGGTGGCGGAATGTGGTGAGAATACGGAATTTACGGTGACAGCCTTTAGTGGCGGTCAAGAATCTTTACCCTCTAACGTCGTAACGGGTGAATCTCCGGATTGTGCGGCCCAAGTCACCGTCACTTTCGATCAATTGATTTTGAATGATGTGAACGATTGTGATGGCGAACAGTGTGGCACACTGCCCGAAATCTACGGCTATCTTTTGGTTAACGATTCAGCGGTATTTTTCGGTGGGGCCTCCAGCAGTCCACAATATGCCAAGTTGAATTCGGGAGAGGGCTTCAGTTTCAACCAAATACTAGCCCCATTTGGCGCAACAAATCAGCTTACCGTCGGCCTCAGTTCCGATGAGGGATTAACCATCGAAGTCGCTTTGTTTGACCATGATGCCGAAACATCTGACGACCTTCTGTGCAGTTGGCAAGAACTTCTCCCCTCGCGGGATGCAGCAGGTTGGCAATCGCAAAATGGTCGTACCATTAGCCGCGATGGAGTGGCAGGCGAAGCAGCCTGTAATTTTAGTGTGGTTCTGACAGTGGAATAAATGGACGATGGGCCGACCTAAAAATCGGCCCAACTTGTTTAATATCCTTTTTCGAGGTTGAGCGCACTTATATCATCACCCACCTCGGTTTCAACCATCCGGCAGTTCATCGCCCCGGCAAACGTCACCGCGACGGAATAGGCCCAATCCCTCGAGGCCTCAAATTGGCGCTGATCTTCCTCATGCTGCCGATAGTAGTCCACTGCCGCATCATATTTTTCGCCGATCTTAGCCCCTCCCGCCACATCCTGTACCCGCTGACGCGACATACCACTTTCTCGGCTGTGCAGGGTGCGGGCAATCAAAATCGCTTCGTTTGCAGTGGTAACATAAACTTCCCATGCATCTTGATGGGTCAAAATCTCGACCATCAAGCCATCCTCTTCGCTCTTTTGCATACGGGAGCTTTGCTGCATCAGATGGCGAAATTCAAAATTGCGAACCTCGTCGAATTTGAGATTTCGTCCTGATGCACCCCCAAAAAAGGCACCCAGCAAACCCGTCGCCGGGGTCAAGCGCAGGACATGACGATCTACGTCCACTTCACAAATCTGGAAGGCAGGCGCGACTTCTCCCCCTTTTGACGAGGTGGCATCTTTAGATAACCGCGTGGTTAACCCTTTGTTCGTTACGCCAAGCCACATCCCCGGAATTTGCTTGGGCAATTGTACCTGTTGGGCACGCGCCTTTACCTCGCTTGGTTCAACATCAATGCGCCGATGTGAAACCACTGGCCCGGTAATCGTGGCGCGGGCTGCACTTGGCGTTTTTGTGACCCCAAAAAGTTTTAGGGGGCACATCACATATTCGGCAAGGATACGACCTGCTCTTTGGGCAGCATCGGCGTATTCCCGATTTTGACCCGTCGGCCAATGCACTAATTCTGACCACTGGGGTTTTTGATCATCTTCGTAGGCTACATAGAGGCCCAGACGCCAGCGATTTGTTTTTTGGTCAAACCCAACGACCACCGACTTAATATAATGCATGGCAAGTCGTGTACCGGGCAGACCATGTTTTTCACCAAACGTCGCGGAGTAGCTGAGGATACCACTGCCTCGATTGACCTCAAACATCGCGGACATCGAATCAGGGTTATTACTGTCGTAGAGACGCCAACGACCTTCCTCAATTTGCAGTTCCGCATTTTCTGCAAGTATGACAGGCATGATAAAGTCCTCTATCTTTACAACTTTTATCTATCACTATAGCATTAAACTACTGCCCGATGCCAAAAAACTAACCAAAATATAATAGGTCTCCTACGGATCGCATTGTTTTGAGGAGGCATCTGGTGATAAACTTAGGCATAAGGCAGAATAAATAAATCACACTATGCAGGATGGGTCACAATGAAAATCCTTATTGTGGATGACGAAGAAGCTATACGCGACTCATTAAGCCAAAAGCTAACACGTGCCGGATTTCAGGTAAGCACTGCTGCCAATGGACTAGAGGGACTTCGTACTTTTCACACGGAACGACCAGACGTAGTGGTACTCGACATTGCCATGCCAGAAATGGACGGCTTGACGGTCTGCCAACGGATCCGTGAGGTGGCTGAAACCCCAATTATGATGTTAAGCGCACAGGCCGTCACCGAAGTGGATATTATCGAAGGGTTAAATGCGGGTGCCGACGAATATTTGATGAAACCCATCCGGGGCAATGAATTCGTCGCCCGTGTACAGGCTTTGCTGCGTCGCGCCCAAATGACCGCTGTCGAGGCCGAAAGTGGCTATAACGACGGCTATCTGAGTGTGGATTTGCAGCGCCGTCATGTCCATGTCAACGGTGAAAAGCGTCATCTAACCCCCACCGAGTTTAAGTTATTGGCCGTCCTACTCGAAAATTCGGGCCGCGTCGTGCCACAGCGGGAGCTTTTGGAACAAGTCTGGGGCAAAGAATATATAGATGACATTTATTATCCGCGTGTCTACATCAGCCAGTTGCGTCGTAAGATTGAACCGGATGCTGCCAATCCCACTTATATCCAGACCGAGCATCGTGTCGGCTATCGTTTTGAGAAACAAAAACGACAAGGGTAGTTTAGTCTAGGGGCATTATGCTCACCCTCATCACCGTCACCCTGATAACCAATGGGCTAATGTTGACTCTCGCATTAGCCGCATTGTTTCTCATCCTTTGGCAAAACGCCCGCCGTGAGATCAATATCTATTTCAGCCTATTTATGCTGGCGATGGTTACATGGTCGGCGGGGTCGCTACTCAGTCGAGCAACCGCACTCGTCACGG
The DNA here is from genome assembly GCA_024434115.1 of Chloroflexota bacterium. Classification (GTDB taxonomy): domain Bacteria; phylum Chloroflexota; class Anaerolineae; order Aggregatilineales; family J027; genus CFX10. Next base: position 86,920 of record QMIT01000003.1, read on the forward strand.
TAGATGAAGATTTGACGGTAGTGGGGCTAAACCTGTTGGAAATCGGGTTCGGGGGAGCGTGCATTGCGCTGTTTCTTTTGGTTTCGGCGCTCACGGATACACGCAACCTTTTTACTTGGTCGCTGGCAGTTGGCAGTGTTGCCGTTTTTATCCTCAATAAGACCACCCTCAGCCTATTTGATGTCTCTTTCCAATACACCGTTTCTAGTACAGGCATTCTTAATTACACCTTCCCGATTGTAGACACCTTAGTATATTTGGTAGTCGTATCCGCAACTCTGATTAGCGTTTGGCAGAATCTTCCTAAAATCAAAGAGACCTCCATGATTTTAGGCTTATTGGTCTTTTGCTTGGGTCAATTGGTGGTGCTGATTAGCCCCCGCTTGCGGGCATTGGGTAGTGCCGAACATACCGCCACCCTCGCCGCCCTAACGATTAGTTATGCCATTGTCCGCAGCCAAGTTATGGAACCGCTCATTGGTCGCGCCAAAGAACTTGAGGCCGTCCAAAAAATCGGTTTGGCGATCACAAGCAGCTTGAATCCGCGTGAAGCCCTCCAAACAATTGCGGCTCAAGCAGCAGGATTGCTCCGGATTGATGGCAGCCTGATTTTCCTGCGCCGCGACAATGAACTGATCTTGGAGGCGGTCTATAACATCCCTGAAAAATTCTTAGGCGCACGCTTGACACTTCAGGAGGGCGTTGCTGGAAAAGTCGCTAGGGAGCGTCGTGGGTTCATGTTGCACGATTATCGGCGTGAATGGCATGGTGTTCCTGATATTCCCATTGCCCAAAAAACGTTTGGGTCGGTGTTGGGTGTCCCCCTGATGTTCCGTGAAGACGTTGTGGGCGTCTTAGTGACAATTGAGGGAGTGGAGGGACGCCTTTTTACCAATGACGACCTTCACCTGCTGCAATTACTAGGCCCACAGGCGGCGGTTGCCATTACTAACAGCTTCTTGTTTGAAAAAGAACGCGCTGTCGCTAACCAACTTGAGACCGTTTTAATCAGCACCGAAAACCCGGTGATTTCGGTCAGCCACGACCTTAAAATCGTTTTCGCCAACCCCGCCGCGACCAACCTCATCACCAACGACCCCTTTCACGGCAGCCTTATCGGGAAATCCTTGCTGGATTTCATCCAAGCCGATCTATTGCCACAGAATGTGCGTGGTTTGTTACGTGATCTTCGGAAATCCCGGTCGCATATCTACGAAATTCACCTCCAAGATCATGACTATCTATGCCACATTGCCCGCTTGGAGAAACCGAATCGCGGCTGGGTAGCTGTCCTCAATGATGTCACCCAACTCAAAGAGATTGATCGCCTAAAAAGTCAAATGGTACGCATGACCAGCCATGATTTGAAAAATCCGCTCTTTGCTACCATGACCTATATGCAATTGCTGGAAGAAGATGTAGAGGGGGTCGAAAGTGCCCAACGCAATATTGCCTCTATCTGGAAACAGTTGGATCGTATGGAGCGTATTGTAAGTGGTATTTTGGATTTGGAGAAAGTGTCCAGCGGTGCGCCACCTTTTGAACTCTGCAATTTACATCAGTTATTGAATAGCGCCGTTCGTTCCTACGAAGATATAGCCACCCGACGCAATCAATCGCTGAAACTGGAATCGAATTTGACCGAAGCCTATGTGCTGGGGGACGCCCCTCAATTAGAGCAGGTCTTTTCTAATCTAATTGATAACGCCATCAAATTTACGCCTGAGGGCGGTTCTATTCGAGTGACGGCTGAGACCCAAGAAAGCAGCGTGATTATCTCTATTGAGGATACCGGGATGGGGATTCCGGTAGATGCCCAAAGCCAAGTGTTTGACCGCTATTTCCGCGTCAATGGGATCAAAGATAAAGTCCCCGGCTCAGGCGTAGGCTTGAGTCTTGTCAAAGCAATTGTAGATCGCCATCGTGGACGAATTTGGCTGCGGAGTGAGGAAGGTAAAGGTTCCACTTTTTTTGTGACCCTACCACTGGCTGTCGCTGAGCCGATTCTATAGTCCGTCTATCTATTCTTCTTCCTAGCCGGATAAATCCTGCTAGTCTTCATTCTGCTTCCCCGGCCAGATAAAATGAACGAATCGTCTCCACGGACCGATGCCCCAAATATTCCTGCACCTGTTCGGGCGTATAACCTGAATGAATCAGTTGTAAAGCCCGCCAATGTCGAAAATCCTGTGGCGAAATATCTGGCAAACCGAGCGCTTTAGCGGCGCGATGCACAACCCGCCATGCTACAATCCGGCTCATACGACTGCCTCGATAGCGTGGGTCATGGCTGATAAACAGCGGGAGACTGGATCGCCATTCATCATTGGTCTCGCGTGCCTTCAAATAATCATAGATGGCTGGCAGAGTTGTATGGAGATGTAAGACATGCTGATGTCCCCCTTTGCCTATCACTGTCAATTGCATTGCCTCAGATTTACCGCGACTATTCTTCGAAAAAGTGTCGGCATTTAAGCTGAGAATCTCGCTGACACGTCCCCCCGTTTCAGCCAGAGCGTGGAGCAAGGCCCGATTGCGCAGTCGTTTCGTTTCCCACAATTCCGGGCGAGATGGGTCAGTGGCTGCCCGTATCGCGGGTGGCATGGGTTGGGTATCAAAAAACATCACAACAGCATTCAGGTCAGGCACGGGGTCAATTTGCTTTTCACGTTTGGTCTGATGATCCCGCCAGTATTCCCGCAATACGTGGTTGGCATGGTGCAGCCAATAGGGGTCGGGTAGCCATCGCTGGGTATCCATGTATTGGAACCAATGCAGCACCCCGGCCACTCGTAATTCTACAGTTGCATGGGCATAGGGTCGCTTATCGCCGGACTGATGACTCGCTGGTGCTTGCAGCCACTTGGCGAAGTTCAGGAAAATCGGTTGATCGGCTTGACTGAAATCAGCCAGTTCGATTTCTTCAGCAGTGGTAAGAAACGCCTGTTGGACGGGGAGTTGGGGATCAAAACTTCGGTCAGCCAGATATTGAAAAAACAGGTCAATAGACCGTGCATATGCCGACAGCGTATGGGCAGATCGGAGGTCGGCGTGATTAAGATAGTGACGGTAGCTTTCGCCGAGGGTGTCTGGCTTCATCACAATCGAATTCCCTTGTGCAAGTTTAAGATGGTAGAATTCGCGGATTGAGGTTTTCGGGAAGTTGTGCCCAGTAAATCTCTGATCCAAACATGGTGTGAACGAATAGGCGCATATCGGGTGTAACGGTTAATCCGGCCAGTGGCGCGGAGAGTTCTGACCACAAGACGATCTCCACATCCGCGTTAATGCACCCGCCTTTTTCGTGGCAGGTGTCGGGATTTACACGGCCTACGATTCCGCGCGTTCCTAATGAATATGCGAAGTAGAGCCAGTTATCCGGGCCAACCACCATCGTCGTCACATTTTGCAATCCACTGACGAGGGGCTTCAAATCCTGTTCACCGACTGGGACTCCGCCAAGTTCAAAATATTCAATCGCCCGCCGCGCACTGCCATTGTTGCCAACATAAATGTACTCACCATCCACTACAATCCCTGTTGGATTACGGAAGCCTGTGGCGACGACGTTTAATGTACCATCGCGTTTGATATTGACCACATCATCTGTTGCAAATTGTGTAACATAAAACGAACCATCCTCAGCAGGTGCAAGGCCCCAAGGCGACCCCAGCCCCTGTTTGACGTTTTCGAGAGCCCGGGGTTCGGTCTGAATATAGGACAAGGCATTCCGCTGGAAATCTGCAACCCATACCACTGGCCCCGCCGTACCCTCTTCCACATACAAAGTGTGTGTGTTTTGTACCCCGGCGATATAGGTCGTGGTGTCACCCGTCGTCGCGTTCAAGCGATACACCGTAAAGTCACCCGAACAAGAGGTGTACAAATAACCATCATAGAAGGTAATTCCGTTCGGGCGTTGCACATTGCCCGAAAGAATTTTGAGGTCGCTTTGCAGCATCGGCGTCATGGTAGCAGCAGCGTCGGGAGTTGGCGTTGGGCCATCTTGCCAAGCAAGGGCAAAATCATAGGAGTTCGATTCAACGGCATCAGCGCGATGAGTTGATAAAAGAATGCTTCCGACCAAAATTACCAAAACTAAGCTAATTCCAATACTTCCCAGAAAAAACGAGTGGCGCATGTTCCGATACAAGATGATCCTCCTAAACCGTTGTCGGGTTAAAACGAGTTCCACATTTCCGAATACTACCACCGACCCCTTGAGTTAGCCACGTGAAAATATCTACGAGTGGCTGACGTGAATCGGCATTGACAGACCCCTGTTCGTCGGTATAATTCTCTACCAATCAGCCCCGGTGGCGGAATTGGTAGACGCTGCAGGTTGAGGGCCTGTTGACCTCACGGTCGTGAAGGTTCGAGTCCTTTCCGGGGCACACCAACACATGGAAATTTACCCATGTGTTTTTTGTTTGACGATATTTTGCCATTTACTCCACCAGACTTGCTCAAAATGTCGCCTCTCAGTAAACTCATTCTATAGTTTGTCTTTGTGACCATCCGAGGGGCCTTATATGAAACAGCAATCGCGCTCTTTTAAAATGGTAGTTTTGATTGCTTTATTTTTGATTTCTTTAAGCACCGTCACCACCGTTCGCGCCGAGAACGGCATCCCGTTACAAAATCTGCACGAGCGACAGGGTAGCGCCTCCGCCACCGCCAACATCGCCACGAATATTCATGCGGGGCCAAGCACGGCATTTTGGATTGTCGGCACGGTCAACCGATTCGAAACACTCCCCGTATTAGCCATTAGCCCGGATGGGGCATGGTGGCTGGTGAATGGGCGTTCCGGTCAAGGTTGGGTCGTGGGTACAGCGCTAACCGTGAATAACGGCAGCAGCGTGGTTGTACAAGACCCCGGCGCGTTTATCACCGTGACCGCCTCATTACTCAATGTGCGCAGCGGCCCCGGCCCCACCGCCGCGATTCAAGGGCGGCTCTCGGCGGGTCAGCGTGTTTATTTGATTGGGCAGAGCAACGACGGCACATGGCTCAACATTCGCTGGCAATATGGCAATGGTTGGGTCCAAGCCCGTTTCACCTCGGCTGGTGACGCTGCCCCAACCACCGATGCCAGTGGCGCTCCAGTAACGGAACTCAGCGCCTCCGGGGTGGTCAATGCTGGCAGTTTAAACGTCCGGAGCGGTCCCGGTGTCAACTATGAAATTATTGGCACAGTCGTTGGCGGCGAATTACTACCTATTATAGGCCGCAGCAGTGACGGTTCATGGTACAACGTCCAGACCGTCTTTGGCACTGGATGGGTATCAGCCCGTTATCTGATTACACGTAACGAATTTGGTAATGCCCCCGTCACGGAAGATACAGTTGACGAAAATACCTATGTCGGGCCAGTAGCGATTGTCAATGCAGGCGCACTCAACATTCGCAGCGGCCCCGGCGCAGGCTATACCATTCTCGGACGAGCCGTCGGTGGCGATCAGTTTGTCATTCTAGCGCGTGATGCGGCCTTCCTGTGGATTCAAATTGATACCGATTTTGGCGAGGGCTGGGTTAATCGGAATTACATAATCATTCGCGGCGATGTCAGCAGCCTACCTACCGCCGACGCCACTACCGCCATTACTGTACGTGACCCCGCAACTGGAGATACGACCGTATCAACACCTACCCTAATCGGCCCGGTAGCATTTGTGGGGACAGGCGCACTCAATATTCGCAGCGGCCCCAATATCAGCTTCTCCTCGCTGGGTTCTGTACTTTCAACCACCCGGATGCCGATTATTGGTCAGAGTCCAGACCGCCGCTGGTGGAAAGTGGATAGCCCATTTGGTGCTGGCTGGGTCAATAAGAATTACGTGCTGGTCGAAGGTGATGCCAGCAATGTTCCAGTCGTCAGCCAATAGCTGGCCGCAGCGAAATCAACCAAGAGGAGTAATTTTTTATGGCTGACAATCTACAAAAACAACTTGAGCGTATTTATGCGCTAATCCAGCGGGAACAAACGGATGAGGCAATACAATTGCTGCGACCACTGCTGGAGGAACACGGCGATAATGCCGATGTTTGGTGGTTGATGGCAAACACGGTAGATGACCCCCGCCAAGCCCGCCGCGCGTTGATTAATGTCCTTAAAATCAATCCACGTCATGGGCGTGCCCGAAGCCTACTGGATAAACTCAACGAGAGCTTCCCGCCGCGCGACGACGAACTCATGCTGATGATGGAACTTCCCGAAGCAGAAGACCGATTTGCGGTGCCTACGGCTGAAAGCGACGAAGACGAAATCAACTTTGATGACCCCTTTGCCGAAGGAGCCGAGGACATCAGTTTTGATGATGACGACCCCTTTGCCGAACTGTTACAAGAGGCCGAGGACGGCAAAAGAGGTAAAAAGGGCAAAAAAGCGAAGGCACTGGGGACTGAAAAACGCCGACGCTCACCTCTCCGCACGCTTCTGCTGCTATTGGTCATTGTTTTGCTGGCCGCCGTTGGATTGTTCGCAGCAATGGGTGGCGGCGAAGGTGACAAAGGCGAGACGGATGCTGCCGCGATTACCGCTGTGACCGTTGACCAAATCGAGCTACAGGACATCCTATCGGCTACGTCCACCAGCGTAAATAGTTCCACCAGTCCCAATTTTGGCCCAAATAGTGGGGCGGTTTATGCTGATACCAGCATTGGACGAACACTGTTTGTACAGGGCTGTGTCTGTACAACCGCTGATTGTCAGGGGCCGCGTCCCGATGACCTCGCGTCTTTGGCGTTTGAAGGGATTAATTTGGCGGCCAGTCGCATCAGCAATGCCCCCGAAAGCATTCGTAACCAAATCCAAGCAGTGGGTGTCAATATCACCAGTTGTGTGGCGGGGTCTACCGACACACTCTATCGGGCGTTTGTTGACCTTGTAACGGTGAATGAATTTACCGGTTCCGGTGATCGAGCCGCTTTCCAAGCCCGGTGGGTGAAGGAAGGGTAAGTGCGTCTTTTCTCGCTGGGTTTGTTGAGCATTGTCATCGTCATCTCAACGTTAACACCTCAACCCGATGAACGAAACACCAACCCCCTTTCCGTTTCTGGCGAGGGGGTTCATTCACGTCGTCCTCAAAGCGCGACACCATCAGATTCAGCCGTCGTTCTCACTGATGCAGCGGGCGATTCTTTTGGGGGTGTCTATCTTGGCGAAGGTTTGATACTCACCTCGTGGCAGGCGGTGGCGGGTGAGCGCCTTTTATGGAATGCCGAAGCGGGTATCGCCGCGCAGTTACGCTATCAACTTCCCTCCTATATAGACGATGGCATCACACAAAGCTGGGAGCAGGCTATTGACCTAACCTTATGTCACGCCGGTGAGAATTACCGCGTTGCCTCGACAGTCAATTCCGCACCTATCGAACAGGTCAAAGCCGAAAACCGCTGTCTCTCCTACGATCTAACACAGGGTATGACTGTTACCCATCGCGGCAGTGCGACCAACATCCCAGTTGAACGACTGTTATATACAAATCGCACGACGGATATAGCGCTTTTGGAGGCCGATGGCGCGGCGCTTCTTGCGGCTTTTCCTGATTTAACACCTGTTGAGTTGGATGTTCGTCCTTTGCAACTTGGTCAAACGCTGAGTACGAGTCAGAATCGCAATTACTACGAGTTCGATTCGCTCTTTGGTGTCTTAAATGCCCTTCCCGCTATTGAGACTCAGCCACGACAGGGTGATTTTGATGGGAGTGCTCAACAAACTGCCGTGATTCCGTTGAAGCCGACCTTGCCGCAGCGATTGGGCCAATCTCGACCAACGCTTCTTATTGGTCAGGGCTATTATTCGGGCGATGGGGGTCTGGTAGGACTTCATTGGGGTATTTCTTCGGATGGCTACACGATGTTTACCCCTACCACTGAATGGTATAACCAGTTGTGGCAGGTCAATGAAACCCTCCAAAATGAGCACCTAGAACGGGCGCTGAACAATGCCCTTGTGCCCGACGCCGTGCCGGGGCTAAATACCATTGGCGATTCATTTGCAACCGAGTTGGGCAATACAGGCTATGATGTCCTCCACTACAATCTTGATCTCACCATTGACCCGTTTATCCATGCTATTCAAGGGACGGCCACTTTACAGATCAAGGCCCTATATCATCACCTTGCCAGTTTCACGCTCGACCTCCGCACAATGGTCGCGGATGACGTAGAAATCAATGGTGAGTCGGTATCCTTTACTCAATACGAACGAAAATTGCTCATAGAGTTATCCGCCCCAGTAGGCTATGGCACAATCCTAGAAACCGCTATTCACTACAGCGGCGTTCCTGTCCCAACGGATACCCCCTATAGCAATTTTTTCACAGTCGGATTGGAATATGTAGACAATCAACCGCGCATGGCCTTCATCAATCAACCCGACGGTGCCAATACGTGGTTTCCATGCAATGACCACCCCCTAGACCGGGCCACTTATGAATTTCACATCACGGTGCCTTCAACCCTAATGGCCGTTGCCAATGGCATCCCCGACGAACCCACCCCATTGGCCGCCACCCAAATGACCTATCATTGGAAAATGGACGTGCCGATGGCAACCAATTTGGCGGTGGTCGCAGTCGGCGATTACAGTTTGATCATGGATACCAGTGTTGATGACCTTCCGATCCGCAATTACGCCTATACCGGCACCGAGGCCAAAGTCGAGGAGTTACTTAGTTCGACTGACCTCGCCTTTCGCTATTTACAGGTACTTTTTGGGCCATATCCTTTTGAAAGCTACGGCCATGTGGTGACACCTCTGCCCAACGGGGCCGTCGAAACCCAAACCATGACCATCATGCCGCGTAGCATGGTGCAGGCCGACAGTGAAGAAGCCCTTTTTACATTGGTGGTACACGAACTATCTCATCAATGGTATGGCAACACCGTGACCCTCGGCTCATGGCGCGATATTTGGTTGAATGAAGGTTTTGCGACCTATGCCGAATGGTTGGCCCTCGAGCTACGCTATGGCCCAAACCGCGCAACCCGTGCCCGATCTGCCCAAGAACGTGCCATCAGAGGCAGTCGCCGTGAAACGCCCTTAGCCTATCCTCTCACCAGCCAGATGTACGACAGCGATAGTTACGTCAAAGGGGCATGGGTGCTGCACATGCTGCGCGAGGAACTTGGCAACACCGTCTTTTCTGAAGTCCTGCATCAATGGGCTGTTGAATACGTCAATTACCCGGTCACGACATGGGATTTCTTCCGCCTAGCCGAGCAAGTCAGCGGGCGCGACCTGACTCAATTCCGCCGCCAATGGCTAGAAAGCCCCGGCATCCCCCAATATCAACTGGTCTGGACGTATGGCAAACGCGGACTTGAAATCGCGGCCTGTAATCAGCGCGATGTGCGCTATGATTTGCGCCTACCCGTCGAGGTTCAAGGAACGGGCCTCAATGGGGAAGTTGCCACCACCACGATTTATATCGAGCTTGGTTCACCCGCCGTTCAGCAGTTTCCGCTTGGCTGGACACCTTCGGCCCTGACCGTAGATGTGAATCAGCAGGTCTTGGAAAATGTGACTACCTTTTATACCGAAGGCCAAGCCAGTTGTTTGTTATCCACTTCTTCCTAAAATCGGCACGGCGGCTTTAGCACCGTGTTCGAAGCGGTCAATTAACGTGGCTCAATCACAACATTTATCCCATTTCGGGGACGCAGTGTAACAAGGGCCTCCGGCTCAACCTTGCACCCCTCCACCAGTTTAATCCGATACGATTGAGCCACCGTCGCCAGTACCAATTGGGCCTCCATCATAGCAAAATTCATGCCGATACACTGACGTGCCCCGCCGCCAAATGGAAAATAACTGTAATGGGGTCGCCATTGCAAGCTGTCGCCGAGAAAGCGGGTGGGGGCAAAACACTCAGGATTTTCCCAGTAATTCGGGTTGCGGTGCATCACATATGGACTCAAAATCACGGCGCTCCCAGCAGGAATGGGATAACCTCCAATTTCATCGTCGCCAATAACTTGACGGCTAATGACCCACGCAGGTGGATAGAGGCGCATGGATTCCTGTAAAACGGCATGTGTATAGGGCAGCACATCGTCTATGGCGGGCAATCGCCCACTGACAACACCATCCAATTCTGCATGAAGCTGATCCGCCGCTGCTGGATTTTCCGATAGCAGATACCATGTCCATGCCAGTGCGTTTGCCGTCGTCTCATATCCTGCCAAAAATAGCGTCATTACCTCATCACGCACTTGACGGTCATTCATCACCTCCCCTGTATCCGCATCCGTCGCCATCATCAGCAGGGTGAGTAAATCGCTTGTCCCATCAGCTTGTGGGTGCTGTCGTCGTTCTTGAATAAGGCGATAAACAATCTCATCTAGTTGGCGAATCGCGTTTTTCGCAAGTTGATTTCCCGGTGTAGGCAGTTTTCCCATAAACGACGGGCGGGTCGCGTTTTTGATGCCAAATTGCAGAACCACTTCCATCGCCTGTTTGACAGCACCCTGCTCTTGCTCAGTGATAGTGGCCGAAAACAGGGCCTTACACACGATATTCAACGTCAACCCCATCATTTCCTCCGCCATGTTCAACGGTTGGCGGGCTTCGACATAGGGCTGCCATTGGGTCATCATATCGAGCGTACAATCGGCCATGATTTGTCCAAACGTCGTAATCTGCTTGCCATGAAAGGTGGGTTGGATCAAGTGTAGCCAGAAATCCCCTTCGTTGGTCACCAGACCTTCTCCGAGCAAAATTTTGGAGCGTACCAGCGCCATCCCTTTGCGATAATTGCGGCTATTGGTCTGAAGCACGTGCTGAATATAGTAGGGGTCGTTAAGCAGGAAGATTTCACGCGGGCCAACGCGAAAATGGACAATCTCACCATAGGCGCGGGCAGATGTCTCCAACAGGCCCAAAATGTCGCTGCGGAACTCCCGTAGATTTCCCATGATCGGCTTTCCACGTGGGCCGGGGGGAATTTTCCGCCTAGCATTGACGGGAATCTGCGAATCGGGTTGATCTGAAAACACGACGCTCATCCGACTGTTGCCCTTTACAATACACCTTCAACTCACTATCTTGACAGATAGCTGTGAAAAGGGGATTGTCCGGTTGTAAACAATTTGCAAAATCGAAACTATTTATTCAACAGGAGAAATAAATGAACGGTATGGTGCTTCTCAAACAATCCCAAAAAATAATGGCGGCCTTAACTCTCGTTCTCCTCACAATATGGGGCATGGGATTATCGTATGCCAATAATTCGCCCCAATCATTACAGCAGATTTCAGGTCAAACAAATTATGATGAAGTCAGTGTTTTGGGGCGTGGTAGTGCCAACAGCATCGCATGGAGTCCTGATGGAGCAAGCCTCATTGTGGCAGGCAGCTTAGGTCTCTGGCTTTATGAGGATAATTTTCAAGTTGTTACACACTTGGTTTCAACCTCAGAAGAAATTCTACTAGCCGCTTGGAGTCCCGATGGAACACGGATTGCTGGTGCAACGAACAGCAATGGAATAAAGATATGGGATGTAGCCACTGGATTACAGTTAACCACCATAGCAAGCGATACCTTCGACACCTTCTCACTAAAATGGAGTCCTGACAGTAGTAAGTTAGCAACAGCCAGTTACGATCAAATCCGAGTGTGGGATAGCGTGTCTGGACAATTTTTAGCGGCACTACCTGAACAAGTGAATTCAGTATCCACTCTTGTTTGGAACCCTAGTGGTTCACAACTTGCAGGTGCTTGGGATGGAACAATCTACATCTGGGATACTACCACTTATGAACAGATGAATACCTTTAGTCTGCAAAGTGGACGATTTAAAAGCATTGATTGGAGCATAGCCAATAAGATTGCCGTCACCAATCTAAATGCTCAACAAATACTACTTCTTGATGGGGCAACAGGGAAATTGGAACAGAAATTCGATGGAGAAGTCAGTCAAGTAGCATGGAGTTCAGATGGTAATCTATTGGCAGGTACAGCAAACAGTGATGTCCAAGTCTGGGATGCTATGAATTTCTATAGAAAATCTACCTTAATTGATCATTTAGGGGCTGTTCGGGAAATTAAATGGAAACCCAATTCTAAAGTATTGGCAGCCTCTAGCATGGATAACAATGTCCGTATTTGGGATACATTGATAGGTCAAGTCATGACACATATTGACGACCACACCAGTTCCGTTGAAAGTGTCACATGGATGTCAACTGAATCCCAAATTGGGGCTGGTTATAAGAGCGGAGAAGTCCGGTTATGGAATTTCCAGATCAATAACTTAGTCAATATTATTCATCTCGATGGAAGAACCAGCACATGGAACAATGACCAAACTCTCCTTGCAGGAAATACAGATTCAGAAACCTTAACGGTTTGGAATTGGGCTGATTTACTTAATGATAGTCTCAATCAGGAGACATCATCAGAATTGGATATTATTTATTACAAGGCAGTAAGTTTTAATGACATCACAGCGATAGGTTGGAGTCCTGACGACCAATTTTTGGCTATCAGTTCCAATGATTACTTTGCCAGAGTCATAGATGCCGCAACAGGGGATGTGATATTTGGTATAGAACACGAATCACAAGAAGTTTTTCAGATTATTTGGAGTCCAGATGGTCAACAGGTGGCAACAGCAGCCGATAATGTCAGAATTTGGAATGCTAGAAATGGAACCTCAATCGCCACGCTGCCATCAATATCACAGACTGTGTGGCGAATAACATGGAGTCCTGATGGGCAGAGAATCGCGGGTGGCTCATGGGAAGGGTGCATCGTTTTATGGAACGCCACAACACACGACATAGAATTCGTGACATCGGGACATGCTGATAGTATTACTGCACTAGCATGGCATCCGAGGGGCAACATTCTTGCCAGTGGGAGCGACGATGGCACAATTATCTTGTGGGATGTAAATACCGGAGAGGTAATTGAGACCTTGACAGGCCATAATGGGCCAGTGACAGCGTTAGCATGGAATTCTGACGGTACTCAATTGGCGAGTGGGGGCGAAGATGGCACAATTCGGATTTGGGCAAATGAATAGCACCGGATGTGCCAAATCTTCATGCTGTAGTTTATCCACCAACTAATGCTACAATAGGTCTCTAGTGCCTGAGACGAAAACCGATTGAGGATCATAATGAAACAACGGGAATACACCCGAATGTGGTGGAATCAGCTTTGGCGTGGCATCATCATAGTGGCGTTGGTTAGCGGGGGCTTTCTCGCTGGTTTTATCGCACGCGGACATGAATCTGCCACTGCCCAAGAATCAGGCGATTCCGAGTTTAAAATTCTGAACCAAGTGGATCAGTTGGTGCGGGACAACTTTGTACGTGACCTTCCGCCGGATAACACATTGGAATATGCAGCAATTCGTGGCTATCTGGCCTCGCTGAATGACAACTACACCTTTTTTAACGATCCACCCGTCGCCAGCAGCGAGAGTGATGCCCTAGCAGGTCGCTATGGAGGCATCGGCGTGGACGTGGTACGCAATGAAGCCGGGATGATAGTCCTATATCCTTATCCCGATAGCCCCGCCGCCCGTGCTGGTGTTTTAGATGGGGATATTTTTCTGGCAGTGAATGACCAGCCGCTTGACCCCAATGAACGGCTGGATGTGGTGCGCCAGATGACACGCGGCGAGATTACGGAAGAGGGTGCGGGCGTCAAAATTACGGTGCAGCAGCCCAATACAACCGAAACGCGCACCTATGACATCCCATTTGAAGAAATCATCATCCCGTCCATCGCATGGCGGGTACTGGCTGAGGCCCCAGAATTGGGCTATATCCAAATTAAGAGTTTTACATCGTTAACCCCCGAAGAAGTAGAGAATGCGATAGCCGACCTGCGAACAAAAAATATCACAGGCCTCATCCTTGATTTACGTTTTAATTCAGGCGGCCTACTACAGGAAAGCATTGACGTTGCCGATGAATTTTTGAATGGCGGCACGATTGTGGTTGAACAAAGCCGCACGACGGGTGAAATGGTGCATGAAGACACCCCCGGTGGAGTCGTCACCGACTTGCCAACCATCGTCTTGGTAAACGGGGGAACTGCCAGCGCCGCAGAGGTCGTGGCGGGAGCGTTGCAGGACAATGGTCGAGCCATTATCATCGGGCAGCGCACTTTTGGCAAAGGCTCGGTTCAATTTATTTTTGGGCTAGAGGACGGCTCATCCGTGCATATTACCGCATCGTTGTGGTTGACCCCCAGCCGCACCCCACTGGACGGGGTTGGCTTGATGCCCAATATCGAGATGATTCCTGACCAAAATGGGCGTGATGTGGAGCTAGGGGAAGCGATTCGCCAATTACGACAGATGTTAGCAAATTCATGAGATGGGATGTATTGGAACAACGTGGAGGCCAATTGTGAAAGACGAATCATTGGAGATGAATAATCTGGAGGTCGGGGAAAAAGAACCCGCTCGATCTCTGACAAAAACTGCCTTGCCTCAGACACGGGCACGATTAAGTTCATTCCAAGTATTGACCATCATGGTCGCATTGGTCATGACCAGCACCGTATCTTTTCTAGGGGGGGTCATTTATGACCGTCGGACAGGCGATGCCTATTCTGACGAATTCCAAGTATTCTGGGAAACATGGAACACAGTGGATAAGGAATTTTATGGGGATATGCCCAACCGCCAAGACCGCGTGTATGGTGCGATTCAGGGTTTTATCAACACGCTGAATGACCCCTTTACCGCCTTTGTGGTGCCAGAGCAGGCCGATATCCACCGTCAATTTATGTCGGGTAAATTCGGCGGCATTGGCGCATCGGTCAGTATTGATGCCAACGGCGAACCCTATATCACCCGTTTGTTACGTGGTAACCCAGCCGAAAAAGCGGGCTTGGAACCGCTCGATGTGATTAGGGGCGTAGACGGCCAATCGGTACAGGGGTTGACATTGGACGAGGTGGTAGATTTGATTAAGGGCGATGTCGGCACAGAAGTGGTCTTGACCATTTACCGCCCCTCGCAAGATACCACCTTTGACCAACCGATTATGCGGGCCGTGATTGAGGAATTGACCGCCTATTCTGGCATGATTGGTGATATTGGCTATCTGAGATTATCTAGTTTTAATGCCGTATCTTCCAGCCAGACCGAACGGGAACTCCAAAGTCTACTTGACCAAGACCCACGTGCGATTGTCTTTGACCTGCGGGGCAACGGCGGCGGCCTATTAGATGAAGCGGTCAAGATTGCCGATATGTTCCTCGACGAAGGGCTGGTTTTGACCGAACGCAGCCGCAGCGGGGATGAAGAGCGCTATGTCTCGGACAGTGGCGATTTGGGCGAAAGAGTCCCGGTGGTCATTTTGATAGATGGTAACAGTGCCAGTGCATCAGAAGTGGTCGCGGGGGCACTGCAAGACCGTGATCGGGCCATCCTCATCGGGCAAAAAAGTTATGGCAAGGGGTCAGTACAACTCGTGCATGATCTCCCCGGTGGTGAACAACTGCGTGTCACCATTGCCGCGTGGTATACCCCCGATGACCGCCGCATTCATGGCACCGGCCTAGAACCCGATGTGGTGGTTGAGGGCGATCAATTTGACGCGCAGGGCAACGACCTGTACCTAAATGCCGCTATTGACTATATCAACGCAACTTATCCTCGTGACCCTCACATTTTTGGAGGATGAAAATTGGCAGGAGAAGGTATCAAAATCATCACCCGTAACCGCAAGGCCAGCCATGAGTATCATCTATTGGATACCTATGAGGCAGGCCTCGTCTTGGTCGGGTCGGAAATCAAATCCATTCGTGCGGGCCATGTCAATCTGCAAGAGGCCTTTGTTACCGACACCAATGGCGAACTATGGGTGCTGAATATGCACATCAATGAATATAAGCAAGCACATAAACGTGGACATGAACCGCTACGTCCGCGCAAGTTACTTTTGCACCGCAAAGAAATAAACAAAATCATCAGCGAGATGGCCCAGAAGGGGTATACTGTAATACCAACGGCCCTCTATCTAAAAAATGGTCGCGCCAAATTGGAGATTGCGTTGGCAAAGGGCAAAAAACTCTATGACAAGCGCCAAGATATGCGGAAGAAAGACGACCAGCGGCAGATGGAACGGGCCATGCGTGATTATCGTTGAGAATAAGATGATAGGCGGTCATGAAACACCACCTCCCCGATAAATGGCCTCACACGATCCGGGAAATTAATGATCTGTCCGATGAGCAGAAATGCGCCATCTATCAGACATTGATCCCGGATTGGATTTATGATCAATTTGGCATTGATCGTGAAACGCTAACGATCAATGGTAAGTCAATTATCAAACTGCGCTGTCCGCATGGCAGCCGAGCAATGGAAATGAGTGTTTTTCATCAACCCGGCAGCCGCGACCCTGCCCTCTATCTAAACTTGGCGGATTCGTTCTTGGGCCAGTTAATGGTATTGTTGGTGATGATGAACGACCCCTATTCTCCTCGCTATAGCGTAGACATAGACGAATTGGGCCATCCCACCAATCTGGGCACCTCTGGCCGCAATCATCACGAAGAAATACGCGCCTTTGAAGCAGGATTAGCGCCGGGTCAAATCCGCTCAGGCTTGCGTGGTTTTCGTCGGGCTGTGCCGGTGTTTGAGGAATTTGTTGGCCGGATGGGACATGACTTGTTTTTGATTGAGCCGCTGTCCTATCACAATGCGATTATTTTTGAACGTTACGGCTTTGGATATACGGTTGGACGACAGGAGATGGAGAATATCCATACCCAGTTTATGCCGGGGGGCAGTCTACACCAGCGTTTGGATAATCGCAACATTTTTAGACGTGAAAACGCATGGGAATCTATTCGTGGACGGGCATGGGCGATTCACGACGGCATTTTGGGACACCCGTTTACCGGATTCCATATGTATAAGCGCATCAATCATAATGCCGGAGTCAATACGTTCCCCGATGGGGCTTGGTAAGTAATCTAGGGAGTGGTGCCGGGGGGCATCATTGAAAAATAATAAAACTTCTCTGTATTATCCCTCGCTGGATATTAATACATTGCAGGCCAGCTATGATATGTTAGGGCGATGGGAAGATGAAACGCTCAGTCCGTTGGCGGGTCTCGTCTTGGTGCAACAGCGACTCACTGCGCCCCATGCCCTGCGCAACATCATCGCCTACAATGAGATCGTCTATGAAATTCTGTCGTCTCTTTTGCTCGACCAGTTTTCATTGCTCAGAAGCCAGAACAATCTACCCTCACTTCAAACTGACCGTACCTACGCGATGCAATCAGATGAGGCCATTCACGATTTGCAGCAGTGTGGCACAAAAGACAATCGTTATCTCATCGGTTATGCCGCCTTGTATTACCGCTATATGCGGCCTGAGTTGGAACTATCTGTTGAGGAAATCAGCCAGCACCTCAATCAAACCGATCGCAATCTCCGCCGTCATGAAAAAAAATGTTTGGGGGTGCTGCTTAGTGAGTTAAATCGGCTTGAATTGGAGGCCCGCGCCGCTCAAAGGCGATTGCGTTGCCTGTTGGCGTTGCCCCAAGTCCGATTACTCGATTTGGACAGTCAGATCACACGCGCCCATGAGATTACGGAGCGGATCGCTGGTCGCAACCCTGTCTCCCACTGGTACATCTACGGCCCAGCCGGAGTCGGCAAATCCAGTATAGCGCTCCAAATTTCCCGGCAGTTAGTTGACCGTGAGGTGATCGGGGATGTGATCTGGCTTGACTTGAGATTAACCCACCACAGCAGTCAATCACTGCCGAGTGAGGCGTTGGCGGACTTGGTTAGCGAAAATTTGCGCCTTCAAGGAAGTCACGAAGGTACCTCGTCCAGCCAATTGATTTATAACTACTTGGCTTATCTGGCAAACGACCATCAGCAGCTATTACTGATTTTGGACAATGCCGATGGATGGCAGTCTATGATTGAAGCGAACTGGGCTTGGCTTCAACAAACCATTCTTATCATAACAGCGCGGGTTCCATATGAAAATTGGCAGCAAGGCGAAGTAAAATGCCAAGAATTAAATGAACAGGAAAGTCTCGACTATCTGCAAAATCTTGAGCGGATATATCCCTTCCGGCAAGAGCCTCTCTTTGAAGAAATTGTCCAGCGAGTAGGGGGCAATCCCGCCGCTTTAAAACGCATATTCCGCTTTATGGAAGTGCTTTCTCCACAAGAAACACTGGATGAAGCCGCTTTCATTGACCATCATCGTTTTCAATGGGAGCACTTACCTGAGTTCTCGCAAGAGGTCTACTGGTGGCTTGCTGGTTTCACAATTCAGCAGTATGTAAATAAAGAAAGATTACTGTTAGCAAAGAGATACTTTTTCGCGCCACAATCCATCACTCTAAACCAAAATCTTGAATACCTCGTGGCGAGTGGCTTGGTCGAATGTAACATAAGCCAAGAACGCCAAGCGTACCGTGTTCCAGAGGATAGTTGGCAAATCACCGCCCATATTGACTCGGCTGCCCAAAAACTACATGAAATTATTCGCCACTTTCTAAGGATACCCCATGAAAACGCCGAGGAACGCGCCGAAATCGGGGTTAACTTCCTAACTCTGTTGCAATCCCTTGATTTTGATTGGGTAGATGTTACCGTATCACTTGCGAAAGTGTCCCAGCCTTTGTTTATTTATACACGCCAATGGCGAAGATATTTGGGTTTATTGGACTGGATCAATAAAAAAACACCCCCTTTAACCGAGGAAAAAATGTGGATTGGGATCGAGCGGGCGAGTGTTCTGCGCCGTCTGGGAAATTTCGAGGAAGCGAAGGCCCAATTGACATCGGTATTTTATACGGCCCAGCAGTTTGAGGACATGTTGACGCTTAGTGATGCGCTAATGGAACAATCCACCCTGCTTTTCTATCAGGATAATGACCAAGCGGCATTTGAAAAGGCTCAACAGGCTTATGAAATTCTACGAGCGAGCCATGACAACACTCGCCTAGAGCGTAGTATCTATCTGGTAGCACAAGCCCTCAGTCGCACGGATGCTTTAAAGGCACGTGAATGGGTGCAGGCGATCACCCGGCGTGATGCCGAAGTTTGGGATTTAATCGCCCGTATCGAACTAAATTTGGATAGCCAAGCGGCGCTGAGTGCTGCCGAAAAAGCTATTGCCCTATTAGACCCGGACAATCCAGCGTATCCACGAAGTTTGGGGCTTTTGGCACGTGCGCTCGTCGCCAATGGGAAAAACTCGGATGCTATTGAGAAGTTTCATCTTGCCATCAATCTGCTTCAGCGTCAGCACGACCCAGTGGGATTAGCCCGGATGCACAACAATCTAGGGGTGGCGTATTTGGAAAGCGATCAAACCGAATACTTGAAGTTGGCGCAAAACGAATTTGAACGCTCGCTCCAAATCGCCCAGACCATTCAGGACAAGCATAATGAAAATATCGCCATCCAGAATTTGGCGCACTTGCGAAGTCGGCCCACAGATCGGCGACGCCATCAATGATATTGCGAACTCAGGGCAGTCGTGCTAAGATAAACCATCATTGCCCTCTTAGCTCAGTGGTTAGAGCAGCGGTCTTCGGAACCGGAGGTCGGGGGTTCGAATCCCTCAGGGGGCATAACACGGTACATCTATTCCCCCTATCTATTGATCTCCCCCAATTTTTGCATGACGTGAACTCCATCATCTGACCTACTCACTCAGTGAGGTGAGACTTGTCATGTATTTAGCATGACCAACTAGAGTGACCACAAATTGCCGATGTCGGTATATTGGTAAGCAATTTCGAGGTTTAGGGGGAATCGGATTAATTTGCAGCCATAAGATGGCTTTTTTGAATGTTTTAAGCTAGGGTTTGGGACAGTGGAGACCGCTGTTCCCTATTCAATTTCTACAGGCCGCCCAGTTGAGCACAAACAGATTGGCTCACTTACTGTGCGGCATTTTTGTTTGAAGGAGAAAGAAGGGCAAGGATGCTAAAACGTACTTTCAATATCAATGGTGCTCTAAAGACCGTGATCGTTGACCCAGAGGCTACGTTGGGCGATGTGCTGCGTAAGCAATTAATGCTGACTGGCACCAAAGTTTCGTGCGATGATGGTCACTGTGGGGCCTGCTCAGTAATTGTAGATGGCAAATTGACACTGGCCTGCATTACCAAAGTCAACCGTGTCCCCGAAAATGCCAAAATCATCACGATTGAAGGCATTGGTCAACCCAATAACCTGCATGTCATCCAAAAAGCGATGATGGCACACGGCGCGGCGCAGTGCGGTTTCTGCACACCCGGTTTTGTCGTCTCCACCAAAGCCCTGTTAGAGAAAAATCCTAAACCTACCCGCGAAGAAGTCCGGGCGTGGTTTACCCAGCACCACAATGCCTGCCGCTGCACAGGGTATAAGCCGATTGTGGACGCGGTAATGGATGCAGCAGCGGTATTGCGCGGCGAAAAGAAAGTGGAAGACCTAGAATTTAAGATGCCTGCTGATGGCCGTATCTGGGGCAGCAAGTATCCACGCCCAACCGCTGAACAAAAAGTTACCGGGACGCTGGATTATGGGCAAGACCTCGGTCTAAAGATGCCCCCCGGCACGCTGCATTTGGCGTTGGTTCAGGCCAAAGTTTCGCACGCCAATATCCTTTCAATTGACACCTCCGAAGCCGAGAAGATGCCCGGTGTATTTAAGGTTGTGACGCACAAAGATGTGTTGGGCAAAAACCGTATCACGGGCCTAATTACCTTCCCGACCAATAAGGGCGACGGCTGGGATCGGCCTATTTTGTGCGATACCAAAGTCTTCCAATATGGCGACGCGATTGCGATTGTCTGTGCCGACACCCCGGAGCAGGCCAAAGCCGCTGCTGAGAAGGTACGGGTCGAGCTAGAAATCCTACCCGCCTATATGAGTGCCCCGGCTGCGATGGCTCCCGATGCGATTGAAATTCACCCCGGCACCCCCAATGTCTACTTTGAGCAGAAGATCGCCAAAGGCAAAGACACCGCGCCGATTATGGAAACGGCCCCGTATGTGGTAGAAGACAGCTTCTATCTACAGCGTCAGCCCCACTTAACCATCGAAGGTGATATGGGGTTTGCGTATTATGACGAAAACGAATGCCTGACCATCCATACCAAATCCATCGGCCTATATCTGCACCTGTATATGATCGCCCCCGGCCTCGGTGTTGAACCCAATAAGCTGCGTTTGGTGCAAAATCCGGCAGGTGGTACATTCGGTTACAAGTTCTGCCCGACGATGGAGGCCCTGCTCGGCGTGGCCTGCATTGCGACCAAGCGCCCAGTTTACCTTGAATATGATTATGAACAGTACATGACCTATACAGGCAAACGTTCACCCTTCTTCGTGGATTTGAAAATGGCCGCCGACAAGAACGGCAAGATCGTTGCGATGGAGAGCGACTGGACAGTAGATCATGGTCCCTATTCCGAATTTGGTGACCTGCTGACGTTGCGCGGTGCTCAATATATCGGTGCAGGTTACAACATCCCGAATATTCGCGGCATGGGTCGTACTGTATGCACCAACCATGCGTGGGGTGCGCCGTTCCGTGCCTATGGTTCACCGCAGGCTTTCCTCGCCTCCGAGAGCTTGGTAGATGAACTTGCCGAAAAGATGGGCATTGACCCGCTGGAATTCCGTTACAACAACGTCTATCGCCCCGGTGACACCACCCCCACCGGACAGGCCCCCGAAGTCTATTCACTGCCCGAAATGCTGGACGCCCTACGTCCGCTGTATAAACAGGCCAAAGAGAAAGCTGCTCGTGAATCTACCGCCGAAAATCGTAAGGGTGTCGGCATCGCCATCGGTATTTATGGCAGCGGCCTTGATGGTGTGGACGGCGCGGAAGCCAAGATTGTTTTGGGTAAAGACGGCGTGACCGTTTACGCCACATGGCAAGATCATGGTCAAGGCGCGGATGCAGGCGTGTTGGGGACAGCCCATGAATCACTGCGTCCCTTAGGACTGCGACCCGATCAGATTTACCTAGCACTGAATGACACCGGAACCGCCCCGAATGGTGGCCCATCAGGTGGTAGCCGCAGCCAAGTGGTCATCGGCAATGCCATCAAGAACGGCTGTGACCAACTGATCGCTGCAATGCGTAAACCGAATGGTTCGTTCCGCACCTATGACGAAATGGTCGCCGCAAAACTCCCGCTGGAATATGTAGGCAAGTGGGCTGCCTCGGAAAACAGCAACTGCGATGCTAATGGTCAAGGGAATCCCTTCGCTGTCTATATGTACGGTGCGTTTTTGGCCGAAGTCACGGTCAACACCAAGACAGGCAAGACCACCGTTGACGGCATGACCATCATGGCCGACGCGGGTGTCATCAACAACAAACTCGTGGTAGATGGGCAAATCTACGGCGGTGTCGCGCAGGGTATCGGGTTGGCGCTGTCCGAAGATTTTGAGGACATCGAGAAACACAACAATATGCGTGGCGCAGGAATTCCATATGCCCGTGATATTCCAGATAAGATGGATATTTACTACTTCCAGACTCCACGTCCCAGCGGCCCATTTGGGGCAGCCGGTGTGGGTGAGCTACCCTTGACCTCGCCACACGTCGCGGTCATTAACGCGATCTACCATGCGACAGGTGTCCGTATCCGCCACCTGCCCGCCCGTCCCGAAAAAGTCTTAGACGGCCTCAAAGAAGTTGAGCCGATGCCCGTCTAAGTGATTTAATGTGGAACAACATCCGGGTAGAGACTCAGCTATACTCTATCCGGATGGGTATTTATCGAGATTAATTATGGTCGCCATTGACGAATTATTGACCCACGCCCTTGCTCGTCCACCTGATACCCTGTCACGTGAAGTGATGGTTGGCTTATACTGGACAGCGGTCTATGGTGAGCGCGTGGGCCTCGCCGCGACATTAACCAATACCACTTGTTGCGATGCCACCGATGTAACAGGGGTGGGTCAACTACACCAACGCCCCATCCATGAACTCATTCCACTGCTCCATTCCACCCATCCACTGGAAATCAGCATTGGCATGGCGGCGCTCAATTCAATTCTGCCCGTCCATGAGCAGGATGGGGTGGAGTTTAATGCCCGCGATTTAATTTTGGAACGAGGACGCGATAAAACCGTCGTTACGGTGGGTCATTTCCCGTTTACGGATGCCATCCGCAAGGTTGCTAGGAAATTGTGGGTGCTGGAGCTAAATCCTGCGGAAGGGGATCAACCTGCCAGTGCCGCTCCCGAACTCATTCCACAGGCCGATGTCATTGGATTAACCGCCATCACCCTGATGAATGGCACTTTTGAAACCTTACGTACATTGTTTCCGCTACATGCGCTGGTGGTCATGATGGGGCCGAGCACCCCTTTGAGCAAAGTCTTATTTGATTATGGGATAGATATTTTGGCGGGGGCGCTGGTGGATGACCCCTCAACCCTATTTCATTACGTTGGACAAGGCTCGTCGCTACACCGTGTCCCCGGCCTACGACGATTCACAATGGTGAAGTAACAGCATGGATCAAAAAGAGTTATTTGCACTGGAACAACAGTGTATTCAAGAATGTGCCCCTCCCTGCGCCGCCGCTTGCCCGGTCCATGTGGATGTGCGGGCCATGCTTGCCGAAACTGCGCGGGGTGATTTTTCTGCCGCCCTCAAAATCTATCATAAAGCTGTCCCGTTTCCCCACATTCTCAGCCGCATCTGTGACCAACCCTGTCAAAATGTGTGTCGCCGGGGTGAAATTGAAGAATCCATTGCCATCCGTGCCTTAGAACGGGCGGCGGTCAATCATGGCGAACTGTCCGAAGATAAAAAACGCCCGATGCCCAAGCGCACTGGAGATATTGCGGTGATTGGCGGGGGGATCAGTGGCTTAACCGTCGCCTATGATCTGGCCCGTAAAGGCTACAAAATCACCATCTACGAAGCGGGCAATGAGCTTGGCGGCGGGTTATGGAAAGCAGATCGAGACTACCTACCTGCCGAGGTCATTCGGGAGGATATTGAGGTTATTTATGAACTGGGGGTTGACGTTGATCTCAATACCCTGATAGATCATATTCATCTTTTTGAATTACGGAATGCGTTTGACGCGGTGTATATTGCGGTAGGGCCGCACGCCAGTGAGAACTTTGAACTGGAACGCGACCAATATGGGATTATCAAGGTTGACCCGATCACCTTTGAGACTAGCATGGCAGGGGTGTTCGCGGGTGGCGGTCTGCTGTGGGGCATCGAAATGCACTCGTCGGTGACATCCATTTCGGAGGGCCGTCGGGCGGGTATTTCGATTGATCGTTATTTACAGAAAGTTTCGGTAACGGCTTCACGGGTCAACGAAGGGCCGTATACCTCGTGTCTATATACGGACATCAGCGGAATTAGCCCACGCCCTTTGATTCAAATGGGCGATCCCGATTTTGGCTATGAATGGCACGAAGCCATCCAAGAGGCCAAGCGTTGCATCCAGTGTGAGTGCATGGAATGTGTCAAGGCGTGCGAATATCTGCGCGAATTTGGCCGCTATCCACGCCGCTATGTGCGGGAAATCTACAACAACCTTTCGATTGTCAAAGGCACACGTTATGCCAATACCTTTATCAATTCATGCAGCTTGTGTGGATTGTGTGCCGAAATTTGCCCCGAAAATCTCGATATGGGTGCAGTCAACCTCAAGGCGCGGGAGGCGATGGTGGTGCAAAATCGGATGCCTGCCTCAGCGCATGACTTTGGCCTGCGGGATATGCAGTTTAGCAATAGTGACAAGTTTTTGATGGTGCGGAACGCCCCCGGCACAACCGCCAGCGATTATGTACTGTTCCCCGGTTGCCAATTGAGTGCTTCGTCACCAGAGCATGTGGAACGGGTCTATGGTGATTTGCAACGGGAGTTACCCGATCAGCGCGTCGGTTTGATGCTGGGCTGCTGTGGCGCTCCTGCAAATTGGGCCGGACGACCCGATCTATTTGAGGGCATTTTATCGGCATGGCGCACGCATTTACAGGCAATGGGTAATCCTAAAGTGATTTTGCCCTGCTCAAGCTGTTATCAGGTTTTCCAAAAACACCTCCCCGATATTGAAATCATCTCGCTGTGGGATTTCTTTGACGAAAATGGTCTACCCACCGAAGCCACCTCAGCCAACCGCACCGTCTCGATTCACGACCCATGCAGCACACGCTACGAAAGCCATCTGCAAGACAGCGTTCGGCATATTTTGGGGCGATTGGGGTATCAAATTGAAGAATTACCCCGCAGCCGCGAACGCACGACCTGTTGCAGCTATGGCGGCATGATGTGGTTAGCCAATCCCAATCTGGCCGAAAAAGTGGTACAGAAACGCATCCAAGAAGGTGAAGCCGATTTTGTGACCTACTGCGCCATGTGCCGCGATAATTTTGCGGGACGGGGCAAACGGACGTGGCATATTTTGGATTTGATTTACAATCAAGGCAGTGATGAACATGGGGCGCGGCGCGGGCCAACTTATTCTCAACGGCATGACAATCGCGCTCGGCTCAAGCGGCATTTACTGACCGAGATTTGGGGAGAAACGATGGACGGCTCGCAGCCTTATGAATCTATTCAACTGAGCATTGCGGAGGATATACAGGCGAAATTGGAACAGCGCCTAATTTTAGTCGAGGACATCCAGCGGGTAATTGAATACGCCGAACGCACACGGCGCCGACTATTCAATCGCCAGACAGGGCATTATTTGGCCTATCATAAACCCACCACTGTGACCTATTGGGTCGAATATCTGCCTAGTGACGATGGGTTTACCATCTTTAACGCCTACAGTCACCGCATGGAAGTGCCGGGGAGCGGGTCGTGATGAGTGAGCAAGAGCAGGTTTGGATGTGTGATAACTGCAATGTCCCCTTGCAGCCGGATAAGGTGGATGTGGCCTATATGGGCAATGCCTTTCCCGTTGAACTGCTGAAGTGCCCGAATTGTGGGTTGGTCTTTATTCCTGAGGAGTTGGCGCTCGGCAAAATGGTTGAAGTGGAAAAACAACTCGAAGATAAATAACTTCATGATAACCGACCAGCGCATTCACCTCTACGAGCAAACTGCCCTGTTTGACGGTGTGGGAGAAGCCATTCGTCCCGGTGGCATGGCACTGACTGACCACGCCCTGAGTCTATGTAACTTACCTGCGGGGTCATGCTTGCTCGATGTGGGATGCGGGCCGGGGGCGGCGATGGCCTACCTCAGCGACCATTATGATTATCAGGTTTTCGGGTGCGACCCATCCGCCCAATTGTTGCAGACGGCGCATCATCGCAGGGCGCGGTCTGTGGTTCAGGCAATGGGTGAACATCTGCCTTTCGCCGATGGACAGCTAGACGCCATACTGACCGAATGTAGTTTATCTGTCATGCAAAATGCCGATACCGCCCTGCAAGAATTCGCCCGAATTCTGCGTCCCGGTGGGTATCTGATTCTCAATGATTTCTATGTGCGGAATCCTGCTGGCATGGCGGCAATGTGCTGTTTGCCCATAGATTCATGTCTGGGTGGGGCGTTGCCACAGGCCGATATTATCCTGCGAATTGAACGACATGGCTTTAGGGTCATGGTGTGGGAAGACCATACCGACGCGCTGCGAATCTTTACCGCGCAATTGATTTGGCAGCACGGGTCATTACAGCAATTTTGGTGTCGGGCCAGTTCGCACGCCGACCCGCTGCAAGCCCAAAATGCTATTACCCTAGCGAAGCCGGGCTACTTTCTATTAATCGCGCAAAAAGGAGGCCGCGATGGATGATCGTATGAAAGAACTGTGGCGGCAGGGTTATTTTTGCAGCCAAATCTTGATGCGCATGGGTCTCGATTTGCAGGGCCGCGATAATCCCCAACTGCTACGGGCCATGAACGGCTTGGCGGGCGGTCTGGGATTTACGGGTGAATTATGCGGGGCACTCAGCGGCGGCGCTTGCCTATTGGGGCTGTACGCAGGCAAAGGCAAGGATGAAGATGAAGAAAACCTGCGCTTGAATTTTATGATTGGCGAATTGGTGACATGGTTCAAAAACGGCTATGGTCAGGAATATGGCGGGATACGCTGCGATGAAATTTTGGCGGGCAGTTCCCAAAATCAAGCCATCCGCTGTCCTATTCTGGTGACGGGGACACTGCAAAAAGTCAAAGAATTATTGGTTGAAAACGGATTTGATCTAGCAGGGCCAGATGATGACTGATACCCCCGTCGTCCTTTCCGCCACCGAAAGCGTTTGCCCGATCTGCCTAGCCCGTTTACCCGCCGAGCGTGTGATGCTCGGTGAGGATGTGTATCTGCGTAAAATATGCCCCGAACATGGCCCATTCCAAACCATTGTGTGGCGGGGGCAACACCCGGCCTATACCGAATGGGTCAAGCCCAAAATTCCCACTTATCCCGCGCACCCGGCTACGCAAAATAATCTTGGCTGCCCCTTCGACTGCGGCCTGTGTCCCGACCATCGCCAACAAACTTGCACTGTCTTGCTTGAAGTTACGCAGCGCTGCGATTTGCGCTGTCCTTTTTGTTTTGCTGACGCAGGGGTCAATCCACCACCTGACCCTGATATGGCGACGATTGAGGGGTGGTATCGGCGGCTGTTGGAACTCGGCAGTAATTCCGCCAATATTCAACTTTCGGGGGGTGAGCCGACCCTACGCAACGACCTACCCGATATTGTGGCGCTTGGCAAATCGCTGGGGTTCCCATTTATTCAGGTCAACACGAACGGCTTACGACTCGGACGCGATGCGGGTTACGTTAAGCGGCTAAAACAGGCGGGGCTATCCTCTGTATTTATGCAGTTCGACGGCACCCATGATGATCTATTGGTGACGATACGGGGTGTCAAGCAACTAGACCGCAAAAGGGCCGCTATTGAACACTGTGCCGAAAATCAGTTGACAGTGATCCTTGTGCCGACGCTCGTCCCCCATGTGAACACAGACGACATCGGCCATATCATCGAATTTGCACTGGATTACTTCCCCACCGTGCGCGGTGTGCATTTTCAACCCGTCAGCTATTTTGGACGCTATCCCCAAGCCCCTACTGACGATGACCGCATCACCATTCCCGAAGTGATCCGCCTGATTGAAACCCAGACAGGCGGTCAGATGAAAGCCTCCAATTTTACGACCTCCGGTTGTGAAAACGCCTTGTGTTCGCTGCATGGCAATTTTGTCGTCATGCCAGATGGCGAATTGCGGTCTTGGTCGGAACAACACACGAGCGGATGCTGCACGCCCCAACCCGCCGAGACCGGTGCGGCCAAGACCCGTCAATTTGTCGCCCAATTTTGGTCATCCAATGCCAACCTCATTTCGTTGGACAGTATTGGAGAATCCAAGTTGGGGGATTGGGATGTCTTTTTGGCGCGTACCAAGACCCATACCTTTTGTGTTTCGGGCATGGCCTTTCAGGACGCATGGAATCTTGATTTGGATCGCCTACGTGATTGCTGTATTCACGCCGTTAGCCCCGATGGTCGCCTTATCCCATTTTGTGCTTATAATTTAACTGACCAGATGGGACGGTCTATCTATCGAAATCAACAGGCGACAATCCATGCGTATAACGCCCCTTGAGGGATGGGGTGCTGAAAAAATCCAACACCCAAAATTGACCCGTGCGGCATTGGAAAAATATCAGCTGACCAAACTCCAAGCCGTAATTCAATTCGCCCGCACCAAAAGTCCATTTTATCGGCATCTGTTGGCTGATATTCCTAACCTTAGCCAACTAAGCGACCTCGCCCAATGGCCTTTCACAACAGCCGAAGATATTCGCCAACAACCCCTGCAATTGCTGTGTGTATCCCAAGATGAGATTCATCGAGTGGTAACACTGGATAGCTCCGGCACAACGGGTCAACCCAAACGGCTCTACTTTACGCCCGACGACCAGCAGTTGACGATTGATTTTTTCCGGGTGGGCATGTCCACTTTTACCAACCCCGATGACCGTGTATTGATTTTGCTGCCCGGTGAGAGCGCAGGCAGTGTAGGTGATTTGCTGGCGACGGCTTTACAGCAGTTGGGCGCAGTGCCGATCAAACATGGCCCAGTACGTGACCCACTTGCAACACTAAACATCATCTGGGAGGAGAAAATTACCGGAATGGTGGGGGTTCCGACCCACGTTTTGGCCCTCGCCCGCCAGCCAAATACACCGATGCCAAGCCTTAAAAGCGTTCTATTGACCACCGACCATGTACCCAATACCATTAAATACGCGGTTGAAGAAGCCTTTGACTGTACGGTTTACAATCATTATGGCATGACAGAAATGGGCTTGGGTGGCGGTGTTGAGTGTGAGGCACGACTGGGCTATCATCTGCGTGAAGCCGATCTCTATGTTGAGGTTATTGATCCGATGACGGGTCGTGTTTTACCAGACGGGGAATACGGGGAAGTCGTTTTTACCACCCTGACGCGACGTGGAATGCCTCTGATTCGATACCGCACAGGCGATGTGAGCCGATTTATGCCTGATGTATGTCCTTGCGGTACGTGCCTCAAGACGCTTGAAAAAATCACTCATCGGTTAAGTGGACAGGTAAAAATCGGGGACAAGATCATCACAATGGCTGATCTCGATGAGATTTTGTTCTCATTTGAGGACGTGCTAGACTTTAGGGTAATAGTGCGCCGCGAGAATGGGGACGATATGCTTCAACTAGAAGTTAAAATGAGGAATGGCTCAAAGTTAGAGCGGGTTAATGAATTTAAGGTAGCGTTACTACCCCTAACTCAACACATAGCAATTCAAATTGTGCCCACCCTCCCCACCAGCATGGCAAAACGCGCCATTGTTGACACGCGGGGTCACGCATGAGCAAAAAACAACCCCCTGCCAGTACCATCTCGCCTGAATATCTGCTTTTGGGATTTCTCAATCAAGCTCCAACACATGGCTATGATTTGCATGAGCGCATCCATCGGGAATTGGGTCAGATTTGGCATATTTCACTGAGCCAAATCTATAATATCCTCAATCGCTTAGAAGCCGAAGGCTATATCAAAGGTGAGATGAAGGCCCAAGAAAAATCGCCGCCGCGCCACTATTTCCAGCTTACCTTGTCGGGACGCAAACGATTTGAAGAATGGCTAAACACCCCGACCAAACCCAGCATCCATGCCATTCGGGTCGAGTTTTTGACGCGCCTCTATTTTGTATATATGACTACCCCTCAAGCCATCCATGCCTTAATAGAGTCTCAAATCACCCAAATTCAGTTGGATTTGGCGCATATCCAAATCATGCACCGGGAACTGGCCGCGGACCAAGTTTTTAATCAGCTAGGAGCGGAATTGCGCATTCGCCAGTTGACCTCGGTGATCGCGTGGCTAGAAGAATGCCACCTGCGCTTTGCTCCACCCAGCCAAGAAAAATAGACCCCTCTTCGATAGTCATTCACTCGCCGACAGTTTTTTGCGAAAGGCCATCAGCAAGCTAATTTCAGACGGGTAGACCTCACCCCCCGGCCCCCTCTCCATCAGGCGAGGGGGAGGCGAATCTGGCGTATGGAAGCCCCTCTCACGTGGGAATCGATAGTCAAGAGGGATATTTTCGGCTTTATAGACATCAGCATGGCACAAGTATCAAAAACTCGATTTACGTAGCAGCACGAATGGGTTGATTGATTCTGACCGTTTCCTCACCCAACACCTGCTGCAAGGTCATCTCAAATTTCGCCATCGCAATTTCTTGGCTGTTGTATTGCTGAATAAGTTCACGACCCTGGGCGGCAATAGAGTGCCACAAGGGATTGTCATAAAGCAGCGTGGTCATGGACTGGGCAAAATCACTGGCTGTGTCAGCGACCAAAACGTGCTTGCCGTGTTCCAAATTCATACCCTCAACCCCTACAACCGTCGAGACACTCGGCGTACCAACCATTAAGGCTTGCAGCAGTTTCCGCTTGGTACCAGCCCCAACCTTTAGCGGCACAATCGTAATACGCGAGGCTTCAATGTAGGGAATGACCGAAGGCACCCAGCCAACCATATGCACATTCGGGATTTTCACTTGGGCCGATTTGCCGAGGAAACGCTGCATATCGTTGCCGACAATGTACAGAGGATGATCACGCAGCACATCCAAGTCCAGAAGGGGCAAAATATCTTGCATTAGATAATCAAAGGCCTGAATATTCGGTGGGTGGCGGAAATTCCCGACGAACAAGATGCCTCGCCGCTCCTCATAGGGAATAGGCGAAGTTTCCAGTGACTCCATATCGGGGATACAGAAGGCGTTCGGGCGCTGGATAAACATCTCGTTGAGCATATGGGCTTCTTTTTCCGAGACAGTCAAAACGCCATCCGCCTGTCCATATACGTTGAGTTCGCGGACAATATTTTCGCCCTGATCGGCGTCAAGCCCAATGTCCTCACCCTCGACAAATGCGCCTCGCACATTACGTACAAAATGCAAATCTACAGTGTCCACAACCAATTTGGGCGCAGGTGACAACTTTTCAACAAACTTCAACAGGTATTCGCCAAATTCCCAGAAAACACCCATCACCAGATCAAAATGTCCATTTTCGAGGAGCATTTCGGGGTTGGTAAAGTATGGATACCCTCCAAAGACCGCGACTCCCCGCTGACGCAGCAGGTGAGTGTAACGTTCGCCATGATTCGGATTCTGAATCAACAGAGTTACCGACCAACCCAATTCTTGGAACATATCTACAAAATGGGCAAAGCGGCGTGAGCCACTTTCACGGTCAAATTCTGGCATCAGCGGCGCACAGATTAAGACCCGTTTTGTGCCAGTCCGAGAGCCAACCAGCGTTGTCCGCAGCACAGTCGCTACGGTCACATCAGGCGGTGAGGAGGGCTGCTCTTCCAGCATATCCTTCCATTTTTCAAGGAATTTCTCATGATTAAGCGCCTGATAGTGCTTCAATGTGCCTTTTTTGCTGGGGTCAGTCCCACTCGTAACGCCCTCAAAATGAATCACGCGGCAATCCGGCTGAAAATAGACTTCGTAGCCTGCTGCGCGAACAGCAAAACAATAGTCGGTATCTTCATAATAAATCGGGCGGAAACGTTCATCGTACCCGCCGATTTGGTTCCACAACCAACGCGGTGTCGCCAACAACGCCCCGGAGACATAATCCACCTTACGCACAAAGTTGTACTCAGGGCTGTTGGGGTCTTCCAAGCGACCCACGTTCCATGCGTTGCCAATGTTAAAGACCGCCGCACCCGCTTCTTGCAGACGACCATCCGGGAAAATCAACATGCCGCCAACAACGCCAGCATCAGGAAAATCCACAAAGGTGCGAGCCAGGGCTTGAATCCAACCCTCTTGGGGCAGAATATCGTTGTTTAATGTGACAACAATATCTTTGGTAGCTTTCGACGCCCCAAATTTGCAGGTCATGAGATAGCCCATATTTTGGGGATTTTGTAAAACCTGAATCCGAGGATCACGGGCTTCCCATTCCTTGATTTCCTCGTATACCCCTTCCTCAGTTGAACAGTCGTCTACCACAATGATTTCGACATCCATATCAGGGGGGATGGTTTTGACCATTTGCTCTAGGCAATTGTTAGTATAATCGCGGTGATTAAAGCTCGGCAGCACTAATGAGACACTGGGTAGTTGCTGTTGGGTAGTTTCGACTGCTTGTATAAGTACATTCGTCACCGAACCATCTTCTTCTAGGCAAATCACTCCATACTTGGCAACCCGCCGTGCTTCCTCCATGCGCTCATTGCCCCGGACCACCGCCAAATCTGCTGTGCGATCCAGATAGGGCAAGCTGTCTTCCTCAACCGGTGGGGCAAAAACAGCATGAAGGGGCAGTGCCTCCGTTAAATCAAAATCCGCCGTCCAATTGAGGATAGATAAATAGCGATGGCTCGGCGTGACATATTGTTCTACCAATTGCTCCAACTCGTGCCGGGTTTGTTCCGATAGCTTGGCGGTGGGAAACACCACATTCATGTACACAGGTGCGGTTAATGGAGGGAGTTCCCCGGACGGCACAGACATTGCAATTGGCTCAGGCGCGGGATTGGAAGGCTCAACAGCAGGCATAAACGATTGACGTTCGCCCTTAAATGTCCAACGATACAGCCGTTTCGTTAAAGTGATTGGGCCTTCTTTACGCAAAAGATACTGCGAGGTCATCAACAAATGATAGAGGCGTTCTAGCCGTGACCCATCGGGCATCAAACGTCGTTTCCACCGATACCAACGTTGGATCATTGACCAAGCACGGGTATTGTGGAAGGCGGTCATTTGTTGTTCAAGCATCAACGCATAATGTTGCGCCGAGGCAAATTGATGCTCAACCCGTTTGGCGTGCTCCTTAACCGAACCTAGTTCTAATTCTAGTTGTTCAATATGGAACTGTTGATGACTCAACAAAAGATCAGACTCGCGATTATCCAGCGCAAGTTCGCTGAGTTGTTTCGTCAAGGCTTGCTGTTCAGCAATACGTTGATCTAGCTGAGCTTCATATTCAGTTTGTAAGGTATGCGTTAGCGTAAGTAGGTCATTTTCGTACTTGGCGTGCAAGGCTTGTCTTAGAGTATTTAGGTCATTTTCATGCTGCCGACCAAGATTGGTTAAACCAAGTCGGTACCGCTCATCAATTGAAGCAAGTTCACTGCGATTGTGTTCCTCAGCCTTAACCTGAAGCTCTTGATAACCGCTTATCTGCTCTTGATAACCGCGAATTTCGTACCCATGTGTCTCTTGTAATGCGCGGCGGTCTTCGGCGGCACTGACTCTTTTACCTAATTGGTAAAAATATTCAATGACTGTCACTTTTTCGTCTTCGGTCAGTTCAATCAGCTCACGCAGGCCCGTCGGAATATCTGACCCAACGGCAACAACACCCAGTCCATAACCATAAGGAATGTCAAAAGTGGGGTACTGTTCCTGCAATTCCTCCCACAGTTTCCAAACCTCAAAACCGCCATCCCGCAAATGGGTATCATGAAACAGCACAACCCCGCGATTGCTGACTTTTGGCCGCCACTCCATCCAATCTTGATACACTGCATCATAGGTGTGACAGCCATCAATATGCAGCAAATCAATCGAACCATCACTAAATTGATGCGCCGCTTCAGAAAAGGTCGTTTGCAAAAGTTGGGAAAATCCCCCATAGAGAGGATCGTGGTGCTGGCGCAGATTCTCCAAAACCTCAGGGCCATAGAAACCCGCTTGATCGTCACCTTCCCATGTATCTACCGCATACGCCTGTGTCCCCGTCCCTAAGGCTTTAATGGCTTGGCAGAAGGCACAATAGGAAACCCCATGATGGGCACCCAGTTCAACCAAAAGTTCTGGGCGAACGGCGTCAATCAAATACATGGCAAACGGCACATGGTACAGCCACCCCGAGGGGGCAACACGTGCTGGTTCGGTCAGCGCAATAGGATAATTTAGCGGATTAAACTTAATCATGCCTCTGCAATTCTTTCTTTAAGGTTTGCGCCGAATCCAAAAACTTCCACCACCCCACCATGGGGAGTTAGGGAAGGTCTTTTTCATAGCTGCTGGATACTTATTTGCAAGATAGGTATTGCCAAATATCACTTCAAACTCGTTATTCAATATCAAAAACGCTTGTAGAAGGTACTGTTCTGTCCAAAAACGATGCAAATTCAGAACCCAATCTTGCCGATATTCATATGGCAAAAAGATGTCATGAATATGCACAATCACGCCTTTGTTAAGGCGCGGCAGGACTTCTAGGAAAAGATAATTAACATCCCCACCTATTTTGACAACATGCGTCGTATCAATAAAGAAGATGTCTCCGGCTTGAAGTTTTTGGAAAACGCTTAAATCAACTGCCTCAATGGGTTTGACGATGAGAGATGAAAGCCCGGGAAAGCCTTTTTGCAAAAATTCATTCGGATAGGGTTCGATGGCGATTACCTTTGTATTGCCGTTCAAAAGGGCCGCCTGTGCACTGATCCTTGTAGACATCCCCGATCCGGTTTCTAATACTAATTGGGGTTTATAATGCCTTATCATACAATACAAAGCAAGAGCATCTGTCCCCGAAAACATCGGATTATTGAAATAAAACAGATGGGGTTCAGAGGGTGGATCATGCGGTATGGCATTATATTCATCGGCATAGGCGGGAAAAACTTCTCGTAAGAGGCGAAGTTGTTCCACATCATTCATATCCACACCGGGAAGCTCTGAATTGTGCTTCCATAACGATTCACTTAATGTCCGGGTGTCTGGAATAGGTTCATAGTAATGATTTAGGGTGATATGAAAGCCCCGCTCTTGCCAATATTCAAAATGGTCATGTAGCTTCTGGTTGGAAACAAAATATTCGACAAGGGCAGATAGATAACCTGCAACCCACTTCTCGCCGTATTTTTCAACTAAGGCATTCGGGGAATCCACTTGGGCTTCTACATTGCCAATATTGGCATCTGGATACAACGTCGGAGCGGGGGCAGATGCGAAAGACCGTTTAGGCAGTTTTGAGGCCACATGCACCATTGCATTACTACCCAAAATGCCCAACATCCGTGACCAAAGGTGATAGGTTACAAATTCACAATCGAGGGCCGTAAACCGTTGTTCCATCTCTCGTTGCGAAAAGACCCGATAAACCAACACCCCTTCTTCAGGGCGCACCGGATCGCCATGATATTCAGGTGGCGCATGGTGAACGATATTCCCATCGCTATCAAGGCTGGCGCGGATATTATCGTGTTCCGCATAGGGCGCAAAAGGAACGGTAAAACAATATATCCCGCCTTTTTTGAGGATGCGGATGATTTCGCGCTCGGCTTTTATCGCATCGGGGATGTGTTCAAAAACCTCGGCGGTAAGCACGATGTCAAACGTTTCATCGGGAAATGAGGTCTGCTGTAAATCTTCATGTCGAACCCCGTTGACCATCTGGCCTGATTGATATTCTGGGCCAAAGTATTCAGAGTAATAGAATAATTCTGGTCGTAGCAACCGCTTGAGATATAAAAAGAGCGCAGCATTCGCCTCTGCCGTGAAAAGTTTGAGGTTGTAGAAGTTAATATGAGCAGCGATTTCTTCAATGGTGGCATAGGGATGACCAAAAAGCCCGATGGAAATCGCACAGACTAACTGACGCTGCCGATTATAGGAATTTGATGAGGTTGCGACTACGGTTTCGCGGAGATTATGATGGGCAATGCTAAATTCAGTTGGGGTCCCGCTGAGATTACAAAGGCCAACAAACTTGCCGCTTTGCAGAATTTCGTGTTCCATGCCAGCCGCGTAGTCATTATAGACAGCGGACGGCAGATTAACATCAAGAGGCGACCACGTAATCAGGACGTCATTAAATTTAAAGTTTCGAGTGGCTGTCACGCTTGATAACCTGTTCCAAAAGGCACAAGACCTTAACGATTAAAGAGGCTTAATTGTATTGATCTATATATAAATCCGACTGGCTAGTATAAACGACAATAGGGCAGTTTGCTATGACAAAATTGATGCCGTCCGTCTTGCGGAGGGGAGAAAAATGGCACGCGCTTGAAAAGAAGAAGACCGCTATGGATTAACAGCATAGCGGCCTAGAGATTTGTCAAATGCGGGGTAGGGTAATGCTAATCTGATCTTGATATTTGCCCTTGCGATCCCCATAGGAAGTTTCACACGGTTCATCGCTTTCAAAAAAGAGCAGTTGAGCAATGCCTTCGCCTGCATAAATGCGGGCTGGTAGGGGAGTCGTATTGCTAATTTCAAGGGTGAGGAATCCCTCCCATTCAGGCTCGGCGGGCGTTACATTTAAGATTATACCGCATCTCGCGTAAGTGCTTTTACCAACACATACAGCCATAACATTGCGAGGGATACGAAAGTGTTCGACGGTACGGGCAAGGGCAAAGGAATTCGGTGGCACAATACAAATATCACCCTTAAAATCTACGAATGAGGCGGGGTCAAAATGTTTGGGGTCAACAATCGCGCTGTTGACGTTGGTAAAAATTTTAAATTCATCGGCAACCCGAATGTCATAACCATAACTTGACACCCCATAACTAATGACGCCTGCGCGAACCTGTTTTTCAACAAATGGCTCAATCATGCCGTGCTCAAGTGCCATCTTGCGTATCCAATGATCGGCTTTAATACTCATAAGTGGATAAAATCTCCTATTTAAATTGCAGTGCTAATGTATTACCCAAATGAATCGCAAGCTCCGTCAGCCACGCCTCGCTGTTTTTTAATGCCTCATCGAGTGATGCTGGACGGGGTACAATGCTCCATGCCGAAGTAAACCCCCATGTCTGTAAATTTTCGGCGGAAGCAGTCACACTTCCGGCCAAAACAATCACGGGAATTCCTAGTTTGCTGGCGGCCTGTGCAATCCCCATCGGCCCCTTGCCACCACCCGTCTGATCATCCAATTTTCCTTCACCTGTAATAACCAGTGCGATAGTCTCCTCCGCCAAGATTTTATCATAACCACAAGCCTGAATAACTACCTCTGCCCCGGAGACCAGTTCCGCCCCAGCTACTGCATAGAGTCCAGCGCTCAAACCGCCCGCCGCCCCAGTACGTGGTACATCCCCGATCTCAATCCCGACATCCCGGCGCACAATCTCAGCATAATGGGCAAGGTTGATTTCCAACCGGTGTACTGCTTCTGGATCGGCCCCCTTCTGTGGCCCAAAAATCGGCGCTGCCCCTAATGGCCCCAGTAGCGGATTTTCAACATCGCACAGCACCCGAATGGTGACACCCGCCAATTTTTCGCGCAAAGGGGTTGCATCAATCGTGGCTAGTTGACCCAGTGAGCCACCGCTGCCTTTGATGAGTTGCTTATTTTTATCAAACAGCCGTGCCCCTAATGCCAATAAACACCCCGCGCCTCCATCCACCGTTGCACTGCCGCCCACACCAACCAAGATTTCAGTCGCGCCGCGCTGAACAGCATCCAAAATCAACTGGCCTGTCCCAAACGTGGTGGTATGGAGAGGATTGCGATCAGTCGACTCTAATAATTCCACACCGGATGCGCGTGCCATTTCAACCATCGCGGTTTTTCCGGCAAGGCCATATTGGGCCATCACTGTTTCACCCAATGGCCCTTGTACGGGACGTTGTATCCGCTGCCCTTGCACCGCGTATAGCCACACATCTAATGTTCCGTTGCCACCATCCGCTAAGGGCATCAATAAAGGTTCACATGGCAGGCGGCTCTTTCGCAGTCCTGCGGCTATTGCTTCGGCTGCTTGTAAGGCGGTTAAGCTCCCACGAAACGCATTTGGGCAAAGCGCGATTTTCATTCCTATTTCCCTGTGCTCATGCAATTTTGACCAGTATAGCCTGTTTTGCAGAGCATATGCACGCTGCATGTTTGCTGTATACTAGAAACGGGGTACTCATTGTTCCATTAATTTACTTACGGGATATTCTCATGAGCGATCAAAATGCAGGCCAAGTGATCGGCGATTATCAACTTCAAGATCTGCTGGGTGAAGGGGGTATGGGGTCGGTTTACCGTGCAATTGATATTCAGCTTCAGCGTCCGGTTGCCTTGAAACTTATGCACCCGGAAATTGGACGCCAAGAAAAATTTCGGCAGCGCTTTATCCAAGAAGCCCGCGCCATTGCGATGCTCGACCACCCCAATATCGTGAAGGTTTTTTCGTTCCACGCCGAACAGGGCCTTTTGTATTTGATTATGGAATATGTAGCAACGGGCAGTTTACGTGGTTATCTCAATCGGATGTACCGCGAAAGCAAATTTGTCAGTCTCCTAGAGGCTGTCGCGCTTATCCGCCAGATCGCCTCCGCGCTGGATTATGCCCATCAGCAAGGCATGGTTCACCGCGACATCAAGCCCGACAACGTGCTGCTAAAACTTGCCACCAGCACAGGGATTGGCGATACGACTTTCAACGCCCTGCTCACGGACTTTGGCCTTGTCAAAATGGCCGAAAACGCGATTTTGCAGACGCAGGGCGGGCATCCAATGGGCACGCTTCCCTATATGTCGCCCGAGCAGATTAAAGGCGAGGAGGTGGACGGACGAACCGACCTTTACGCGCTGGGTGTCATGATGTACGAGTTGATTGTCGGTAAGCTGCCTTTTATGCCACGCAACATTCTCGAAGCCGCCGAGATGCACATCAAGACCCCGCCCCCGCAGCCAAGCAGTGTGCGCTCCGGAATTGCGCCGGAACTTGAAGCCATTATCATGAAGGCGCTTGCCAAAGATGTGAATGACCGCTACAAAACGGGACGCGACCTCATCTTTGCGCTACAACGCCTTGATCTAAGCGAAAACGGCAAAGTCACCCTTTTGGACACCCAAGCGCGGGCCAGCGACCAACTCGATAGCCTCGGCACCTATCTAGCCTCTATGCCGGGGATGCCGCAGGGGGTCAATGTCGCCATTCCTCAACTGGGAATGCTCACCAGTGATGAATTGGTCATTGTGAAAGAGGGCGTTGCACCCGAACGCTATAAACTTTCCAAGCAGTCTTTGACGATTGGGCGGGAAGATCAGGATATCACCCTACCAAGTACCCGTATTTCACGCCTCCATGCCCGTATTGACAAACAGTCGAACAATAATTACACCATTACCGACCTCGGCAGCACCAACGGCACGTTTTTGGATGGAGCCAAGCTGTTGGCGAATGTGCCGGAAAAATTGATTGCAGGTCAGGTCATTAGCATCGGGGAATATCGGCTCAGTTTGCAGCGGGCCGGCGGCAAAAAAGATACCTTACCAATGGGCCTTCCCAGTGTTGGCGATGTCCGTGCGGCTGGGCCTTCGGGGACGATCTTAGATGTTCGTGCCGCACCATCTGGCAGTACCCCACCGGCCTCGACCCAAAAAGTGACCGTGCAAATGATACCACCCTCTTTGCGCGTGGAACCGGGGATGCGAACCGATGCCCAAATTGAAATCTTTAATCAA
The DNA here is from genome assembly GCA_024434115.1 of Chloroflexota bacterium. Classification (GTDB taxonomy): domain Bacteria; phylum Chloroflexota; class Anaerolineae; order Aggregatilineales; family J027; genus CFX10. The sequence continues at coordinate 126,816 of QMIT01000003.1, forward strand.
AGTGAATTGGTTGAGCATTTCCGCGTGATGGTGCAGGGCCTCCCAATTGAGTGGGTCATTATGCCCCAAAGCACCCTGCAACTCATGCCGGGTACTCGCGGAACACTGCCCATTACCATTCACCCGCCGCGCAACCCCAGCGCCACCGCCGGAATGTATAATCTCGGTCTGCGGGTGTCGAGTGAAGAACGCGGCATGGAAATTGCACGTGGGGCCGCCACACTTTCGGTCAACTCATTCCACAATTTCTCGGTGGATATGTCCCCCAAGCGGGTGCGCAAAAATGGCAAAGTTCGTATCACCGTCAACAATACAGGCAATACCCCCGACAGCTACACCATCAGTGGCCGTGACCGCGAAGAAGGCTTAACCTTTATCCCACCAAGTTCCTCGCTTTCGGTTGGGCCGGGTCGTTCAGATACCGTAGAAATGGAAGTGCGTCCCCGCAAAACAGGCTTATTCGGAGCGCCGACCATCTACCCACTCGAAATGCGGGCGGTTTCTAGCACCAATGATTTCCATACGGAAAATGGTGAACTCGCCGCCACGCCGCTGCTGCCTTATTGGATTTTGGGGGCCGCAACCCTACTATGTACGCTGTGTGTGGCAATTGGCCTGTTCGCCTATTCACAGCAGGTCAGCAGTAGTAATGACCATAAAACCGAAACCGCTCAAGTCGTCCGCGAAGCCCGTGCTGAACAAACCGCTCTTCAGCAGACCCAATCGGCTGAAACCACTGGCACGTTTATCGCTGGACAAAATGCCGCTACCCAGACCGCTTTCTCGGTTACAGGCACAGCCCAATTGGTGCAAAATTTCGCCACCCAGACCAGCATTGCCGACCAAAACTCGGCGACCCAAGCCGCGATCTTTGGAAGCCTGACCGCCGCTGCCGTCCAAACACAGAATTCCGCCCAGCAGACCCAAAATGTCGTTGCTGGAACCGCGATTGTACAGACCCAAAATGCCGTCCTCACCGCCAATGCCGTTATTGCAAACTCCAACAACATGACGTCTACCGCCCAGATGCAACACGCCCAAGCCACAGCAACAGCCCTACAAATGGCTGTAGATATGACCATGACTGCGGATTCAATCGCGGCGGGGGCGGCTAACCGTGAGACGGCCCTAAATTCACCCTATCGGATCGTTTTTTATAATACCGAGTTTGGTGGGGGCGAAGTGGGCGCTTTGGCTGATGACAACACGTACTACTCCCTACAGACGTTTGGAGAAGCGGCATTGTGGACACATCTTTCAATCGCCCGGAATGGTCGTGCCCTGTTTTATAATCAAGTTTCAGGGGATGCGCTTGTAGGCACAATTAATCGTGATGGCTTCGTAACGACCTCCACGCAACCCACATGGTACGCGGGGTGGGCTTTGACCTCCACATCAAATGATTTGACTCTCAACTACGAATTCTCTAGCGGCCAATGGTGGATTGGCTACATCAATGAGACCGATTGGGAGGATTTGGACTATTCCGATCCCTATTTTTCCCCTGACTGGACACATATTGAACGTTCACCCTATGGGTGGATTTTCTATAGCAATTTATCTGGTGGCGGAGCGGTAGGGAACGTCACAACCAACGACCCCGGCAGTTGTGCTGCAAATTGCTTCGCCACCTATGCGGCTTCAATCATATGGCCGACTGGGTTTACGCATATGCTGGCCCCAATTGTGGACGGCAATCAATTTGTGTTTTTCTATAATGCCAGTGATGGGCATTATCAGACCTATCAACTTTTTGTAGATGAAGGGGCGCAAACCGCATCCGCCAGTCTGCTGCAAGATAGCATTATTGGTTCGGGTTGGTCACATATGGTCATGGTCGGGGATCGTGTGATGCTGTATGATCGCATGACTGGGGCGATTCAAATTGGCCGCATTTTGAGCGATGGCACCTATCAAGCCGAACGCGATTTACCCCCCATCAGCCCGAACTATACGCATGTTACGGTAGCGGGCTGGCAGTAAAAAGGATTGACTAACGGATGAATTCTACCATGCCACTGTCCAAACCCTCCCCACAGGAACGGTGGCAGGCTTTTTCCAATACCAGACTGCAAAAATGGACCCGGCGGCAAAAATGGGGAGGGGCTGCCGGGGTTTTTATTGCGACTTTGCTCTTTGTCATCTTGGTGCTGCCCTACCTCTTACCTTTGACTGGCCCGGAAGCCGTTGACCCCCACCAACTAGCCGACCCTGATGGTGCGTTTGTGGAGATCAATGACCAGCAGCTTTATTTTGTGCATTTGGCAGGCGAAGGCGAAACCGTCTTGTTACTACATGGGCAGGGTGGCTCAACCCGTACATGGCGCGAAACCATGCCCGCCTTACAGGATGCTGGATATAACGTCTATGCGCTTGATTTGCCGGGCATGGGTCTCTCTGAAAAAGGGTTAGACCTTGATTACAGCCATCCTGCCATCGCTGAAACCGTCATTGCATTTATGGACAGTCAAGACATCAAAAAAGCCGATTTGGTGGCCCATGCCTTCAGCGGCAATATCGCTACCCAACTGACCCTATCGCACCCTGACCGCGTGAATAAACTGATTTTGGTGGCCCCGACCTTGTTCTATACGCCTACTGCGGAAGTGCCGCCCTTCCTATTTGACTTAGGTTTTCTGAAGCGCTGGTCACGGGTCATGCTGCAATTGGTATTACCTGAAGCCGTCGGAGAACAACTTCGCAGTGCCACCAAAAAGGATGAGGTAGTCACTGACCAGTTGATTGACGATTATTCGCGTATCCTGCACACCCAAGATTGGGATTTATCGGTGTTGGGGATGCTGCGCGATAGTTCACATAATGCCCTCAGTGGGCCTATCCAAAATATCCAAGTCCCGGTGTTGCTGCTATGGGGTTCAGGCGATGGGTGGGCCACACCAAACGCGGCGGATGGAATGCTGCGTGACTTTCCCGATGCCCGCCTAGTGAAATTTGAAGGGGTTGGACATCTGCCCATGCACGAAGTTCCTGCCGATTTTAACGCGGCTCTTATTCAATTTTTGGATAATTGAAACGAACCTCATCATATTCAAGGGAGCAGCCAAAAATGCCAGTTGTCAAATTGGGGCAGGAAGCGCCAGATTTTACTGTCAAGACTAACACCGGACAGGAAGTTCGACTTGCGGATTTTCGTGGCAAGAAAAACGTTGTGCTGGTGTTGTATCCCGGTGATCAAACCGCTGATTGCTCACGTATGTTGTGTGCCTTCCGCGATGAATTTCCGCGTTTTACCGATACCGATACCGTTGTGTTTGGGGTGAATCCCGCCAATGCCGACAGTCACCAGCGTTTTGTAGATCGGCTTGGGCTGCCCTTTGAACTGATCGTGGATGAAGGCCGCGAAGTCGCTCGTAACTATGACGCCTTGATGCTGATGGGTTATGTCGTGAAACGCACCGTCATTGCCATCAATAAAGAGGGTAAAGTGGTCTTTTATGAACGCGGCTACCCCTCAAATGATTCAATTCTAGCGGCTCTCAAGGGCAATTAATTATTGGCGGGGTCGTCTGTCGAAGATGGCCCCATCCATGTAAACACAATCACGCCAAGTGACGCGACCATAAACCCAACAATCATCCCAAACGCCTGCCATTTTCCCAAGACCGGTACAATCTGATTGGCCGAGTCCGGTGCATGGGAACCGAAACCCAACACATCGGCCAAACCCGCTGCCCCGGTCATCAATAACCCGGTTAGGCTAAGGCGGACGCCAATTTGTTGGGCCAGATTGGTGGACTGATGGGGGTAAAACGTGATTTTAGAAAATAAGAGAGCACCGATAATCAACAGGGTTAGTCCGATGCAGGCCACTAAAATCTGCAAGACCCCAATCCCCGATTTTGGTTCAAGGCCTGTAATCGTGGGGAACAAACCAATCAACACCAGCATCAAACCAAGCGTACCAATCAAAATCGCCAATTGGCCTACCCGTTCGCGCTCCATTGCGTCGTCTTCGCTGGAACGGGCCACTTCTAACGGATAATAGTTTTCCATCGTCATCCACCTTTTGTTATGACGGCAGACTTCGTTCAAGGATACGCAAGAAATTTCCACCTAAAATGGCCTGTACATCATCGGCATCATAGCGTTTTGATAGCAGGTCTTTAAGCATCCATTCGTCAGTGATCGTATTCATTGGGTAGGGAATAGACTCCGCCCCAAATCCACCATCCATATCACTGCCAATCCCTACGTGGCGGGCATCTCCAACCAACTGACAAATATAGTCAATGATGTCCACCAGATGTTCAATCCGCACTTTGTCACGGGGGTCGGTACGCTGCCAACTGCCATTGATAAATTTATTGAGCATCACCGCGCCAATCACGCCGCCCCGTTCTGCCAAGCGCCGAATCATATCATCCGATAGATTGCGGTCACTTTCATAGAAACGGCGGGGGTTGCTATGGCTGGCGATAATTGGCCCGACGTATTCATCTATCGCTTCAAAGTAGGCTTTTTCGGCGATATGGGATAGATCGAGAATCATGTTAAGATCGCCCATCGTCCCCAAAAGCTCATGGCCTTCTCGAGTCAGCGGGCCGGGATGACCTGTACCCCCTGCATAGCGTGTATTGATCCAAGCCAAGCCAATCGCCCGCACCCCGCGTTCATACCATTCTTCGACCTGCTTCGGCTCGATGACCGGGTCAGCGCCTTCCATCGAAATCATCAGACCCAGCTTATGTTCACCAACCTGTTTATCATCGGCCCAAGACGCCAATACTGTTTTTAAGTCGGCCTGCGTCTTAATCAAAATCACTCGATCATCTTGATCGGCCAAACGATGATAATAGTCCATTTGGCTCATCGCAATTTGATAGGCCTGCGCCGCATTTTGATAGCTAATCTGACCCGTCTTTATAAATGGGGAGCTGGCGGGTTCAGCAAACAAGGTGCCAAACGCCACCCCGATGCGTCCTAGCAGCACATCCGGTAGCCCAACCGTTGCCAGTCCACGATCTCTTAATTGTTCAGGGCGATTATCTTCCATTTGGCGCGTTTTCAGGGCTGGCTGGCGAAAATCACGCTGATGGACAACATGATTGAAGGCAATATCCAAATGGGCATCTACGATAATCAAGGGGTGTTGGGTAGACATTCACAACTCCATAAACGAGCAACCCCTCTCAGATGAGTGTCCAAGAGGGGAGATTTTTTAATTATTGACCCGCCATAAGTTCATTGAGGGCCGCTACGATGTTGTATGGATTTTGCTGATAGACGTTATTCAGCAGCACGGTAGGCGTGCCGTCAGCATATTGACTCATTTCCTCATAGCCCCGGTTGGCCTGCCGCCGTGCATCCCCGGAGTTATAACAATCGTTAAAGTCGTCTTTATCCAATCCTAGTTCCTCGATAGCGGTGTCAATCCGGGCTTTAGTAATGCTCACACGATCTTGCCAGTAAAACAAAATGTCGTGCATTTCCCAGAATTTGCCCTGTTCGCCCGCACAGATAGCCGCCTTAGAGCCTTCTTCACTCCCCGGGCCGCCAATTTGAGCGATTGGCACAAATTCAATCCGTACATCGCCAGACTTCACCATCTCTACTACGTCATCCATCGCCTCTTCATGTAAATCTTTGCAGTGGGGGCACAAAAAGCTGGAAAATTCGCGGACGACATAGCGGGCATCCGGATTGCCTAGATGTCCAACGCCATCTTCGTCTACTGATTGGGGAATACCCGCATATTTTTCTTCAACACCATCTGGCATAGGGGCATTTTTGGGTCGGAGCAGGTAAATCAGGGCTGCTGCCAAGATAATCACCCCCACGATACTCCCCCCGATAATGAACATTTGGCGTTGTTGCTGTTTTCTGCGTTGTTTAGTAATTTGCCGTTGAGCGCGACGACTCATCTCTCGTAAACTCCTTCATGACCAATTCCAATACAAGGTTGCCAGTATAACGTGTGCTCAGTATTCTGGCGACTCTCCGGTGTATCTCTATTGTGTGCCTGAAAGTTGCGTGTTATTCTGATACACATATTAGGACATAAACGCGCAGAAATGGCAGGATTGAACCATTGGGAACCGATAACCCGCTTGTGTCGCCATCTCCTGAAAATCAAGACCTTGCAGAGCCACCAAAGGACGAGGTGTCATTGACGACACCCCCGCCTAGCGAATTGGAGTCCAAACCAACAGTGGAGGAACGTCGCATCGAGTTTCCATCGCCGCTGGTCATTGAAGAAGAAATATCACCGCCGATTGACGAAGCCCCTGCTCCCGTTGAGGTCGTGGCCGAGCCGTCTAAAAAGTCGCGCCGCGCCGCCAAAAAAGAGACCAAACGCCTTGTCAAATATACAGATATTCGGCGGGAACAATTCGAGCTTTTGAGTAAACTTTTGGATACCCTCGGTCGGGTAGACGATTTTCCCGAAGCCCAAATGGAGCAGGTGCGGGATGCTGTGTTCCATTCCGATCATCCATTTTTGCTGACATTGGTTGGGCCGTTTAGCTCTGGAAAATCAAGCGTCATTAATGCTTTGTTGGGGGAGACCGTATTGGAGGTTGGCCCGGTGCCAACCACCGACCATATTGCCATTTTGCGATATGGCCCAACGGTGCAAAAGACCCGCACTGGCGACATTAGCACCATTTTCTACCCGGCGGAATTGCTAGAACGCCTTAGCTTGGTAGATACCCCCGGTTTGGAATCGGTCTTTAAAGAACATGATGATTTGACCCAGCGATTTTTGCACCGCGCCGATATTGTGCTGCTGGTGATGATTGCCACCCAAGTCTTGACGGCGGGCAATCTGGAATTCATGCAGCACCTCAAAGAATATGGCAAGCGCTTGATCATTGTGGTCAACCAAACCGATCTGCTTGAACCCCAAGATCAAGCCACTGTGGAAGATTTCGTCCGGGAGCAGTCGCGTATCCATCTTGGCATTGAGCCGACTGTATGGCTGGTCTCCTCGAAACTGGCAATGACGGCTTTTGAGACCACCCCACGCGACGAAATCATCTGGGATGAAAGTGGTTTTGCCGACATTGAAGAATATTTGGATGAAACGCTGGATGATGCCGAGCGGGTACGCCAAAAATTGGAGACACCTCTACAAGTTGCCCAAAACGCCAGCCGTGAAGCCCTTAAACATCTGCGAGAAGCGCAAGCCGCCCTCGGTGAACACAAAAAGACGGTAGATAACATCGAGGCCCAAATCCTCGCTTCCGAAAAAGAACGCCAGAAGATTGTCGAGAAATCATTCTCGGATATTGACCGCGAATGGCAGGCCACTGTCGAAAATGGCTCGAAGGCCATCAGCGAGTTATTTCATCTTTCACGGGCCGTTGGTCAGGTAGGAGCAGGTTTTGGTGAAATTATCGCTATCGGGGCACTGATTCGACGTTTCCGCAAGCAAACCACCGGTGAAGAAGCCTTCACTAGACACGAAGTCCGCGAAAGCTTGCAGCGTGTCGCCACCGCCGCCGAAAAACTTGGCCCTGCGATTGAAGGCCGCGATTTGGAGGATTTAGATCATCTGGTGGACTACACCCGCGATCAAATGCGCCGTCTACCCGATACATTACAGCAAAAGGTGATCGGCAAGGTGCAGTCGCCCCTCAATTATGACCGCAAATCCCTGCGCAATATCCGGGGCGAATTGGATGAATTGGTGAAGAAAGCCAGCGTTTTTGAAACCAGTCGCCTTGATCGCGTATTGCGCAGTACCATTGTCCTGATTGCCTTTTGGGAACTTTTAGTGATTTTGCTGGCGGTCTTGATTGCAACGGGTCAATTCAATGCGACGGGTGGCACAGCGACGGGCATTATCCTGATTATGGTTCTCGCGGTGGTGGGGCTATTGTTCTTGCCCATTCGCGGACGGATTTTGCAAGCGACCTATGAAAACCGTATGAACGATATTCGGGATCGCTACAAGATCATTTTGGAGCGTGCGGCCAAAGAACAGCTTGCCTATGGAACCCAGCTTCGGCGTGACAGCGTATCCCCTTTTACGCGGCTCATCAGTACCCAAACGGAAATTACTGATGAGCTAAAACAGGAACTTGAGATTCACGAGCGAGCGATTACCCGCTTGCAGCATAGCCTTTCTGCTTTGTTGAAGGATTAACGACCTTGACCAATATCGTACTTGAAGGCCCCATTGTCCAAATCCGGGAACGCGAAGTAAAGCTGCTATTTGATCTTGCCGAGCGGATAGCGACCTTTGGTGGAGATGCCCCCGAAGATAAAAGCCGTCTGTTGCAAAGTGCCAATGACCTGCGTGATATGTTTTTCCTCGTCGTTGTGGTGGGTGAGTTTAACGCCGGAAAATCCACATTTATCAATGCCTTGCTGGGCGATGAATTGCTGCCGATGGGTATCACTCCTACGACGGAAGTGATTGAACTCATCCGTTACAGTGACCGCAAGAGCAAAGAGCCGAAACTTCGAGAGCAGGATTCCATTCGAGAATGGACGCATCCCAATACGGGCGCTCCCGGTGTGGCAATTGTAGATTCCCCCGGTACTGGGTCGGTGTTTGCCAAACATGAGCGTATTGCCAAAGGGTTTCTCAGCCGCAGTGACCTCGTCATTTTTGTGATGTCCGCCAAACGTGCCTTCGCGCAGACCGAGCGCCTTTATCTTGAATTGGCACGTGACTATGGGAAGAAGGTGATTCTGGTCATCAATCAGGTGGATTTACTGGACAAAAAAGACCTCAAAGAAGTGGTCAGTTTTGTGAAACAGCAAATTTCCGAATTAGTCAATCTCGATCCGCCGATTTTCACCGTCTCCGCCAAAAAAGCCTTGCAGGGCAAACGGGGCGGTGGCCTGTTTAGCGGTGGTGGCAGTGATGACACGGGCATGAATAATCTGCAAGATTATCTGCGCGACACCTTTACCCGCGTCCCCCCTGCCAAACAAAAATTGGTGGCCCAAGTAGATTTTGCCGACAGCATCATGCGGAAATATCAGGGCAAGGTGGGCGAAAAACTCAGTTTGATTGGGGCTGACCGCCAATATGCCGAACAACTGCGGGCCGAACTCGAAAAACAGGCCGAGTTGCTGGCAGAACAACTCAACACCACCATGCGCGAACTAGACCGCATTTTTGATACCCTGCTCAATCGCGGGCGTGATTTTGTCAACAAACACCTGACGTTGGGCCGTTCCCTCCGTCCCCCAGATCGAGAGGCCATGCGTCAAAAATTTGAAAAAGAGGTTATTGGTACCTCGCTTGACCAAATCAGCCGCCTTTCCGAAGATTATGTTAGCGCGGTAGTAGACAGCAGTCGTCGCTATTGGCGCAGCATCATTGACCGTCTCAATAAACTAGAGGCGTTGATTGAGCAAGAGGTCGGGGGGGTGGATGCCGCTAGTTATGCCGATCAACGCGCTGCCTTGCAGCAGGCCATTGCCATTGCCGATACCGAACTCAAGACCTACACCGAAGACAATCTTGCCGAGAGTTTACGCGATACTTTTGCCACCAATATGTTTGGCTTTACGGCCAGCGTCACGGGTTTGCTCGGTGGGATTGCGGCCATTATTGTGGGGAGTGCCGCCCCCGGTGCGATTACCGCGACAGTTGTTGGTGTACTAGGTGCGATGGTCGTTGGCCCGGTCATGGCGGTGGGTGGCATGGGTGGGGTACTGCTCTATGGACGCAAACTACGCCATGACGCCATTGATGAACTCGAAACCCGTCTGGAAAAACTGCGCGACAGCTATCGCCAATCATTGGTGGACATGACCGATAGAGAACGGGCACGGTTGCTGCAATATGGTCAGCAAATTCTATCGCCTGTTTTCAGCCATCTCGAAGTCATTGCCAAGAAATACCAAGATCAAAAAGGCGCACTTGAGGAATTACAAAAAGTGTCGGCAGACCTGCATCGAGAAATTGATGCGCTGCAAGTGACAATTGAATATTAGGGACAGGACATTATCTGGCTGTCCTACACAAAATTAAGCCGCCCTTCCCAGAAAAAAATGCCAATGATCACTGGGTTTTAGGCACGGTTTGAGCGATGATGAAAGTAAGTAAGGAGGGCCGTATGTACAATAAAATACTTGTCCCACTGGATGGCTCAAATCTCGCAGAACAAGCCTTACCTCATGCCATTGAATTAGCCCAAAAATTTAGTGCCGAAGTCCACCTCATCCAAGTCATTGTCCAATATTCCGGTGCCATCACCCCCTATGAACTCGACTACAAAATGACCGAGACCTTCCGTGAAGCAACTATCCGCGAAGCCCACGAATATCTCCGCCGCATCGAGGGGCAATTCCTCACAAAGGGAATCAAGCCTGTCGTTACGAAAGTGATTGAGGGTATGGTTGCGGAAAGTGTCTTGGAGTACGCCGTTCATCATGGGATTCAATTGATCGTCATGGGCACACACGGACGCAGCGGCATCGGACGATGGGTCTTTGGCAGCGTGGCCGAAAAAGTCCTGCGTGCTTCGGAATGCCCGGTGTTCCTGATTCGTGCTACCCAAGAGGCCGCTTCCGAAAAACAGGGCTAAACAAAACAAAAAGGGACACGGATTTTTTCCATGTCCCTATACTAATCTACTAGAGTCTTGGCCTAGAACGGAATATCTTCCGGTTCATCGCTGCCGCTATAGCCACCACCATAGTCCTCACCCGCCGCGCTACGTTCCCCCTTAGAACTCAGGAATTTAACATCACGGGCTGTAATTTCGATGCTTACCTGTGTTTGACCATCGTTGCCTGTATAAGTCCGAACATCTAGTTCCCCGACAACTAGGATTAGCATCCCCTTATGGACATATTGGCTGCAAACTTCTGCGAGTTGCCGCCACGCCGAAACACGAAACCATGTTGTTTTTTTCTGCTTCTCATGCGTGTTCTTATCGGTGATGTTTTTGTTTACAGCTACACTGAATGAGCATACGCCAGCCCCACTTGGGGTATAGCGTAATTCCGGGTCTTTTCCAACATTTCCGATAATGGTGATTTGTTGATACACGGGTTATAGTCCTTTCCCAAGTTACAGTCTCAGCATGTGTATCGTTTGGAATATTCTATTATAGAACAGGCGTTCATTTAATGCAAGAGACTTTTGATCGTCTGTAAGAGTTCGTTCTGGTCAAAAACTCCTTTCACAATATAAGCGTCTGCGCCAGCCCTAAAGCCCATTTCTTTATTCTCTGGCGAATCTAACGACGTAACTAAAATAATCGGCAAATTCTTATACTGCGGATGTTTGCGAATCTGCACCGTCAATTCAAATCCGTCCATCCAAGGCATCTGAACGTCCGAAATCACCAGTTCTACCGGGCCAGTCTCCAATTTTTTGAGCGCCTCAACCCCATGTGTCGCGGTAATGACTTCATAACCAGCCGCCTCCAAAATATTCTTCTGTAAGGTGCGGGTGGTAATGCTATCATCTACCACCAAAATGCGGCGCTGCTGGGGGGCAGGCTGGGTCGGCGCGACAATCTGGCGGCGGCGCACAGTGCGGCTTTGGGCGCTTTTCATCAGGTCGCTCACATTCAAAATAATCACCACATCGCCGTTGGCTAATATCGTGGCCCCGCTGATATTCCGCACCCGGCTAAACTCTGTACTTAGATTGCGTACCATAATCTCTTGTTCGGCCAGAATATCATCTACGACCACTGCCAGTCTTTTTTCTGCCGTCGCCAGCACCAACGCGAACTGGGCAGGCATATTTTCTTGGCTAGGTCGTTCCAAAAGGTCGTTGAGAAAAGTGACGGGCATGACCTGACCATCCAGTGTTAACATTGGTTGGCCTGTCATGCTAAATTCACTCTCTTGGTGATAATTGACCACCCGTGTCACCGAAACGCTAGGGATGGCATAGATTTCTTCACCCGATTTGACCATAATGCAATGTAGGGTACTTAATGACACCGGCAAAGTTATCTCAAATCGCGTACCATCCCCCGGTTTGCTTTGGATAGACATCTGACCCTGCAACGCTTCAACAGCCTGTCGCACCACATCCAAACCGACCCCACGTCCCGAAATCTCACTGACGGTATCACGGGTGGTCATACCCGGTTGTAGCAAGAGTTCATAAACCTCGGTTTCGCTGAGTTTTTCGGCATCCTCGCCAGAAATCAACCCCATCGTGACGGCTTTACGGTGGGTACGTTCAGCATCAATGCCCCGGCCATCATCCGCCACCATCAAATGCACCCGGCTGCCACGCTGTACAAGTGACAGCAAAATGAGTCCCTGTGCGGGTTTGCCAACGGTGCCGCGCACCTCTGGCGTTTCAATGCCGTGATCTATCGCATTTCGCAGCAGGTGCATCACCGGGTCTTTGATTTTTTCCAAGACCTGCCGATCTAACTCGACATGTGTGCCCGTCGTCTGGAACATCACTTCTTTGCCCAAATCACGGGCCACATCACGCACCATTCGCCGAAAACCTGCCACAAGCGTCTCAAAAGGCAGCAGTCGCATCGCCCGTACCCCGGATTGCAGCCCCGATGCGGTTAACCCTAGCGCAATAGCATCATCCCGCAGATTGTGTTCCAACTGCTGGATTAGCTGGGCCGAATTTTGCATATAATTTTGGGTGTCATGCAAAAATTCCAATAGATCGGCCCATACCCCCAACGCTTCTGGTTTATCACCCGCGATTCGCAAGAGTTGAATATAGGCCGTCTGAACCGAGCGCCATTTTTTTTGCCAGCGACGGTGTTTATCGCGCAATGCGCGTAACTGATCGGTGCGCTCTTCAATGCTCATGTGTAGCGAGAGCAAATTGCTGGTTTCGTTGAGCAGGGTATCGAGTTTGCCCAACCCAACGCGGATAGTCTCATCGCGGCCTAGTGGGGCAACGGTTTCTAATTCGTGGGTGATGACGGCGACACTGGTATTGGTGGTTGCGGTTGGTGATTCTTTAGTGTTGGTCAAGCCTCGCAGTGATGCCAGTAAGTTTTCTTGTTGAACTTCGCCCGTGCCACCAAGCAAAATTTCGATGGCATCCAAACCGTCGTATAGAATATCGGCGGCGGATGGAGTCAGGGCCAATGTTCCGCGCCGAAATTCCTCAAAAACCTCTTCCAGCGCATGGCCGATCTGTTCAATATCGCTGCTGCCGACAGTACGGGCCGCGCCTTTGATACTATGCGCTACACGAAATAATTCGCGCACAGTGGCTTCATACTGCTCAGGTGGCATATCGGCGGCGGTTTCAAGTTCCAACAGCAGGCGGTTCATCGTATTAAGGTGTTCCGCCGCTTCCATCTGAAATAACTGCTGCAATTCGATGGTTTGGCGCTTGGGTAATTGAGAGGGGTCAGTCATGCGTTTTTTTCCTCAGCACCAATGTCAAATCATCCCCCGGCACGCCACGCAAAGGCCGTTTATCTGTACCACCAAAACATTCCACTATTTCAAATCCGGTCATCTCAGCCAGCAAGGTAATTTCACCCAGACTGGTATGCCGATAGCGCATCACTTGGCCTGTAGATAGGCGCGTTTCAATCTGGCGAATGGGATCAAACGTCCGCCCCGTGCCTGCCCATTCCAGTCCCTCACCTGAATCACAAGGGGTCAATCCTAATTGGCGCACCGTTGGCAAGATCGTATCAAAGGCAAAATAACCACCGGGGATGAGGTGGTCAGTCAATCGTCGCAAGAAGTTTAATTGGTCAGATTGTGTCAATAGCGCCGGGAAAGCCCAATCCGCCATCAGCGCCAACGCGAATTGCTGACCTAGCTCTAATTCCACCATATCTTGTAGATAAAATTCGACTCTGGCCCTCACATCGTCGGGCAGTTCACCAATATGTTGAACCGCCCGACTCAGAAAATGCGGGTTGATGTCGACCGCCGCAACGGTATACCCTGCCAAAACCAATTGGCGGGTAATCCGTCCGTTGCCGCAAGCCAATTCTAAGATGGGGGTGTGACAGGCATAATTCGCGGCACACCATTCCCAAAACGGCCAATCATCCAGCCAATCAATCGGTTTCCGCTCTTCCCATATTTCGGCTGGATAATCTTTCCAGCCAGATTGTTGACTACTGTCGCTGATGGACATCTACAACCCCTATGTGCGATAGTCCTGTACCATCTCGTTTAATTTCCGCGCCATCGTTCCCAAATCACGTGCAGCCCGTTCTACCGCCATCGTGCTGGCATTGGTTTGTCCAGTCGCCTGTCGAATTCGATTCATGGCCGTGCTGAGTTGATCCATCCCAACCGCTTGTTGACGAGTGCTGGCCGCGATTTGCACGGCGGCGTAGGCGGCTTCTTCAATCAAGTTTGCCAAACCGCGAATACTCTCCCCGGCGCTGTTGACCAATTGCACCCCCGCGTCCACGCCCTTAGTACCTTCCTCCGTGACCATGACGGCACTGTTGGTGGCCTGTTGAATTTCGCTTAGAATGTCACGTACTTGAGCAGTGGCCTCGCGGCTTTGTTCAGCCAGATTACGCACTTCCATCGCCACGACAGCGAATCCTTTGCCTTCTTCACCCGCCCGTGCCGCTTCAACCGAGGCATTCAACGCCAGCAATTTACTTTGATCGGCCAACGCCGAAACCGTCGCAATGATCTCCCCAATTTGCTGCGTATGCTCCGACAGCACCAGAATATTGTCAGCAATCCCTTCAACACGCTGTCGAATCAACGCCATACCATTGATAGCCTCAGTAACCGCCTGTTCGCCTGTTTTGGAAACTTGAACTGAATTTTGGGCCATCTGCGCGACGGCGGCGGCACGTTCGGCGGTTTCTGTGACGGTTGCCCGTACTTCCTGCACGGTGCTGCTGGTCTGCATGACGCTGGCATCTTGATCGCTGACCGTCGCAATTTGTTCGTTGGTCGCGGTCAAAATATCATCGGCGACTTTGGCGGCATTTTCGGCAACCGATTGAATCTGGTGGAGGGTCGTTTGCAATTGGGCCACCACCGCGTTCATACCCTTTGCTAAACTGACAATCGGCCCGTTCTTGGCCTCATCCGCCGCCGAAAACTCAACTCTGCCGCTCAAATCGCCCGACTGGACCCGACGGGTAAACTGGTCAATTGCCCCCCAAAGCTGTTCAGGAGTCTGGGCTTTTTGCATCACCGCTTCCATGCGCGGGCGCACCAACCAACGCGCCGCCGCCCAACCCGCACCGATTCCCGCCACCGCTAATGAGACCGTCCACCCCAGCAAACGGCCTTTTAGATCGTCGTTGATACTTGACCCTGTAAACAAAACCATGACGACTGTCGTCAATAGCGAGGGCAGCCCACCTAAGACCATTAAAAGGGCACGGATCAAATTCCACAGACGGGTGTGCAGGACTGCATAAGAACTTTCAGCAACGGGCAGCATCTAACTTACTCCTGCGTGCGATTCGGATTGAAAATGGTCGCCATTAATTTACCAGACAAACGGCTCAAATCCTGCGAAATATTCTCGGCCATGCGAGTAGAGGCTTGATTTTGCATGGCTACTTGGTCAAGGCTTTGCATCGCGGTTCCTAGACGACGCACGCCATCCGATTGCAAATCAATCGAGCTGAGAATCGCTTTGGCCGCCAGATCCCCGCGTGCGATGGTCTCATAGAGGCTCGCAATCACCGCCCCAGCTTCTTCGGCTTGATTTAAACCCGCCTCGACCCCCTGTGCGCCAGATTCCGTTGTGTCAACCGCCAGTGAAATCGCCTGTTGAATCTCTTTGAGCACCGTCCGTACATCGCCAGTGGCCCGCCGCGATTGTTCGGCAAGGTCACGCACTTCCTCGGCTACAATGCTAAAACCGCGCCCCTGCTCCCCCGCCCGTGCCGCTTCAATTTGGGCATTCAGGGCCAGAAAGTTGGATTGGGTCGCAATATCCGACACGGAGGTAATAATTTGGCTGATATGCCGTAAATGCAGCGCCAGTTGACCAATCGTTTGCCCAACCATTAAGACCGATTCACGAGTATAGCGCATTCCCTCCAGTGCCGCCTGAATGGTCTCATTGCCATTTTGGGCCACACTCACCGCCTGTTGTGCCAAGTGGGTCATTTCGTCTGCTTTGGAACGTGCTTGCAAGGCCAGATAGCGAAAATCGTCCAATTCACGGTTGGCCTCCGCCACCACATTCGTCTGCTGGTCGGCCCGTGAGGACTGCTGTGTCGTAATCCCATGAATTGTTCCGGCGGCTTGGTCAAGCTGTTTGGCTGTGTCACCAATCTGTTCCGCCAAAATCGCCAACCCAGCATTGGTGACAGTAGCTGTCTGAGCGGTTGTAAGGTGTGGGGCGATGGTCGGGATGACAGGCCGCCGCCGTTGAGTAAACAATCCGAAAATCAAAATCATGCCTGTGAACAAAGTCAGCGGGCTTAAAACATCAGCGGAAAAGTCGAGTGATTGATTGAGAAAGCGGGTAATGATAATCCAACCCATCCCCAAGAGGCCCGACCACGAAACCAGCGACGCTATACCACGCAAGAGGATAATATAACCCCAAATCAGCACCCCAAATGGCACAACCTTCAGCCAATCTGCCGCGCCGACAAACAACAGCGCAAGGCTATAGGTCACAATTTGCCCACCGATAAGAGCGTCTGGGGCGTATGCTGAAAAACGCGAATAATTAAGCGCGATGGGGGCAATCGAGAGGGTAACTAACGCCAGCACTGCCGGGGCGAGGGTGACATGATCTAACGCAACCATCAAGCACAGCCACACCAACAGGCCGTTTAATGCGGCGACATCTACCAAAAGTTGACGATTTTCCTCCCCGTTTCGCCATGCTGCCAACACTTGTGACCAGCGAGGCAAACGTTGGGGTGTATCTAATTGATTTTTTGGGGTCATGCGGGTTCCTCAAAAATCCGCAGGCGCGGGTCACGGAACAAACGATCAATATCTAATAAGATTAATCCTGTTGGCATCACTCCCGCAATTCCGACAGCGGATTCTTGGTTCGCAAAAGCACTCGGCGGGAGCATTTGGACGGCCTCAACACTTTCGACCAACAACGCGATTTCCAATCCTGCCCCTTCGACCATAATCAACATGGCGGGCGCGGCGTCAGCAATATCCAATTCATAAAAACGGCGTAAATCGAGGATACTGGTGATACGCCCATTAAGATTGGTAACGCCTCGATAGTAACTGGGGACACACGGCATCGGGGTCAAACGGCGTAATGGCGCAATGGCCCGCACATGCCGAACGGAGAGGGCATAATGTTCGGCGGCAAGTCGGAATGTCAAATAAGGTTGCTGTGTTTGGGCAGCAGTTGGGGAAATAGGCGCTTTGGCGAATTGTTGGGCACGGCGCTCAAGCACTTTTGCCCGTGCTTCGGGGGTAGTTTCGCCCTCATCCAACAAGGACGAAATTTCAGCGAGAGTCTCACGAATAATATCCCAATCAGGTGCTGGTTGGTTCACGACATAATGCTTTCAATAGTTCGAAACTATGGTTGCATTATATCCAATTTAGAAATTTTCTGGTTTCGACACCCGCAGTGTACCAGCGAGTTCCGTGCCAATCACCTGTTCACCACGCCCCACCCGCAATCGCAGCGGCCCATTAAACGGTGCCCGTGCTACCAATTCAATTTTTTGCCCCGGCACAAGTTCCAGTTCAGCCAGATAGCAGAGCTTTTCAGGGTCGTGGGTATTGACCCGGCTAATCACATATTCCGCTGGCGGGGTGCATTCGGTAAGGGGTTGGTCATGCAGAACGGGCATTACCCCCTCTTCGTTTGGAATCGGTTCACCATGCGGACAGCGTTTGGGATAACCCGCCATTTTTTCCATCCGCGAGGCAAGGCGATCTGTGACCACTGCGCCCAGCGCATCGGCCTCATCATGGACTTCATGCCAGCCAAATCCCATCACACTGACCAAGAAGGCCTCGGCCAGACGATGCCGTCGGATAGATTTAAGTGCCTCTCGCTCGCCACGCTCGGTCAATTTCATGCCTTGATACGGCTCGTGGTCAATGAAGCCTAATTCACGCAATCGTGACGCCATACGGGCAACAGCAGGCGCAGAAACACCCAATCTCTCGGCTAGGGCGGAGGTGCTGACAAATGGTTCATCTTGATAAGCGGCAATCCGATAGGCTTCCGCGAGATATTCTTGCATGACGGGGCTTATGGACATGTTTGTAATTTCCAGTACAGCGTTGTCTAAACTACCACAGCCCCTATCATAATAAATTTACGGATTTTTTGCAAAAATATTTGCTTAATTATTCGTAAGAGCTTGTCGGATGATTTCCGCCACCCGTTCCGGGGCTTCCCACTGCGGAAAATGCCCAATTTCATCTAACGGGAAATAGTGGCTATCGGGACGGCGTTCCAAGATCGCGTTGGCGATACTCGGCACAGCTACCGGGTCACGCTGTCCCCAAATGACTGTTAGCGGCGCGGGGTGGGCCTTCAGCGCGTCCAGCCATGTGTGTTCGTGGATTTTACGCTCGCGCAAGTAGCGAATCAGCAGATGATAAATGCCCATACCATCGTTATATTGAAGCAGCGACCAGAACTCATCAATTTCGGTAGCCGTCAAAGGAGTCGCAAATAACTTGCCAAATTGACGGGCGAAGGCCGGTTTACGGATCAAACGCAGGCGGGTCACGATTGGCCCGATGACGGGATGCAAGAGTAATTTTTGGGTGATGAGAGGGCGATAATCATCCAATAGCACGCTCCCGTTGAGCATCACCAGTTTGGTAATTTCCGGCTGTCCGCGCCGCATCACTTCCAATGTGACCGAATCGCCCATGTCGTGTGCAACCAAGAGGGTTTTGGCTAGGCCAAAATGCTGGGCCACTACTTGGGAAATCTCGGCCTGCTCAAACAAAGAATAAGGATGCTGACGCGGCTTATCCGAAAACCCGTATCCTAAAAAGTCCAAGAAAATCAGCTTAAATTGACTATCGAGCAGTGGGGCGATCCGCGCATAATCATAGCTAGAAGTCGGGAAGCCGTGCAGAAACAAAATTGGCTCACCGCTACCCTGTGACCGCACAAAAATCCGGTGGCGTTTGAAAGAGAGGTAATCGCCTGTTGCTCGCCATTCAGTAGGCGTAAGTGTCTTGGTCATTGGGCATTCTCACGCGGCGGACGGGTGGGCGTCGGCGGGTTTAGGGTTAACCAGATGCTAGTCGCCCGCTGCTGCTGTGAATCCATAATTACAGCATTGGTGCCACTGATACTAGTCGCAGTTTGGGCATTTGACCCCAAAGGTTCATCACCACTCGTCAGCAGTACCGTCGCCAGCAACGCCACTGCCACAATGACAAAAACCCCCACCAGCGTAAAGGCCATAACTCTACGTCGGCGTTTCGATTTTTGTTTGCTTTTGAGCGCATCTTCCTTAGATTCGGTGCCCACCCAATTGGGCATGGCAAATTCCGACTTTACATCCACTTTGACTTTAGAGGTAGGCGAACGGGGGGGCAGAAGTTGGGTCGGATGTGCTTCTTGGGTCGGATAGGGGTCTTCGGTAACTTCTGGGATTGGCTCGACTTCTGGCTCAGGTTTTCGCAGGGGCGATGTTGAAGGTTTAGCCAAAGGTTGTGCAGGTTGTGGACGTGGGATAGCAATTCTGTGTTGGGCGGCTAATTTTAATGCAGCAGTGCTCTGGGGGTTGACCTTTAGGGCATGGCGCACGCTGGCAACCAATTCTTCCCGATTTGCCGCGCACAATGCCATATAGACCCACGCCCGTTCGTTGTCGCGGTCATCAGCCAAAATGGTAAGCAATTGCTTGCGTGCCTCCACTTTTTTGCCTGCTTTAATTAACGCCACCACCTGCTCTAAGTCACTCAACGGACCCACTCCTCACGAATTTTATGATTTCGCCCATTTATTATAATCGGCTTTGCGTTGCCGTGCAGAAAAAGTTATCCTTGCTAATCATGATTATGCTGTTGTTATGGACTGGTGGGGAAAAGCTATGACCCAAATTTATCTCGTACATTCTACCGAAGATGCTGCTTTTGCCGAACGCCTCGCCGCCGATTTGAAGGCTGAAGGCTTAGATGTGCCTATAGGCGACCCTGATACCAACGCCCAATTTGCTGCCCTCCACCGCGCCACCCATGTGATTGTCGTACTATCGGAAGCCGCGCTCAAAGACCCCCAACTAATTTCAACCTTGAGTACCACTGCTGACCTCAAACAGAAAGTGGTGGCGGTTCGGACTGGTCCCGTTAAAACCATGCCCCGTCAACTAAAAGGCATACCGCTCGATTTTTCTGACGCCGAGACCTATCAGGATTCATTTGAGGCATTGATGGAGGACTTAAAACCACCCATCAAACAAGAACCCGTCTTGCCGGAAGAAATTCAAGCGGCACTGCGGAATGATGATCCAATAGCCCGTCGAGACGCTGTTACCGCCCTCGGCATGTTGCGCAACAGCCATGACCTCGATGTCCGCGACCTCGCTGAACAAACCCTGCGTGATCTCGCCTTCAAAGACCCGGAATCCAATATTAAAGCGGTGGCCCGCAGTACCCTACAGTTATTTCAAGGGATGACGCCCGAAACTGATATTCCACAAATCATTACCCACCCGGATAGGCCGGAGGTGATCTCATCTGAAGCGGCTCCGGTCAGCAGCCTATCACCCGCCGTCCAACAACCCTCAGTAGCCAAAACTGTCAACACCATCGCCCTATGGAAATCCCCCCAGTGGAAAATCGTGCCTGCTTTTGGCTTGATAATCGCCATTTTGGAAGGATTAGCAGGTCAAAATATCGGCTATGCCATTGCGGGCGCGTTGGTCTGGTTAGTCTTTCCCTATCTAAATGTGGTCATTCGGGATGGAGGGCGTATGGAATGGGATATGCCTGCTCCGGTGTTTGCGGGAAGCCTTATCGGGTTGGTTTTAGGGATTATCGGGATGTTAATCGGTAGTCTTTTTAGTGGGGTGGATGGCATGGATGTGGTGATTGCAGCGGTAAGCGGTAGTGTTTCCGGTGGGTTTATTGGCTGGTTATCCTCGCTGCACTGTGTTAGCGTTTAGGGGTCTATTGGCACTGACTTTGTGAATTGACCCGAATGGAATTACCGACTCTCGACAAACAACAAACACGATGGCTGCTGATCAGCATTTTATTGCTGGCGGCGGCTGTTCGCATTCACGATTTAGGCACCCGCAGTCTGTGGGAGGACGAAGGCTGGACGCTGGTTCTATCCAAAGGCCCTACTATTCCAGACATTGTCCAGCGCATGGCCTTTGACCAGCATCCCCCGCTGTATTTTATCGCTATTCATGTGTGGCAGGACGAAGCAGGCAGCAGCGAATTCGCCCTGCGGATGCTCTCCGTTTTGACGGGTATCGTCGCCGTCGCGGGTATCTATCAACTGGGCAAAAGCATGTTTGGCCCAATGGCAGGCGTTCTCGCGGCCTTATTTTTGGCACTCTCCGACCACCACATAGACCTTTCTCAAGATGTCCGTCATTATGCCCAGATGGCAACATTCATCATCTTAAGCTGCTGGTTCTATTTCCGCCTGATTAAAACCGACACCGCCTCACGCGCCACCCGCATTGGTTATGTCTTGCTGTCGGCGGCTTTGCTCTATTCGCATTATTTAGGCGGCTTTGTGCTGGTCTGTCAATTCCTGCACCTCTGTCTATTTGTCCGTCCCTTGCGGCGACTACGTTGGGTCATGTTTCATCTCATCGCGGTGGGTATCGCCTTTAGCCCGTGGCTACCTATCATGTACCGCCAAAATCAAGTTCGCTGGGTGACGCCGCTCTATTATCTCAATGCCTTGCCCAACACCCATACCACCTATCTTATGGTGCGGGATGCCCTTTTGGGCAAACAGTACGCCATTACCCTTTTTCTACTTGCCCTCGGTATCGTCTGGATTCTCTATCAGCCGGGTCGAACCCACCTAAAATTTCGACCCCTCGGCCCCACGTTTTTTGCCCTATTTTGGCTCGTCGCCTACACCACCATCACCGTCTATATGAACCAAGAACGCCAATTCCTAACCGTGCGTAATTTTCTGGTCGTCACCCCGGCCATCGCATTGTTGGTTGGGCATGGCCTTGCCAATCTACAAACAGGATTACGCCTGTTCCTTGTCAGTATTTTTGTGGTGATGGGCCTCACTACGGTGGATACCCGCCAACTGAAGCCCCCATGGCGCGAGGTCACGCAGAATATTACCGAATTTCACAACCCCGGCGAACCCGTTTTGATGGATATTTGGGTCGGTGATTTTTCGGTGCGCTACTATATCGAGCAGCAGATGGGGGAGGACACCCCTTGGATGTCTATCCGCGAGGCCACCGATCAATACAGCACACAATTTTTGCCCTATCTGTTGACCTACGTGCGCGATCTGGATGCGTTTTGGCTGGTCTATTGGGGCGACGAACCCAGCAAGTCGGGCGATTATTTTGGCATCTTTGAACAGGCCGGCTTTCAACGTACTGCCGCCCCCTATATTCTGCATGAAGGTACAAAGCTCTATTCGTATCGGTATGACCGTCTAACCGATGCCATCTTTGCCACCTATCGAGACGACACCCAAGATATTTTGGCCCTCCGCAAATTCGCCGTACAAGGGGATTTCAAGGAGGGGGGAGCATTAAATGTAACCCTATGGTGGACAGCCGAAATTCAGCCCTCACTAGATTACAGCGTATCGGTGTTTGTTTTAAACAATGACACGGGCAAATTGGTCGCCCAGCACGACGGCCCCCCGTTGGATGGCAAAGCGCAGACTTCCACATGGATACCGGGCCGCTTTCAATATGACCAGCACGGCCTTAGACTACCGGATGATCTGCCCCCCGGCAGCTATACACTCGGCGTCAAAGTCTATTATTACGCCACGTCTAGCACCCCCTTGCAAACGGATTGTGCCGATGAGTTGGGGGCCGCCTGCGATTGGGCTACCCCCCAACAATTCACGCTTGATTAGCATTGCTTTAGCGCAGTGTCCATATATCTATCACCGTGACATAGGTAACTCTTTTCGCCCGTTTTGTCATTATTTTGGCGGCAAACCTACCCGTATCATCTTTTAAGCAACCATTTGGCGCTAAAATGATCTTAATGGTAAAAATTGATGAGCCGAGTTCATTGAGGAAATTTTATATGGCAACTATTTTGGTAGTAGAAGACGAGACCCATTTACGCGAAGATATTGCCGAAATCCTTGCTTTTAAAGATTACACGGTCATCACAGCCGAAAATGGTCGAGAGGGACTAGACCTCGCCCGCCAATATTTCCCAGACCTCATTGTTTCAGACATTATGATGCCTGAACTAGACGGCTATGGGTTGCTGTTGGCCCTGCGTGAAGATCAAAATATGGCCTCGATCCCCTTTATTTTTTTGACGGCCCGTACTGACTATGCCGATCAGCGCAAGGGGATGGCGTTTGGCGCAGACGACTATCTCCAGAAACCGTTTAACCCGATTGACCTTTTAAACTCAGTCAAAATTCGCCTAGAAAAACAGGCCGAATTACAGCGTCGCGCTCAAGATGAAGTGAATTCTCTGCGAAATTCGGTGGTCAATATGATGCCCCATGAACTGCGTACCCCTCTGACGGGCATCATTGGTTATGTAGATTTGCTGGTCAACGACTTTGAAGCCTTTGACAGCCGACAGGTTCTCCAAATGCTCCACACCGTCCAAAAATCGGGGTATCGTCTCTATCACATCATCCAAAACTACTTGCTGTTCGCTCAACTTGAAATTATGGGCCTCGATCCTGAAAGACGTGCCCTCATTACCGAGCATCGAGATCAAATCGAGGCAAATCCTGTTGAAATCTTCACCCGGATTGGTCATGAAAAGGCCAGTCATTACAACCGTATCGGTGACCTGAACTTAGAACTTGCTCCCGGAACTGCCCACATCTTAAAAAACGACCTAGAAAAAATCGCTGAAGAACTGATTGATAACGCCTTCAAGTTCTCAAAACGAGGGAATCAGGTATGGGTGACGGGTCAGGCGGAAGGACAGGGCTATCAGATTTGTGTTGCCGATCAGGGTTGGGGAATGCGCCCAGATCAACTCAAAAAAATCGCGGGCTTAACCCAGTTTGATCGTCATGTACATGAACAGCAGGGGGCAGGCTTGGGGCTAACCATTTCGCGCCGCCTAGTCGAAGTCTACGAAGGGCAATTCTTTATCGAAAGCGAAGTAGACAAAGGCACAACCGTCTGCATTTTGGTATAAAAGCCAACCTAGACAGTCACTGGCACTTGATTGAGCCGTCGCCGATACTCACGCCAATCGGGGAGAATTTTGTCCATCAGTGCATAAAACGCCGGACTGTGGTTCAGTTCCTTCAAGTGGCATAGTTCGTGCAAGATGACATAATCAATCAAATCCTCGGCTACTTGAATCAAGCGCAGGTTTAGCGAAACTTTTTTCTTGGCGCTGCAACTCCCCCAACGCGATTTCATATCTCGAATGGTCAATTTGGGATATTCAACCCCCATCCATTCAACTTGTGGAAAACACACTGCCAACCGTTCGGTGAAAACTCGTTGGGCCTCCCTCCGATACCAACGATCAATCAAGACCGCGATGCGTGTTGTATCCGCCGTATCCGTAACACTAACCACCAAACATTCTTGATCGAGCCGTACCCCTTCTTTATTTGCCTCCCGAATTTGGAGGCGATACTCATGGCCCAGATAGCGAAAAATCTCATCGGGCACATAGCGGCGCGGGGTGGGGACGGCCACCGGATTTTCCTCAAAGCGTCGTTGATGTTTGACCACCCACGAGGCCCGTTTCAACACAAATGGCTCAATTTTGAGTTGCTTGACGCCGACGGGTGCACGTACCACCACCCGACCATCCGGGTACACCTGAAGCGAAATGGTTTTGCGTTTGCTGTAAATGACCTCATACTCAATAATGGTGGTACCGAAGATGACTTGATGGCGCATAGATGTTTACCATTTTGGACTTATCAACTTGGGCTTATCAACACTTCAAAAGTATAGTATGTCCTAGCACCAAATTACATCACCATTTTTAGGAGGCTTTTATGCTCAAAGTAGGCTTAATCGGCTGTGGCAACGTCGTCAGTTATGGGCACAAACCTGCCCTCTCCACCCTGCCAGATGTAGAATTGGTCGCGCTGGCGGATGTCACCGAGGCCCGTCGCAAAATCGGTCAGGAGTGGTTTGGCTTGGCGGATGTCAATTTATACAGCGATTACCGCGACGTTTTAGCCCGTGCCGATGTACAGGCCGTTTGTGTGACTGTCCCGCAGCAGTTTCGGCGCGAAATTATCCTTGATGCCCTTGCCGCTGGGAAACACGTCCTCAGCGAAAAACCGCTTGCCCGTACCCCCGCCGTCGCACAAGAGACCCTGTCTGCTGCCGAAAAAGCCGGACTCGTTTTGGGCATGGTGCATAACTATCATTTCCTACCCGAATACCGCCAGATGAAAACCTTGTTAGATACCGGAACGATTGGCGAACCGCGTGTCCTGACCATGCACTATCTTGGGGTGATTGATTACCCCGGTGCGCCCGAATTTCAAAAAGACTGGCGTCACACGATGGCAGCAGGGGGTGGTGTGTTGATGGATATGATTCACGCCGTCTATCTTGCCGAATGGTTGATGGGCCAACACGCCATACAGGTCATGGCTTTTGTAGACGCCCCTACCTATGCCCATCGTAATCCCGTTTTGGAAGACC
Source organism: Chloroflexota bacterium (assembly GCA_024434115.1). Taxonomy (GTDB): domain Bacteria; phylum Chloroflexota; class Anaerolineae; order Aggregatilineales; family J027; genus CFX10. Next base: position 152,444 of record QMIT01000003.1, read on the forward strand.
TTGCCCTATTGCAAATCGCCTTCCCCAAAGGCTATGCCGTCATCCATATGGGCTGGGGGCAGGGCGTCGGCGGGGTAGACATCAGCGGCAGTGAGGGCCAAATTCGACTGCGCCATCATCAATATCAGACCAGCGGCTTTAATCAACCGATCGAACTCTACAGTGTCCGTGATTGGCAACGCACCGACCACGTACTCAATAATCTGCCAACCCATATGGATAATATTGGACGTTCTTTTACCGAATTGTGGGCCAATTTCCGCAACGCCATCCATCACAATACCCCGACCATCGCACCCGGTGCGGCGGGTCAACGTGCCCTCGAAATCGCGTTAGGGGCCTATTTATCGGGTGCAACAGGCCAAGTCGTGACGCTACCCCTCCCCGCCGACCATCCCGTCTATCTGGAAGGCATTGACGGCATTGTGAAATCCGATGTTTGGGCCGCAAGCCGCACCAAAGCCGCTGGTTTGTTTGGATTACGGGGGTAAAACACGATGGCCCGTCACGCCGAACTCACCGACATTCAATTGCCCGATTTTGGAATGCCCACCTTTGAACCCGAAATTCCAGCGGAGGTGTATCGAAAACGCCTAGACAAACTCTACAAGATCGCGGGGGGCGACGGGTTAGATTTTTTTGTCATTTATGGGGATAGAGAACATTTCGCTAATCTTGCCTATTTGACGGGCTACGACCCGCGTTTTGAGGAAGCGCTACTGATTATTGACATAAAAAACCGTTTAAGGAAGCCTCTGCTCTTAGTTGGCAACGAAGGTCTGGGATATACCCATATCAGCCCAATTCGTGAGGACTTGGAAGTAGTGCTTTATCAGACGTTTAGCTTGATGGGGCAACCCAGAGATTCAACAGGCCACTTATGGGAAATACTTGAAAAAGCAGATATAAGAGAAGGCTCTCAGGTGGCAGTTGCTGGCTGGAAATCGTTTACGGAATATGAGGATGTAACGCTTTCAGAATGGCTAGAAATTCCATCTTTCTTAGGGGAAATACTCTATAACCAAACCAAAATTGGTGAACGCACTCAAATAGGCAACCGAACGAATTTGTTTATGGAGTATGGCTATGGTGACGGTCTCCGCATCATCAACGAGGTTGAACAATTGGCTCGATTTGAATTTGCGGCCTGTTTCACCTCGCAAGCCCTCCGCAATGTGCTATTCGGCTTGAAACCCGGCATGACCGAATTTGAAGCCGTTCAATTGATGGGCCTCAATGGTTTGCCCCTCTCCTGTCATTTGATGCTGTCGGCTGGCCCGCGTGCCTTTATGGGATTACCCAGCCCCTCCATGCGAAAAATCGGACGGGGTGAGCCGTTCACAATGGCCTATGGCGTATGGGGCGCGTTGAATGCCCGTGCGGGGTGGGTGGCTGAATCCGCCGCCGAACTCCCCGCCGATATTCAGGATTATGTCGAAAAGTTGGTCAAACCCTATTTTGAGGCCATCGTCGCGTGGTATGAACATATCGGCATCGGGGTGACAGGCGGCGAACTCTATGACATCATCCATGAACGCATCGGCGACCCTTTTTTTGGTGTCACCCTCAACCCCGGTCACTATATCCATTTGGATGAATGGGTACACTCGCCCATCTACAAAGGGTCAAACATCGAATTGAAATCGGGCATGGCCTTGCAGGTAGATGTCATTCCGGCAACAGGCACGCCCTATTTTACGACCAATATTGAGGACGGCATTGCGCTGGCGGATGAAAATCTGCGACATGAGTTTGCTACGAAATATCCCGAAGCATGGGAGCGGATTCAAGCCCGCCGCGCCTTCATGGAAAACGTCTTGGGAATTCGGCTCAAACCGGAAGTGCTGCCTTTCTCCAATATCCCGGCCTATCTACCGCCATTCTTGTTATCCCCTCATCAAGCAATGCGAATGGTGGATTAAATCAAAAGGGCGGATTGAAATATGTCCGCCCTCCATAAAAACGCACCACTTGACAAGTGCATACCGTTTAATTGATTCTAATATCAGCCTAGATCAAACTGGAATAATGAACAGCCGCCATCTAACACTAACAGTGAACCTGTCATATATTCGGTGTGCGGCCCTGCCAGATAAACCACTGCCTGCGCGATTTCGACAGGTGTCCCCGGCTCACCCAGCGGAATCACTTTGGAGACACGGGCGGCGTACTGTGGCTCTTCCACCAATTGACGCCCCGCCAACCCCGCTTTGACAATCCCCGGCGCTATGGCATTGACCCGAATCCCATAATGGGCCAATTCACGGGCCATCTGCTTCATCAGCATGTTGACGCCTGCCTTGCTAACCGTGTAGGCTGTAATTTCGGGCCACGGAATCTCGCTGACCCAACTGGACGTAAAGATTACCCGGCCTTTGGTTTTGTTCAGTACCATACGTTGCGCGGCTGATTGGCCGACATTAAAACAGCCTGTCAGATTAATATCCAGATGCCGCTGCCAATCCTCTTGGGCGATCTGCAAAAACGGCGCAGATTCCACAATCCCAGCATTAGAACACACAATATCTAAGCCGCCGAGCGCAGACATCGCCGCATCAAGGGCGCTGTCCACCGCATCCCGATTGCCAACATCTACTTCTTGATACAGCACCCGTTTTCCAGCAGCGGCTACACGGTCAACACGGGGTTTGGCCTGTGCTTCCGGCACAATATCCCAGATAATGACATCGGCCCCCGCCTGCGCCAGATGCAGCGCCATTTCATTCCCTAAATCACCCGCACCGCCTGTCACCAATGCGATTTTGCCAGTAAGCATCATGCAGTCCTCATTACCCTGCGATTTGCCGTGTCGCTTCCGGTGTGGCTGCGGGAGGTTCTTCAGTAGCGACCTCAGTAGGTTCAGTGGTTGCGTCTGTTGCCGGGATGGTTTCTTCAGTGGGAACAAGGCTCTGCTGCAAAAACGTTGCTGCTTGTTGGGCTAATTCCGCAATCGGGTCCCCTTCGGGAATCGAGGTGGTCTCCAATGAAACTACGATGACAAACACTTCATTGGATTGGAAAACCCCCGCTGCGATATAAGCCACCCCCGCTGCGAACACGTTCGGTTGTGGGAAATCATCGCGGGTTTGGCCCTGTCCGGCAGGATTTAGCCGAAGGGAGGCCGATAAATTCTGGCGACTGGTCTCGCTATAAAAAGCGGCGGCATCATCCGCATTGTCAAACACCGCATAAGTAAACGCCACTTCATTGCCACCCTCGGCATTGTACATGGCACGAATAGACAAGCCATTATTGCCCACTTCCAACGGTTCAGGGTAATTTTGGCTGGCGTCGCGTTCCCACACAACATCACCCAGCGTGAAATCAGTCGGAAGCACAACATCAACTGCTTCGATACGCGCTGGTTTTAAGTCAGGGGTGCTATAACGAGCGATGCCCGCGTTTAGAACATTGATAGCCTGCCGCGCTGAGGCCACCAGTGGATTTTGGCCCACACTCGAATAGACCTCAATAAATACCTCAACAAAATAGTTGCCGTCCTGAATAAGGGCTACTGAACCCGTAGTCGTCCCTAAACCAAAAATATTCGGGGTGGGAAAATCGTCACGCTGCGTGCCTGCTCTCAGTACGGTGCTACGAACCTCGCGAAGCCGTTCATAGTGGGCTTGGGCCAGTTCGGGTGTATCAAAAACCACATAGGTAATCTGCATTTCACTGGCAGCTTGTGTGCGATAATAGACCCGTCTCCCGATGCCATTTTGAACATTAGGTGGATTTTCAAACCCTTTGTCACCCCGCGATGTATTAATTTGCCATTGTTCAGCCCCGGCGGGCATATTGACCGGAATAGAAGTGATAATGGCATCCAACTGGGCTTGTTTGGTGTCCGCAGATGAGGTATCTCCACCACCGGAATTGGTAGCGTCACCCGGGACAGGGGTTGGAGTTGGGGTAATGGTTGGGGGTGGTGCAGTTGGTGTGTAATCGAGGTCGTCTGGGGCACATGCACTTAAGATGATGATGCCAAATAGGGCGATGACGAACCCAATATGGATTTGGGTGTTTTTTTTGAATTGAAACATCTATATTTTCTCCCAAAAAAGCGCAATCAATAATTTGCGCGAGAAGATGGCATAAAAGACCCCGCACGGCACGGGGTCAGATTTCTTCAACCGGCTTCAATTAGGCCATCATCTCTTCTTCACGGCTAATTCGCAGGCGCTCCGGCACTTCGCCCGTCATCACCATATTGGCGACTTCTTCCTCGTCCACTTCATCTTTATAAAAATCACCGACTTTTGTACCATGACTAATCACAGTAAAACGATCCGCAATTTGGTGAATCTGGCCGATATTGTGGGTGATGAAAATAACGCTCATCCCGCGTGCTTTGGCGGTACGAGTATACTCCAAAACTTTGCGGGTTTCACCGACTGACAGTGCCGAGGTGGGTTCGTCCAAAATCAGTAGTTTCTTGCCGAAGTAGACCGCCCGACCAATCGCAATAGACTGGCGTTCACCGCCCGACATCGTACCCACTTCTTCATGAGGGTTACGAATGGTGATCCCGACATCCGCGAGGGCTTTGCGTGCTTCTTCGCCCATTTTTTCATCATCCAAAAGGCGGAATGGGCCAAAACGCTTGGTCGGCTCTTGGCCCAGCCAAAAATTCCGCGCAATACTCATGAGAGGCACCAACGCAAGGTCTTGATAAACCGTCTCAATCCCTAGTTCACGGGCTACATAGGGGGATTCAATATTGACCGGACGCCCTTCGAAATAGATTTCTCCACGTGTTGGGGTATGAAATCCAGTCAGGGTTTTAATCAAAGTAGATTTGCCTGCGCCGTTATCACCCAACAAGCCCACAATTTCTTGACGATCTACGTGAAAATCTACCCCTCGTAGGGCTTGGACATGACCAAAGAACTTATAGATACCTCGCATTTCAACCAGCGGGGTTTCTTTTGATGATTTTCTACCACCCATTATTCGTCTCCCCTCTAGCTGCGAGATCGCTTAACCGTATTGTTCAAAACAACGGCCAAAATCATGATGACGCCGATCACGCCTTGGAACATACGTGAATCCATGCCGACCAGTACCAAACCAGTTCCAAGCATCCCAAAAATCAATACCCCCAGCATGGTTCCAATAATGCTGCCATAACCACCCGTCAAGAGTGTCCCGCCAATTACGGTCATCGCAATCACGTCCAGTTCCCAAGTATTGCCTTTAAGGGGGTCAACACCGGGGTTACGCGCCACTTCCATAATTCCAGCAAGGCCAGTCAAGAATGAGCAGAGGACAAAATTTAGCACTTTTACACGATTGACATTGATACCCTGTGCGCGGGCCGCCCCACGATTTCCACCTACAGCAAACACACTGTTCCCATAGCGGGTGCGGAAAAGGATAACTTGGAAAATGGCTGCCAGAATGACCCACCAAGCAATGGCATTCCGCAGATTTGCTTGATTAGGAATATTTATATGAACGAGGCCGCGAGTGACCTGCTCGCCCGTGAAGCGCCACTGACCATTTGCCACATCAAAAAAGCCGATTTTAAGGGGGCTATCCACATTACCAAAACGATCATAGGCTGCTGCAAACAGCAAAGCGATCAACAGGCCAAGCGCCACCGAAACCGCGATATTCAGCCAGCCACGCTCTTGAAGATAGGACCTTACCGGAATTACTTCCATTTTCTCCCCAACAACCGCCACCTGCTGACGGGCCAAACGATACTGGTGGAATGTAACAAACGTCAAATGAATAAAAGCGAGACCTGCGATCACAATCAAAATCGGCAAAGATTCGTCAGGATCGCTTAGGCTCAGTTTAAGGTTGTAGACCTTTATAATCAGTGCAAATATTGCAATCCATAAAATGGAGATGCTCACGCCAGTGGGAATGCTATAGGCCTCACCGGGTTTTATTTTGCGCCATGTCGGGAACAGATTAATGGCAGCAATGACCCCCGCACCAGCTAAACCCAACACAATCGCTAACCAGAAATCGCCTTTGCCGAGGGTGTCGCCGAGGTGGACCCGTTCTAAATGATAATAGGCGACCAACGCCAGCCATGCAAAAACGATTGCAAGCGCCGCCGCAGAAATGGCCGACCAGATCGTCACACCCAATGCAATCACTGATCCTAATTCACGGTCTTTGATATTCGACCACGCCTTCAAGGTACGACGCCAATATTGAGGTATGGCTTGGGCGGCAGTGACCAGAACAAGGACACCCCCAATAATTGCTAGGGTAGCAATCGCCCATCGGCTAATGTGTACCTGCGGAAACTCAGCAGGGGGAGGGAAATAATCCCGATAGCGCAAAATGCGTCCACCGCCGATAAAAACAAGAGAAATTGCACGATAGGCAAACAGTGTACCTAATGTCACAATAAAGGAGGGGATCTTGGTCGAGACCAATAGAATCCCGTTGATGAGGCCCATGACACAGGCACAGATTAAGGCAAGAATCGCTGCGACGACGGTGGGTTGTTGTTCGAAACTGAGGGGGCCAATTCCTTGAAAGCCCTCGCCCATAAAAATCATATAGGCCATCGCCGTGACACCCAATACCGAACCTACCGACAAATCAAATTCGCCTGAAATCATCAGGGTGGTGATGCCGATAGCGATAATGCCCTTACTTGCGTTGTTGCTCAAAATTGAGGCAATCGAGGTGGTCTCAAGAAACAAGTCCGATGCCATACTAAAGCCCATTAGGATTACGATCAAGCCAATAATCGCGCCCGCGCTGGGAGATTCCGCAAGCTGAATACGCAACCGCTGATCGGGGGTGTAACTTGATCCCTGCACAGCAAAACGATAGACCACTGCGCTGAGGCAAAAACCGACAAAGCCAATGATGACACGTTCAAGATTAAGGGTATCGGTCTGGGTAGCCCCGAGAATGGCACTCATGGCGATGGCAAAGCCAACCAAAAGGCTGACAAAGGCCATCCATTGTAACCATGCCCAACTTGCTCGCTCGCGCTGAATCAGTCCCCACGCAGTGCGTAGCGCTCCAATGCCTAACAAGGCAGCACCGATGGCGACAGCCCATTCATTGAAATTGATATCACGGCGGCTGATATTGGCACGATCCCCGAGGGCAATCCAACCAGTGAGTATGAGAAGGGCCACAGCTAGATAAGCTAGACCAAGTCCTCCCATAATGAGGGTGTAGAATCGCCCGGATTGGGCGTTTGATTGACGGTTTTCAAAATAGGCCTGCATTTTAAACTCTTCTTAAAGGCACAAAATTTTGTCTATTAAAGACGGACGGAGCATTACGCCCCGCCCGTTTACTGACTGAAAATTACGTTTACGAATTAACGATAGCCAGCGGCGGTCAATTCAATGATCGCGTCAACATTGCTACCATCAATGACGCCGGGGCCGGTCAGAATGTCACCACCGGGGGCGAGGGCATAGCGGCTGTTCAGATACAACCACATAATGGTTTCAAAGCCTTGCAGGTAGGGCTGTTGATCAATCGCCTGCAATAGATACCCATCTTTGATCATCTGATAGATTTCAGAACTGGTGTCGTGCGTGGTTGCATAGATTTCACGCGGGGCGCGACCAGCTTCTTGTAGATACAGATTGAAGGAACCAGCAGGGGTTGGGCCAAGGAAGAACGCGGCATTGGTGTCGGGGTTAGCCGTGAAGTAGTCCGCCAACACACCAGCACTCTCGGTTCCATCGTTGCTGATGGTCAGGCCGTCCAACGGAATGCCAGCTTCTTCAAAGACACTGCGGACACCCGCGCAACGGGCTTCCAAACCACTGTGACCCACTTCTTGGATGGGGCACACACCGCGATTAATGGTGACGCCGTCCGCCGCAGCCTCCGCCAGAACGCGGGTCGCATTGGAACGTCCACCGAGGAATTCGTTCGCGCCGATGTAGAACAAGATGGGCAGGGCTTGGTCGGTACCAGCATTGGGGTCGGCGGTGTTGAAGGCAATCACGGGGATGCCAGCTTCGGCAGCGCGACCCACCGCGTCACGGATCACTTCAGGATTAGGAACGGTAGTGCCAATACCATCGGGATTAGCCGCGAGTGCATCGTCCCAGTAACCAGCCATGTCATCTACATTGTCCACTGGGTCGGCAAGCCAAGCGCAGTCCGCACCGAGGATAGCACAAGCATCTTCCATACCCTTGATCACGACGATCCAGAAGGGATTCCCGACACCGCCGTGCGACACCATACGGAAGACATCTTGGTCATCTTGGGCGCTTGAGGCCCCTACGGTGGCAATCAAAAGACCTACTACTAACAAAATAACGGGGGCAATACGTCTAGCTCTACGCATTTAAAAGTTCTCCTTACGGGCTAAGATGTTTATTTTTTGTAGGCATAACTAAAAACGATCGGAGGGTTTTACCGATGATGCACACCTACTAGTAATTAGTTCGGCCTCACAACAAAATTCTTGTAGACTGGGAAATCATCAGCTACACTGTATACTATATACTAATCTTGGCATTTTTGCACAAACTTTTTTTCCATCTAATTTGTAAAGATTTTGTCAATGGAAATTCAGTTCGTCGTAAGGTCTTATCATTCTTCATCTCTGTCGTGTTACCTACCTCGTCAGATGAATATCAATTTACTCAGTTTCAAGGAGCGATACAATGGCTAATTATGACCCACGTCCCGAACACAAATTCACCTTCGGGCTTTGGACTGTCGGCAATACTGGACGTGACCCGTTTGGTCTGCCCGTCCGCAATGCCTTGGCCCCTCATGAACTCGTTCATGTGCTCGCCGAAGTAGGGGCATATGGCGTTAACTTCCATGACAACGACCTCATCCCAATTGATGCAACTCCCTCCGAGCGCGACCAAATCTTGAAAGATTTCCGCGCTGCCCTCAACGCGACGGGTCTAAAAGTCCCAATGGCGACGACCAATCTGTTCCACGATCCAGCTTTCAAGGACGGCGCGTTCACATCGAATGACCCCAATGTACGCGCCTATGCTCTGCAAAAAACCATGCACGCGATTGATTTAGGGGCATCGTTGGGCGCAGGCATCTACGTATTTTGGGGTGGTCGTGAAGGGACAGAAACCGATGCCAGCAAGAATCCACTTGATGCTGGCAAACGCTTCCGCGAAGCGCTCAACTTCCTATGCAATTATGTTAAAGATCAGGGCTATGATCTAAAGTTCGCATTGGAAGCCAAACCCAATGAGCCGCGTTCGGATATTTATCTGCCAACGACGGGTGCGATGCTTGGGTTTATCGCCACGCTTGATTATCCAGAGATGGTCGGCGTCAATCCCGAAGTGGCACATGAACATATGGCCGGACTGAATTTTATGCACGCCGTTGCCCAAGCGTGGGATGCAGGCAAACTGTTCCATATTGACCTGAATGACCAAAAATTTGGGCGCTATGACCAAGATTTTCGTTTTGGGGCCGATATGCTGAAGCAGGCGTTCTTCCTAGTCAAGTTCCTAGAGGATGTAGGGTATACAGGTAGCCGCCACTTTGATGCTCACGCCTATCGAACCGAAGACTACGTTGGGGTGAAGGATTTCGCGGTGGGCTGTATGCGAACCTATCTCATTTTGAAAGAAAAGGCGCAGCGGTTTAATCAAGATAAAGAAATTCAGGCCCTGTTAGCCGAAATTAATGCCGACAACGGGCATTTCAACTATTTGGCAGGCGGTTATAGTCGAGATAAAGCCAATCGTCTAAAGGGCGAATCCTTTGATCGTCCGGCCCTCGGCGCACGCGGATTAGGTTATGAGCGACTGGATCAACTCACCGTTGAAGTGTTGTTGGGTGTGCGGTAGTCATGCGCTATCTGCTTGGCCTCGACATTAGTACCACCGGGGCGAAGGCGTTGCTGATTGACGAAAAAGGGGAAGTGGTGGCAAGTCACACCACTCCTCAACCCATCAGCACCCCCAAGCCATTGTGGAGTGAACAGAATCCTGCCGATTGGTGGGAGGGCATGGTACTGGCGATTCGGGCGGTGCTGCAAAAAACGAATGCCGCCGATTCGATTGCCGCGATTGGCCTGACCGGACAAATGCACGGATTGGTTTGCCTAGATCGGGATGGCAATGTTTTGCGCCCTGCCATCTTATGGAACGACCAACGCACCCAAGCCGAGTGTGATTGGATTACGGAGACCATTGGGCCAAAGCGCCTGATTCAGTTGACTGGTAATCGCGCCCTGACAGGATTCACAGCGCCCAAAATTATCTGGGTGCGTAATCATGAGCCACAGGTTTATGACAAAATGGCCCATGTCCTGCTGCCCAAAGATTTCATCCGCTACAAACTGACAGGCGACTACGCCACCGATTTGGCGGATGGGGCAGGGATGGTGTTGGTGGATGTCGCCAACCGCCGCTGGTCAGATGCGGTGTTGACCGAATTGGATATCCCCGCCGAATGGATGCCGACTCTCTATGAAGGCACGCAGGTTACGGGGGTAATCAACTCGGCCGCCGCCCAGTTGACCGGATTAAAAGAAGGTATACCTGTCGTAGGTGGGGGTGGCGACCAAGCAGCGCAGGCTTTCGGCGTTGGGGCGGTGACTCCCGGTGTCATCGCGCTGACGGTGGGCACATCGGGTGTGGTTTTTGCCCCGCTTGGCAGCTATGCCTATGAACCCGAAGGTCGTTTACACGCTTTTTGTCATGCCGCCCCCGGTCTATGGCATTTTATGGGGGTGATGCTCTCCGCTGCGGGCAGTTTGCAGTGGTATCACGATACCCTTGCGCCAGACACCAGTTTTGATGCGTTAATTAATGAGGCCGCCAACGTCATCCCCGGCAGCGAGGGCTTGCAGTTTTTACCCTACCTGACAGGGGAACGCACCCCACATCCCGACCCATTGGCACGCGGCGGATTTATTGGACTAACGGCCCGCCACAACCGTGCCCATCTGACCCATGCCGTACTGGAAGGGGTCGCATTTGGCCTACGGGACAGCTTTGAGTTGATTAAGCAGAGCGCGGCGGGCCGCGATATTCAGCAAGTTCGGATTAGCGGCGGCGGTGCTAAGAGTCCTATCTGGCGTCAAATCATGGCCGATGTGCTGAATGTGCCACTCGTGAGCGTTGAGGCCCTTGAAGGGGCGGCATATGGGGCTGCTCTACTGGCAGGTGTCGGAGCAGGTATTTGGGAAGATGCACAAAAAGCCGCTTCGGTAGTACATTTAGGGGAAGAAACACTGCCGGGTGAAAATGTAAAGGCTTATGAAGATGCCTATCAGATTTACCGGACATTGTATCCCTTACTTACAAACACCTTTAAGGAGTTGGCAAATTGAGCAAAATCCAGATCGCCAATGCTCCATGTTCGTGGGGCATCATCGAAATTGGGCCAAAAGGGGAAACCGTTGGGTACACCCAAATGCTGGATGAGATGCAAGAATCTGGTTATGCCGGAACGGAATTGGGGGATTGGGGGGTTATGCCCACCGATCCCGCCAAATTACGCTCTGAATTGGCAGCCCGCAATCTGAGCCTGATGGCGGCCTTTGTTCCCGTCGCGCTTATTCATCCTGAAAAACATACCAAAGGGGAAGAGATCGCCCTGCGCACCGCTGGATTGTTAGCGGCAACAGCAGGAGAACAATGCTTCATTGTGCTGTCCGATGACAACGCCGCCGACCCCAATCGCACGCTGAAAGCTGGGCGGATTCAACCGGAAGATGGCCTTAATGAAGATCAATGGAAAATCGCCGCCGATGGAGCGAACCGTATTGCACAAATCGTCAATCGGGAGACGGGATTACGCACGGTGTTTCATCATCATTCGGCGGGCTACGTGGAAACTCCCGCCGAGACAGCCAGATTTTTAGAATTGACAGACCCACAGGTGGTGGGGTTGTGTTTCGATACAGGCCACTATGCTTTTGCGGGGGGCGATCCGCTGCAAGGGCTACGCGAACATCGCAGTCGGATTTGGCATGTCCATTTTAAAGATTGCGAACCGAACATTGCTGATCGTTCGCGCCGTGAAGGATGGGAATACTTCAAGACCGTCGGGCATGGGGTTTACTGCGAATTAGGCAAGGGTATGGTAGATTTTCCTGCCATCGTTGCAGAATTACAGGCTACTGACTACGACGGGTGGATCGTGGTCGAACAAGATGTACTGCCGGGGATGGGTGCGCCTTTGGAAAGCGCCAAACGAAATCGGGAATACTTACACAGCATTGGTCTTTAAATTTTAAACTTAAGGAGAGAACGGGATGAGCCTTAGAGTTGGGGTCATCGGCGCAGGGCGTATTGGCAAGCTCCACGCCGAGAATTTAGTTTATCGTGTTCCCGAAGCCGAAGTATTGGCGATTGCCGATGTCAACAAAGCAGCGGCAGAAGAATGTGCCAAGCGGTTGAAAATCCCCACAGCGACGGGCAGGTATCAAGATATTATAGAGAATCCAGCAATTGAAGCCGTACTGATTTGTTCCTCCACCGATACCCACTCCCAAATTATTGAAGAGTCAGCAGCGGCGGGCAAACATATTTTTTGCGAAAAACCGATTGATTCTGATCTTAAACGCATTGAACATGCCCTTAAAGCGGTTGAAAAAGCAGGCGTAAAATTGCAGATTGGCTTCAACCGCCGCTTCGATCCCAATTTTCGCCATGTACGGGAACAAGTAGTAGCAGGTAAAATCGGCGAACCTGCCATCTTGCGAATTACCAGCCGCGACCCTGCTCCACCTCCCATTGAATATGTCAAAGTATCTGGCGGCATCTTCCTCGACATGACCATTCATGACTTCGACATGGCCCGCTACTTGATTGGCAGTGAGGTGGTGGAAGTTTACGCGGTTGGCGGCGTAACGGTTGACCCAGCCATTGGCGCAGCCGGAGACGTGGACACCGTGGTGATTACATTGAAGTTTGCCAACGGGGTCATCGGTACGATTGATAACTGCCGTCGTGCAGTCTATGGTTATGACCAGCGTATCGAGGTCTTTGGCTCGGCAGGATGCTTGGTCGCGGCAAATAACACCCCGCATAATGTCACCTTGAGTAATGGTGATGCGGTGATTAACGCCAAACCCCTCTGGTTCTTCTTGGAACGCTATACCGAATCGTTTGTCGAAGAAATGCGCCAATTTATCGCCGCCGTTACGAAAAATGAACCGATACCTGTCACCGGGCGTGATGGCCTTACCCCGGTCATCATGGGTATGGCTGCCAAAAAATCACTAAGTGAAGGTCGGCCAGTCAAATTGAGCGAGATAAGCTGATGCGATATACAGCAGAAACGATGCTAGTGCGGGCCAAACCAGACCCGCACTTTTTGAATAAGATCACCGCCGATGAAGCCGGATGGGAATACCTCAATATGGAAGTGCGGCGTTTTTCGGCGGGACAAACGTGGCAGCACGATACCAGTTCCAATGAGGCCGCGCTGGTCATTCTAGGTGGTCAATGCCGCATTGAATCGGTGCATGGCACATGGGAAAAAGTAGGACGGCGACCCGACGTATTTAGTGGAATGCCGTATGCCGCCTATTTTTCGCGCCATAGCCAATTTCAAGTGACCGCCCTCACCGATGAATTAGAAATCGCGCATGGCTGGGTTAAGACGGATGAAGATCACCCGGCCCGCCTGATTACGCCAGATGATTCCCCTATCGAAATTCGCGGTGGGAACAATGCAACCCGTCAGATTAATGGCATTATTCCACCCGGTTTCGACTGCCATCGTCTTATCGTGGTCGAAGTCTATACGCCGGGGGGGAATTGGAGTAGCTATCCGCCCCATAAACATGATGTCCATCGGGTGGACACGCAGGGCAATATCATCGAAGCTGACCTTGAGGAAATCTACTATTACAAGCTAGACAAGCCAGAAGGATTTGCTTTTCAGCGGGTCTATAACGACAGCCGTAGCATTGATGCCGTCATGACCGCCCAAGATAACGATATTGTGTTGGTTCCAGAGGGGTATCACCCTGTCAGCGCCGCTTATGGCTACAACTGCTACTATCTGAATATTCTGGCAGGATCGGCGCAGTCATTAGCGAATTCTGACGATCCGGCACATGTGTGGGCCAAAACGACATGGACAATGCCAGACCCACGCCTGCCACTGGTCACTCATGCGATGGAAAGGTAGATGGGCATGACGAATCAGCCAAACCGTACCTATGACCTTTTGACGATGGGGCGCAGTTCTATTGACCTGTACGCCAACGATGTTGGGGCGAAATTTGTGGATATTCAAAGTTTCGCAGCCTATGTCGGGGGCTGCCCCACCAATATCAGTGTTGGGACACGGCGCTTGGGAGTACGTTCGGCCTTGCTGACAGGTGTTGGTGAAGACCCCGTTGGTGATTTCATACTCAATTTTCTGAAGAATGAAGGAGTGGAGACGCGCTTTATCGTGCGGAAACCCGGCAAACGCAGCAGCGCCGTTGTTTTGGGCATTGAACCACCCGATAAATTCCCCCTAGTCTACTATCGGGATAACTGCGCTGACATCGAACTGACGATTGATGACGTCTTAGCCGCACCCATCGCCGACAGTCGCGCCCTTGTCATTTCGGGAACAGGTCTCAGCAAAGAACCTAGCCGCAGTGCCACTATTTTCGCCGCCGAATTAGCGAAGGCCGCTGGCACAAACGTTTATCTAGATATTGATTTTCGCCCTGACCAATGGCATGACCTCCGTGCTTTTGGTGTGACCATTCGCTCCGTATTGCGCCTTGTAGATGTGGCGATTGGCACGGAAGATGAGGTAAAAGCCGCCATCATCAGTGAGGCCGGTCAAGTCACCGTCAAGGATTTGCAGGTCTCTGGTGCGGAGGTCAAAGGCAATGTACAGCAGGCCATCCAGACGTTATTGGCAGGCGGACCACAGGCGTTGGCCGTCAAACGTGGGGCGCATGGGGCCGCCATTCATCTTGCTAATGGGGATGTGATTGACGCACCCGGCTTCCCCGTCGAAATCTATAATGTTTTGGGAGCGGGGGATGCCTTTGCCAGCGGGTTTATCTATGGACGCTTAAAAGGCTGGGACTGGTATCAAGCGGGGCGCATGGGTAATGCTGCCGGGGCGATTGTAGTGACTCGGCATGGTTGCGCGAATTTTATGCCCTACGAGCAAGAGGCGTTGGATTTTGTCCAAGCGCGTGGTGGATTTTAGATTAGGAGTGGCTCGTCTAAGGGTAAGGACTTACTCAATAAGAGGATGAATATCGGTATTTGAGGGTAGAATGGGGTTCGAGTCCCCACCACTCCACCTTTATCTAAAATCGCATTACTCTTTCACCGCGACGACAATATCCTGCCAATCCACGACACCCTGCCGACCCGACCAAATGCCATAGCGGATGGGGCCTTCGATTCGCAGGCCATATTTTGCATAGAGTCCCCGGATGTAGGCTTCGTCAAACGCAATGGCCTCTTCGGGGACATGCTTATTCCGTGCCCAAAACTCCGCCGTGCGATACTCCATCGGGATATTATTCTTGCCCGCCTCAATCAGTTGGCGCGATTCCTCATTTAGCAGAAAGTAAGTAATCAGGCAGCGTCCGCCTTGTTTCAACATTCGCGCAATCTCAGCTAGATAATTTTCGAGTTCGGCGGGCAGCATATGGGTAAAAACCGAGACCAAAAAAACTAAATCAAAGGTCTGGGCGTCAAACGGAAATATATAATCCGCCGCCTTGCCGTGCCCTTTGGGGTTATACATCTTGTTGTAAATATCTATGAGTTGAAATTGGAAGTTGGGGTGGGCGGAGGTGATATGCTGCTGACACCATGCAATACCGTCCGGAACAATATCCATCCCGACATAGCGCCCCTCAGCACCTAACGTCTGGGTTAAGGCCAATGCCATGCGTCCTATGCCCGAACCAATTTCCAAGACGGCATGGTTCGACTGTAAATGTCCCAACTCTTTGAAATAGACCACAAAGGTCTGCCCTGCTATATCAAAATGATTACGCAGATCGTGGCCTGCAAAACCATAAATAAAGGCTTGGGAACGTGAGGGCATAGAGGGGTCGGTCTTGCCGCGTACCCGATCCATCCAATCCAAAGTGCAATAATAGATTCTCGCGGTGTGTTGCCAAAGAAAATAGCGGGCCTGACCGGGGATTAGACTGCGAACAATGCGCTTCATGAATTGAATTATGTCTCCAAATTGAACAAACAGGAAAGCATCAATCATCCTGATCCCATCTGTTTCTGTCAATTGGGAAGTTCAATTTAAGGAGAAGGTGTGCAAAAAATGGAGTTTCGCGGGGGCGCAATCAGGTCTAACTGCTAATTTGTTATGAAAATGCCCCCATGCAGTGCAATGAGGGCATTCCGTTTGCTCTAGCAGCAGTGGCTAGGCTCTTACGTTACGTTCCCATTCCTCAACTTGACGGCTTGCGGCCTCACGGGTGATGCCATAGGTCTCTTGGATTTTGCCAATCAACTTATCGCGGTTGCCAGCGATTTGTTGCCATTGATCGTCGGTCAGCTTGCCCCATTGAAGGCGTGCCTCCCCCATCAATTGTTTCCAATTACCAGCAATCTTATCCCAGTTTGAAGGTTGAGACATTTTGTTCCGTCCTTTCCATTCGTTTGAACGCTTACAGAATATATTCAACTGAATTCCAAAACATGGGACAGGTGGTCAAAACATACCCCACCAACTAGGTATCATTCGAAGGCACTAACGACCCAGACCAAAACCCGCTCATTTACCCATGCCAATCTTGCTGATTACTTCTAAAGTAAGATGGCCTGTTGAAATCTGCCTACACCCAATCGGGGCAAAGGCAGGCAATCATATATGGAGATGGTAAGGAGACACATCATGTTAAGTTGGGCGTTGATTTTCTTGGTTATTGCGCTCATTGCTGGGTTAATGGGATTCGGAGTGATCGCGGGGACGGCTGCTGGTATTGCCAAAATCCTATTCTTCGTCTTCTTGGTGTTGTTTGTCCTATCCCTGCTGATGGGACGGCGACCCGTCATTCAATAACCACCACCAGTTCCTTTTCCACTGAAAGCCGTGTCGGACTAGGCTCGGCTTTCTACACTTACCTAGCCGCGTTAATCCCTAGACGGGGTAGCTTGGCAGGACATCGTGATGAATAGACTGACCCATAGAATCCCCCATATCTCATTGCCCAAAATGACTTTCAAGCCAACGGATGGCATAGGCTGATAAATCGAAAGCATCTAATAAGTAGGATTCTGCTTGACCCACTTGGCCGCGCCGCCCCTTGCCTTCTGCTAGATAGGCCATCGCAATCTGTTCAAACGAATAGTCATCATGGACTTCGCCGGTAGCATAATCTTCAATGTCGAGCCAGATTTTCTGACCATTTTGCAGCACTGGGCATGGGTAATGAATGATCTTTTTGTGGCGTAGCCTTGCACAATATTCGGCATAATGCAGCAGTGTAATGGTATAGAGCGGCGCTCCAAGTACCAAAACCCGCCCCTTGAGTTGCACTAGTTTCTCCAAAGGCGAACCCGTTCCATACCCATAATTTAGGGGATGGTCTTGAGTAAGCTGGACAGCGTGGGGGCCTAATGCTACCATCGAGGCTTCAGGGTTGGCGCTGCGCTGAGTACCGGGCCAAGTCCGCAGGAACTCCACCAAAATACTGTTTTCGCGCACCGAGTGTGCAATTGCAGGGTCAAATGCCGGGTGCTGTGCATAGTAGACCTGCCGAACCTCCGGCGATAACTCATCTACAAAATCCGGGATGTCCTGCCACCCTGCATACATCATCACTGTGCCAGTGGGTGTCAAGGCTTCTAAAAGAGCCTGCAAAATCACGTTGGGGCCGCCCATGACGTGGCCTACCGATTTCACCGAGGCGTGCAGCATTACGACCTGTCCGGGGCTTACCCCCAGTGCCTTGAACCCCTCGAGCAATTGGGTCTGTGTGTAGGGGATAGAATCGCCCACTGTTTGGCTTGATCCTTTCGCTGTACACCCGTTGAGTTTGAAGTCGTGCGAACGATTTCTATTGGATAGGCCGACCGGGTATATCCTCCACAATTACTTGATGTGAAAATCGTGGATGTGAGCGGTTTTGAGACCTTCCGGGAGAACATAATGTGCCCGTCCAACCCGCTCATCTGGCCCGATCCCAACGGCATGAAAGCCACCAGCAATTGCGGCGTCCACACCCGCCTCCGCATCCTCAAATACAAAACAATGGGTAGGCCACAACCCTAGACGCCCTGCGACCCAAATAAACAAATCCGGCGCAGGTTTATGATTAACCACGCAATAACCATCCCCGATTGCGTCAAAAAGGGGTTCAATCCCCAAACGCCGAATGACGGTCATGGCATTTTTGCTGGCAGACCCCAACCCTAGTCGAATACCTGTAACTTGGGCCTCTGTAAGGAAAGGAAATACCCCCGGCAGAAGATCATCGGGAGTGATGTTTTCAAGCAACGCCTGATAATAGGTGTTTTTGCGGGTTTCCATTTCAACCAGCTTGTCTTCTGGAAAAACCCGTCCTTTGAGGAGTAACTCAAGGCTGCGACGGCGCGGCACTCCCCGTAGGGCCTCATTGTCTTGGCGCGTAAAGGGGATATTTTCTTCATCCGCCACCTGCTTCCAAGCCTGATAGTGATACTCGGCAGTGTCCGTTATGACCCCATCTAGGTCGAAGATGAAACCAAGTTCCATGTTATTCCACCGTGATTGTCATAGGTGTGCCCCGATAGAAAATGCGGAAGGTCACACGCTTCCAATGTTCAGGCAAATGTGGACGGGTGATCGGGCCATTTTCGGTCAATTCCAATCCACACAACCCCTTCACAACCGCCTGCCACACACCACCACAAGAAGCCGCATGGATGCCATCACGGACATTGCCCTTGTGGTCATCCAAATCAAGAGTGGCCGCATAGATAAAATAGTCGTAGGCTTCTTCATTCAAACCTAAATGAGCCGCGACAATCGCGTGCATGGCCGGACTCAGTGATGACCCGTGATCCACCACTCCCGCATATTCATCCCAATTGCGCCGCAGGAAAACATCATCACCTAATTGATTTCCAAGAAGGGCCATCAGCATCACTACATCCGCCTGTTTAATGACCCGTGACACTTGCGTTTTGGCATGGCCCAAAATCATGTCCATATTAGTGGTGCGCGGAGTATAGTCCTCTAAGTTGATGGGTTTGAGCCGTTCAAAGAAGTTCTCGAACTGCTCTAATACCCCATTTTGCATTGGAATCCACATTTTTTCGGCAACCGTTTGCCAGTGACTAAACAGGGTATCTGATAACCCAAGCTGTTTAGCTAATCGGACAGCATCGGCAGGGTAGTTGTCCTGCAAATACACCCAAACGCCAAGCGCCTCCTGCAAATGCCAAACCACCATACGGTTCGTAAACACGCTGTTGTCAATATTTTCGTGATATTCGTCCGGGCCGATTTGTTGACGAAGTTCATAACGATCAAGCGCTTGGTTATATTCGACCCGGCTGCCCCAAAATTTGGCCGTATCCAGCACGATTTCTGCCCCGTACTGCCGAAGCCAATCATGGTCGTGCGTCCAGTGCCAATAGTGCAAAATGGCATAGGCAATGTCTGTCGAAATATGCTGCTCATGATCACCCGTCCAGATGCGAATTGGATTACCATCCAATCCTGTTACCCAGCGCGGGGTGGTTTCTTCACCTGTATCAGCACTCTCCCACGGGAACATTGCCCCCTGATAGCCCAACTCAGCCGCTTTGTGACGAGCACCCGGCAGATTGTGATAACGATACATCAACAAGCGCCGCGCCAAATCCGGTTGGGCAAGGGTAAGCGGTGGCAGGATAAATAATTCGGTGTCCCAAAATACATGTCCCTTATACCCATGCCCACTCAGCGTCTTTGCGCCAATACTGACCCGCTCTTCATGTGTTGGGCTGGCGATCAGAAAGTGGTAGGTGCAGAAACGGACGGCACGTTGGGCAATTTCGTCGCCTTCAATTTGAATGTCGAAATGCTGCCAATAGACATCCCAAGCCTTAACATGAGCCGCATATAAGGCCGCGTAACCGGATTGAACCGCCGAACGGAGCGTATTCACCGCGTCAGTAAGGGGGTCTTGTCCTTCACGGTTGGTATGTAAGGAGAGCAATTTGATCAGCACCACTTTTTGGTTTTGGGATACCTCAAACTTGCTCTGATAACCTTCCGCATCCATTTGGATGGTTGCAGTTGCCCCCTCAATTTGCACATGGGCCGCCATGCCAATTTCATATCCACTTGGCGCGGTCTTCCCATGCAAGGTCACAAAGGGCTGGGCGTCAACCGATTTGAGAAAGTCCCAATGATTCACATCTTCGTAATGATAGGAAGCCGCTTCGAGAGGGGCCTTCACCTCAATCGTATGTTCGCCTTCATTCAAGACTTGCACCAAAACCTGTACACCCATCACATGGGGATTCGCAAGGCTGGCAAATCGCTCGAAAGCGAAACGTATCGTATCACCATTTGGAGAGCGCCACAGCACCCTCCGCCGCAAAACTGCCTCTTTCAGATTCAAGGTGCGGTCATAGCCGAGGATTTTGCCTTCGCTGAGTTGAAACCAAGCGCCGTTCACAGCAATGTGGAGCGACAGCCAATTGGGGAGCGGCACTAATTCTGGCACAATTTGTTCCGAGGTCTGGTTAAATATACCCGCCGCCAGTGTTAAGGCACTATCGTTGGGATACCCCTCCTCAAAACTACCGCGCACCCCTACCAAGCCATTGCCGATGGTGTAGATCGTTTCTGAATGTAATAGTTGACCGGGTTTAAAGGGATATTCGGTCACTTCCCATTGTCTGCGTTCAAAAGACTTCATTGACCAAAATCTCCAAGACTGCTTGCTCGAACGACAAGCGTGGGTAAAAGTAGATGCTGTTGTGGAACAAATGACTCGTCATCAATCTGTTGGATGAGCATCTCAACCATCAACGCAGCAACATCTTGTATTGGCTGACGCACCGAAGTTAATGGTGGAGTCAAAAATTCTCCCAGTGGTATATCGTCAAAGCCGGTGATCGCGGCACGGCAGCCCCGGTCACGCAGCGCCTGCATTGCGCCCAAAGCAATCGTATCGCTCATGGCGACAATTCCGGTTGGAAGTGTTGGTAAATCCAACAAGGCTTGAGCAGCCAGATAGCCGTCGGACACGCGATGTTCCGCAACCACCACCAATTCCGGACTATAGGGCACGCCAGAGTCCGCGAGTGCCGCCACATAACCTCGGTAGCGGGCATCCCCTGAGACCGAACCCGCTGGTTCACGGATCAAAGCGATTCGGCGATGGCCTTGTTCGATGAGATGTTGGGTTGCCATACGAATCCCATTCATCCCATCCACGTCTACCCAGCAGGTTTCTTCATCCAGAGGAGAGGTACTCTGCCCAAATGCCACAAACGGGAATTTGATCTTATGCAGGTGCTGGATACGCAGGTCGTAAGGTACGGTATGCGACAAAATAAATCCGTCGACCCGCTGGCTTTTGATTAGATCATCGTAAACAACTAACCCGTTTTCGGCAGGAGCACGTACCAAAAGCAGATGACGACCACGTTGTTCGGTATAAAACATCGTGTAATGCAAGAACTCTTCTAAGATAGCGTTGACATCACCCGGGCTAGGGCCAAAGTTCCAAGGATACCCCACGATACGAGCGCGGTTGTCCCGCAGGCTCTGAGCGCCAATGCGCGGCACGTAACCCAAACGCTCTACCACGTCCATCACCTTTTGACGGGTCTCCTCACTAATATGGCCTTTATTGTTGAGCACGTAAGAGACTGTTGTGACCGACACACCAGCTTCACGTGCCACTTCCCGAATTGAAATCATGCGTGTTTTTCCTGAGATGATCGAAACTCTGCAAGGCGATTTAAAACAGCCGCCGTGCCGATGGCAGCAACAGTGCTCCATGTCAACAAAATCCATAACATGGGAAGAGCCGTACTGACAGCGGAAAGGAGCATAACACCTATCACAACAGCGAATGTGAAAAGTGGGTTTTTGAGGGTCATCACTAATGCGTTGCGGGTCGCCCCCCAAACAGACGGGTTTTCCATTTCATAATACAAGGCCCACGTATATAACACGATGCCGCACCATGCCAACGTGCTGGCTAACCATGCAAGCCGTAGGCAGAAGACGGTAAAACCCGGCACATGATTATAGGCCAAAAAATTGGAAAATGTGACCCCCACAAACAATACATTCACCATACCCCAAGGCAAAGCTCGCCATAAATTCTTGCGGAATGTTTCCCAAAACAGGCCGAGATCAGCAGTGGTGGGTTCAGTCTGTGTTTCATAGGCCATCCGCACCAATGCACTGTAAGCAGCAGGGGCAGTGACAATCGGCAGCGACAGCAGCAAAAAAGCTAGATTGCCCCATATATAGGCATAGCCATTTCGTCGCACACTGTTCATGCCTTGCAAGACCACACCCCACCCCTGCCAAATTGCCATATCAGTTTATCCTTTTAGTCCTGTGTAGCTCACCCCTTCTACAAAATATCGCTGAAACATAAAGAAAATCAAGGCTAAGGGCAAGGTGGTAATTACCGAACCTGCTAGAAAAGAGTGCCAACGAAGCGCCTCACCAAATTCGCCGCGCAGGAATGATAACCCTAGTGGCAGCGTCCACAATTCGCTCTTGGATGAGACCAGCAGCAGCACTTGGAGAAACTCGTTCCACATACCCTGAAAGCTGAAAATCGCTAGGGCAGTCATGGCAGGAGTAGAAATGGGCAGGATGAGTCGAAAAAAGATGGTAAAGCGACCTGCACCATCTACCATTGCGGCTTCTTCGAGTTCCTTGGGGATAGATTCAAAAAACTGCTTCATCAAAAACACCCCAAATAGGCTGGCAGAAAACGGAATAATCAGGGCGGGATAGCTGTTGAGCAGGCCAATCTCCTTTAGCAATATAAAGCGCGGCAAGAGCAGCACAATTCCCGGAATCATCAACAGGCTTAACACAAAAAAGAAGATGATCCGATTGCCGGGAAATTTGAGCCGAGCCAAGGCGTACCCTGCCAGTGAATCAAACAAAAGCCGCAGGAACATCACCCCCAATGACACAAAAGCGGTATTAAATAGCCAGCGTGGTAGTTTCTGATCAAAAATTTCTCGATAACCATCGAGGGTTGGGTTAAAAGTGACCTGTTTAGAAGTCTCATTCGCTGGGAGAACGGTTTTTCGTTCCCGCCCCGTGTCGTCAATAATGGTGGGTTCACACGTAACATCCATTGGCGGCACAGGCACCAGCGATTGCGGATAGGCTTGGATGGCAGGCAGGCATTTGAACGAGTTACTGATCGTAAAAAGGAACGGCAGGATTTGTATCAACGCGAAGATCACCAGAATGGAATAGCCAATCGTCGGCATCGCAATATTGACCATTCGTCTGGTGCCACTGTGAGCCTGTTGGGTTTGGGTGGAGGCAATAGTTGTCATCTCAGTGTCTCCCTTACCAATTGGCCCGTTCGCCGCCAAAAAATCGGCGCTGCAAAACGGTGAAGATGAAGATAATCACAAACAGAATCATCGCCGTAGCGGTTGCTAATCCCATATTTGAGCCAGTGCCAAACGCATTACGATAGACCAAGACCGCCACCGTTAACGTCGCATCACCTCCCCCGATGATATACACTTGGTCAAACACTTGAAAACAACCGATTAATCCCAACGTAATGACAAAAAATGTCGTAGGCCTGAGCAGGGGAACGGTCACCTTACGGAAGATTTGCCATATATTCGCACCATCAATCGCGGCTGCTTCATACACATAGGATGGGATGTTTTGCAGGGCGGCAAGGAAAATCACCATCAGCGTACCAATGGTTGTCCATGTATTTAAAATCATAATCATCAACATCGTCACACTTGGGCCGCTGATCCAATCCCACGTCCGCAACCCATAATGTTTCTCACTAGCCCAATCACCCACATCGGCCCGGGTAACGCCGAATTGTTTCAGTACCCAGTGAAACACACCTGTTGAATCATCTGTCCAATTGATGGCTTTATCGCCATAGGCGGGATATAGCAGTTCAATGAAGGCATTCACCAAGCCCCCGCGTGAAAAAAGCCATAGGAACACAATCGAAATCACCACCGAGGATGTAATCGAGGGGAGATAGGCAATAGTACGAAATGTACCACGTGCCTTCAGCCATTTCTGATTGACGATAACGGCCAAAATTAGGGCGATAAGTGTTTGAGTCGGTACTACCCCAATCACATAATAGGTCGTGTTTTTGACAGCGGTGAAAAAGCGGGTTTGGCGGCGACCTTCTTGGGTCAACAGTTGTTGATAATTGTCATTACCAACGGTTTTAAAGGCATCCTCATCCCTTAGCGGGGTAATGCCATTCCAGTCGGTGAAGCTGATATACACAGCCATAACCAGTGGAATCACCAAAAACACAATGAATATAATCAACGCCGGGGCTAGAAATAGATAACCCGCAACAGTTTCCTCAAACTTGGTGGTTCGCATGGTCGCAACTTTTTTGGGAGGCACGGCGGGGACAGGCCCGCTGGTAGGGCTTTTTTCTTCAATCATGGGAACCCTTTCTGTCAATAAATCTAGTTGGTGAGGTGCAAAAACAAAAGGAAGCATCCCCTCTACCAATGGCAGATGGAACGCTCCCTAACAGAAAGTCTTTATTCCGCGAGAATTTCTTCGGCAATTGCTACTGAGTCTTCCAAAACCTCTTCAGGCAGCATATTGCCAGCCATCGCTTCTCTCAGGCCATTGTTGAAGGTGTCGGTGAAATCACCAAAGCCGACCGGGAATTGCCAACGATGAGCGTTCGCTGCACCCGTAACGAAGGCTTCAAATTCTAGGCCACGAGTTTCCAGCCAGATTTCGGCGGCATCTTGACGGGCAGGCATCACACCAAAACCAGCTTCGGCAACCATCGTCGCGCCTTCTGGCCCCGTAAGGAAGTTTACCAACGCCCATGATTCTTCAGGGTGATCGTTATCCTCGGAGACCCCATAGCATACCGTGAAGGCCATTGTGGCTTCACCAGCGGGGCCGGCGGGCAGTTCGACCACACCATATTGGATATCGGGATAGTTTTCCTCAATGGCACCGATAACCCAGTTACCTTCCATTGCCATCGCGGCACGACCAATTCCAAAGGCCTCACCACCCCAACCCGCATCGAGTTCGGATGGAGGTGCGGCAATACCGTCTTCCACCATACCCAGATAGAATTCAAGGGCAGCTAGGGCTTCTTCACTGTCGAAGGTCACTTCGGTACCATCTTCGCTCAACACAGAGCCACCTGCCTGATAGAGGAAGGGCAACCAACGTGGCAGTTCGGGCGGAACCACCAACCCTACAGTGTCACCGTTGGTGAGGGCTTCAGCGGCGGCAGTCAGATCGTCCCACGTCCAGTCATTGGTTGGGTATTCCAGACCAGCGGCATCAAACAGGGCTTTATTGTATTGCAAAGCCATTGTCGAAAAGTCTTTGGGTGGGCAATAGAATGTGTCATCAATCGTGAACACATCCACTAGAGAGGGGAAAAAGCCTTCTGGGTCAACGATCATGTCACCCCCAGCGGCGATTACACCAGCATCCACAAAATCCGGTAGGCGGCTGCTGTCTGCATAAAAGACATTCGGCGCATCTCCACTGGCAAATGCTGCTTGGAGCGTCGTGTCATATTCGGGGACAAGTTGTAAATCAACATCAATATTTGGATTGGCCTCTTCAAAGGCTGCAATCATTTCTTCGAGCGCCGCATTTTCGGCTGCAGAGGATGACCATCCCATCAATTGGATAGTCACTGTATCTTGGGCGCGGCTGGAGGGAACACGGGCAAAAACTGCGAGAGCGAGGGTTAAGACAAGTACGAGCGCTAGTGAGCGTTTCATCAAAAAACCTCCTAAAAAATCTCACTTGTTCAAGATGCTCTAAGGTGAAACGATTTACTGAAACGTTTCACTAAAATCATATTCTGACGCATCTCCCAAACCTTGTCAAGTAGCTTGCCAAGATTTGTAGCTAAGAATCCATCTGAAAATTAAGCAGGGAAGCGTCGGAGCAAGGTAAAAATGGAAGCGAGATAGATCATGGCCTCACTACACAAGGGCGAACGCTCATAGTCTCCGAAACTTGCCTAACCAAGCAAAAGTGCGTTCAACGACCCAGCGCCGGGGTTGGACCTCAAAACCAACCTGATCCGGCTGGGCGGTGACAATCTCGAGTTGAATGTGGAACTGCTCGTGCAACCAATCAGCCAGTTTGCCTTGATAGCTATGATCAGCCCAGAGGTGGAGCAAGCGCATGGCAAGCGTGCGCTCCAGTTTGGTCAAGACCGCTTTAGCACCCGTCACATCCGAGCGATTGGCGGCCAGCACGACTACTTCCAAGAGATTGCCCAAGGTATCGACCAAGACATGGCGTTTGCGTCCTTGCACTTTTTTGTGTCCATCATAGCCGCGTTCTGGCCCACTCCCGCTCGTTTTCACGCTTTGGCTATCCAGTACCCCGGCACTGGGACGGGCAAAGCGCTCCAACCGCCGCCGTTCCAGATACACCATCGCCCGATTGATCCGCTGCCATGTCCCATCCTGACTCCATTTGCGAAAATGATAGTACACACTCTTGGGGTGGGGATACTCTTTGGGCAAATTGTGCCATTGACAGCCTGTCACCAGCACATACAGGATCGCATTCACCACCGCCCGCTGGCTCAGGCTCATCGGTCGCCCCGCTCCTTTCCGTTTGGGCAGCAACCCCTTCAGCCTTGCCCATTGTCCATCACTCAATTCACTAGTATATCTTCTGCTTTTGTGCGACACTTGTTTCGTTCCTATTCGGTAATTGGGTCTTTCGCAATTCCCTTATTCTACCGAATAGGAATTTTCAGATGGATTCTAATTACCCTTGACAAAACTATCTATAAACATTGTGAGGTATGTTGCTGAATTGCTGTCTAATCCGCTAGATGTATATTGGCTATCAATCATCCTCACCACCCTCGTTGTCATTATTGCCATCGCTGTTGCCGTTCTCATCGCTACCATGCCCGCTGTCGTCGGTGTCATTGTCATTTTCATTGCTATTACCATTGTCGTCATCACTTTCGCTGTTATCGTCATCCGTCGGCAGGGGGTTTTGAGATGGCAAAGGTGTTGGGTTGGCAGGGCGGGG
Source organism: Chloroflexota bacterium (assembly GCA_024434115.1). Taxonomy (GTDB): domain Bacteria; phylum Chloroflexota; class Anaerolineae; order Aggregatilineales; family J027; genus CFX10. The sequence goes on from QMIT01000003.1 coordinate 179,573, forward strand.
TGTTAGTGTCATGGATGGGCTAGGTGTACTTGTGCGACTAGCAGTTACCGTCCTTGTGCCAGTCACTGTGCGGGTAATAGAGGCTGTAGTAGTTGGTGTTGAAGTACGCGACAGACTAGCAGTTGGCGAACTGGTGGAAGTGGGAGTCAGAGAGGTAGTAACAGTGGCTGAGGGTGTGACTGAGAGCGTTGGGGTAGAGGTCGCGGTCAATATAGCTGTCGGCGAATAGGTCATGGTGGGTTGCGCTGATGGGGTCCCAAAGTGTATATCATCATTGTCCAGATCAATAATCCCCGTTGCGATCAATCCAGCGCCACTACCAATAATACAGAGGCAGGTCAGCATTAGGGCGGCGGCAATATTTAAAATAGGGGGCAAAGGATAGATTCTACGCCTAGGGGTGGCACGATATTCCCGCAGCACCTCAGATCGTAGGCGGTTTTGCGATTCGGCAATCTCGGCTGAGGGCACACGTATCCGCTGAATACCGCGTGTAATCTCCAACATAGGCCGTAGCGTGTCGGCGTAGCGGGGATATTGGCGCAAAATATCCTCAACCGACTGACCCGCTTGGAGTCGTTCAACACAATCGTTAAATATATCTACCATAGGACGATCAGCCATAGGATTCCTCCTTGCGATTCGCGTTTAATAAGCGGCGCATGGATTCGACGGCACGAAATTGCATTGTTTTAATCGCCCCAATGGATTTCCCCATGATGTCGGCGGTTTCTTCAAGGCTCAACTGCTGTCCAAAACGCAAGACTAAGACTTCCTGTTGGTCGGCAGTTAGGCGGCGCATGGCTTCGTGAATGGTGTGGCTGTTCAGATTATGTAAAAAAATGATCTCCGGGTCTTGATCAGAGGGGGCAGCAAACCATTCCTCCAATTCAATTTCTGGCTGCTGTTTGAGCTTGACATGATGTGTGGCGATAACATTCCGTGCCACTTTAAACAACCATCCACGTAAGCTATGTCGGGGAGCGTTGGGACCACGCAGGGCTTTAACGAATTTGAAAAATACCTCACTGGCAAGGTCTTCGGCCTCGTGCCGGTCATTAACCCGCAGGCGGATGTATTCATAAATCGGTGGAAAATAGCTTTCATAAATCTGCATCACGGCGGCCTCTTGCCCTTGTCGTGCAGCGGTGAGAAGCGCATCTTCTTCGGGAATATCCGGCAGTACCAATACGATCATGGGCCCCAACTTTGAACGGTTGACGGTCAAACATGGTGATTATAACGAGAAGTATCTCAACGGGTATTTATTGTTTGGGTGCAGGCAGAACCTCCCATACATAACAATTGACATCACGATATACCATCCTAAGACGAGGGTCAGCGTCAGCAACGCGAGCAAACTTACGATGGCGGGTGTCGCTGATGATATATCGCGCCCCAAACTCCCTTTCAATAATCGCGGCGGGGTTTTCAATATCCCCCTGCGTGATGGCAACCCACTGATCCCAAAGGGTAGAGTCAAACCGCTGCATATAGGTTGGATCGAGTCCTACGAGATAACGATTATGTGTGTTGTGATAATACAGGTATGGGAAATCGTCCCAATCTGTCTGAAAAACCATCGAACCCGCTGGTGTATTTTTTTCCAACCATGCCGATCCGCCAGCTAAATAATCGGGGTGAGTTGCATGGCTAATATCATCACGGGCGTTGATTACAGCGATACGAACCGTCATGGCGGCAAACAGTACCACGCCTGCTGATGTGACATACCGTAATCCACGAATTTGGGGCAGCAGATTGAAAAAATCGGCGGGTTCGCGTCCCCACGTTGCCGCTCCACAAAGCAATGCAAAGGCCGGAAAATATTCGATGAAACGGCGTGACCGAAACAACATGTAGAGGGTTAGAAGCGCGACCAAAAGCAGGGTGGTATTCATGTGGTCAGGTCGGCGGCGACTGAAACTTGACCATAATAGCCCCATTGCCAATAAAATAAGCGCTCCTTTGGAATTATCCAATAGCTGCTCCGTCGTATAGGGATACCATTCATTGCCCACACGGATGCTGGTTTCAATATCGGTTTTCGCACCAAGATGCTCACCGATAAAAGCAAGGTTATCGGGGAAATAGGGGTTGATGACTAAACCCAATACCACTCCGCCGAGGCTCAACACGACAGGTTGCCAAACAATCTCACGCCGTTCCAGCCAAACCGCCAGTGCGTAAAGAATCACAATAGCAGGCAGCAGTACAAATCCGTTGAATAACCATGCAAAGGCAAATCCGAGTGGCAGGATAGCCCGACGATGCCGTTGGAAAAGACAGTGCAAGCTGATGATTAAAACCAGCAGGGCTGCACCTTGTGTTCGGGTCATGAGCAGGCGATAGGTAAAAGGACTGGATACCCCAAGTAATAACAGTGTCCATCCTAGCGGATAACGCACCCCGATGCCGCGCAGCAATACCCAAGTTGCTACAAATACCCCTGCGCCAATCAGCGCCGTTGCCAATTTCGCTCCGTCCATCCCACCATAATGAATCCAAGGGGCGAGATAAAGATGAAACAGTAAATGATGATCTACAAAATCATCTTGATTGAGGATGGTATAGGGTAGGGCTGTGAATTTCACTCGCAAACGTTGCTGTTCAATCATTTGGTCAGCGATCCGGGCATGATAGTAATCATCATTGCTCACGAAGCCGGGGGTTGCGCTGATCAACCACCATAAAATTGCTAATGCACCAGCAAATAACACGACGCCTTGACCGAAACTCACCCATGAGGCAAAGCCCAAACCAATCTTCGGTTGAGTCGCAGTAAATGTTGGGGCATTTAGGTTCATAGGCTGTAGTCTCCTGATTAGGGTCAAGGACGAAAATTTCCCCTCCTCGCGTTGGGCAAAGGAGGGGTTATATTTGCTGGGGTTGTCTACGGTTTAGTCATCATCGCCGCTGTCGTCATCTCCACCATGATCGTCGTTACTGTTGTTATCGTCGCCATGATCGTCATTTTGATTGTGGTCATCATCCCCGCCGTTGTCGTTCTCATTGGAATTCGCGGTGTTCTGATTGCTCTCGTCGCCATCGTCATCGTTGGAGTTATTGACATTGCTGTTGCTTTCATTTTCGTTCTCGTCCTCGTTTTCATTCTCATTCGAGTTCGAGTTGCTGACATTGTTGTCATCGTCATCATTCGAGTTATTGGAATTACTGTTGGAATTGGTGTTGCTGTTATCGTCGCTGCCATCATCGTCGGAGCCGTCGTCATCATTGGGGCGGCTGTCATGTAGTTCAACTTCCCGCGCCACCAAGACCCCATCTACCAAACTCAGATGAACTTTGACTAAGGCACCCTCTACCAACATCCCTTTGATTTCAGCAGTGGCAATGTCAATCGTCAGACCAGATACCACAATCGTATCGTCATCAACGGACGTGAGTGTACCAACCATCTCAAATTCACCGGGATGGCTGTCATTACCGTTGTCATCGTTGCTATCGTCAGAGTTGTCATCTTGGCTGTTGTCGTCAGTGCCGTCTTGAACTTCCCGCGCTACCCACGATTCAACCCCTGCCGCGTCAGTCACCAATGACATATGCACTTTTACAATTGCGCCAACTTCCAAAACGAGGGTATCTTCCAACTCGGCAGTCGTAATGTCAATCACAAGGCCGCCAATGGTAAGGGAATCCGTGTCAAAGGCTTCCACCGGGCCAACAATTTCAACCTCACCGGGTAAAAGTTCGCCTTCTTCAACTGATTTCACCTCACGGGCGACAATCGAACCATCCGCTTCGAGCGTCCCTTCAACTTTAACCACCCCTCCAACGGCGAGGGTTGTGTTTAGTTCGGCGACACTGATGTCAACAACCTGACCGTTGATGGTCAGCGTGGTGGTCGAGAGCGCTTCAATCTCACCCACCAATTCGATTTGTATAACATCATCACCTGATTGAGCATAGATTTTGGGTAGGCCGATGAGCGTTGCAAGCAAGAGTGTTAAAGCGACTACCAATGCAGATCGGATAGATTTGGATACCATGTTATTCCTCCACAAGTGAACTAGGGATTTTCGTTCATGCAGCTATACCGACAGAAAATTTGTAAAAAGGTTACGGGTGAAAATTAGAAATTTCAAAATAGAGGAGTTTTACCCCTCTACGAGCTTAGGTTTTCCCGCTGCAATTCGCTTCTTCCAAGAAATATTTGACAAAAATTTTGAAGTGCGATACTCTTTTATTTGAGAGCGCTCTCAAGTAGAAATGAGCGGTCACAAATTATGAAAAAATTGACCTTAGAAGAAGTTGGAAAATTAGCTGGAGTTTCGAGGGCCACCGTTTCACGAGTTGTGAATGGGTATCCGCATATACGTCCTGAAATTCGTGAACGGGTCCAACGGGTGATTGATGAAACAGGGTATCGCCCAAATCTCCTAGCTCGCTCACTGGCCTCAGATCGCTCCAATATTATCGGTCTCGTCATTCCAAGCGGCGCACAGGCCGTTTTCACCGACCCCTATTTCCCCTGTCTAACTCAAGGTATAGCACGCGGCGTCAACAGCAATAACCTAACCCTTGCTCTGTTTATGGTGCATTCCGAGCAGGAAGAAGAGCGTACCATCCTAAGTATTTTAGGCACGGGTTTGGTGGATGGCCTGATTGTAACCAGCGATAACAAGGGTGATGTTTTTATCCCCGAATTGCTAAAACACGATATGCCATTTGTCCAGATTGGCAGGTCACTTTATAGCAACCAAGTCTATCGTGTAGATACAGACAATGTTACGGGTAGCTACCTTGCCACCAAGCATCTCCTTTCATTGGGGTATCAACGCATCGCCACCATCGCCACCAACCGCAACTGCTCCGGTGATGATCGTTTTACAGGTTATGCCAATGCTTTTGCCGAATACGGAAGGACTATTGATCGCCGACTGGTGGCCTATGGAGACTACGGGCTTGAAAGCGGCTATCATGCAATGAGGCAGTTGATTCCACAGCGCCCAGATGCTGTCTTTGTTACGTCCGACACAATGGCTTTGGGTGCGCTCCGAGCCTTGCAGGAAGCTCAACTGCGTGTACCAGATGACATCGCCATCGTCGGCTACGATGATTTACCCCCGGCGGTGCAAGCCAATCCGCAACTTACAACCATCCGCCAACCCATCGAGCAAACTGGATTTTTGGCGGTAGCAACCTTAGTCAAAATTCTATCCGGCGAACCACCAGAATCGCATGAAATTGTTTTGCCTGTCGAATTAGTGGTTCGTGCCAGTTGTGGTGCAGTGCGAATGAGTGCTGTAGAGTCTGCGATACAAAAAGTGAGTTATCAAGTCAATCCGTAGAGAGATTTTTTTCTCTCTAATTGAGAGCGCTTTCAAAGATGCGCTTAGGTTCATGAGTTCAGAGTAAATCGAATAGGTGCAGGAGGTGTGAATGGTCTAAGGAGTAATAAAGTGGGATTTTTTTAGGGTGCTTTTGAGAGCGCTCTCAAGTTGATAGTGTATCAGAGTCTTTAGGAGAAAAAATACCATGCGTAAGTTTCGCTTTTTAGCGATAGTTCTTTTAGTCGCTCTAGTTGCTGTGGTTCTACCCTCATCCGACAAGCCAGTTGTCAAAGCCCAAGATAAGGTTCAAATCCGTTGGTATGTCGGCTTGGGTGCTGGAACAGATGCCCCCCTCATTGAAGCACAAAATAAGCTCGTTGAAGAATACAATGCCTCTCAAGATAAAATTGAACTCGTAATTGAAATCGTCCCGAACGCCCAAGCCTATGACGTACTCAGCACGCAAATCGCGGCGGGTAACGCGCCAGATATTGTTGGCCCAATGGGTATTCGTGGTCGCGCCTCTTTCCCCGGCGTTTGGATGGACCTTACATCACTCATCGAGAAGAACAGCTACGACCTCAGTGACTTTGACCCGGCGCTGGTTGATTTCTATAAAGTCGAGGGTGAAGGCCAGCTAGGGATTCCGTTTGCTGTGTTCCCCTCGTTTTTGATTTATAACACAGCGCTGTTTGATGAAGCAGGCATCCCCTATCCACCCAAAGCCTATGGCGAACCCTATGTGGATGCTGACGGTGTGGAACACGAATGGAATATGGATACTCTACGCGACATCGCCATGTTCCTGACCGTAGATGCAAACGGCAGTGACGCCACGATGGAAGAATTTGATCCCGAAAACATTGTCCAATTTGGTTATGGCAATCAATTCACCGATGTGCGTGGTCGTGACACCTTGTTTGGCTCCGGCAACTTTGTAGACGCTGACGGCAACGCGGTCATTCCTGAGAATTGGCGTGAAGCGGAACAGTGGTATCACAAAGCCATGTGGGAAGATTATTTCTACCCCAATGGCGTCTATGGTAACAGCGAATTGCTCGGTGGCTCTGGTGGCAACTGGTTTGGTACAGGCAACATTGCGATGATTACCATTCACACGTGGTTCTTGGGCTGGGGCACGGATGGTTTGGAAGGCACTTGGGATTTTGCCCCCGTACCGTCCTATGAAGGTGTAACCACCGCCAAACTCCATGCGGACACCTTTGGCATGATGAACACCACCGAACATCCGGATGAAGCGTTTGAAGTGCTTTCTTACCTCTTGGGAGAACGCGCCGAAGACCTGACCGCCCTCTATAATGGGATGCCTGCCCGTCTGAGCCTGCAAGGTACATACATTGAGCACTATATTGCCCAACTGACCGAAACCTATCCAGACACCGACTTCGCCAGCAAGAATTGGCCCGTCGTGCCTGCGGGGTTGGCCTATCCTGACAATCCCAATCACGAAGAAGGAATGCCCAGTTTCCTAGAAGCCAGTGACCGTTATACCTCTTATACCCAAGAGGCGGATAACAACGCCGACTTTGATGTGGACGCTGGTTTGGATGCTTTGCAAGCAGATCTACAGGCGATTTTTGACGCGCGGGCTGAATAAGGTTATCTCATCCCGAACCCCTCTCAAAACTGGCCGGTTCGGACAGGGGTTCTTCTCCTACTTCCAAAGGTAGGGGGCGAGATAAAACCTCTTCTCAAAAGGGTACGGCAGATTCTGGCTGATTCTGTCAGAGTCTGCCACAACCTTTATTCCCAATCGCCAAATAGAAAGGATTTAGGACGATGGGCGTCTCTCTAAAATGGACACGTGTAGTACGCGCACAACCTCGATCACGGTTTCATATCGGATTAAGAAGTATGTCGCCAGCACAACGGCGAGAAGCACGTTGGGGATTAATCTTCATTAGCCCGTGGTTAGTTGGTTTTACGTTCTTCTACTTAATGCCAATGATTGCTTCGCTTATTTTTTCGACCTATGATTTTACGCTTTCAGCACCCGAAGATGCCCATTTTGTTGGACTGGATAATTGGAATCGTATGTTGTTCCATGATTCCAACGTGTGGGAAGGCCTGCGTATCACATTTACTTTCGGGACGATTTCATTGTTAATTGGCATGACTTCTGCGTTTCTGCTGGCAGTCTTGCTCAATTCCAAACATTTGTTAGCCCGTAATGTGTTTCGTACTTTGTTTTATGCACCAACGATGGTGCCCCTGATCGCAGCAATTGTCATTTGGTCGCGGGTTCTGAATCCCCAAACCGGTTGGCTAAATAAAATCATAGACTCGTTCGGCATCAATGCTGTAGGTGTTGATGGCCTGCGCTGGTTGGATGATCCCAATTTGGTCTATTTCGCCTATACCTTTATCGGATTATGGGGTATTGGGAACGCGGTACTGATTAATCTTGCGGGGTTACAGGGTGTCCCAACAGAGCTTTACGAAGCCGCTGAGATTGATGGGGCGGGATGGGGTCGCCGACTTTGGAAAATCACCATCCCAATGGTCAGCCCAATTATTTTCTACAACCTCATCCTAAACGTACTTGGCCTCTTGCAATACTTCATTGTGCCCTGGGTCTTAAATCAGGGTAACGGCTATCCCGAAGGCTCGACCCGTTTTTATATGGTCTATTTCTACAAACAGGCTTTCACCTTCCAAAACATGGGCTACGGCGCGGCACTGGCATGGATGCTGTTCATTGTTGCTCTGATTATCACAATGTTCCTGTTTACAACAGGCCGTTCGTGGGTCTATTACTCAAGTGAGGAGCACTAAATCATGGCAAAACGTCCTGATATAGAAAAACCCCTATCGTCCTATCAAGCCGCCCGTAAACGCCGCAATCTGCTGATCCAAATGGGTATTACCCTGTTCGCTTTGGTCATTTTGTCCATCTACACCATGCCACTTGGCTATGGCGTCATGACCTCACTCAAAACCAAAGATCAAGCCTCTGACCCCCAAGGCCCTGTTATCCCTTCCGAAGCCTTACAGTATGAATATGAAGGCGAAAAATATGATGTCGTTTATGTCCCAACGGATGACGGCCTGCAACAATGGGCCTTAATTAAGCCAACGCGAAGGGTCAGTCAATTTATTGACATCAACAACCCTGAGGCGGGCATTATTGAATGGGAAGGCAATTGGCGGGCACTTGAACCCGTTTTTGAGACTTCGTTCCAATGGGGCAACTACAAAGAAGCGTGGGAGACAATTGAATTTCTCAAGCTGCTGAAAAATACATTCATTTATGCTTTTGTAACCATGATAGGAACCTTAGTGGCCTCGGCACTGGTGGCCTATGGTTTCGCGCGGTTCAGATTCCCCTTCCGCAATACATTGTTTATGGTGATGATTTCGACGATCATCCTGCCCCCGGCGGTGACGCTCGTACCGACCTATGCTTTTTTCGTCAAAGTCTTGGATTGGGGCGGAACGTGGCTACCGTTGATTGTGCCGCAGATGTTTGGCAATGCGTATAATGTGTTTTTGCTGCGGCAATACTTCATGACTATCCCACGCGAATTAGACGACGCCGCGAAGATTGACGGCGCTGGCCCTATGCGGACATTTATCTCGGTCATTTTGCCACAGGCCGTTCCTGCGCTGACCGCTGTCTCTCTATTTCATTTCTTCTTTGCATGGAATGACTTCTTTGGCCCTCTAATCTATTTGGCGGGCAGCCGTGACCTGCGTCCCATCACTGTCGGTCTAACCGAATTTAACGGCTTGTATCGGACAGAACCACAGCTTATTTTGGCCGCCGCGACCATTTCAATGATCCTGCCGTTGACCATCTTCTTCATCGCCCAACGGGTCTTTATTCAAGGGATTGTCATCACAGGTGTTGATAAATAATTCTTCCCAACATTGTAAGGAGTCTGTATGTCTTCTCAGCCAACCGTAAGCTTGACCACTGCTGCTAAGGAACGCGCCGCCACTTTGCTTGCTCAGATGACGCTACCCGAAAAAATTGGTCAGATGACCCAAGTCGAAAAAAATAGTCTGACCCCTGCCGATGTCGCCGAGTTTTATATCGGGTCGGTACTCAGCGGTGGCGGTGGCAACCCAACTCCAAATGATGTAGTTCATTGGGCCAAAATGGTACGCGGTTTCCAAGAAGCGGCCTTGCAAACTCGGTTGGCAATTCCACTTCTCTATGGAGCGGACGCGGTGCATGGGCACAACAATGTCAAAGGCACGGTCATCTTTCCACATAATGTCGGTTTAGGCGCGACCCACGATGCTGACCTGCTAGAGCGCATTGGGCAAATCACCGCAACAGAGACCCTAGCAACCAGCGTACATTGGACATTTGCCCCGGCGGTATCCGTCCCACAGGATATTCGATGGGGGCGTATCTATGAGGGTTTCAGCGAAGACACCGATGTGGTGATTGAACTGGCGACGGCCTTGATACGTGGCCTACAAAGGCCAAATGCCGAAGGGTTATGGGTGCTGCCATCAGTCAAGCATTTTGTGGCAGATGGTGGCGCCAAATGGAATTCAACTAAGCCACTCGAATGGATGTCGGGGAGTAATTGGCAGGCCGCAACCCCCTTCTACAAAATTGATCAAGGGGACGCCCGCATGGATGAGGCGACCTTACGACAGGTTCACCTGCGTCCCTACGTAGCGGCGATTGCTGAAGGGGCACTCAATATCATGGTATCACTTTCGTCGTGGCAGGGCCTCAAGATGCACGCCCAACACTATCTGCTGACGGACGTACTCAAAAATGAATTCGGCTTTGAAGGCTTCCTCGTTTCCGACTGGATGGCGATTCAGCAGTTAAACGCCGATTTTTATGCCTGCGTAGTCCAGTCCATCAATGCTGGGTTGGATATGGTGATGGTACCTTTTGAATATCAGCGCTTCATCACCACCCTAACCGAAGCAGTTGAAAAAGGCGATGTTTCACAAACCCGCATTGATGATGCCGTTCTCCGAATTCTACGAGCCAAATTTGAACTCGGCCTGTTTGAAAATCCCATCGTGGATGATGCCTATATGCCCAAAGTAGGGTGCGCCGAACACCGCGCCGTCGCTCGTGAAGCAGTCCGTAAATCAGCCGTGCTGCTGAAAAATGAGGGGAATGTCCTGCCCCTATCTAAGAATTTGACCGAAGTTATCATTGCAGGCGCAGCAGCGGCGGATTTGGGAATGCACTGTGGTGGCTGGACAATCGAGTGGCAGGGGGCGCATGGCGAACTCACATTAGGAACGACCATCTACAAGGCGATCCAAGAGCAGATCGGCTCCACTTCTGAGATTATATTCACCGACAGTGGGGATTTAGCAGCCGACCTCAACGTTGAAGTGGGTATCGTGGTAATTGGCGAATATCCCTATGCCGAAGGGTTTGGCGATCGGCCCGATCTATCCCTTACCCCCGAGCAAATCGCTTTGATAGAAAAAGTGCGTCCGCATTGCCAAAAATTAGTGCTCATCCTGCTTTCAGGACGACCCTTGATTATCACACCCCAGCTACCGTTAGTGGATGCGGTGGTCGCGGCGTGGCTGCCGGGTACAGAAGGGGCAGGCATTACGGACGTGATTTTTGGTGATTATCCCTTCACAGGGAAATTGGCCTATACATGGCCGCGCACGATGGCCCAACTCGACCAAAAATCGGCGGGACAGCCCATCACCGACCCGCTGTTTCCTTTTGGTTTTGGCCTAGCATAAGTAAAGGAAAATTCATAAAAATGAAACGACTATGGTCAGTAATTTTGATAATTAGCCTGCTTCTTGCAGTGCTCAATTTTGCCCACCTGCCAACAGCTACTTACGGACAGGGGGGTGGAAATCTCGCTCCCGATGGCGTTTTTGGGGAAACCTATTACGCGCCATTTCCAGTGAATATCGAACTAGATGGCGAATTCGAGGATTGGGATGGTGTGCCACTTGTCTATCTCGAACGCGGGGTTGGTGGGCCGGCGGTCAACTTTGGGGCTGCCGCCGATGATGAATTTTTATATCTGTATGGCGACATTATTGATAGCCTCATTATCAGTGGTGAGCACGGTGAAAACTATTGGAATGAAGACTCCATTGAATTTTATCTGAACGGCACGGGTGATTTGAGCCTGCGCGGTTACACCGATGGGGTGGTACAAATCACCATTCCCGCCCTCAACCGCGATTTGCCCCCTGAAGAAGCCATTATCGCCGGGGTACGTGGGACATCCGCCGAAGCCACAATTTTTGCCGTAACCACCGAAAAGGGTTGGGCCGTCGAAGTGGCTATCCCTTTGAAGAGCAGCATCTGGGAAATTACCCCCAAACATGAAGCCGAAATGGGTTTTCAGGTACATCTGAATGCGGCGTCGGAATTCAACCGCGATAGCAAGCTGATATGGTCGGTATTTGATACCAGCGACCAGTCCTACCAGAATCCCAGTCTATTCGGCAAGCTAATTTTCTTTGAGGCTGCTGCCCAGCCCGTCGCTTCAGGGGTCTATCAATTTATGTCCGCGCTCGACGACGATGGCATGTTGGATGATTTTGAAAATGGCATCTGGCTTGATTACGACGATGCTGACCAACCCATCGGCCTTGTCCCCAGTGAGAATTCGGCCTTAGCGATTCGTCAGGTGTTGCCAAACACAGCACTTGCCCTGCCCGACCAAGAAGAAGTAACGAATGTTCTCGCCGTGCAATACGAAGCAAGTGGCGGAATGCAGCATCGCTTCACCGATGGCTCCGACGCGATTCAACTCGATTGGTCGGCCCATAATGCCATTGGCTTTTGGATGTCGGGTGCAACGAGTGGCACTATCGAATTGATGGCAGGCGATCCCACTGATACTTGGGTCTATCCCTTCGAAAATACTGCCGAGGGTTGGCAATATATCATTGTGCCGTTCAATCTGTTCCAGAATTCAGCAGGCACATCATTACCACTAACCACAGTTGCTGGATACGGTTTTGAATTCACCTCTGCTGATGAAACCAGCATGGCGTATATGGATGATGTTAAGCTGTTTATGGTCGAGAACACCAGCGCCGCGAGTTATCTCATCCAACAACCAAGCGCTGCTTTCGTGATTGATGACAGCATTAATTGGGAATCGCGGGAATGGGCGCTGGTCTGGTCAGATGAATTTGAAGGCGAAGCCAACACCCCCATCAATGCCGATAACTGGACATGCGAAATCGGCGGACACGGTTGGGGCAATGGCGAAATGGAATATTACACTGACCGCGTAGAAAATGTCTCACTGGATGGTTCTGGCAATCTTGCAATTGTCGCTCGTGCCGAAAACCCCGGTGATTACACCTGCCACTATGGGCGCTGTGCTTTTACCTCCGCACGCTGCATCACCGCCGATAAGGTCGAGTTTACCTATGGTCGGGTTGAAGCCCGCCTAAAAATCCCCTATGGGCAGGGCATTTGGCCCGCTTTCTGGATGCTCGGCGCGAATTTTGGCGAGGTCGGCTGGCCCGATTCGGGTGAAATTGACATCATGGAGAACGTCGGCTACGAACCCCGCACCGTTCACGGCACAGTACACGGGCCGGGCTATTCGGGAGCCAGCGGGATTGGCGGTGGATACAGTTTGGAAGAGGATTTTTCTGCCGATTTCCACATCTATGCCATTGAATGGGACGCCAATGTCATTCGCTGGTACGTAGACGGCAATCTCTATAACTCGGTTTCATTAAATGACCTGCGGAACCGTGAATGGGTATTTGACCACGACTTCTTCCTACTGCTCAATGTCGCGGTGGGCGGTGGATGGCCCGGCTATCCAGATACAACCACTGAATTCCCCCAGACCCTGTTGGTAGATTATGTCCGTGTCTATCAGCTTGCGTCTAATTGATCAAGAATGTCCTTTCTACAAAATCTGCTCCGGTTCAAGCGGGGCAGATTTTTCTTCCCAAAACTTCGATTAACCCATAATATGAAAGTGTAAATTCAATTTCACACGCCCGGTAGCAATTGACCAACCTATATTGCCATGAACCAAACAGACTTGATTAACGTGATTCAAATCAAATCTGCCGAAGGGGTCAATGCAGATCGTTTGACGGCCCAAATCGAAAGAGCATTGGGCAAGGATTTTGAAGCCAACGCCGAACCAGAGAACGAAATGGGTTATGTCGGGCAAACATCAAGCACCCGTACACAACCCATTTTTACTAGCAATAGAACCGCGTTTTACGGCTCAACCGTAAAGAGCATCCCTGAACTGCGGCCATAGACCTCCGGGAAATAGAATTCCTGCCCGGTGGCCGGAATCACATTAAATTGCCCCGGCACCCCCAACCGCAACCGATAAACATAGGTATAGGTTCCCGGCCCAAGATACGTCGCGTACAAGACCACTTTTTCATCGCGTAATTCGGTATGCGAGAAATACCACCATCCCCAGTCGGCGCGGTCAGCTATTTCGAGATGGGGACGCTGACCGACGATACTCGTGGTCAACAGATGCGGGTCAACCGCTTCTGCACCTGCCGGAATGGGGTCTTCAATCACCACGTAATTGAGCGAACGCAGGGCTGTAATCGTCAGCATCACGACCACCTCATCGCCCACTTTGGCGCTGGTAATCGGCTGGCGGGCAGGGTCATCGGCAAGGTAATATTGGCGCTCGATGGAGATACCCCGCGATGCTGGCTCAATTCCCGGCACATCCAAAAATGTCGTCAGATGGAGGGTGTAATACAGATTACCCGGCCCGTCGCCATGCGTGATAACGACTTGATTGGCCTCATCCCACAACAATTCTTCGATCTCGACTCTCAGACGCTGCGATTCCCGCACGGTTTCCGGGGTAACTTGTGTATCTTCGGGCAATAGTGCTTCGCCATTCAGATCAACGCCAAAAGCATAGTTGGCCTCAAGTTCGCGGGTCAGCAGCATCCAATCGGTGAGAGCCATCACCGACCATGCGGTTTCTTGAGTCGTCTCCCATGCGTCGGCTTGGCGGGCCGTCATCAACCAGCGCACCGCCCCCGGCAGGAGGTCATTCGTAACATCATAATGCGCTAATGCCATCAAAACCAAAGCCGTCGTGCGGGTGTCGGTTGTCCAGTTGTAATAATCAGGCCGATCTTCCCAATGAATCCCTGTCGCGCTGGCACTGCCCGCAAACGTGGCGGCACTCATGAAATCACTCTTCAGTGTTTCAAGGCGCGGGTCGTTGGGGTCATTTGCCATCATGCTCATCATGAGAAATGCCTGTGCATCCAGATTCAGGCGGTGACGCTGCTCGTACATCAATGTCAAACGGGCCGCATAGGTCGCCGAATCTAGACCACTGGCGTAGGCGCTGCGATTCAGGGCATAGAGGATAAAAGCCCGTTGGTTGAGTTGCCAATTCTGTAAACTATCGAGTCCACCACTGCCCTCTTGCTGGGCGATATATCCGTACAAAAAGTCGCCCGCTCGTTCAATGACACTGGTATCCACCGCCGCAAAACCACTGTTACGCGCCTCACTCAAACCAATCAGGGCGTAGGCCGTCGTTAAAGGATTGGAGGCATCACCGGGGAACCAACCCCACCCGCCATCGGAATGTTGAAGCGCATAAAGTCGCTGCAATCCCAAAATCACTTGTTGATTCAGATTTTGCTTCAGTTCCGGGTTCGATTGATTGAGTTCCGCCAGTGCCCGCATGGTCATGATATTCGGCAAAAAACGACTGACTGTCTGCTCAATACATTGGTGCGGATAGTTCTGCAAATAGTTTAGACCATCCAACATCGGCCCGGCCAATGTGTGGTCAAGCCGAATGCGCAGGCTACCACGTTCGGTGTCGGCTTGTTCGGGAAGCTCAATCGTTTCGGTAACGCGCCGCGCATCTGGCCCATCCAGAACACCCGCCGTGCCAACGGTTTCATGGGCCACATAACGGTATACGGGTAGTAGGCGCTCATCGCCTTGACCGAGCAAGGGTTTGCTACCATCGGTATAGGAGCCATCTTCATTCCGAACAGTGAAGGTCGCGTCAATGTCCGAAACATCTAGGACGACAATGGGCCAATCCACACGCTGCCGCCCTTGTGCCGGAATGGTAACGGTTTGGATAAGGGCAACATCGTTAAGCACATTAAACCCCGTCCCAATTAACTCCACCTGTACGGTTTGCTCTTGGCGGGTATTGTTGTTAACAATTGCACCGATGCTGAGTTCATCGCCCACGACAAAAAAGCGCGGGGTAACGGGTCGAATCAGCAGCGGCTTGGTGCTGACAAAATCCGCTGTAGACTGCCCGACCAACATTGGCCCATCGGCCCCTGTCGTAATAGCACGGGCATCAATATGCCATGTGGTCAAATTATCGGGCAGGGTAATACTCACTTGGGCTTGCCCATTTTCATCCGTAACTACGCTGGGTTCCCAAAGGGGGGTATCCACAAAATCTTGGCGGATTTCGATAATCCCCGGATACCCGCCGCCACCGCCGCCACCGCCTTTACGCCCATTGGTGACATATTGAACATAATCATCAGCGGAGATCGTTAAGGTAGAGGCCGTCATAATCCCCAAACCGCGCCGACTGTAAAAGTATTCCAACAGGGGTGGACTATTGGGGGACATAAGCCCTAAAACTGATAAGTCCGTGACTCCAATCCCCACTTCGGCACTCACCGGATTACCTGCCCAATCGTGTGTTTTGACATCAAGGGTGACAGTATCTCCCGGCCCGACGGTTTCAACACCCTCTGGCATAACGGGCGTCACTTCCACATCCATCACCAACCGCTCAGTATCAACCGTCAAGGGAATCATGCCAAAGCGGAACTGCGCGTAAGTGGTATGCTCGTCAATGCCCTTAACCAACATCACCGAGACATAGATATTGGGGGCATAGAGGTCTTGAATCGGCAGTTGATAAACATAGGAATTGGTGGTCATGTGAATAACTTCGGTATGCAAAAAGCTGTCGCGTTCCACCGTGACCAATGCTAGGGTTTCGCCTTGAAATGGACTGGGGATCAAAATTTGGGCCGTATCACCGGGGCGATAGGTATCAGCATCAGCAATGAGGGTAATGCGATTGTCGTTGCGCTGTCGCCATGAGACATATTCAGGGCTGGAAACCCACATAAATCCACTGCTTAGGATTTCGTTGCCAGCATCATCACGGGTCGTGGCATAGAGCTTATATGTTCCCCCACGCGGCGGCACGTATTCCACTTGACCCTTGCCCTCGGCATCCAACGTTACGGAACCGCTGGCGACTTCGACCTCTTCCAAATCCCATGTCCATGCCATGCGTCCGTCAGTATCTTTTTCCAACACACTCGTCCAGCGGCGCTCGACAATGCGGTAATCTATCACCTGATTCGGTACGGCTTGGCTGTCCCAATCGACTGCGATCAAATTAAAGCGCGATGTTTTGCCAGCCTCACTCAAATAGCTATCTGGCGCGACTCCCACATAAACCTTGCCTTGATGCACCACCACTCGCACACGTCCGGAGACGGGTTGATTACTTTCATCGGTGACGGTGGCCTCAATCGTATAGACTTGGCTGCCGGGGTGATTAGCGGCTCCGGCGGGTAGGCGGATAACAAAACGGCCTTCTGCATCGGTCACACCTTCGCCTTCCGATACTTTTTCGGCCCACACCCCCGAGGTCGTCTCGATATAGTTCTCGGTATCAAGGCGGTCATAGTCAAAATCTTGGAACGTCCAGCGTCCACGTCCCTGATAGTTAAAGTAATAGTCTTGGCCCAGTGCTACCCATTTAATCTGGGCGTTGCTGACCGCGCCCCCAAAAAAGTATCGGGCATCAATGGTCACATCTACCATCTCGCCCATCAACACTTCACTGGCTGCGGGGGTCGCTTGGACTTCATATTCCGGCGCGTGATACTCCGCGACATTAAAGGTTAAACCCGGCAGATTCCAATAGTACCCCGTGTAGCGGTTGTAATATTCCTGATAGCTTGGCAGCGCAACCGCAATACGATAGTTGCCAAGACTGGCCTCGTCATCCAATTTGAATTCGCCAGAAAATGTGCCCTGCGGATTAACCTCAATGCGCTCCTCGTAGATTTTCTGATTTGACGCATCATAAATTTCGATGGGGACAGTTCGGTGTCCCGGCATCACACTGTACAAAACATCGTCTTGTTTACGTAGGATGCCCCGGAAATAGACGGTCTGACCGGGGCGATAAACCGGACGATCACTGTAGAGATACAGACGTTGATTACTCTGTTGGTAATCCATCTCGACATTAAAATCGCCGGGTTGGATGCCGTAGATGAGACGGTTTGAGACGAAGCCGAAATGTTCAGGCGTCTGTACTACTGCGTAGAGCGTGCCGTAAGTATCCAGTTTGGGTAGATCAACGATCACAAGGCCGTTTTCATCGGTGCGCCCAAAAGCGACCACACTGAACTTGTCGTCATAAAATTTCACCAGCAAATTGGGTTCGGGATTCCCCGTTTGCATGTTTGTAACCCATGCAAGGGCTTCATGTTGGCTGTACTTAAACGTGATATTGACGGTTGCCACAACCATCACATGGGCATTAGCTGGATAACCGCGTTTATTGGATTGAGGCGAGTTGACGTAGAGCAGATACGCCCCCGGTTCAAGGGCTTTATATTCACCGTTTTCAATCAAGGGCACATCGGAAAGGGGTTCGACAAAATACGCGGATAGGCTGCCTTCTGGAATCCAGCCTTCGGTCTCATCTTCAAAGTTCTTGACCATCCACCACAAATACCCCTCGGCACATATCGGGCCGTCTTGCACCCAGAAGGTTGTGCCAGCGGCATATTGGGTCACGGTTTCGCTGCCAAAACTGGCCTCAGCATGAATGGGCAACGGGCGAGGGTCATCGTCTGTCACACGTGCCTCAATATCCACACTCAAGCGTCGGGCCGCCACTCCCTGACAGGCGAAGTCCTCCAGACCACGATCTACTTCTTCGGGTGAAATCAAAACCATCCGGTCACGCGATACATTCAGGGGTGAGGCCACCGGAACTTGCCATGAACGCAACCGTTGGTTGGCACGATTATCCCGGTCAGGTTGGCTATTGCTACGTGCCACCCCTGCCAGCGAGGGTAAATCCAACCGATAAAGCTGTAATTCAATGGTATCAATGTTGCGATGTGAGACAAACAAGCGTGTTGTGGGGTCATACGCATTGTAGACTGCCATCATACCGGGGACATTCAGTCTGAGAGATGGCTCATAGGCCCGCGTCGCAAAATTGATTTCGGCGGATGTAGTGATTTCATTGCCATAAATATCACGCATCCCCGGTTCTAGGGTAATGGCGTAATTGACATTGGGCAGGCTTCGGAAAATCACAAAATAGGCATTCCGCCATTCTTCATAATACCCGCCGATTTCCCCTTCCGGGGCAGGGTCTATCTTAATCTTATCCGCGATGCTGTCGGCGTCCATCGGGGCATTAAAGAAGATACTGAAACTGCCACCGGGGTCAACATTACGTTCTCCATCGGCGGGATACGTCCGATAGTAATCAGGATAGGGCACGGTGCGTAAGGGCCGCAAATAGTCATTATTCAGTTCCGCACCCGTCATAGATCGCAGAATGGCCTCATCACCAACCAGCAAATAAATCGAGTCGAGTTCAAGGGTATCAAGCGTGCGCAGTCGAACCGTCCGACGATCCATTGACCACGAATATCCCATGCGCACTCTGTCCCCATCCCAAGACTCGATATACAGGCCATTTTGTGTAACAGGATTCATGGGCTGGGTAAAGCTCAATTCGAGAATAGGTTTTAGGGGTATATCAAATGGGGCAAAAAGTTCTCGCTCGGCTATCAGGCGCTCAACGGCCTCGTCTTGTTCTTCGGTATGACGCACACGTGGGGCATTCAACACACGGGCATTGGCAAACGTGGGTTTAACAGTGGAAAAGCTAAACTGATAATCCTCTTCCAATACGGCGTCGGTGGGGGTTTTAAGTCCGGCATCAATCGTAATGGTATAGGTCGTTCCACCAATAAATCCCAGTTCAGGCTTAAAGGTGTAGATAGAGGTATTGAGCCACTCGCCTGTCCCAGTCGTTTCTGGTTCGATGTGTACCGGGTTAACGAGATCGGCCTGATACCCAATACTGGTCAGGGGCACAACCGGACGGTTAAAGATCACTGTGACGACGGTATCGGTGGAAACATTGGTAGACCCGTTTCCCGGCAGGACTTCCGATATTTGCAGAGAATTCGTGGTAAATAAATGGAGCCGATAGGCATCCTCCATTGGGACATCTTGTGTATCCTCGGCAAATACACTGAAGATCACATCGCTGTCGGTTGGATACCCTTCGAGCGGTGGGGAAAACCTGAGAATACGTCCCCCATCCACCCATTCCCACACGCCGCCTTCTATAGCGGGGTCAACGCTAAAGGTGCCGCCGCTCTCCATATTCATGGGACGGTCAAAGGTAAACTCAACTGAACGTTGCAGACCTAGTTCTTCGCCATTTTCCGGCGATGTTTCAATAATCTTTGGTGTTGTATTTCCGGCTTGATTGGGTGGAGCGGCCTGTGGAGAATTCGGTCTAATAAGGGCAAAAATAACGGTACAGATTATCAGTGCCAATGGCAGAGATACCAAAACACGCTTGCGCTTCAGCATTTGAAATCTCCCCTCGTCAAAACTACTTTTCACGAGGTTATAACATGGGGCTGATGCTTCTGTTGAACGCGCAGGCCACGTCTGTTCAATTGCTACCCCATGCCCGTCTTCCAAAAGGCTGACAAATAGCTGACGTGGTTAATTTACGCTAGGCGGTCATTGAATAAATTGTTTCAGGCGGAAAAACTGAAGAGGGTTCTTTTCTGCCGATCTTATTCGCTTAATTTTGTGTTTGCCTCATTTATCACCTCAATCAAATCAAGATTTTGGCCTTGCTGAATGATTTGCATGTACTGGTCACCGCCGAGCACCACTTCCAATTCTCGGCAAATAGAATCAAATAAGCGACGATTGAGATGGAAGGCATACCGATGCAGAACGCCAGTCCATCGTGCTGCTTGTTCATATTCTTGACCGTGCCAGAAAAAATGAACCACGATAAGCAGCGTTTTTGCCAAATAGGGTTCAATCTTAAGCTGAAGAGCAAGTTCAATGGCCTCCAAAATGGCTTGACGGGCTGGTTCATACCGATTTTGCAGAAGGTCTAAGTAGGCCATATACCCTCGCGCGAGGCAGACATAGTAAGGGGTCTTTCTTAGGTGGGCCAATTCAAGGGCGTCATCATAACACTTGACTGCTGCCTCAAAGTTACCGAGGTGGGTATAAATAAGGCCCAGATCAATCATCCCACTCACCACCAAGTTTTTCATATTGATCGAGTCGGCAACTTGGATACCCTCTTGATAATGGCTAATGGCAGAATCCAGCTTATCCAGTTCGACTTCACACATCGCCAAACTAAGCAAGGCGGCGGGCAGCATTCGCATAAACCCAACATTACGGCATATTTGCACAGACCGTTCGGCTTGCTGCTCCGCCGTGACAAAATCTTGCAGGGAGACAAGGCTGTTGCTAAGGGTGAGTAGCGCGACGCTCAACTCTCCCTCACGGCCTGTTCCCTCTACGATTGCCAAATATTTGGCAAAATAATCGTATGCCAACTGATAGTCGCCGCGAAAATGTGCCACTCGGCCAATCCCCTGATAAACACGACCAATCTCGGCGGTTGCTTGGCATTTTTCAAATAGAACGAGCGCTCTATTTAGCAAATCTTCCGATTCATCGAACTTGCCTAGTTGTTGGGCAACTGATGCCAATGTATAGTAAGCTCGCCCTATACTTAAGGCATCTTTGGCCCGTTGACCTAAAATCAATAGCTGGTTGGCAAGCTGGGTGGCTTGTTCCGCGCGAGCCGAATAAAAATGGGCCTGTGCAAGATGATGCAATATAGTACACTGAGCCTCAGCATTTCCGACCAGAATCGCCGCATCAAGTGCCTGTTGCAGCCAAGTTACCCGCTCGGATGGCGTTTGGCGTACCCGCAAAATATCAATTCCCGCAATAGAAAATCCCACACATAATTGGGCTTTGTCTAGCTCATCCGCTGCGCTAACTGACCATGCTTGCCATTGGCGGATTTGACTCCAGTCCTGTTCGATATGGTTATACCAATAGGTGCGGTTACCATGCCCCCGCCGAAAGGCTGTATTTGCCTGTTGCAGCCGCGTCACATAATGTTGAGCCAACCGATATTGAAGCGTGCCAACAGAAGATGCCATTAGCTCATCACCTCATCTAAAAGCGAGCGTGCATGTAAGACCAAGAGGGCGTGCATTTGGAAGCGCCCCCCACCAACGGGTTCTAAGAGGCCACGATTGACCAGTAACCTTGCAATCGGTTTGGGGTCGTCTACCTCCCATACGACGGCCATCGCGGGCAAGTCAAATGTCGCAGGTTTGGCAACAAATAATCCCAAATAAGCGAAATACTGGCGAGTTAAGGCATCAAGCGAATCCGTGCTACGTTTGAGAAGCGCGGTAATCGTCAGCGAGGTATCGGACTTGTTTCCCAACATATCACTAGGCGCTTGAGCGGTCAGTAAACTGGCCCCCTCTCTTAAATCCGCCAATAACTCACTCACACCCCATCCCAATCGAGCCTCGCTATGCAACAAACGACCTGCCACATGAATCGCCAAAGGTAGGCCTTCGAGATCACGTACCAATTGTGTGGCTTCATCAAATTGATTGGCAACGGTTTCGGGGGTGAATTTTGCTAATAGTTCCAGTGCTGCCTGTTCCGTCAAGACCGGCAGGCGATAAATATCATTAGCGGTCGGAGCAAGAGCAGTTGCTACGTCATTCAAACGACTGGTCATGACCAATGCGCAATTCTTTCCCCCAACTCGAAACGGTTGGGCATGATCCGCCTGCCACACATCATCCACAATCAGCAGCATTCGTTTGTCCCGCAGCACCGCCGTCAATTGGGCACTGATTTCTTCGACGGTGCGGGCTTGACCGGGTTCATTTAAACGCAATGCCTCCGCCCAAACTCCGATTTCACTCGCAATACTAGGATTTTCGCCTAACGAAGCCCATAAGACACCATCGGGATAATACTGGCTGAGTTCCAAATCGTGGGCCAGTGTTGCCACAAGGGTGCTTTTGCCAACACCCGGCCAGCCTTGAATAACGGTGATTGGACGTGCTTCCGGACTGCCCACGCCAAGCCGCTGCTTAATCGCATGGAGCGCGGCTTCACGTCCCACCAAAAGCGATGGGAGGGGCGGCATCACACCTGAAATAGGTGGGCTAATCAAATCGGTGGACGACACAAACGTAGGAGTACCCTGTTGAATAGCCTCAAAAAGTCGGGTGGTCTCGCTTTCGGGTGGAGTAGCAAGTTCACTATCCAAAATTTCCACACACTGGCGATACTGGCGCAGTGCTTCTGACCGCTGACCATTCGCAGCATACAAACGCATCAAGTGGCGATGGGCAGGCTCGTGCAGGGTATCAATCTCCAACCACTGGATGGCATGACGAATCGCTTGTTCATACTGGTCCAAGTCAGCATAATAGTGAGCTAGGCGGCGTTGGACATCGGCATATTCGCGGCGCAACCATTCGCGTTGGGCCAACTGCCAGTTCTCAAATTCCAAATCATCCGGCAGATTAAATCCGATCAAAAAATCATCGCTATAGAGTGTTGCAGCTTGTTGATAAAAATCTACACAATCTTTACAAATGCTATCCGAGCCGTGCGGATGGGCGCTATTCGCTGCGAGTAGTTTTTGGAAAGCGATCACATCAACCCATACTACTTCTCGTTTGAGACCAATGGTCATACGATCCGCTTGAATCCATTCGATATCCATCACTTTGGTCAGTGCTCGTAGGGCACTTCGCAAAGCTGACCGCGCATGATCCTCATCTTGATCCGGCCACAATAGACTGGCGATCACCTCGCGGCTCTGCATTTGTTCAGATAATGCGAGATAGGCGATAAGGGCCACGGCCTTGCGGCGTTCAACTTTGACGGCTGTGCCTTGAAATTCGATGCGTGGGGTTCCTAACAAATACACCCGCAAGCCACTCATTGGTCTTGTCCCCCTGTCACGATTCTGTCACCAAGCTGTCGCGCAGCTTCCCTATACTGACCGTCAATCAAGCAATGCTTGAGCTGTGTGTCAGTCAGCAATGTTTCCACCCATTGTAGTGGAATTTGCAGCACGGCGTTTCCCAGCAACGAAATTACACATGGCAATGACCATGTAATCGTGGGACAGCCGTACTGGATAGGCTCCATTGCTGACAATGCCACATTTCGTTGGATCAAAGGGTTGGGAGAATATCATGCGAATATCAGCAAATGAGTATCGTACAGTGCGGACATCTGTCATCTTATTGGCAGTGGTCGCCATCTTGTTTTTTCTGATTGGCTGGCCGGCCCATTCTCAGGGGCAGTCAAGTCAACGGATTGAGTCGGATAATGCGTTGGTCAGTCGTGAAGGCAATTGGTCATCACAAACAACGGCAGCAGCCAGCGACGGAACCTATCTCTATTCGAGCGGGGCCGAAGGGGATGTGCTGGAATTGGAGTTTGTTGGCACCACACTGGAAGTCATCTATATCGCTGGGCCAGCCTTAGGCACATTGGCCCTAGAGGTGGACGGCACAGTGCTACGAACAGTCATCACGAGAACTGACCAAACCGCGTATGGACAAAGCACCATTATCAACTATCTGAGCAATGAACCCCATATCCTCCGAGTCTATGCCCAAGAGGGCGGCATCGTGGCGGTGGATGCTTTTGTCATCTCCACCGAAGAAGCCACCGATACAACCACCAGTGGCGACGAGGAAGGTGGGATATTTGCCAGCACCTGCACTCCGGTGAATGCCATCCATCGCGTCAGTCTCGACTATCACAATCAGCAGGTATCCGGCGCATTTACCAACAGTGACTCGGCTCTATCGGAAGATGGACGTTTTGTCGCCTTCGAATCTGCCTCGTCGGAATTGGTAGCAGGCGATACCAATGGCCTGATTGATATTTTTGTGTATGACCGCCAAACCTGCCAAATTAGCCGAGTGTCCGTTGCGAGTGATGGTACGGAGGCAACCTTGTCATCCGTCAATCCTGATATTTCAGCCGATGGACGTTATGTCGTATTTGAGACAAGTGCTGCGTTGGTTAGCGCAGATTCAAATGGCGTCAGCGACATTTACATGTATGACCGCGACACCTTTACGATCACCCGTATCTCGCGGGGCAACATTGCTCTTCCCCAAGCGAATGGGGCTTCCCGTAACGCCTCGATTTCTGGCGATGGGACACGCATTGCCTTCGAGTCTACCGCCACCAATCTAGTGACGGGTGATACGAATGGCGAATCAGATATTTTCCTGCGTGATCTCACGGCAGGTACGACAACCCGAGTCTCGCTGACCAATGCCGGAAATGAAGCGACAGGGGGTGGCTCGTTTATGCCAGATATTGCCTCAGCGGGCGGTCATGTCGCCTTTGAATCCGAGGCGACCAATCTAGTAGCGAATGATAACAATGGTGAACGTGATATTTTTGCGCGGGCACTGACGGCGGGGACTACTATTCGCGTCTCCATACCATCCGGCGGAGGCCAAGCCAACGGGAATTCATGGGACCCGGCGATCTCGTCCAATGGTACGATTATCGCCTTTGAATCCGATGCGACGAACATGGTTGCAGGCGATACCAATAATTTCCGGGATGTGTTTGTGCGCACCACCAGCGGCGCCCCCACCACCTCATTGGTTTCGGCCTCGACTGCGGGAACACTCGGCGCTCTTCCATCAGCGAACCCTGCGATTGCGAATGGTGGACGTCAAATCGTCTTTGAATCCGATTCCCCCTTAGCCACTGAAGACACTAATGGTTGGACGGACATCTACGTGCGTGACCGCGTTGCCAATACGACCACCCTCGTTTCGATAGCACGGGATGGAACGTTGGGGGATGACAATACCAGCTATCCGGCCATTTCGGGCAATGGTAATTATGTCAGCTTTGAATCGGAAGCCACCAATCTGATTTCAGGGGATACGAACGATGACCCGGATATTTATGTTGCACCGCGTTTCCCCACACCTGCTGATAATCTCGCAGTGTTCAGTCCCAATTTCCAGATTGTTGGTCTCGTAGATGGCTTGGGCGATCCACCTGCTGCCGATGACTACACCTTCTATTCAGCTTATGCACCAACAACGGGCGGGCTGTGGGTCATGGGTGACTGGGACAGCGATGGCCTAGAAACTCCCGGCGTCTATAGTAATGGCGCGTTTTTCTTCACCAATGAACCGGGTGAGACGGAGGATTGGGAACTACTCTGGATCGGTGTGACCGGGCCGCCTGTAACCGGACGGTTCGATGCAGCCCTTTCCAATGACTGTATTGGAGTCATTGATGGGGCAGATTTTCCGCCCTACGGAATGGCCTTTGTCCTCTACTACACCTGTGACCTATCGGGCAATCTCCTGCCCGCCATCGGGTATCAATGGCTGAGTGTCTTGTTACCCGATTCGGCAGGTTTTACAGGCACACATCAGTTCTCCGCAGGCGATTTTGATGGGGACGGGGTGGCAACGATTGCGTGTCGGCGCGGGACTTCGATCACGTGGACTAACGATGCAGCCACAACAGGCACTGGAGGCTTCCCGTTTGCGCAATATATCGGCGCACCGGGTATCAGTGATGAAGGCGCTTTTGTAGCGGGCGATTGGGATGGCGACACCATCGCCTCATTCGGGCTGTACTATCAAGATGGGGAATTCTACTATCGCCACGATCTCGATTGGAACTCAGGGGTATATTTCAATCAATCGCTTGGTGTGCCGTTGGCAGGTGTGACACAGGTCTCAGCTTGGCGATAGGATATAACATCCGTTGATTTCTACAAAGGTCGGGTTACAAAGCCCGGCCTTTTTGTTTAGGCCCTATACGGTTGTCACGTTTCTGTCGCGCAGTTTTTTTATACTGACCTCTGTCTCGATCATCTTGCACTTGTATTGTCTCAACCCTTCTCATCTGCTCCCATTTTTGCAGGGGTTGAGACATACCTTTTTTGAGAATTAGCCCAATTCCCTATTCCGGGTTTGGCCCATTAGATGGATATAACCATCTTCCAGACTTGGCTCAGTGGATATGGCGTTCGGAAAGGCCCCTGCATCCCCGATCACCCGATACTGCGTCCCTTGCGCCAACTGAAGTGTGGAAACCACATTTAGACCGTGATTCGGGCGTTCTCCATCCGTCACAATGTTCCAGACCTGACCGCGTGTTTTTTGGATTAACTCATTGGGCGCACCGCGAAACAACACAGTGCCGTTATACATGATGGCTAAATCACGGCAACTTTGGCTAATGTCTTCAATGATATGGGTCGAAAGGATCACCGTCGCATTTTCCGCTAGTTCAGAAAACAGGTTTCGCAGCCGTACTCGTTCTTCGGGGTCAAGCCCTGCGGTTGGCTCGTCCACAATCATAAGCCGGGGGTTGCCAATGAGTGCCTGAGCGATGCCGATGCGCCGTTTCATACCGCCGGAATAAGTCTTTAGCCTGCGTTCTGCTACCTCGGTCAGATGTACTTTTTCTAAGGCTTCCTGTACTTGCTGTTTGCGCTGCTGACGATTGGTAACACCCTTCAAAATAGCGACATAATCTAAAAACTCGGCCCCAGTTAGATGTGGATAGAGGCCAAGTTCTTGTGGCAGATAGCCCAATATAGCTTTGGCGGCTTGTTTACCTTTTAGGGTGTGCATATCGTGTCCATTGACTTCGACCCGACCCGCCGTCCAATGCAGCAATCCCGCGATAATTCGCATCAGGCTGGTTTTGCCCGCGCCATTTGGCCCAACCAAACCAAACATCCCAGTCCCGATTTCAAGTGAAATATCATTCAGTGCCGTGACATCGCCTTTATAGATTTTGGTGAGGTGTTCAATCTTAATCATGGTATCGCTCCTAATGTTGTTCTTTCCAACGCATCCAGCCCCACATCGCCATCCCGATTAGGGCAAGTTCGCCTATGCCGACCAACGCCGTAATAACCGCATCCGTGAGTGCCCCAGCTTGATTAATCCGTATATAGTAGGCAAAGATCGGCCAACGTAACGGACTGATGAAATCCCAGAGGTCAGCACTTTCCCTTATGTTGCTGTCCATGCCCAGAAAATTGGGTAGGATAAACATGCAGCCAATGGTTAACAGCACGGCTCTTAGGCGGTTGGGTTGAGTGGCGGTGAGCAAAACACCCATACCCCCGTTGAGTACAGTCAGGATACCGAGGCCCATCATCCACATGCCGATATAAGGTAAGGGTTTGTAGCCTCCCAGAAAAAACCACCATAACACACCTGTAATGACCATTAGAACAATATTGCCCCATAATACCGCCGCCCATACCCCCATAACCTTCCCCGACAAATATGTACCACGCGACAGAGGAAGGCTCTGGAAAAGCTCTGAGACCCCACTTTGTCGGTCAAGAGGGATGGTATCCGCAACACCAATGGGCAAAAGAAATCCGAAGGTTACCGCTCCAACAAACCACGTGGAAAAAATGGCAAACCACGTGTTCAACTCAGCATCTGATAGCCCCGTCTCATCCTTGACTGGCCCATAAACATTCTTCTCAAAGTCTTCGGTATGTTGGAGTAAACTGGTAATCACGATGAGCGCAAAAAGGGCAATCATCAAAATCTTCAAGGCCCGTCGTCGCCAGTGCATTTTCAACTCGTACCAAATCATGCCGCGCAGTTGATGTGTAACGTTATTCATAGCCCCTCCACTGTTTTTGAAATTGCGTTACGGGTACGTCCTTTGGAAGTAGCCCCCAGTAGGACGGTCTCTTCATCGCGTAGATAGGCCCCCGCCCGGCTGATCAAAAAACATCCGATTAAGGACACAAGAGCACGATTCACCCAATAATCCTCCCAGCCTAAGTCCTCCGGATGCAAATAGGGGTTCACCGACCAGAGATAGGGCTGAACATGATTCAATGGAAAAATGACAGGCATACCGGGTAAAAGCAGAGGGCCAAAAAACAGCCCTACAAACCACACCAGTGCTGCGATTGCCACCCCGAAGGCCAGAACCCGCGATTTGAGCGTTGTATATGCCCCTACACCCATCAGCAAAAGCGTGGGTGGTAGCCAACGAATCAGGGCCAAACCAAGCATCTGATACTCAAAGAATAAAAAACTAATGAGAATGCCAGCAATGGCGGCAGCGGCTTGAAATATGAAGGCTAGGCCCAAGCGTTCGGCCAATATCCACGCCACAGGTCGGGGATACGTCAACAAGATTTCTAGTGCGTTTTCATCTGCTGGGGAAAACAAAACAGCAGCTTGAATACCCATGACCAGCGGAACAATGATTTCGACCACTCGGCCTTTATCCTCCCATAGTCCAAAATCGCCGCTTGCTAAGAACAGCATCAGGAAGAATCCCAGACTAGCCAACAATCCCCACACTCCAACCGTGCGGAAGGTCGTCCGTAGGGTAAATTGAGTCCGGTATCGGGCGAAGGTCTGGATCGCACGCCATCCGTTCCAAGAAACAATGGCTATCAATCCGACTAGAACTAAGTAAATCATGCCGTTGTCCTTAATTCCCGGTCAGATTTTTCAAGGAATAGAAATGTGGTCAATAGGGCCAATACTGCCGCTATCAAGAGAAAGGGGCGGGTACTTTCGTCACGCAGGCCGGGCAGTGACAGTGCATAAACAAGCGTATGGTCAGGGGTTGCCTGGGTGAGAAAAACGTGCAGACTCCACATAAGCAGGGACACGGCGATGCTGAATGCTGTGCTGCGTAAAACGACGCTCATCAAAAAAGCAACCGACGACAAGAAGGTCATGGGCAAAAACCAAGCCAGAATCAGTGGGCCAAGCGAGATTTCAGCCCTTGCAATGGCTAAGATAACACTGCCACCTAAAGTCATGATGAGATTGAAGCTAAAAATCAGCATCAAACGAGCTAACAAAATCCGAAGGATACCTGTTGGGGTGGCGTCCTCAATTTCAAACTGGATTTCGTATTCGGCATCATAAAGCAGACCCACCCCCACTGCCGCCATAATCGGTGCGAGGATCACCAGCGGCGCAAAGGCATCAGTGTCTGGTTGATAGGCTACCAACGTGACAAAGGTGCCGATCAAGATGACCAGCGCGGAGGCTGCCCACAACTCCTTACGAATGATCCACAACTGGCCCTGCAAAATAAGCCACATCCAGCGCAGATTACGTCGTTGATTCCCACTAGTAGCCAATCCTTCAACTGAGAGCCGAGTGAGCAGTGCTTGAATTTCAGCATTGGACGTTGTCGGGTTAGGCCATTGTTTAAGGGCTTGGATAGGGCCTATGAGCGCATCTGCCGTACCATCCGAACCAGTATCCTCGACTAACATATCTCGCAAACGCTTAGGGTCGTCGGTCATGTTGATTCCTCCATTAACTCACGCAGCCGCCGGAGGCCTATACTTAAGCGCGATTTGACCGTGCCTTCTGGAATTTTTAGGCTTTCCGCGATCTGGGCCAGTGGCATTTCCTCGTAATAGCGCAAGAGAATGACTTCGCGCTGATGTAAGGGCAGTTTGGCAAGGGCTTGGATGACCTGCTGGGTTTCCTCATAGGTGGTCAACTGCGTTTCTGGCAATGGCTCGATATCCCTTAGGTTATGCCAGTCCATTTCCGACGCAGTAATCGTATGGCGCGTGTCGGCCTGTTCAAAATGCTGCCGGACGAGATTGGTGGCTATCGCATAAAGCCATGCTTTAAAAGGGCGGGGGTATTGATATTGATGGATGTTCCGCAGTGCCCGAAGAAACGTTTCTTGTGCCATATCCTCACTCAATAACAAATTCCCATTGGTCATCCGGTAAAGATAGCCTTTCAATGGGCTATAATGCCGCTCCACCAACAGTGCCAAATTGGGAATACACCCTTGTTGAATTCCTTGGGCCAGTGTTTCGTCGGTTTGCAATCCCGATTCACTCCTATGCAGCGGCCTATCAACACCCTAATATCGGATATGCCTCAAAAGGTTCACGTTTCCATATCGCATAAGCTAAATCATACGAGTTTAACAA
This sequence comes from Chloroflexota bacterium, assembly GCA_024434115.1. Classification (GTDB taxonomy): domain Bacteria; phylum Chloroflexota; class Anaerolineae; order Aggregatilineales; family J027; genus CFX10. Next base: position 209,946 of record QMIT01000003.1, read on the forward strand.
TGTACATTCGATATTCGCAGGCAATGAGCGATTTGAAGAAGCACCATCCCAAGATAAAAATACGAGCATAACTGTGCCCGTGTTTTTAAGGATGTTTCTGATGTCGAGCGGGGTTAGCGGTTTTCAGCGATTATGGGCACTGCTTTATAAGCGCGGATCTACGGGTTCGCTTTCAAGGGCAAGTACCCCAAAAACACACTCATGTACACGGCGTAGTGGTTCTTTTTGAACAAACCGTTCCAGCGACTCAATACTCAGGGCAAATTCGCGGGCGGCCAAAGATCGTTTACCCTTCAGACCTCGACTACGCAAACGGACTATCTGTTCGGGGGCGGTATACTCTGGCCCATAAATAATTCGCAGATATTCACGGCCTCGCACTTTCATAGCAGGTTGAAGGATGCCATAACGACCCTTCACGATGAAATCCAGCGGTTTGACGACCATACCCTCACCACCTTTTTGGGTCATCTGCTCCCACCAGCGTACCCCTTCGGCTTGACTATCGGGATTCGTGACATCCACGATTTTATAGGCGGTTGGATACAACACGGTTTCGCCAACCTGATGTAGTTTGCCAATCATTTCCATATGCCACACATGCGATTTGTCGGCATGGGTCGTCCGTTCACTTGCGAGCAGATGAAAAGGGGCAAGTTTCAAATCATCAATCGAAGTCACCTCCCAGCAATAGCGTCGGTAGGCCTCAATATAGTGATTGACCATTGCGGCACGTGGCTGGAAACGGCCCAACAATTCAGAGGTAGCGGGCAATCGGGCGGCAGTCATTTCGAGAGCAGCGATGGTTTCACGCATCGCATTTCCTCCTGCTGACCCTACTGCCGCGTACTGCCGCTGTAATAATTCCTGCGCTTTGGCTGACCAAGGCATCAATTCGCAGTCAAGTGCCAGCCAATCCGTGTTGAGGTCATCCCACAACCCCGCTTCATCAATGGCATCGTGTATCCGACCCAAAAATTCGGTTTCCAATGCCCGGTTATCAAAGAAACGGCGTCCGGTGCGGGTGTAACATACTCCGAAACCCTCCCCAATTACACCAAAACGCCGACGGGCAGCATCTTCATCTCGACAAACGATGACGACTGCCCGTGACCCCATATGTTTTTCTTCGCAGATCACCTGTGGCACCCCATTATCACGGTAATACGCAAAAGCCTCTAACGGATGTTCCAATAGATCAGGAAATTGCGTCGTTTCCGTTGGCGACATAGTAGGCGGCAAATAGATCAGCCATTTGGGATTGACGGCAAAACGGCTCATAACTTCCAGTGCCGCAATCGCATTTTCTTCTCGAATGGTGATATGTTTCATCAAACGAGTATTGATAAGGCGCTTGCCAATGACATCCTCAATATCCAGCACATCATCGTACTGCTGTTGGGAAGTCAAAGCCGGAGCGCTTTCAGCTAGGAAAGGTCGCACGGGTTCGGAATAGGTGTGCTGTGCAGGAACCGACACCACTTCTTTTTCAGGATAGCGTAAGGCTGATAATGCCCCACCAAATACGCAGCCCGTGTCAATATTGATGGTTCGATTTAACCATTCCGCTTGGGGTACAGGAGTATGACCATAGACGACGGTGGCCGAGCCGCGATACTCAGCCGCCCAATTGTGACGCACGGGTAAGCCAAACTCGTCAGTCTCACCAGTCGTCTCGCCATACAGGGCAAATTCGCGGACAGTCCCGGAAGCGCGTCCGGCGTAATTTTCTTTCATGCCCGCATGGGCCACCACCAAGCGACCCCCATCCAGCACATAATGGCTGACGAGGCCCTCGATAAAATCCGCCACCTGCTTTTTGAATTCAGGGGTCTCGTTTTCCAGCTGTGCCAGCGATTCAGCCAGACCATGTTTGATTTGCACGTCTCGTCCGCGCAATTTTCGCATGAGTTTGATGTCATGATTGCCGGGGATACAGATGGCCGTACCCCTTTCGACCATATCCATAACCAATCGCAAAACATCGGGGATTTTTGGCCCACGATCTACCAAGTCGCCCAAAAAGATAGCTTTGCGACCATCGGGCGGGGTAACGTGTGTGCCATTGACAGCATAGCCCATGTTTTCTAGCAGCGTCACCAATTCATCAAAGCAGCCATGCACGTCGCCAATGATGTCGAAGGGGCCATGTTCATGCTTCAGATTATTGTGTAAGGGTTGGCGGGTAATCTGCACATCGGCGATTTCTTCCTCCGATTTCAGCACATAGACCTGCCGAAAACCCTCCTTTTCCAATAGGCGCAGGGAGCGTTTTAGCTCTTGGCGCTGACGTTTGATGACCTGCGACCCAAAGTTTCGATCCGCCCGTTTCTGGTTGCGTTCAATACAGATGCGCTCTGGCACATCCAAAACAATCGCTACCAGCAAGGCATGATGTTCACGGGCTAATTTAATCAGCGGCTTACGAGCCTCGGGCTGCACGCTGGTCGCATCAATGACCGTCAATTTCATATTGGCAAGGCGTTTGCCTGCGATGAAATGCACCACATCAAACGCATCTTTGGTGGCATCTTGGCTGTTTTCGTCATCCGAGACCAACCCCCGGCAAAAATCCGAGGAGATGATCTCAGTCGGCAAAAAGTGTGTCCGTGCAAAAGTAGATTTGCCGCTGCCAGAGACGCCAATCAATACAACGAGTGAGAATTCAGGAAGGGTGATATTCAAGGTCATTTCACACTTTTTCTTCTGCCAATATCTCAAAAATCGCCATTTGGCTGGGTGGGCCAACCTGCAAATCCTCTGTCCCAATGGGTAAAAACCGCACGCGATAGCCAAAACGTTCTGCTATACCAGTGGCCCATGTCTGAAATTCGGCACGTGTCCATTCAAAGCGGTGGTCGCGGTGGCGGAATTTTCCGGCGGGGAGGGTCTCCATCAACACGTTGTATTCGACATTTGGCGTTGTAATCACCACCATTGTGGGGTGGGCAAATTCAAATAACACCCGCTCAAATGCCGCCAAACGGGGAGGGTCGAGATGTTCAATGACTTCGACCACCGCCGCCGCATCAAAGCCCTTTAGCCGCGCATCCCGATACATCAATGATCCCTGTGCGATTTGAATGCGTTCCCGCTGTTTAGGTGGCAAACGATCTAACCGTAGTTTGTCGCTGGCGATTTCCAACGCATGAATGGAAACATCTATGCCTAAAATGGAGGTAAACTGTGGTTCTTGCAGCAGCATGGATAACAGCCGCCCCTCACCGCAACCCAAATCGAGAATACGCTGTGCCCCGCTGTTTTTGAGAACCGATAACACCGCCCCCAATCGCTGTTGATGCAGACTCACCCGTTCCTCAATTTTTGCTTCTTCCGCGTTGTGTTCATCGCTTTCTTCGTCAATGCGAGGACTATCTTCAACCAATCGGGCGAGTGCCTCGCGTTTGAGACTGTATTGGTGCTTCAAATAGCGGGCCGTGATTAATTCTTTAGCCGGATGCGCGGCTAACCACCCTTCGCCATGTCGCAGCAGTTTTTCCACTTCATCGCTGCCGACATAGTAATGTTTCTCGTCATCCAGCACCGGAATCAGCACATAAAGATGGGAAAGCAGGTCAGTCAAACGAACGGTATGGCACAATGTCACCGTGTAATAAGCGCTTTCGCCCCATGCTGGAAAAGTGTCGTCTAGCAGATAGTGTTCAATCGTGAGGGTATATCCTAGTGGTTCAAACAGCTTTCGCAGCATAGCCTCACCCCCTCGACTGGGCAGGGATGTAATTTTTGCTTCAAGCGGAATCGCGGTTTGGGCTAATTCTGGGCGTGTTTTGCAAATGCCTGATAATGCCGTTCCGTACACCTGCGAAATGGCGACACTCATAAATGACGATGCCACATACGGGCGGTCATTGACATAAGGTTCAAGCGCAAAGGTACTCATCCCGCGTCCGCGTACCAACCCTACCGGATTGATGTCCAGTAGCAGAGCAGCAGTGCATCGTTCCGGTGTCGCTTCCGGATAAAACACATGGGCCTGCCCAAAATTCAGTTCAAACGATTGGACACGATCCGGATGTTTGTATAACAAATAGCCGAGATCAGTTGCGGGTGAGAGGGTTGTGGTAATGGTTAACAGCATCGCCTTGATTTCTGGTTAGTGGTTTTTGGCCTATCATAAAAGACCAAATTCAAAATGTTAAGGGTCAAGATTCACGTTTACATATTTTAAGATATTTTAATGGGTCATAATAGACCAAAGAATAGGTGGCAAGGATTAGAGGGACTTGGTTCGAATAGGTAAATAAAAAACCAGCCACCTGTTGAAGATGACTGGTTGGTCAATTTGCAGATAGTGGGCCTAGAGGGATTCGAACCCCCAACCAAGCGATTATGAGTCGCCTGCTCTAACCGTTGAGCTACAGGCCCATCACCACTAAAAGTATACTGGACTCTCTTTTAATTGCAAAGCCAGAATTTATGTTATTGCGTCGGGATGGGCGGGATACGCCACTCAACAAAACGTCCTAACTGACCATTGGCATCTATGCCAGCCACCGCAACCATTTCATACAGAGACATAGACTCCCACGTAAAGCTGCTCTCGGAGGTTGTAAAAATCTGGTTATAGACAGACGATCCCGGAAACCGCAAGGCCACTGCATAAGCCGTCGCGCCGGGAACTGGTGTCCACTCAAGGTGCCATGTGCTGGTATCAAGCCGATAATCTTGCGGCGAATTAGGGCCATCGGCCAACACCAATAGGGTCGCTAAGGCCAGTTTGGTGATGCGTCCCATATAAGCCGCGTCCACATCATCAGCGCGATCACGTGCATTGTGCTGGCGGCTCGGATCATCCCGATATTCAATCATACGGATGGCGGAGATACCCTCCGCATTAAAGCTCATATGGTCGCCCCAACGCCCGGAACGGTCAATGGTCTCCTCAACCGTCACATTCAGTTCGCCCTGCATATAGGCCCGTGAAACTAATTCCATCAGTCGGGCAAGTTCGCGTGAGCCAGATTCGGCAGGTGGCTCAGAAAATACCCGCATCTGATTATCATATCGCTCGCCATTTGGCCCGGTGGGGCTTCCCACCATATCCATTGTCAGAGTGGCATTGATGTCTAAATTATAATCTTTAAGGTATTTAACAAATTCAGTGCTGCCAAAACGTTGTTCAAATTCCTCCGCCGCGAACAATACAAAGATCACGGTAGCGCGGTGATACCCTTGTGCCATGATCCGGGCCAGTTCCAAGACCACCGATACCCCCGACCCATTGTCATTGGCACCGGGTTGATATAAATCGGCACTAGTAACAGAACTACTGTTGATGGTGTCATAATGTGCCCCGACCACAATTACGCCTGCCGACGCATCCAAACCGGGCAGCACCATAAAAATATTGTCGTTGGTCGCACTTACACCACCATAATTAATCGAGAGAGGCTGGGTATAAACCACAATTTGCTTATCTGGGTTCGCCGCCTTGATCTCTTCAAAACGACCCTTTAGATACAAGGCTGCCGCGTGTATGCCCTGATTTGGGGCAGGCAAGCCTAATGAATGGCGATTTTGAAAGTTCTCCATAGCCAAAACCGTATTCATCATGCGGTTATTATCTATGTAAAGCATCCAATTGGTCACCGAATTATTGACAGGCACGTCCTCTTCTACTCCACCCGGTAATTCTGGCAAGACAGGGGGTGCTTGAATGGTGACAGGTCCGGGTGCGCCAAGTGTTGGCTGATTAGTGGTGGTAGACATAGGCTGGCGTGGGGCTAACGTTGGTGGGTCTTCTTCAGTCAGCGAACAAGCCAACATACTGCTGATAAGCATTGCCAACACCAGCAATAATGCAAGTGATTTATACAGATGAGGTGGGTTTTGTTTCATACCATTTGAGACCGAACTACTTTAGATGGCCGAGATTGTAGCATGGATTTGAGATAAACAAGCGTCCGATTTTATGACGGTTGGGTGACTGTTACCTCTTGGCAATTCAAGTATTCACACCGCGCGGGCTTTCCGCTACAATGTGTACCAGAAAACGCATTTGGAGGCACACAAAGTCATGGCAAAGAAAAAGAGAGACCGTAGCTGGGTTCGCTTGGTCAGCACCGAAAGCAATCACGTTTACTACACTGAGAAAAATAAACGGAACGACACGGGCCGCATGGAAATCAAAAAATATGATCCCACCCTGCGCCGCCATGTGCTCTATCGTGAAAGCAAGTAGCCCCAGCGAGTGTAGAAGGGCGGCTTTGCAGCTAAGAATCTTACTGGGTCGCCCCCTCTAACACTTTCATCGCCGCATTATGCCCCGGAATCCCACTGACCGCCCCGCCACGCTGTGCCCCTGATCCACAAATCAGAATGTTTTCGTAAGCAGTCTCGACGCCCCATTTCCCAACCCACTCGCTCCCATTTTCGGCAAAAGGCCACGATAGCGCGGTGTGGAAAATGTTCCCGGTGGGAAGTTTTAGTTCGTTTTCCAAATCAAGTGGGCTTTTTGCTTCGATACAGGACTGACCGTTTACATCAATTGCCAAACATTCCTCCAAAGGCTCATCCAAATAACGATTAATCCCCTGCACATATCTCCGCATGATGATTTCGCGCAATTCGGCGTTATTGGTTTCATTAAACAGCCGATAGGGAATATCCAAGCCAAATAGGGTAAGGGTCTGATAACCCTGCAATTCGGGCGACAAAATCGAGGGGTCGGTCAAGGAGTGGCAATACATTTCTCCCGACACCCGGTCAGGAAGCTGACCCAGCGCGGCAACCCGATGGTGTTCCTTCATCTCCTCGTAACCTTCATCAATATGAAATGTCCCGGTGAAAGCATCCTTTTGGGAATATTGGGTCGCTTTCAATTGAGGTAGGCGTTTCAGCAGCATGTTGATTTTGAAAACTGCCCCTTCATCGGCATCTTCAATCGGCAGCGGCGTCGGCAACAATTGATTGAGCACCTGTGGGGCAGCATTCACCAGCACATATCGCGCTCGCACCGATTGAGTTTTACCATCGTGGGTATAATGCACAACGGCATAGGGGGTATCTGGTTCGATTGCTTCAACTGGGGCAGAAGTCAGGATTGTGGCGCCATTCGCTTGGGCTACCCGTGCTAGTTCAGAGGTTAATGCTCCCATCCCACCAACGGGTACTGCCCATTCACCTGTTTCGTTGCCGATAAGGTGATATAAGAACGTGCGGTTTTGCAGCAGGGTCGGGTCATGGGGATCAGTGGATACACCAATCTTGGCATCGGTGAAAATCACCCCGCGCACAAGGTCATGCTGCACATTTTGTTCAATACCGATACCCAATGGCTGCTCAACAAACACTTCCCAAGCCGCCTTTAGTTCATCGGTTCGGCATTGGGCCTTCATGCGATCACGGTTGACCATTGGGGATAACAAGGTGGGCCAGATAATGCCTGCTAATTGCCCCATCAAATGATAAAAGCGGCTGTACCCAATAAAATCAGCGGGATGGATGCCAAATTGGGCAAAAGACTGCTCCGTAGTTGCCAACGATTCATTACTCACGAGCAAAGCCTTATGTTGCCCATTTTCCACTGCCGGGGTAAATGACCCAACGGAACGACGGCGGGTTGAAAAATTGAGTTTTAAATCCCGCACGATCTTTTGGGGCAGCAGGCTCACCAAATAGGCATATTGGGACAATCGCGCATTCATGCCAGCAAAGACTTGTGCCGAGATCGCCGCGCCACCAACTATGGGTTTGCGTTCCACCAGCAATACGGATTTACCAGCCCCGGCAAGATAGGCCGCCGCAACAAGGCCGTTATGTCCACCACCCACAATCACAACATCATAGCTGGTCTGTCTCATGCGTTTGCCCCTTCCTGCGCAATCATGGGAGTATGATGGGGTAGTTGGTTAGCCCAATAGACCAAGCCGATCATGACCATGCTAATCACTCCGATCATCCCATAAGCGGTACGAATGCTGCTGATGTCGGCCACAATCCCAAGCACCTGTGGCCCCAAGAAAATTGCCAAACCTGCGATAAATGAGATCCGTCCACTGGCTCTATCTGTTTCCGGTGGAGTGACCATCCCAAGTGCCATTGAAAGCGTGAGAGGGAAGCCATTTGCAACACCCAAGCCCGCGATAAATAGACCCATCACACTAATGGCTGGCGTCGGCGCTAACCACAAGGGTATAAATCCAATCACGACCAGACAATAGGTCATCAGCAGTAAATGTTTGACTTCGATAAAACGCGACAGGCGGCTGCCAATTGTCCGACCAATCACCATTGCCAAGAAGAAGACAGTTATCGTGGTAGAAGCAGTGGTCGCCTTCAAGCCCGCATTTTTTTCAAGGAAGTCTGCTCCCCAAAAAATGAGTCCCCATTCAATGACCGCACCAAAGAAAATCACGGCTAGATAGACCCAAAAAGTAGTAGGTAGCGGCTGATGATGGCGTGTTGCCTGTTTAATCACCTGCTGCGTTGGGGGAATTTCGACATCCCTCCACCACCACGCCGCAAATCCCCACGTAATCAGGCCAACGACCAGCGCCATACGCCAGCCAAGTCCAATATCCTCAAAAGTACCCACCGCTAAAGGTGCTAACACGGCGGAGGCACTGGCCGCGATATTCGATTCAGTAATCGCAATGGCCCGTTTTTCACCATGATGATCGCTCAAGGTTGCCTGAATCGTCACCAACAGCCAACCAGAAGTCACTCCGATAAACAAAGTGCTGCCAATCGTCAAAACTGGATGATGCACGAGCAGAAAAATGGCTGTGAAGACGATACTTGCACCACCCCCACCCCAAAAAACCCAACGCCGTCCGTATCGGCGCGACAAACGATCTGTCGTTAATCCCGATACGACAATACCAATCGCAAAAGCACTCAAGTGCATTCCGGCGACGCTATAGCTGAGATGGAGTTCATCGCGTAGAAATGGGATAAATGGCCCGCGTGTGGAAACCATATAGGAGAAAAAGGCCAGCATAAAATAGGCCAACCACGTAAACCGATCACGTACAAACGTGGTAGAAGATTCCGTTTGCATATTGTCTCGTTTCAGAAATACCGCTAAGAAAAACCCATGCGAAGTTTCATTATAACTTGACAGTACAAGAGGCGGGAAGAATAATCTTCTTCAAATACTTAGACGATTTGGAGATAATTCTATGACATCCCCCCTGCGTGTTGGTTTGATTGGTTGCGGCGCAATTGGTCAAATTATGCACATTCCATATTTAGTAGACTATGATGAAAAATTCGAACTGGTGGCCCTCTCCGATGCTTACGCCCCTGTATTGGAGGCTGTTGCCGATCACTACCACATTACCAATCGTTACACAAATTGGCACGAAATGTTGGCGCGAGAAGACATCGAAGCTGTCATCATCTGCCACAGTGGGTCGCACCGTGACACCGTATTTGCCGTGTTGGATGCAGGTAAACACATTTTTCTGGAAAAGCCCATCACATGGAATTTACGCGAAGCCAAAGAGGTCGCGGCACGGGTGGCCCAATCAGATCGAGTCGTGCAGGTGGCCTATCACAAGCGTTATGATCCAGCTTTTCAGTATGCCCACGAACAAGTCCAGCACATGCGGGATATTGGTTTGGTACGGGTCACGGTTTTGCATCCCCCCAATGAAATGGGCCTTTCGCCATTTCGCATCCGACGTGGTAATGGCTTGATTGATGAAGGGCATCAGCCTGTCATGAATTTCGCAGAACAAGCCACCGCGCAACTGGGGTGGTTTGCGGGTGGGAGTTTGGCCCCGTTGGTAGATGAAGCACTCGGCCCACGCAAAGATGACCCCACCTTGCGCCTCGGTTATGGCATCATCGTCGTCAGCATGATTCATCAGGTCTACACCATGCACGGCTTTTTAGGAGTACCCACCCGTGTCCTGAGTACCGATATTTGGAGGAAGGGGCTGTCTATACACTCGATTGTCGAATATCCCAACGATGTCCGCTGCACGTTTGATTGGCATTTTTTGGGGCATATCAAAGACTATCGTGAAGAATATGCCTTTTATGGCAACTATGACCGTGTAACTTTTCAACTGCCATCGCCCTATTTGAAAAATGCGCCCAGTCCAGTGATTGTACAGGGTGGGGATGAAGAATTGGCATGGGAAAAGCGCGTGATTGTGTCCTATGATGAGGCATTCCGGAACGAACTTTTGGCATTTCATGATAATATCCAGCACAACCGCCAACCCGCGACGGCTGTGCCAGAAGCAGTCCAACATATGGAATTGATTCAGCAGATGATTGACGCGGCACGGGTCTAGGCAAGTTATTCGGTAGATTCGATCTCGTTTGGTGCTTGGCGGTTTTTGCGGAGAACAGGAATCAGTTCATAGCCCAACCAACCTACTGAGACCACCGCCATACCAACGCCCATATACGGTAAGGCATCGGCCCGCTGGTCACGCAATTCATCACGCTCAACGGTGGCTTTAAACAACTCATAGCCCTCATTGAAGTTGTTGACTTCGACCTCTTGGCCGGAGTCAATCAATTTTTCGGCTTCATTGTCGCGCAGTTTTAGCTCGGCATCTACATATTGATAAACGCCGTAACCGCCGATGGCAAAACCCAGCAGAATAATGGTAACGAGAATACCACTAGCAACTTTCTTTGAAGGCATTATCTTTTCCTCTAAAGTGGCTTCCAAATGTTTTCTCTTCGTACAAATTTTTCTTCAAATTCGACGTATTGATCTTCGATTGCCAAATCTAACTCATCATCTTCATCCACATAGAAAATACCCGGATATAGTTCGATACCCCTTCCCATACTGCCGTGATCATCTTTTTCAATAACCTCCGCGTTACAATTAAAACATCGTTTTGCAACGGTCAGTTTGTAGTGTCCGCCACAAGAGCATGTTTTCAATTGCGCTTCGATTTTGTCTATCAATGCTTTATAGTCATTTGATCTTTCTTTAGATCGCAGTTGATTTTGAATCACATTCACAACGGTATCATAAAAACTCACCTCAACGCGGCGCGGACAATGGTCACAATAGAATACCCATTCGTCACACATTGGTGAGCGATCTAGTCGCCAAAGTTGAAAACCACAGTGAGGGCAATCAAAAACCTCAGTCATGTTCAAAATCTAGCCTCTTAGCGTACATGATCAACTACCAATACACGGGTTTTGGCGGGTAGGTTTGCCTTATCCAAAGCCACCTCATAATGGCTGGCGAAATCTATATCCCCATCGTCAAAATACTCCAAGAAACGTTCGATCCAATAAATATTGCGGAGTTTATAGGTCAGGGTGCGGAAGTGCATCGGCACAACCAAGCGTGGCTGTATGTGATCAATCACCCTTTTTAGTTCATCCAACTCAATGGTCGGATGTCCGCCAGCAAGAGCAAGGAACACGTCTATCCCCTCGAAAAATTGAAGCTGCTTCTTGGAGAAGGCGTTGCCCACATCCCCAATATGCCCGATTTCAATACCATCCACCTGAAACCGATACATGCCGTTTTGGTCGGGGTCATGTTCCCGATGATCAAGGGCCTCCATTGCCTCAATCGCCTGAAATGTGATTCCTTTGATTATCCGCGAGCCGCCTTGCCTTGCGACCTCCAACGCATTGACAATAATGGGTTGTCCGGGAATCAAATCACCCCGACAGTGAAAACGATCATTGTCGGATGACGTAATCACAATGTCGGCCTCATCTTGTACTGGCGCATACCCCGACGTTTCCGGCGTATAGGGGTCTGTGACGATCTTTGTCCCATTGCTGGCGGTAATCAAAAAACTGGCGTGCCCATACCATCTGAGCCTCATCGCTTAATGCCCCGCAGCGTGGATAGAACATCCAGCGTCATCCCAATTACGTCGGGGTTGGGCAAGCCAAGCACTTCTAGCATGAAATAATCCACACCGCCTTTAATAAATGCTCCCATTTGCTCACTGACCTGCATGGGTGTCCCGACAAACGCATTGTTCTTTGTCCACTTACCCCCGCCAAGCGCTTGAGCCTCAACCTCGGTCTTACCGACTGCCAAGCGTCCAAACCATGTTAGGCGGATGGATTTCGGGTCGCGCCCAATCGCTTCACAGTGCCCATGCAACACCTTCACACGATCAAAATAGGCAGCATACCCCGCATCTGGCATATTCCACATTTCCGCATATTTCGCAGCGAGTAGGGTGGTCTTATTGCCCCCGCCGCCGACCAAAATGGGAATCATGGGGTTTGGTTTGGGTTCACAATAGGCATCTACCAGATGATAGTGTTTGCCCTGATAATTGACCTTGCCGGGTTGCGTCCATAGGCGTTTGAAAATCTCCAGCGTGTCCTCTAATTGCTCAACTCGCACACCCGCCGAAGGAAATGGATAATCATAGGCGCGGTATTCATCCTCTTTCCAACCCGCCCCGATCGCCATAATCAACCGTCCATTGGTCAGGGCTTGCAGAGTAGAAGCCATCTTCGCCAATAGTGCCGGATTACGATAGCTCTGACCCAACACAATCGGCCCAATTTCGAATTGCGGCCAACGCGCTGCCGCAAAACTAAGCACTGTCCATGCTTCATACGTCGGGTCGTCGTCCCAGAAAAAATGATCAGTCATCCATAGGCTTCTAAAAAAACCATCAAAATGGGGCAAACTGGCATCCAAATCGGACAGCCAACGCGAAATTTGGCCTTTGGGTGGGCCAGCCAACATGCTGAGTCCAAAATCTATCATTTACCCCTACCTCTTTTTATTTCGCATAATGCTTGAATAAGTTCAATCAAATTTCTATTTCAAACAGGCTTAATTGTAATTCGGGTGGTCCGCCACGAAAGCAGGCCACTGTAATACGTCAAACTGAATCAACAGGTAGGCAATTAGCCTTCATGCGGCGGAATGGCTTCAAGCGGCTTATGATTACCAAAAATCGGCTTGGGGCCATTGCCCGGTGCGGCCCATTTGACCCCGTTGGCAATCACCTGCAAGACCTCCCGTTGATAGTAGGTTGGATAGGTTTCATGACCGGGGCGAAAATAGAAAATCTTGCCCCGTCCGCGCTGATAACAACACCCACTGCGGAAAATCTCACCCCCCTGAAACCAACTGACCAATACCAGTTCGTCCGGTTGCGGAATGTCAAAAAATTCCCCATACATTTCTTCGCGGGGGATTTCAAAATATTCACCGAGACCTTCTGCGATGGGATGATGTGGCGCGACAACCCAAATCCGTTCTCGTTCATCCGCTTCCCGCCATTTCAAATCGCAGGTCGTACCCATCAATTTGCGGAAAATCTTGGAATGATGACCGGAATGTAGAACGACTAGCCCCATCCCATCGAGTACCCGCTTCTGGACACGCTCGACAATCTCATCACTCACTTCTTTGTGCGCGATGTGTCCCCACCACGTCAGTACATCGGTTTCCGCCAATGCCGCTTCGGTTAATCCATGTTCAGGTTCATCAATCGTAGCGGTTTTGACCGAAAAGCCTGCTTCGCGCAATGGCTTGGCAATGGCATCATGCAGCCCATTGGGATACATCGCCTGCACTTTTGGATTTTTCTTTTCGTGGCGACCTTCGTTCCAGACCAAAACACGTATTGAATTTGACATCAGATTTCTCCCTTATTTCGTTTTTACCGGAGCGCCACCCTGCGCTGCCGAGGCTTGAACCGCATCCCATAATTTTGACATCCGCAGGCCAATTTCCGGCGGGGCGGGATTCGGAATTTTGCCACTTCGTACCGCTAAAAATTGTTCCCACACACCCATCGAAGCCGGTACGGGGACTTCTTCAAATGTATCGCTGCCCTGTTTTTGCAGCAGCAAGCGCTCACCCCATTGACCCGTCCGTACAATGCCTTTGGTACAAAATACAAAAATCTCAGAGGCACAGGAGGGGATAGTTTCACCACAGGCCGCAATTGTCACCATTGCGCCAGATTTTAGCTTACCCATAACCGTAGCGCGGGTATCCACCGGGCGTTCATTGTTATCCAGCCATGCCGCCACTTCAGTGAAATCCTCGCCGGCAATATCGGTGATGGTATTGAGCATATGCGCTCCGGTGTCAAACAGAAAACCGCCCCCTGACAATTCGGGCACTTGTCGCCATGTTCCGGCCACATTCGGCCCCCAATTTTGCCAGACGGTGCCGCTGATAGTCAGAATTTCGCCGAGTTCACCTGATCGCAGCATTTTGTCAAGCGTGCGAATCTGAGGGGATAGACTGCCTTGAAAAGCCACCACCAATAACCGCTCAGTGCGATCACGAATTTCAATCAGGCTTTCGGCTTCTTGGGCATTCATCACCATTGGCTTTTCCAACAGCACATCAATCCCCGCTTCCATACACAATTTCGTCTGGTCATGATGATAGGCGTGCGGGGTAATGATAAAGGCCGCGTCTAATTTGCCATGATATTCCGACACTAGTTCCGCTAAATTGGGAATATTCGGAGGGGCTTTGACACCAGCCGCTTTAAACAGTTTCGCGGTTGCTTCATAGGCCTCTTGGGAGGGATCAGAAACCACTACAATTTCGGTGGTGTCCTTCATCTTCATCATTTGTTTGATGTGACTGCGGGCCATACCACCGACCCCAATCATCACCGTCCGTACAATAGCGCTCATAGAATTAACGAATCTCCTCGACGGCCCAGTGGTCGCCCATTGCCCGTCGGCCTTTCGCCAAACCTTCCCCTTCAGAGATTTGATAAATCAGGTCGGGTCGTTTCAACATTTCAGGACGCAGGTCTACCCCTAATCCGGGTCCTTCCGGAATGGCAAAATGCCCATCTACGACTTTCGGCGCAAATTCACTGATGATGGGGAAATAGGTTTGATAAAAGGCTCGCACGGATTCTACAAAATAAAGATTGGGAATGTGTGCGCCGAGGTGCATACAGGCCGCGTGACAAATCGGGCCAGCGACGTTATGCAGCACCAATGGCACGCCAAACGCCTCTGCTATATTAGCGATTTTCCGGGTCTCTGCAATGCCCCCATTCCAGACTGGATCGGTCATGACAATTTGGGAGACATGCTTTTCCAGCCACTCGCGCAACTGCCAGCGTGTCATTAGCAATTCTGAGCCGATGACTGGAATAGAGGTGCGGCGGGAAAATTCACGAATCTCATCAGGGTAGACCGCCGACATGACATCTTCCACAAAGAGGATGTGATATGGCTCAAGCGCACGGGCAATCCGTTCCATACTGACCCGATTCCACCGGAAATGACATTCAATGCCGATTTCCATATCCGTTCCCACCGCGTCTCGAATTTGGCGGACGGGGGTTAAGCCCTTTTCGACATCGGCGAGACTGATATATTGCCCAAACGACGCTTCACTAAATTGGTCGAACGGCCAGATTTTCATCGCCTTGATACCATCTGCCAGTAAACTTTTCGCCAGTGCCCCCGCATCCTCATGCCACGCTGCGTAATCTTGCACTGGGCCAAAGCCGATACAGGTGTTATAGGTCGGCACTTTTTGGCGGGTCTTGCCACCAAGCAAATGATAGAGGGGGGCATTGTAATGTTTACCCATGATGTCCCAAAGCGCGACCTCAATGGCAGAAAGCGCCCGTGTTTCCGCCCCGGCATAACCATGATACATGAGGTTGTCCATGACAAAACGCCACAGGCCCTCAATATCTAGTGCATCCTGACCGAGTACCAGCGGCGCGACTGTGCCATGCAGTGCCCCTTTTGCGCCGGGGATTTTGTCTACCGTTTCGCCAAGCCCGATGAGGCCGGAATCCGTATGAACACGCACCACCATCAAACGGGGATATTCAGCCCATTGTAAAGATTCAATAGCAATAATTTTCATAGTTTCCTAATTTCAAAGATCAGTTCTATCACTTTTCGATAATTAATGGCTTCGTTGTAATACCCGCATAGCGAATCCCACAATGCCTTATGTGGTTGGGTATCAAAATGACGGGTGGCAACTTCACGCAGAGCATCCATGAGGCTTAGATTCTCGATTTCTTTGAGGGCGGCAATTGCAAAACTACTTGAGCGGCTGATCCCCGCCCCACATGCCACCAGCACTATTTTGCCAAGTTCTTTTTGAGAACGGATAAATTCGATACCTTGAGTTAGTAGGTTTGTTGGAATCGGTTCACCATCTTCAACGGGCAAATACAGCGCGGTGATGTTTGGCTGCTCGACCAACTCTGCCAATTGGAGCATTGCACTAATGTTGCGGGACTGCAAATAGGCCAAATCGCAGGTATCGCGGTATTTGCCAATATAGAGCCAAGAGCGAATCTGGTTCATGTCAGACCACTTTCACGGTATTGATAAGCGTCCCTATGCCCTCAATCTCAATCTGCACTTCATCCCCTGCCTGCAAGGTGAATTCACCGGGAGGGACCACGCCTGTACCTGTCAGCAGCACCACGCCTTCGGGATAGGCATTGCTGCGTCCCAGATAATCCACCAATTCGGGAATGGTGCGTTTAATGCGCGAGGTATGCACCGCCCCTTCAAATGCAACTTCCCCCCCCCGACGGATATGAATATGAATCGAGGTATCGGGCCAATCGGCAGTTGATTTCAATAGAATCCCCGGCCCAATCGCACAGGAGGCAGTATAAACTTTGGCTTGCGGCAGATACAGTGGGTTTTCACCTTCAATATCCCGGCTACTCATGTCATTGCCAACCGTAAACCCAACCATTTCCATTGCCGGATTGATGACAAGGCCCAATTCTGGCTCTGGCACTGACCATGTGGCGTCACTGCGAATGCCAACCCCGGCATGTACCCCAACCACCCATCGTCCCCGTGCCTTAAAAAATAGTTCAGGGCGTTCGGCGCGATAGACACGGGCATATACATCCCCACCGTCCTGTGATTCTTCTTGGCGGGCGACCTTGCTGCGTTCATATGTCACCCCGGCAGCCCAAACATCCTGCTCATCTATTGGAGCTAACCAATGCGGGATGTTTTCGGCGGGGATATTCTCAAAAATGGCGGCAGGGAAGGTTAGTAAACTAGTCCGACCTGCCTGCAAGATTTCTTCTATCGCAGATTCAACACGGCCCATGCTCGATTTGAGCCATGCGGTCAGGGTTGGATATTTGCTGTGGACATCATGCACTTTTTCATCGGAGCGTACCCCCAAGCGTGGGCCATAATTGGGGTGAAAATAGCGAACGAGTAATGGATCATTCATGGTGTTTTTTCGCTTTCTTAAAATCGCCGGATTGAATCAAATTTAAATAAGGGCCTAATCTTGTGGTTGTTCACCTTTGGAGGCTAATCCACCGTCTACTTCATAGTTCGAGCCTGTCACAAAACTGGCTTCATCCGATGCCAAAAATACAAACACACTAGCCACCTCATCAATCGTGCCGACTCGTCCAATCGGGTGCATCTCATCAAACTGCTGGCGTAAATAGTCAGGTCGAGACTGTGCCGCCAAAAAATCGTGCAACATTGGAGAGTCTATCGTTCCGGGAGAAACCGAGTTAACGCGAATCCCTAAACGGGCATAATCGGTGGACATGGCACGGGTCAGGGCGATTAATGCGCCTTTGGTCGCGGAATAAGCCGCAATCCCCGGCAGGCCACGTATCCCCGTCACACTTGCCATATGGATGATGCTACCCTGCCCCATCGCCAGCATATCAGGAATCACGGCGCGATTGCACAGATACGCCCCACGCAAATTGACGGCCATACAGCGGTCAAAATCATCGGGATGCAGTTCATGAATTCGACCCGCTGGCATGACGGCAGCGTTATTGACCAGTACATTAATCGGCCCAAAGCGCCCTTTGAGTCGAGACACGGCCTGATTGACACTCTGTTCGTCGCTGACATCCGCGCCGAGGGCAATCGCCTGACCGCCCACCGCCAGAATTTCATCCACAACTTCTTGACAGGCACTTTCATGCAAATCTAATACGCCGACTTTCGCCCCCTCTTTGGCAAACCGTACCGCGATGCCATGCCCGATGCCGCGTGCCGCCCCTGTCACAAGGGCCACTTTATTTTGTAGACGCATAAAAACTTCCTTTAAGTAGTAATGGAATTGACCTCAATCCAGCGGCCTTCTTGATGGCTTTTGATGGCTGCCGCCAAAATCCGCTGAATTTTTGCTCCCACTTGAAAATCAGGCATCGGCTGTTTATTTTCGACGATGGCCGTGATAAACCCGCGTGTCATGTTATCCTGCTGGCGGAAAATATCCCTATAGGTGTTATGCACGGTATCACGCCGCGCCCCGGCCCAAATGCGTTCAGGAATCTCCAGCGGCTTGACTTGTCCTTCACCGACTCGCGCCCCCGATACCATTTGTACTGTTGCCCAATCGGTGTAGCTGTAAAGTGTGCCACCAGAACCATGAAATTCCATGTGGTGGGTCTGTCCAAAGGGGGTATCTTCATAACACACCGCACTGACCTGAATGACCCCACTGGCCCCATTCTCAAATTGCAGAGTAATAATCGCCCCATCGTCGCCTACTTCATAAGGTTTGCCCTCCGAGTCAGCGGATGCACGTTCCACCAGATGGGTCAGATGGCAGCTTACACTTTTGACATCACCATAGAGCATTTGGGCAATGTAGAAAAAGTGCGTGCCGAGATCGCCCACCACCCCTGCTCCTGCTTTACCCAAATCGAAGCGCCATTGATACTCCCCATTGCGGGCATAACCCGTGTAGTAGCGCATGTTGAGGTGATAGGGTCGTCCAATATAACCATCATTAATCAGTTCTTTCAAAAAACGGCTGGTCGGCATAAACCCATAGGTAAACGGCACGAGCGTCTTGAGATGATGCGCTGTTGCAAAATCGGCCATTTCTTTGGCTTGAGCATAGGCCATTGCCAGCGGTTTTTCGCATAAGACATGCAACCCTGCCTGCATCGCTTCCATCGCAATTGGATAATGGGCGTCGTTTGATGTAGAAATCACCACTGCATCCAAACGCCGATCTTCAATCATGTCGTGATAATCGGCATATACATAGGGAATGTGCCAGCGTTCGGCCATGTGTTTGGCTTTGTCCACATCACGTCCACAAATCGCGTCAATCTTGGCATGGGGGTGATTCGCCAGTGCTGGCAGGTGCATTGAATCCGCCCACCAACTGGTTCCAACAATGCCCACATCTACAGGGTCTATCATGGTATTACTCCGTTTTGCGTTCAACAAAATCAAGTGAGGGTGAAGGGCTAATTGCTGTCCAGCCACCATCCACAATCAAAGTTTGTCCAGTAATTTGAGCAGCGGCGGGCGATAAGAAAAACAGGGCTGCGTTGGCAATATCCAACGGGAAAGCCGGGCGTTGGGTCGGGATAACTCGTCCCCACACCGCTTCATAATTGGGGTCATCTACCAGATTACGCGGGGTAACGGTTGCCCCCGGCGCAACAGCGTTGACCGTAATGCCATAGGGGGATAGCTCGACCACCAGATTTTTTGCCAACATTTCTAGGGCAGCCTTACTCATGGCATAGGCGGCGATATAGGGGATAGCTTGATGGCCTGTGACCGATGACATAAACAATATCCGTCCTCCATGACCCGCCTCCCGCATATGACGGGCCGCTGCTTGGGCGAGGAAAAATGAGCCGCGCAAATTCACTCCTAAAACTCGATCCAGATTTTCAGGTGGGTAGTCAAAAAAATCGCCCCAAATGGTTAATCCGGCGTTTGCCACCGCTATATCCAAACGACCAAATTGGCGGACAGCCTCGGTTACAAGACCACGTGTTTGTTCCACATCGGCAACATCCCCGCCCATGCCCACACATAGCCCACCTTCTGCTGCGATGGTTTGGGCCGCATCACGGGCAAGAATAGCATCCACATCATTTAATAATACCTTTGCGCCGTGCAGCACCAGTTGGTGGGCGATTTCATAGCCAATACCCACACCAGCACCTGTCACAATGGCGACCTGCCCCTCAAAATTTTTTTCACTCATAAACTTTTGCTCCTAAAAGGTATCGCAGGTTATTATACAGAGGAGTTTAACGCTTCAAAAATTAGGGGAAAATCTTATGCGATGGGTTCGTTTTGACACTGAAAAAGGCGCACATTTTGGTTTGTTAGAAAATCAGAGCGTTCTTTCTACCTCGCTCACATGGTCGGAGATTTTGGCGGGTCATACGCCTAACCCCAAAGTCGAATATGCGCTGGGTGCATTTCCCTTACTTGCACCCGTTGAGCGCCCCGGCAAAATTATTGCCATTGGCCTCAATTACATGGATCACTGCCGCGAAACCAATACCGAACCCCCCAAACGACCTCTAATTTTCACCAAATTTACCACCGCCATCACTGGCCCCAACACCCCAATTCAGTGGGCCTCTGCTTTGACCGAACAGGTGGATTATGAAGCTGAACTCGCGGTGGTCATCGGCAAAAAGGCCCGTCACGTCTCCGAAGCCGAGGCGCTCGATTATGTTTTTGGCTACACCTGTGCCAATGATGTCAGTGCACGCGATTTGCAGTTTGGCGATGGTCAGTGGATTCGTGGCAAGAGCCTCGATACGTTTTGTCCGATTGGGCCGGTGTTAGTTACTAAAGATGAAATCCCCGACCCACAGGCGTTGGCGATTCGCTGTATTCTAAATGGTGAACATGTCCAAGAAAGCAATACCAGCGAGATGATTTTTGGGGTGGCCCATCTGATTTCATTTGCTTCGCAAGCCTTTACACTCGAACCCGGTGACATCATTTTGACAGGTACGCCACACGGCACAGGCGCTTTCCGCAACCCCAAGTTGTTTATGAAACATGGGGATCGGGTCGCGGTGGAAATTGATGGCATCGGCAGATTGGAAAATACGTGCGAAGTCCTATGATCGAACCCATCTTGCCCTCCCTCGATGATATTTTAGGCACATCGCAGTCCGTCCAAAATACACGCATTTATGGTCAAGGTGCAGAAGGTAAACTGCCCTTAACCGAAGAGATGCTGCTGAATGAACCCAGTGGGAATTTGTTTGGCATGACCCTCAATGTTGGTATGGGTTGGAATCCGGCGGATGTGGGCCGCACTCCCTATTTGATTTTGAGTACATTGGGTGGCCTGCGCAGTGAAGATGGTCGCCCAATTGCGCTGGGGTATCACACTGGGCATTGGGAACTCGATGCGCTGGTGAGGGCCGCCGCTGAAACCCTGCGTGAAAATGGAGCATTACCGTTTTCAGGTTATGTCAGCGACCCCTGCGACGGACGCTCTCAAGGGACTCCCGGCATGATGGACAGTCTACCCTATCGTAATGACGCGGCGATGGTCATGCGGCGTTTGATTCGTTCATTGCCCACTCGCGCCGGAGTCTTGGGTGTAGCGACCTGTGACAAGGGCCTGCCTGCGATGATGATGGCTTTGGCGGGGTGTCATGATTTGCCGGGGGTCATTGTGCCGGGGGGGGTAACATTACCAACTGCGGAGGCCGAAGACGCAGGCACCATTCAAACCATCGGGGCACGCTTCGCACATGGCATGATTAGCATAGATTACGCGGCGGAGATGGGCTGTCGGGCCTGTGGTTCGCCGGGGGGTGGTTGTCAATTTTTGGGCACAGCGGCGACTTCGCAGGTCGTGGCAGAGGCGTTTGGTATGACCTTGCCCCACAGCGCTCTTGTGCCTTCCGGTGAACCTGTGTGGTTGGATATGGCTCGACGTTCGGCATTGGCCCTTTTACGATTGGCAAGCCATCAAATTTCATTAGGGCATATTTTGACCCCTGCCGCATTGGACAATGCGATGTTAGTACACGCTGCGTTTGGTGGCTCGACCAATTTGCTGCTGCATATTCCTGCGATTGCTCATGCCGCTGGATTGACTCAACCCACCGTTGAAGACTGGACACACGTCAATCGCCGCACCCCACGCCTAGTAGATGCCCTGCCCAACGGCCCGCGTAATCATCCAACCGTGCAGGTATATATGGCAGGGGGCGTGCCGGAAGTCATGCTGCACTTACGCGCTATGGGTCTGCTTAATCTGGACGTATTGACCGTCACAGGTGAAAAACTAGCTACTGTCCTCGATTGGTGGGAACACAGCGAACGCCGTCAAATGGTGCGGAAAATTCTGGAGGCAGGCAATCAAATCAACCCTGACCTTATCATTATGAATGCTGATACAGCCCGCCGTGAGGGATTAAGTAGTACCGTCGTCTTCCCAACGGGCAACATCGCGCCACAGGGGGCCGTCATCAAAGCGACTTCGATTGATCACTCGGTGATTGGGCCGGATAACACCTATCGGCATCGTGGCCCCGCCCGTGTTTTTACCTCGGAACGCGCCGCCGTCCGTGCCATTAAAGGCCAAACCGATAAACCCGTCCAAGCAGGCGATATTGTCGTGATGATTGGCGTCGGGCCATCCGGGACAGGCATGGAGGAAACCTATCAAGTCACCTCCGCCCTCAAATTTATTCCTTGGGGCAAGACCGTATCCGTGCTGACTGATGCCCGATTTTCTGGCGTCTCAACCGGGGCATGTATAGGGCATATCGGGCCGGAAGCCTTGTCGGGTGGGCCGATTGGGAAATTACGTGATGGGGACATCATCGAAATTGTAATTGACCGCGAAAATCTCATCGGGCAGATTAATTTGGTCGGTACAGACGGGCAAGATTTATCCCCATCACAAGCCGCCGAATTATTGGCGTCTCGTGACCCCCATCCCGATCTACGCCCTCATGCACTGTTGCCGGATGATACCCGTCTGTGGGCCGCGTTACAGGAGGTCAGCGGGGGAACTTGGCGTGGTTGCATTTATGATACAGATCGCATTATTGAAGTTTTGAGAGCCGGGATGCAAGCCCTAAGCCAACATCCCGCCCAATCCGAAGGAGTCACCTATGCCGATTAGTGGGCATCATTTTATTGCAGGTACACCCAGCGCCGAGGGGCATCAGACCTTTACCAGCATCAATCCCCGCACCAGAACCCCCGGCGATGTTCAATTTTTTAATGCTACCCCCTCGGAAATTGACCGTGCGGTAAGCGCCGCTGCCGAGGCGTTTAAAATCACACGCAATTATTCTGCCAGCCGCATAGCCGAATTTCTGGAACGGGTCGCGGTTGAAATTGAGGCACTCGGCGATGAATGGTTGAATACGGCGGACATGGAAACCGGGCTTAGCTTGACCCGCCTAACGGGAGAACGCGCCCGCACCACCGGACAACTCCGCGCTTTTGCCAATTTGCTGCGCGAGGGGTCATATGTCGAAGCGATAATTGATACGGCGACGGCGGATCGGCCTGATATTCGACGGATGCTGTTTCCAATCGGGCCGATTGCGGTGTTTGCCGCCAGTAATTTCCCTTTTGCCTTTTCAGTCGCGGGTGGAGATACGGCATCGGCGTTTGCAGCAGGTTGTCCTGTTATCGTCAAAGCGCATCCCGGCCACCCCGCCACCTCTGAATTGGCCGCCATAGCGATTAATCGAGCCATTGCCGCCTGTGGTTTTCCGGCTGGCTTTTTCTCGCTGTTACAGGGGGACACAATAGAAGTTGGGCAAACCTTGATTCAGCATCCCCTCTTGGAAGCGGTAGGGTTTACGGGGTCGCTGCGGGCCGGACGTGCCATTTTTGATACAGCGGCGACTCGCCCCAAGCCAATTCCGGTTTATGCGGAAATGGGGAGCATCAACCCAGTGGTGATTTTGCCCGGAGCAATTGGGTCCCGCATGGAGACGATAGCTGAGGGCTTGGTCACGTCAGTCACATTGGGGACAGGCCAATTTTGCACCAACCCCGGCCTTATTCTGATGATAGATAGTGCTGAAACGCGGCAGTTCGTCGAATTGGTCGAATCCAAAATGGAATCACGTGCCTCCGGTGTGCTGTTGAATGCCAGTATTGAGCGGGGATTGGTTAAAGCTGTTGCGGAGACCACCCGTCACGCGGCTGTGCAAACGTTGACTGGAGCCACCAGTGTCCAAGCAGAAGGTTATTGTTATCCCAACACCGTGCTTATCACCCATGCACAAGATTTTCGCGCTGACCCGACTCTGCAAAATGAACATTTTGGCCCGGTGACACTGTTTGTCATCTGCGAAGATATGGGGGATTTGTTAGGCACTATCCCTTTCTTTCATGGTAATTTGACCGCTACGATCCACGCTGAAGAGAGTGAGTTGACCTCAACACAGGTTGTTTTTGATTTACTACGCGAAAAAGCCGGACGCCTGATTTTGAACGGATTCCCAACCGGGGTGGCAGTCGTTCATAGTATGCAACACAGCGGGCCATATCCTGCCACAACCGCTCCGGCGACCACATCAGTGGGTATGACCGCCATTAAGCGATTTATGCGTCCAGTGGCCTTCCAAAATTTACCAGATACCTTGTTGCCAGAGGCATTGAAAAACGACAATCCGCTGAATATTTGGCGAACAATCAATAATCAACTTACCAAAGAGGGAGTTAGTTAAACATGAATTATCGTGAATTAGGGCGCACCGGATGGAAGGTGTCGGAAGTCAGCTTTGGGGCATGGGCCATTGGCAGTGCATGGGGGTCGGTCAGCGATACGGATTCAATGGCTGCCCTGAATCACAGCATTGATCTGGGAGTCAATTTTATTGATACAGCCGACGTGTATGGCGATGGTCACAGTGAACGCCTAATTGCCAAGTTACGCAAAGAACGCTCCGAAACCATCTATGTTGCTACCAAAGCGGGGCGACGGTTGCCTGCTCAAACCGTTGAAGGCTACAACCGCGAAAATTTGAATGTGTGGGTTGACCGCAGCCTCAAAAATCTGGAAACCGAATGCATTGATTTGCTACAACTCCACTGTCCGCCGATGGAGACCTATTATCACCCTGAAATTTTCGGTATTTTGGATGACATGGTAAAAGCAGGCAAGATTCGCTATTACGGGGTCAGTGTGGAAAAGGTCGAAGAAGCCCTCAAAGCAATAGAATACCCCGGTGTCCAATCTGTCCAGATTATCTTTAATATGTTCCGCTTCCGCCCCAGTGAACTCTTCTTTGAGCAGGCCAAACGCCGCAAAGTTGGCATTTTGGCGCGTGTGCCGCTGGCAAGTGGAATGCTTACCGGCAAAATGACCCGCAATAGCCAATTCTCGTCGGATGACCACCGCAGTTTTAATCGCAAAGGGGAAGCCTTTGATATGGGTGAGACCTTCTCCGGTGTGGATTATGAAACGGGTTTGCAGGCGGTTGAGGAATTACGCCGTATTATCCCCGGCGGCGCGACGATGGCCCAGTTCGCGCTGCGCTGGATATTGATGTTTGACGCGGTAACATGTGTGATCCCCGGCGCGAAATATCCAGCCCAAGCCGAAGATAATATCAAAGCATCGGCCCTCGCCCCATTGACCGACAGTCAGATGGCAAAAGTGCGCGAGGTCTATAACAAGTACATCCGCGAACAGGTTCATCATCGCTGGTAACGGAGTCACCACCCTAACAATCCAGTCATGGCAACCCATTTTTTGCCATGACTGATTATGATTATTGCACCGTCGAAGCCGTTCGTTGTATCCACATCGTTAGGGCCGTTTGATGGCGCAATCGCTGCGACAGTACCCGCATCATCTCCAAAGCAACTTGTGGTTTTGCAAACAAAAGGGTAATCAAATCTTCACGGGTTAGTACGTATAAAGTGACATTTTCTAAACAGCTTACAGTAACCGTTGAACATTCCCCATCCAATATCTCCATATCGCCAAACGCATCACCCAGCCCAAAAGCGGTAATGATGGTTTGCTGGTGTTGATCGTCGGTGACGCTCACAACCAGCTTGCCTGCTGCTGTGATGAATAGGTTGTCACTTTTTTCGCCTTGATGGATCACTTCATCCCCCACATGAAATTGACGAACCGTCAGCAGCAAAGCTAAATCAACCAAGTCCTCATCCGCCAGCCCATTAAATAGAGTCCCCTGATGCAAAATGCGTTTGCGTTGTTCCAATTCAGCAGGTGGGACAAGAACTTGGCGCTCATTGAGTTGAATCAAACGGGCCAACTGCGGCTGCTCGGCGGTCAATTGATTGTCCAATTGCAGCCATACATCACTTTCTTCCGAAGGCAACACACTGCGCAGCCAAATCCATGTATACAAGCCCATGCTTCCCCGTAAGACATCTAGCTGCTGCTCGGTGGTCTGTAGTTGGCGATTGAGCGTCTCAACCAATTTGGCGTTTCGGCTCAAAGTGATATTTTTACGCAGGATACCCCGTTGAGCCTGCAACGTGACATAGCGCTGGATGAGATGGATACGATCTTCGCCGATTGCCCCTCGGTGTTGTGCCAGCAGTTGCGCCACCATTTCCGGGTTGCGGGTTGCCATCAATTCACCCGCACTCAATACACCTGCCAATTCCAGATGAATGGCCTTGCTTTCTCGTTCGAGTGTCCGCTGCATGATGATGATAATCAGAACCATGCTGCCTAGACCCATGCCAAGTGCCGTCAGCAGTAGTTCTGCACCCGATAGATGTTTCACCACAAAGTTAAAACCAGCATGGATCATGATGACCAACAGAAGGCCAAATAAAAATCGGTTGACACGAGTACGATTGGGAAAAGGTAGACTCGCTCCGGCAATCGTCCCCACAATCGCAGTGGTAAAACCATGCACAAGGCTGGTTGAGAGCGAGCGCGTCATGGCTAATTGCAATCCAGTATTGGGATTATTGGCGACATAGACGAGGTTCTCAACCATCGCAAACCCAATCCCTATTGCAAACCCATAAGCCATCCCGTCGGCGGCATAACGCAGCATGAAACGACGCATCAAAACAATCAACAAAGCGCTTTTGAGACTTTCTTCTAAAATTGGGGCTGTAAGAAGATTTAGATCTTTAATCGTTGCCAAATCTTGGTCAAGCATGAATCGGTTAATGGCATAGGCAATGCTAAAAACTAAAATGCCCCAACCAATGGACAACCCTAAGACTTCATGTCGGCTTGCGGCGTAGATTTCAAGGAGATGTACCAGATAAAGAAAAAACAGGGGGATCAAAATCCCAAGCAGATAGGCCATATACATAGGGGCACCCGCAATAACCTATTTAGTAATGTGTGTCACTATACCATTAAATGGTGAGAACGACTAAATATGCTTGATACCGCCCCCGATATAAGCTAAAGTTTGTCCAATAGCATCCCATAATCAGAATACATTGTCATGAAACGCACAACCTCTGAAATCACCGCCGGAAACTTTAGCCCACTCAGCACCGATATTCGTTTTTTAGGCAATCTATTGGGCAGCATCATTCGAGAACAACATGGCAAGGATGCCTTTGAGTTAGTGGAGACCGCCCGCCAGACCGCGAAAGCCCGTCGTAATGATGAAACGGGCGCGGCTGAAGAACTGACCACCCTCATCAACAAACTCGATTTGGAGCAGCGCCGCGTTCTCATCAAGGCCTTTAGCAATTATTTCCAACTCATCAATATCGCCGAAGACCACCAGCGCATCCGTATTTTGCGCCAGCGAGAACACGAAGAAAACCTGACCGAATCCATTGGTGAATCTATCCAAGTCCTGCACGCGCATGACTTGATGGCAGATGAGGTACGGGCCGTATTGGAACAAATCTCGGTGCGATTGGTCTTGACGGCTCACCCCTCTGAGGCGAAGCGTAAAGAAGTCCTCGTTAAACTGCGCCATATTGCCCAATTATTGGCTTCCAAAGAGCAGCATACCGTGTTGCCACGTGAACAGCAGGCATTGGAAAAAGCCCTTGCCGAAGAAATTGAGGAATTGTGGCAGACCCAACCGACCCGCGCTTCCAAAGCAACCGTCTCGGATGAAGTGGATTTTGGCCTCTATTTCATCACGTCGGTCATTATGGACGTGACAGCCTCGATCTATGAAGAACTGGAAGCGGCGCTTGTCCAATATTATCCCAATACCGATTGGTCGAATCTACCTATTCTGCTGCGTTTCGCGTCATGGATTGGAGGGGATCGGGATGGCAACCCAAATGTGACGCCTGAAGTGACATTGGACACCCTCAAGACTCTGCGCGAAGCCGCCGTTCAGGTCTATCTGCACGAAATCGAGTTTTTCCGCGAACACCTTACCCAGTCGGTTGAGGAAATCGGCGTATCCGAGGCACTAGTGGAGTCGGTTAATGGCGGTGGCAGCACCAAATATACGGGCGAGTTTTATCGCCAAAAGATGGACTCTATCGGGTGGCAGTTAAAATCGGGCATCTACAAAACGGGCGATGAGCTTTTAGAGGATCTGCGCCTAGTGCAAAGCAGCCTAATGGAAAATAAAGGCCATCGGGTCGCGCGTGGCGTTCTACAGCGGTTGATTACCATTGTGCGCGTATTCGGCCTACACCTCATACCATTAGAAGTGCGCGAAGACGCCCGTCTTCATGCCGCCGCCCTGCACGAAATTTTCCATCACTATGGGTTGGAACGTAATTATTTGGAACTGCCCGAAGAGGACAAACAGTTTTTACTGTCGCGGGAAATCGCTAATCCACGCCCCCTGTTCCCCGTTGAATCGCCTTTTTCGCCTGCGACCAATCGTATTATGGAAACGTGGCGCATGATCGCCAAAGCCCATCGGTTGTATGGCAAAGCGGTGATTGATACCGTCATCGCCAGCCGGAGCGAATCCCCCAGCGACATCCTAGCCATGATGCTGTTTGCGCGTGAGGTGGGTATTGATACGGATGTGGATTTAGTCCCCTTGTTTGAAACGATTGATGACCTACATAACGCACCGATTGTAATGGCAACGCTCTTTCAAAACAGCGCCTATCGTCAGCATGTCGAAGCACGCGGAATGCGTCAGCAAATTATGTTGGGTTATTCGGATAGCTGCAAAGATGGCGGTTATCTGGCCTCCAATTGGTCGCTGTATGTCGCCCAACGCGAATTAGCCGGCTTGTGCAAAACACAAAATATCAATCTCGAATTGTTTCATGGGCGTGGGGGCAGCATTGGACGTGGCGGCGGGCCAACCAATCGGGCCATTTTGTCCCAACCCCCCGGCTCGCTACATGGCCGCATCAAGATTACGGAACAAGGCGAAGTGATTGCCTATCGTTATGGCAATGCCGAAATCGCCCGCCGCCATTTGCATCAGGTCATGAACGCCGTGCTGCTGGCTTTTGCTATGCCCTCCCAAACGCCTATCGAGTCCGAATGGCGTGAGACGATGAGCACACTATCAGAGATGGGACGTAACGCCTATCGCAAATTTGTATTCGAGACGCCCCAATTTCTAGATTATTGGCAGCAGGCTACCCCCATCCGCGAATTATCTTTGATGCAAATCGGCTCCCGCCCCGCCAAACGTCAGCAAGGGGGCTTCAGCGAGGTTCGGGCCATCCCTTGGGTGTTTTCATGGATGCAAAGCCGCGCCATTATTCCAAGCTGGTATGGTCTCGGTCATGCGCTCGAAAATTACATTCAACAAACGCCAGATGGCCTTGCCCAACTACGGCACATGTTCCAAGTCTGGCCTTTTTTCCGTGCCCTGATTGAAAACGCCCAACTCGATCTTGCCAAAGCCGATATGGGCATCGCCGAATTGTACGCTTCATTGGTGGATGACGCGGCCCTGCGTGAGATTGTGTTCCAAGAAATTAGGGCCGAACATACCCGCGCATGTGACCAGATTTGCCGGATTTTGGGCCTACAAGGAATTCTGGAAAATCTGCCTGTTATGCAGCGATCCATCGAGCGGCGCAATCCGTATGTTGACCCGTTAAACTTTATTCAGGTGAGCTTGCTGCGGGACTTACGTCATCTCGCCCCTGACCACCCTCAATTTGAAGCGACCCTGAAGGCAGTGCTATCCACCGTAAATGGTATTGCCGCCGGGATGAAAACGACTGGATAATAGGGATTATGAAAGAACCACGACTCGAGTTTGAAATTACTGGTATGGCGCATGGCGGCAGTGCGATTGGACGACATGAAGGCAAGGCCATTTTTGTCCCCTATGCCATTGTTGGCGAAACCATCACGGCGCGGATTATTGAGGATAAGGGCAATTTTGCGCGGGGGGAGTTGATTGAAGTCCTTAGTTCCTCTGAAAATCGGGTTGAGCCACCATGTCCCCATTTTGGCACCTGTGGTGGCTGTCACTGGCAGCATATCCGCTATGAAGCCCAATTGGAATTTAAACGCCAAATCGTATCCGATCAACTCGCCCGTATCGGGGGCATTAAGGAGGCAGTGGTACATCCCACCATCGGCAGTCCAAGTGAATGGCAATATCGTTCGCACGTAAATTTTCATCGCACCCGTGATGGTGAGCTTGGCTTTGTGACGACGGATGACCGCACTGCAATGTCAATCAACGAATGTCACATTATCCGCCCCGAACTCGTGAGTCTATTTGAGCAGTTCAAAGACAAACGCCTCAAGCCAGAGCAAAAACGGCTGCGTCTACAAGTCGGTTCACAATCCACCGAAACATTAGCAGCGACGAATGTGGGTGACGAAACGGGCAGTGACGAAACCAGCACCCTGATGGGCACAGGCAACGTCCACTATACCATCAAAGACCATACCTTTGAGGTTTCGGCGGGTAGTTTCTTTCAAGTCAATCTCCCCCAAGCCGAGACGCTGGTCAATCTAGTATTGGAGCGGCTGGCCCTGCAGGGGTCGGAGCATGTATTGGACTTGTATAGCGGTGTCGGCCTGTTTTCGGCTTTCCTTGCCCCCGAAGCCCGTAAAGTAACCGCGATTGAGTCCTATCCGCCTGCCGTTGCTGATGCCAGAATCAATTTAGGCAAATTTTCAAATATCAAGATCATGCAGGGCACAGCCGAACAACTTTTGACGCGCTTTTTGCAGGGCCATTTTGACGCCGCCGTAATTGACCCGCCGCGTGCTGGCATGAAACCCGCCGCACTGGATGAGTTGATTAAATGCAAGCCGCGTAAGGTAGTCTATGTCTCATGCGACCCAGCGACCCTTGCGCGGGATGCCAAAAAGCTCGTCGGAGCAGGCTATCGTTTGGTGGATGTGCAGCCTGTGGATATGTTTCCACAGACGTATCACATTGAGTCGGTTGCGAGCTTTACCCGCTAGGGCCTATGAACTTTTCGCCCGAAAAAGCCTTTCACCTGACAGCAGGGTCACTGCCAATTGTGTTGACCCTGCCCCATGCCACCCCGCTTGAGCATTCGTATGCCACCGAGTTACACGAGCGGTTGCGCGGTCTAAAAAAAGCGGAAGGGGGCTTGATTGACATTACCGAACGATTTAAACAGGTCTGCCATTCCCAAAAAGGCACACCCTATATCCTCATTGCGCGGGTGCATCGTTCACGCATTGATTTTAGCCGCAGCAAACAAATCGTCGCGGGCGAACACGCCTATGATGATGCCCGTGCCGAACCGCTCTATGATGCCTTTGAACAGACCCTCGCTGGCGTTGTTCAGCAAATTACCCACGCCACACCAACCGCCCTGTTGTTCGATTTACATGGCTGCCGCAGCCGGAATACAGACGTTTACTTGGGCACATTAAACGGCAAAACCATAACGTCAAACGGTCATCTTCATTCTCTGCGAGATCACTTACATGAGTCACTAAGCAAACAGGGCTGGAAGGTTGAACCAAAGCCCGGTGCAGATGAAATCAAATTTACTGGACGTTCTGACAGTATTATCGCACGACATAATCTGGCAAAGTTGGCGGCACAAGCTGGTAATTACGGCAGTCTGCAAATCGAGCTTTCCCAACATATTCGATTACGGGCGGTCAACAATCAGCAGTTTGCCCACGATTTAGCTGAAGCCGCCTTATCACTACTGGATTAACCCATGTTAGAGGCCGAGAACCTAATTTTTGAGTCTTATAGCCGTGTGACTCTCTCGCTGAAAGGCTACGACTCGGAAACACGCAATTTAGGAGGTATTCAACAGTTATTCGCCGAAGCCAACCTGCCCTTCGATTTTGCCCCAACGATCACGGTCACAGGCAGCAAGGGTAAAGGTTCAACCTCAATTTTTTGCGCGGCCCTCCTGCAAGGCATGGGGCACACCATTGGCCTGCTGACCAGTCCCAGCTTTTTGAGTGTGCGGGAACGGATTCGCGTTAATGGGCAGGCAATTTCCGAAGCGGCCTTTGTTGAAATTATGGACGATCTTGCTCCCACCATCCGTTGGATTGATGCCACCCTCCCTCCCGATCAATACCTCAGCCCAACGGGGCTATTTTTGGCCTGTGCCATGCGCCATTTTATGCAAAGTGGGGTCACGGTAATGGTATTAGAGGTGGGACGTGGGGGGCGTTTTGACGATGTGCGCTTGATTGAAAATCGCGTAAGTTGCTTTACCCCGATTATGGCGGAGCATCTGGATAAACTTGGCCCAACCGTTGCCGATGTTGTGTGGCACAAAACGGGCATCATCAAACCCAACAGCGCTGTCGTGAGCGCCCCGCAATCCCCTGAAGTGAGCCAACAGATCGAGCAGGCGTGCCATGAGCTTGAGTCATCCTTTCAGCAGGTCGGGCGAGATATTTTATTTGAGCAGTGGCGTGAATCGGGCTTCCAGCGCGTGACTATCAATGGGGATATATTTGAACTCCACACCCCGGCGATCTATCAGGCAACCAATCTAGCAACCGCCTATGCCGCCGTGTCTGCCCTACAGGTGGGAGATATTCATCAATCTGCCGAATCCAAAATCATCCGCTCAGTACAACTGCCGGGGCGCTGTGATAAGGTCAGTGATACCCCGTTAGTATTCGTGGATGGGGCGATTAATCGAGCATCTGCCGAACAATTTCGGAACAGTGTTCTAGCCCTCAGTCGTGCCCAAATCATATTGGTGACAGCCCTGCCACACGACAAAGACCATGTTGGGCTGCTCGAAACCCTAATGCCACATGTCGCTCATACCATCATCACACAGGTCAGCGCCCAACACCTTCATTTTACCGACGCGGTGGCACAGGCCGCCCGACAGTTATCCGCCAACGTCACCCATCAGCCGGCTGTGTTTGAAGCCTTTGCCCAAGCGGTTGAGAGAGCAAGTCAAATGGGTACAATTTGGGTGGTGGGCACGCAATCATTGGTGCGTGATGCCCTCCAATTTTGGCGGCAAGACCTCGAAAATCTGCTTCCCTCGAACCCACTCTCAGATTGACGGGTAAATACTCTAGCCGAGTCCCCAAACCTAAGAATCCTCTTTTTAGCAAGGAATAACCATAATGTTAAAGCGCCTTTGCTGGGTGTGCTTGGTCGTCTTATGCCTCTCGATTAGGTTGCCCCAAGCGGGTCATGCCCAAGACAATCCTATTCAAAAATTGACCTATGATGGCCTCGAACGCACCGTCTACGTGCATGTGCCGCCCTCCTATTCCGAAGGCGAACCCGTTCCACTGGTATTGATGCTGCACCCCTTTGCATCATCCGGGAAAGCTATCGCCGCACTGACCGGATTGGATGCGGCAGCCGATGAGCAAGGATTTATTGCAGCATATCCCGATAGCTATGATTTACGGTGGGATGATGGTCGCAGTGCCTATTCGCCCCTCCCCGAAACCGAGCCAGTAGATGATCTCGGCTTTATCAACTATCTCCTAGACGAACTGAGCGCGACTTATTCTATTGACGAACAGCAGATTTATTTGGTGGGGTCAGGCAATGGAGGGCTGATGGCCTATCGGTTGGCCTGTGGATCGCCCGAACGATTTGCAAAAGTGGTGATTGGCAGCGCCCTCATTTGGAACTATCACGAAGAGCTATGCCCCACCGCCGCAACCGCCCCTATTTCGATGCTGATCATGGTCGGCAGCAATGACTTTTACTATCCATTGGAGGGGCGCAATGTCAGTTCGGGGGATTCCGTGCCGACCCTGCGTGTGCAAAGTATGGGTGGCACGCTGCGATTTTGGGGCGAACGGAATGGTTGTGATCTGAATGATTTTGAAATTTTCACCGAGCCGGACATCCGCCTGTACCAAAACTGCGGGAATGGCTCGTCCTTAGCCTTTCTCTCGATTGAAAACGCAGGCAACAATTGGTTGCGCGGTTCAGGGGGGCATCAACTCAATCAGTTCGGCGTAGATTACACACAAATCACCATACGGTATCTGTTTGGGCCACAAACTGATGAGGATTGGCAGGCACTGGCGACAAAAATGACCCAAGAAGCCGTTGCGCCCGCAACATTGGCCCGCAACTAC
This sequence comes from Chloroflexota bacterium, assembly GCA_024434115.1. Taxonomy (GTDB): domain Bacteria; phylum Chloroflexota; class Anaerolineae; order Aggregatilineales; family J027; genus CFX10. Next base: position 244,048 of record QMIT01000003.1, read on the forward strand.
ACCGTCTATGTACCCCCTAGTTATGATCCCGCCCAACCGACAGCCGTAGTGATAGCCCTGCATGGTCGGCCTGATACGGGAGCAGGTTTTGCCTATTTACTGGATTTAAACCGCGTGGCCCGCACCGGAAATTTCATTGCAGTCTACCCCGATGGCATCAATCAAGGCTGGAATTACACCCTCGATTACCCCGGCTATGGAGACAATGAAATTGATGATGTAGGGTTTCTACGTACCCTTGTTAACGATTTAGCATTGGATTTGAACGTGGATACCCAACGGGTCTATTTAACGGGTTTCTCAAATGGCGGCTTTATGACCCAAGCGATGGCCTGTAAAGCCTATGACCAATTTGCGGCGTTTGCGATTATTGGTGCAACGGCCTTCCCCGGTTTTGAAGTCTTTTGCGCCGAAACCCCCTCTATCCCGTTGTTATTCATACATGGCACTTCGGATGCGAGCATTCCGTGGGACGGTCTGCGCCAACGAGGACAGTGGGTCACATACCCTGTATCAGAGTCATTGGGTTTTTGGGCCGTTCATAATGCCTGTGACCCTAATCAGGTTGATCTTACCGACCTACCCCCAGCGGGAAATTCCCCCGGTACGTCGGTAAGAATCTATGAATTTAAAGGCTGTGCCGACGAGGATAGCATCATTTTTTATGAAATTGACGGCGGCGGACACAATATCCCCGGTGTACCCGGACGACTCGATGCAGAACGATTTGGGGCGGTCAACATGGATATTGATGCCCCAAGTGTCATTTGGGAATTCTTATCGCAATATACACTGCCTCAATAGGGGGTGAGTACATCACGCGGAATCGGCTCATAAGTTTCGCCATTGTCCAAAGACCACACTAGATGAATGCGTGAGTAGTAGGCGATATCCAATAACCGCACCTCAATCGGATGTCGCCCCGCTTTTAGCTCAAGCACCTTCGTAATGGGGGCATCTCCATCACTGCCGCTTACAAGCAGTACGCCGTCCAGCGAAACTTGACCAGCCGTGAGTACCTGCAGGCCAATGCCATAAACCCCATCGGTTGGGATATTCAAAAAGCCCTTCCAAATTACCGTATAGGGACGCAGCATTGGCAATTTATGAAAATAGACATCCAAAAAGGGATCAATGCGTTCTAGTGCAGGCGACCCACTCCATTCCGTATTGGCATAAAAATAACCGTGCAGGCCATTATTCCTCACCGGGCCATGATACAACATCCAATTCGGCACCCCACTCTTCACCGTATAATCCCGTACCTCCCATTCGAGTCCTTGACCGGGGGTTATTTGAATAGCATGATTGCCCTTTGCCAATAAGCGGCCTTCCCCTGACAGCCACACCTCGCCGTCAATCGTCAACTGCCCTTGAGTGAAAAACCGATATTCGCTGTATTGGGGTGCGTATAAAACCCCGGTGCCATCCTCGTTCAGACCTTGTATCGCGGTAATATCCTCTGGAGTCAAATCAATGACGTACATCACCGGATCATCGGCAAATTCGCCCCGCACTCCATAGTCACCCGATGTGATCGTCGTGAATTTGGCGTGGGGATACAACACTTGGGCATATTCAAAAGCAAGCCGCTCGGAGAAATGCAGAATAAGCGTAATCGGCTCGATGGGGCGGGGAATACGCAATGGTAGTGTGTCAGGGAAATCCACTAGCTCCGATTGCTGCTGATAATCTGGGACGAGAAACTGTATATTCGCTTCGCCATACATCCTTGGGCTGACATAAAATCTGTGGTCGGGTCGTGCTCGCATGAGTTGACCCGCGACAGTTGGGAATGTCGAATGGCTTAACCAAACATCCTGATTGCGTGCCTGTCGCTCGAAATATTTGTCATAATTGAGATATAGGGTGGACGCCAAAAGAATAGTCAAAACCCCTATCGCTAAGGACCGCAATTTGGCCCTAATGAAAATCTGTCCAATTTCTTCTAGTGTTAGGGCCGAAAAATAGGCGATGGCAGGCAGAATCCCAATCGTGCGTAAGCCTTGCGGCGCTTCATGATGGAAGGTTACAAGACCTGATGCTAAACTGGCAATAAATAATCCGATAAAAAACCATTCCTCGGCGTGGTTAAGATGGCGTAGCGACAATCCAATGCCGAGTACAAAAACAACCCCGGTGACGACATCTAACATTGGATCAAAGGGCAAATTATGGCGACCATTGGCATCACCTTGCACATGGAACATGCGCAAATGTCTATCTAGACTGATGTCGAGAGCGTCTTCCAAAGATACTCCCAACCGATTTTGCTCCCGAAAAACAGAGACCTCCTTGCTGCGATTGGTGTATAGATCAGGGTCTAATTTGTAGAAAACTAGGATCGGCATAAAGACCAAGAATGCTGTTATTGCCCCAAAACCCGTCATAAGAAGGGCTTGTGGTTTCCACCAACGCCATGCAATCAGTCCATAAATGACAAGCGGGATAAGGGCAAACCGGAAAGCGGCATAAAAATAGAGTCCAACTCCTGCCGTCAAACCGGCCCACAAAGCATCACGCATCTGTCCATAGCGCACCATACGCATCAAGAAATAGAAGGTTAGCAGTGTAAAAAAGCACGTTTCAACGCCCGTCATGGCAATCCGGCTAAAGGTGATGCTCCACGAAAAGACCGCCATAAAGAACCCCATAAGCAGGCCAAACCACCGTCCACGCAGCAGATCTCCAACCAAAAAGGCACTGACGACCGCTGCGACACCAAAAAACATATGCACAAGGCGTGGGCCAGCCACATTGGTCTCGCCAAACACACGCAGCGCTTGAGCATAGAGCATTAAGTGAGGATAGGTAATGTTAGGGACAAAAAATGGGCGAAAGTTTGCATCGTTCAGCATTCGACGAGCGTCAAGGAGAGCCAATGCCTCGTCATACCAAATGCCGCTCGGAATATCTTTGAGTTTATAGATACGCAAAAATATCGCTATAAACAGAAGCAGTTGCAAAAATGCCGCCGTCGCCTGATTAATGACGATTTTTTTGGGAATAGGCCGAGTCAATATGACTCCTCCAGCTATCCAAAAAAACACTCCCAAAAGGAATTCATTCCACGTGTCTTGAGTAGGAAATTCCCTCGGCTTTGTCTTTAAAAACTCTTGTCCAGCCGAAAAAATTAGGCCGAGGCCAATCACTAAACCGATGATGCCTGCTACCCGTCGCCAACCGCTCGCAACCCCTAATTGGCGTTTCTCAGGATAAGGTTTGGAGGGGGAAATGGGCGTAAAAACCATCAGCAGCAAGCTCCCCAATGCCAACCAGCGCAACCCTCCCCATAGGTTCAAATCCTTAAAAGATTGGTGAGCTAGATAACTGAGCAATAGGACAATAGGCAGGATGCCAAGCCCCACCCATTGATTCTGCTGTATTTTTTTCAGTTTTTCGCCAAGATTCGATAACAAGGTTTGACTCATGCGAACCTTTTCCTGTTAAGGGATGTCAAGATTTCTAGCGTAGTGTGTAGATGCTTTATACTATAGGCGATGTTAGCTGCTATGACTGTAAGAAAATCTATTCGATTTTGCACTGCGGAACTGATGGATGAAACAAAACAAATACTATTGGCTTGTTTTGGTGGGGATTCTCATTCTGGCGGGATGTTTACGCTATATTGGAATCAATTGGGATTATTATAGCCATAGCCACCCGGACGAATTATTCCTGACCGCCATCGCCACACGGGTTGGAGATCGCAGTGAGCTACTCGATAACGTCAAAAAACGCTGTGCAGATGACCCCCGCCGCCATGCCTATTTCAATACACGCTGTAGCCCCCTCAATCCCAATAATGTCAATGAAGGCAGCTACGCCTATGGCACTTTGCCAACCTTTATGGTGTATGCAGCGGGCGAAGCAGCAGTCGAAATCACGGGTAATAAGCTCTGGCGCGAATTCGATGGCCTCCACCTTGTTGGGCGTTTTGTCAATGTGCTTGCCGATGTGCTGGCGACCCTGATGGTCTTTATCATTGGGCGAAGGCTTTTTGGCATTCGAAGCGGCCTGTTTGCATCCATGTTGTATGCCGCTGCCGCTTTGCCCATTCAGCTTGCCCACTATTGGACAGTGGACACGCTTGCCAATCTTTTTTTCCTCATCGCGCTTTATGCCGCTGTTGCTATTAGCCAACGGGGTCGAACATGGGCCTTTATCTTATTCGGTTTGGCAGTAGGGGCTGGCGTCGCCTCACGTATCAACATCGCAATGGCAGCGGGTCTAGCTCCGTTGGCGGCGTTTATCTATCTCCGCACGCTCTATCTGCAAAAGCCTGATGCCTCGCGCAAATTTCATTTTTTTCAGTGGGTACGGGTTGCGCTGCTGTTGGTCATTACAGCCGGGATTGGTTTTTTGACCTTTCGAGTCGCCCAACCCTATGCTTTTAAAGGGCCAGATATTTGGGATCTGCAAGGCAATGAAAAATGGTTCGATGATATTGAGTACGTCTCGAAATTATCGTCCAAGCAGGATGACGGATGGCCGCCTTCGCATCAGTTCGTCGGGCGAATCTCCTATTTTTATCCTTGGGCCAATATGGTGTTGTGGGGCATGGGGCTGCCATTGGGGATTTTGGCAACCATCGCCTTGATTCAAGCCGTCAATAAACAAGTCCAGCGGTGGGAATTATCGCCTCAAGTGGCTTTGCTCACGGCATGGTTTATCGCCTATTTTGGATGGCATGGTCGGCTGCATTACATGACAATGCGCTATTATCTGCCGCTGTATGGTGTTTTGTGTTTGCTATTGGCGTGGTGGTTGCTACAACTCCGACCCCGTTGGTCGGTGCGCCTTCAGAAAGTCGTTGTCTTGGCTACATTTTTATGGGCTTTTGTTTTCACAGGCATTTATCGCGCCCCACAAACCCGTGTCGAAGCGGCACGCTGGATTGACCAAAACATGCCAGCGGCAGTCACAGCGATTGGCGAGGATGGTACATGGTATCACTTGACACCGGGGCGCGGGATGCGGTATCGCATGGTCACGTATTACAAACCCGAACCCACCTTTGAACAGCTTTCGTATGAAAGCCGTCCCATCAACATCACGGGCGAGGACACGATTATCTTCAAGCGTTTGTGGCTACGTTGGCTCGAACCCACCCCTATTCGCGTGAACGTGCAGTTCGTTGCCTTAGACGAAAATGGCATCGAAACCGATTTGCTGCTCGTTTTTGATGCCACCAGCGAAAATCCCCATGAGATGCGGATAGATTTGCCGCCTGATAAACAAATCGAAGTGAAACCGGGGGCCTATCGCTGGAAAATGACGGTTGAATGGGACACGGATGTTCCCATGATTCACGTCGTTCCCGCCATTGAGTATCTGAACGTTTCGAGCAACTTATGGAGTATTGGGGCAATTCAGTTGCAGCCAACAGGTCGGGCCAACATTATCCGGTATGCCATGACCGATCAAGATTATGCCTTTGGCTTCGTCCTCAAAGATCATGATCAAACCTTAAAGGGTCTCTACATTGCTCACGCGATTGGCCTCCCCAGCAACCTAACACTCGAAATTGAAGACGAAAAATATACGGCTCAATTGGTCTCGCAGGATTCCAACACCAGCTTTTTAGGTGAAGGTCGGTATTTTGAATTTGATGAGCCGATTCGTGTTCCCCATGATACTGCCATTAACATCACCTCGACCTATCCGCTGTGGTTTACAGGCACGACCATTGCCAGTGAGGGTGAATGGGACTTTTCTACCCCCACCCGCATTTGTTTTGAGGCAGGCAAGGTCACTTTAGGTTATTTCCCACCGAAGAGATGCCTAAATCGAAGTGGGTATGATGAAGAATGGTATACCGAACTCCCCCTGCAAGTCGTTGAACATGATCGGCCTGAAAAACAGCGATGGATGAGCGACGTGCTGCTGTTGGCCGATTATATGACGATCAGCACCAATCGTATGTATGATGCCTTGACACGCAATGAAAAACTCTATTGGTTCACGATTGACTATTATGAGGATTTGTTTGGGGAAAAACTGGGTTATCATCAGATTGCCCGCTTTGATTCTCTCCCCCGCTTCGGCCCACTGGTCATCCCGGATCAGGTATTACCCGATTGGCATCTGCCTAAATGGTTAAACGAATTGGAGGCCGAAGAAGCCTTTACGGTGTATGACCATCCGACGATCTATGTGTTCAAAAATAGGGGTTTTGAAACCAGCCAAATGACGGCCTTTGCCCCCTATGTAGATGAGCGCAACCGCATTGATTTGGAGGAGGCTGCCGAACCCACCTATGTTGCACCGGAGAAAGCGGCTCGAAACCGCGAGATTCAATTACAGGTGGCCGTATTTGCCATAGGCTTCATCGCTATCAGTTGGCTGGCCTTCCCATTAATGTTTGTTTTGTTCCCATCTCTACCGTTGCATGGTTATGGATTAGGACGTGGTATCTCGTGGTTGATGTTGGCGCTTCTACCGTGGTGGCTGACCGCCGCCTTCCATGTACGTCTATGGACACGCCTAGCCCTCATCGGTTTCGTCGCGGGTTATCTAGCCCTGATGGTTATTTTGTACATTCGTCAGCGTCAACAAATGTGGCCTTTCATTAAAACTCATTGGCGCGGCATGGTCGCCCTCGATCTCGTTTGGCTAGCCGCCTTTGGCTTAGGAATCGTGATGCGCGGTGTTAATCCCGACTTTTGGCATCCTTGGCTGGGAGGCGAAAAACACATGGACTTGGCCTATCTGATTGCCGTCTGGCGCACCGGCCAATTTCCGCCGCCTAGCCCGTGGTTAAGTGGGTTTGAAATCAATTATTACTATTTGGGTTTTGTCGTTGCCGCCATGCCGCTCAAGCTATTCGGCTCGGCTCCCGAATATGGCCCGAATCTGATTCTGGCGGTCTTTTATGCGACCATTTTGACCCTTGTTTGTAATTTGCTTCTGTCGGTTTTGAACCAAGTCGGACGCCTTCGTTGGCGGATGATACTGGCAGGCATAGGTACGATATTGGTGATGATTGCGGGAAACTATGGGGCATTCGACTTGGTGCTGCAATCCATTGCCAACATGCCCGCCCATCGCTGGTATTGGTATCCCACCCGCATGATTGCCGAATCAAAAAATGGCGGTGGTGGGATAATTACCGAAGTACCGTTCTTTTCGTTCCTGTGGGGTGATTTCCATGCCCATCTGTTTGGATTGCTGCCCGTCACCATCCTGCTCACGTTGTTATGGGTCACATATAAGCAGCGGGCATGGTGGCAGGTGATGGCATTGGGCAGCCTTATCAGCATTGTTTACATGACCAACACATGGGACATTTTGGTCTACGTGCCATTGACCCTGCTGGTCATTTTGTTGATTAGCCGTTTCACCCAGCGCCTACCGCTACTGCTGGCGCTATTTGCTATTGGGGCGATAATCACGGTTTGGCCGTATTTGCAACACACCACACTTGGAGAATATGGCAGTATTAGCCGCTGGGAAGGGCCACGCTCCATACTAAAACCCTTCTTGCTAACATGGGGGGCGCCACTGGCGGTCATGTTGATTTGGCTGGTTCATCGAATTAAAGCCATTGCTTTGCCGTATGCCGACGCGCCTGTTGAAATTGGGTTATTCATCTTGGCAGCATTTCCCGCGTTGCAGGTCAGTGGTCAAGATGGCACGTCGGTTTTATTAGTCACCATTTTGCTGCTGGCCCTATTGTTAGTGGTTTTGGATCGAAAGAACATCGCGCCCCACGGTGGGGTCGCATTTTTCTCCGCTGGTCTCCTCGCCATTGAGCATGTGGTGATCGTAGGCGATATTGACCGCATGAACACGGGTTTCAAGGTGGCTTTCCAGCTTTGGTTGTGGGCGGGTTTGTTAATTCCTGTGCTGTTGCATCACATGGTACAGCAGCGCCGCGCCTACTTGCTGACAGGCATTTCACTTCTGATTTTGTTACCCGGCCTCGTCTTCCCTTATAAAGCGTTGCCCGCCCGTGACAAGGAATCCTATACTAAAGATTTTACACTCGATGGCTATGACTTTATGGATGTGATGCCCTATCCATTGGAGTCCGAAACTATCAGCATTGCCGATGATGAGCCTCTGATTCGTTATATGCGTTCCCACATCAAAGGCTATCCGGTAATTGCCGAACTGTATACAGGTGAATATCGCTGGAATACACGCATCGCCAGCTACACAGGTCTGCCGACCGTCATGGGTTGGGGCAATCACATGCGCCAGCAGTTCCCGCATCAAGCAGAGGAGTTAGAGCAGCGTATCGGCGACATTCGGCTGTTCTACACCACCACCAGCAAAGACCTCCTATTAAACCTGATACGCAAATATCATATCCAATACATCGTATCCGGTGAATTGGAACATACGATGGATCGTAATGGTCAGTTCTCGGTCTTGCTGAATTTGGTGACATCGGGGCATTTGTCAGTCGAATATCAAAATAACAACACATGGTTGTTTAAAGTGGAAAAGACAGAATGATACAGCGGGTCGGTTGGCTCACCGACATTCATCTTAATTTTTTGCCATTGCCACTCGTAAATGAATTTGTCGAAAAACTCAGCCGTCAGAAGGTAGATGCTTGGTTAATTAGCGGGGACATTGGCGAGTCCGATAATCTCACTACCTATCTCAAGATCATGGCGGCCAAATTGCCTCAGCCCATCTATTTTGTTTTGGGCAACCATGATTTTTACCGGGGTTCAATCTATGGGGTTCGGAACGATGTCAAAGAATTGTGTCGCCAAAATCCCCATTTGCATTATCTGAATAACCTTGAATGTGTTGAACTCACCCCAACGGTTGGCCTCATCGGGCATGATGGTTGGGCCGATTTACAATATGGCAATTTTGCCACTTCGGATGTTTGGATGAACGATTATGTCCTCATTCGAGAGTTGGCGGGTCAGAAGAAAGTTGGTCTGTTACCAAGAGTGGTATCGCTGGCAGATGAGGCGGCCCAGCATTTTCGACGGATTTTACCGAGTACGCTGGAGCGCTTTGCACATGTCGTGGTCGTCACCCATGTACCTCCGTTTCAAGAGGCCTGTTGGCATGAGGGCCGCATCTCCGATGACAATTGGTTGCCACATTTTACTTGCAAAGCAGTGGGTGATGTGCTACGCAAAATGATGCTGGCCTATCCCCATCGGCAGATGACGGTCTTGTGTGGGCATACACATAGCAAAGGGGAGGCACAAATCCTCCCCAATCTAAGGGTCTTAACGGGTGGGGCTGAATATGGCAACCCCACCGTGCAAAAAACCTTCGACTTTACTCCTCGGTAACGCCAAATTCGCATGTGCCTGCGCTGATACTACACGTTGCCAGTGTTTCTTCACCACGCCGGACATAAAAAACACTGTTGCCATTCGCCGCTGTCCAGAAATGAGCACTTGCCGCACTCTGCCGGATCCAGCCCAGTGAATTACGGCATGGGGAAGGCATTACCGCTTCATCACGGGTCACTAATTGGAGACAGGCATCCGGCAGCATCCGTCGTAAATCATCTAATGCGACATTGGCGGGTAGCCACTGCGCTGTTGAAAATGTTCCGAAAGAATCGCCCTCAAATACCAAGTCGCTCACATTTTGTTGGAACGGTGAAATGTTGAATAACAAAATGGAATCTGCGGTGTATACCAAACGAATTTGCGGCTGAGTGGGCAGGGTCGGCGATGGTGTTGGCGTCAGCGTTTGTGCAAGTTCGGCAGGAGTACAGAACGGTTCAACGATATAGATTTCACGTTCACTGCACGATAAATCCCGCACCAAGCGATTTTCGCGCACCCATGCCTTGAGTTCCTCAAGCGTATCAATGCGCCATTGGATGATACTGCCATCATCCGAAGCCGAAAATGCCGCCCGTCCGTCGTGGCTAAAGGCGACATGGTTCACCCCACCACGATGGCCTTCAAATCGGCGGATTTCTTCACCCGACTCCAAATCCCATAGAATGACGGTGGTATCGGTTGAACCGGACAGGGCGGTTTTCCCATCGGTACTGAATGCCACGCTATTCACGGAGGCGATATGGCGGCGGAAACGGCGAACTTCTGTGCCCGTCGCTACATCCCACAAAATCAGGCTTTCATCGGACGACCCTGACAATATCTGCCGTCCGTTCGGGCTAAAAGCCACGCTGTTAACCGCGCCCAGATGTCCTGTAAAGCGCTGAATTTCCTCCCCATCCAACGACCATAAAATAATTGCCCCATCCGCCCCACCGGACAATAGCAGTTGTTCATCAGCACTGAGCGCAAGGCAGAGTACGGCGCTTTCCTGATCGGTGACTTGCTGGATTTGTGTGCCTGTTTCGGCATCCCACATCAGAATCCGACCATCTTCGCCACTTGAAATCACATGGGAGGTGGTATTTTGCCACACGAGGCTGTAGATCGCGCCAACATGACCCGCCAATTGGCGAACCGACTGGCCTGTTGCCACGTCCCACAAGATAATTTCGCCGTTATCTGACCCTGAGACGAGCAGTCGGCTATCAGTATTAAACGCAGCAGTCAATACGCGGCCCGTATGCCCTTCAAAACGCCGAATCTCCACACCCGTCGCCAAATCCCACAAAATCAGGGTGTGATCGTCGGCTGCCGATAGCATCCATTGGTTATCCGTCGAGATGGTTATATCCCGTACTGCGCCACCATGCCCCAAATTGGCAAATCGTCGCAATGGGGTCTCATTTTGCCAATCCCATACCATCCACACACGATTGAGGCCGCCCGCCAGAATATTAAATCCTGTTGGGGTCGCCGCCATATCCATGCCAAAAATCGCACCTGCGCTGGGGTCATCGTAGCGATGGAGTATCTCGCCCATTTCCCGGTCCCACAAAATCAACGTACCATTTTCACCCGCTGATAGGATTTGCGTGCTATCCGGGGTGAATTGAGCACGAGTAATTGGAGAATCTTGACCCGTGAAAGTGCGCACGCGAGTAGCAGACTGAATATCCCACAGCACCAATGTCCCATCGGTTGAGCCGGAGAGGATACTGCCACCACGCGGGCTAAATTCTGCGCTGGTGACTGGGCCGCCGTGCCCCTCAAATCGAATGACTTCCTCGCCTGTCGAGACATCCCACAAAATCAGGCTGCTATCCTCAAATCCGCCGAGTGCCTGCTGACCATCAAGGCTGAATGCGACGGTATAGACTTGACCTTCATAGCCCTCAAAGCGCCGAATTTCTTCACCCGTCAACAAATTCCACAGAATTAACAACCCGTCTTGTGATCCGGTCAGTGCGGTTTCCCCATTGGGACTAATCGCCACACTGGTCACTGGGCTGGTATGGCCTTCCAAACGCAGCACGACCTGACCCGATAACATATTCCACCAAATCGCCGTTGTATCATTCGAGCCAGTCAAGGCAAACTGCCCGTCAAAATTAAATTCGATGCTCGTCACCGGGGCGGTATGACCGACCAAGCGATTAATCACCTGCCCTGTCTCAACCGCCCACAAAATGACTGAGCCATCCAGTGAACCTGTTAAAAGGGTACGACCATCGGGGCTAACCGCTATATCGCCATTGGGCGCACCCCGTCCACTGAATTGTTCCGTCACCGCGCCGGGGTGTAAATCCCATTGCAGCAGGGCCATATCATCCGCGCCAGAAAACACGGTCAGGCCATCCGGACGAACCGCCACCGTATTGATATTCGCTACATGCCCTCTAAGCGTATACAGCAGGTCACCAGATTCAACTTCCCAGATTTTGAGCGTGTCATCCGCCGAAGCTGAAACAAATCGCAGACCGTCGGGGGTAAAAGCGATACTACGCACCCAATTGGTATGTCCTTCAAAACGGCGGATTTCACGACCCGCGACCATATCCCACAAAATAATCCGGGTATCATCCGCGCCAGTTAAAATAGAGCGACCATCAGGACTAAAGGCGACAGCCCGTACCCAATCGGTATGCCCTTCAAAACGGCGGATTTCACGACCCGCGACCATATCCCACAACACGACAATCCCCTGCCGACTGTCCGTGCCATTTTCTACCGAACCCGACAGTGCCGTTAATCCATCCGGGCTAAAGGCGACACTGGCAACCGGGCCAAGATTGCCAGAGAGCTTTTGAAGCTGCGTTCCGGTTTCAATATCCCATAAAATCAGGGTTGTATCGCCTGAGCCGGACAGGGCATGTTTTCCGTCGGGGCTAAAAGCGACTGAGAAAACCGTATTGGTATGGCCTCGGAATTGGCGAATCTGTTCACCCGTCTCAACATCCCACAAAATCAGGGTGTTATCTTCCGAACCCGATAGAATTGTGCGACCATTAGGGCTAAACGCAACAGCCCGTACCCAATTGGTATGTCCCGTAAAACGCCGCACAATGTCCCCACTCGCAATATCCCACAAAATCAGGGTGTTGTCATCACCGCCGGACAAAAGATAACGTCCATCCGGGCTGACCGCCGCCGCCAATACTCGTCCAGTATGTCCGACAAACTGCTGACGAACACCGGGAGCATAGCCGACTTGAGCCAGTACACTTTGGGCCAACGCCGAGGGCTGTTCAGATTGATTCGCTTGCAAGGCTAGAGCGATGGAAAGTTGATTATCGCCATTTTGCAGGGCAACCTGTTGAGCATTCGCCGCCTGAAGAACACTTTGGGCCAATTGCCGCTGAATCTCGGCCACATCTTCCGCCGCCAACCGTCCGGCTGACTCTGTTTGGACGATGGCAGCCTGAGTCGAAACATTATTGGCGTTTATCTCCGCCTCGCCTTGTGCAACCGTCGCTGTCGCCGCATTATTTCGAGCATTGGCGGCCTCGGTTGCAGCATTATTGGCTTGTACCAACGCCTCACCCTGCGCGATAGTTGCTGCTACTGCATTTTCTTGAGCAATCGCCGCCTGAGTCGCTGCGTTGTTTGCCTCAACAACGGCCTGACCCTGTGCAAAAGTCGCAGTCGCTGCATTGTCCCGAGCAATCTCAGCTTGCTCCAATGCCACACCCTGTGCATTGGTCGCGGTTGCGGCGCTATTTTGGGCGTCCTTCGCCGAGGTCGCAGCAATAAAGGCTTGGTTAATCGCATCCCCGCGTGCAGTCTCCGCAACTTGGGCCTGAACTTCAGCCTCGCCTTGGGCATAGGTCGCGGTAACAGCGGCTAATTCGGCAGTCGAGGCGCTGTTGACTGCAATAGTTGCAGCGCTATTCGCAGTAGCAGCCTGTTGGTCAGAGATGCCCTGTAGATATTGAGCGGTTTGGGCGCTGTCTACGGCATCGGCCCGGGCATTTTCGGCCCGGCGGCTCTGGCTAAAGGCAAAAATGGTTAGGCCAATTCCCATAACCGCGACCAGCACCGCCGCGATGAGGGCCAAACCACGATTGCGGTTGCGTCGGCGCAGTTCGGCTTCACGCGCTTTGCGTTCCTGTTCTGCCGCCAATTCCAATTCGCGTTTTTGGGCACTGGCATGGATAAAATCCACTTCGCGCTGATTCAGGGCAATATCACCCCCCGCCAGCAGTGCCTCATATTGCTGTAGGCGTACCCCAGAAACCAGATAATTGGCGTCTTGCTGATGATCCCACCATTCCTGTGTTTCACTCGTCAAGCGCCGCTGTAACCGTAAATCTTCACGGCTATCATTGAGCCATTCTCGCAAGCGTACCCATTGGCGAATTAAGGCTTCATGGGCCACTTCAACAGTAGGTTCACGCGTCTGGGGGTCATTATCAAACGTCAGCAGGCGCGATTTGCCAAAGATGTCAATAACGGCTTCCATAACCTCTTGCTGCTGACCTGCCACCGAAATCAATTCAGCCCAGTGAGCGCGACGGCGGGTATCTTCATTACCTTCGCCAACGGCCACCAAGCGCAGGAACATCTGACGGGTAGCGGATTGCTTTTCCGGGTCTAACTCTATAAATATTTCTTCGGCTCGTCGCGCCAACGCTCCCAACGCACCACCGATTTCATGATAGGCTTTCATCGTCAGGGTCATGGCTTCACGCCGCTCAAAAACCTCGGTCAAGGCGTATTGCAGCAAGGGCAGTGCCCCCGGCTCATTGCTGACATCACTCACAATCGCGGCGACCAACTGCGGCTCGACTATCAAACCAACCCGTTTCGCTGGCCCAACAATCGTCCGTTCCAATTCATCAGCCGACAGGGGCAACACTACTTCAGTACGTTCGCGGATGAGCGCCCCAAACTCAGGATAAAGCAGGGGGCGGTCATAAAAATCGGCCCGTAGGGTAATAATAATTCTGACTCGACTGGCAGGATCACGTACAGCGGCTAATAGGCTGGCAAGAAAATGGGTGCGTTCGGCTTCATTTTCTACCAGCGTAAACACCTCCTCAAACTGGTCAATCACTAGTACCAACTCACTGTTGCCCCCTGGCAAAACCGACTTTACCATTTCGGTCAACCCAGTCGGGTCTTCGCGCAGTCGCTGGAGCATCGCTTCATCCGCGTTGACTGCAAATGAGAGGAGTTCGGTTTCAATCTGGGTGACGGGATGGGGGCCGGGCACCATTTCAGCATAAAAACTTGAGCCATAACCAGTAATGGCACCATCCCGCAGTTTTGGAATCAAACCCGCCTTTACAACACTCGATTTACCACTGCCGCTTGGCCCAATGACCGCCAAAAAACGTGAATCGGGGTGATTATCCCGTAGACGACTGAGCAATTGGTCAACAAGGTTGTCGCGTCCAAAAAAATCAGCCGCATCCGCCACTTGGAAAGCCCGTAGACCCTTATAAGGATTAACAGGCTCGGCCAACATCAACAAATTGGTGTCAATGGTGATTGGCCCGGTTGTGACCGAGTCGCGGGTGATGATGATAAGATCATCTCCAGTATCTTCCACTTGAGCAGGTTTCGCTGATGACGACGCACCCAACGCACGCCTGAAATCGGCGGCGAAGGTCAATGTATCAGGATAACGATCTTGAGGGTCTTTGGCAGTCGCTTTTTGAATGACCCGATTCAATGAGACAGGTAGCTCATTTCGTAGGTCACGCAGGGGAGGCAGGGGATCATTTAAATGGCGCAAAATCAATTCAGACGATTGGGCATCCGCAAAGGGCTGTTGACCTGTTAATACCTCATACATCACGATGCCGAGACCATAAACATCGGTTTGCGGCGTAATGGGTTGACTTCGAATCTGCTCCGGCGACATATAGGCAGGCGAGCCGATCACTGTACCGGGGGTATCCAGATCATCCGCCGAACCAACGACCTTGCCATCGCCTAAGTTTTTCGCAATCCCAAAATCTGACAAATAGGCATTGCGTTCTTCATCGAGCAAAATATTGGCGGGCTTGAGGTCGCGGTGAATGACCCCATTGCGATGCGCGACAGCCAATGCCGCCCCAATTTGGTCAAGCAAACGGCCCGCTTCTTCAGGCGTCCAAAAACCACGTTTAAGCGCATCCTGCATACTGCCCCCACGCAACCACCGCATAACCAAAAACGCACCTGTCGGGTCGCGCCAATAGTCATAGAGGGGGACGATATGGAGATGTTCTAATCGGGCAACCAATTGGGCTTCGGCCTCAAACCGCCTGATGAAGTCGGGGTGATTGGCATATTGGGGCAGGATAATTTTGATCGCAACCTCGCGTTTAACAAGCGTCTGATAGGCGCGATAAACAGCCCCAAAGCCACCCTGCCCAATGCGTTCCTGTAGTTCATAACCTTTAATCGTATGCCCGCTAAGGTTATCCATATTTCCATCCAAGTTGGCCTGCAAAAGTTGTATGTATTGCGTTTAGATTAGCATCATATATCGTTTTTGTGCAAAAGTGCCGCGAAAATAACAGAGGCGACTTCCGTTAGAAATCGCCTCTGTCGAAGGTTACGCCCCAAGTTAGCCTATGTGTTACGTTCCGCTACCAAACGCAACCCTTCAAGCGTCAAATAGGGATCAACTACATCAAACCGATCAGTTAGTGGCGCAATAAGGCTCACCAACCCTCCGGTGGCGACTACTTTGGCATCCCCCAATTCGGCTTTTACGCGGTCAATCAAGCCTTCGGTCATGGCAACATAACCCACCACCAACCCCGCCTGCATCGAATGAACCGTATTGCGACCAATTACGGAGGGTGGCGGCACTAAATCCACATACGGCAGTTTGGCGGCCTTGCTGACCAACGAATCAACCGTCGCGTGCAGTCCGGCGGAAATCGCCACACCCAAAAAATCCCCCTGCGCGTTGATGGCAATAAACTTGGTGGCCGTGCCAAAATCTACCACAATACAATTAGCTTTGAAGTGTTCATAGGCCGCCACCGCGTCGGCAATTAAATCCGCCCCCACCTGATGGGGAAAATCGGTGCGGATATTGATGCCCAAATTTACACCATATTGCAGTACCACAGGTTTGCGCGGCACATAACGTTCGGCAAGTTGAATCATGCCGGGAGTTAGCTTTGGAACTACGCTACTAACGACTGAACTCTTGAGTTGGGAAATATTCAGACCAGAATCAGCGAAAAATTGGCGGAAATAGGCGGCATATTCATCTGCCATACGGTCAGCAACGGTTTGCACCCGCCAAACGTGTGTCCATTGCTGACCGTCGTGTATGCCAAATTTTACGTTGGTGTTCCCAACGTCAATGGCAAACAGCATTCGTTTTTATCCTTCGTAGTAGGTGTCCACTTCATCAAGGGCCGCGTCCAAAATCGCCAACCCTTCTTGAAGCTGCTCTTCGGTAATAATCAGGGGTGGGGTGCAGAACACATAATCCCAGCGAATCATCGTGCTTAGACCAGCCTTACGCAGCGCCGCCCCTAATTTTTTGGTTGGTTCGCTCTGCGGCAGATTAAACCCACTCATCGGGGCGCGGGTTTCACGGTTCTTGACCAGTTCCAACACATGGTGCATACCTACGCCGCGCACTTCGCCAATTGAGGGGTGTTTTTCAGCAAGGTCATTCAAGCCGCGCCGTAGCACCTTGCCCATTTCACGCGAACGTTCAATGAGATTCTCTTGATGATAAACTTCCAACGTCGCCACGCCAGCCGCACAAGCCAACGTATGAGCGCTGTAGGTTAGGCCACCCCAGAAGATATGGTCGTCAAAATACTTGGCAACTTCTTCGGAAACAGTCACACCACCCAATGGCACATAACCACAGGTAACGCCTTTGGCAAACGTAATCATGTCGGGATTGACCCCATAATGATTGATACCAAACCATTCACCCGTGCGCCCAAAACCACTCATGACCTCATCCGCGATGAGCAGGATGCCATATTTGTCGCAGATTTCGCGGATACGCTTCCAAAAAACAGGCCCACCTTGAATGATACCGCTCGAACCGCTGTAGCCTTCCAGCATAATCGCGGCGACGTACTGCGGCCCTTCCAAAATAATCGTGTCCTCAATCAAATCCGCCAACAACGCATCACCTTCATCAGGAGTGCGATCACGATAGATGGGGCTGCGATAGGAATAGGGGTCGGGCACATGCACCACCCACGGCACACCCGGTTCATTGGCTAGACGACGTGGATCACCCCCCGCCGACGCTGAGGCAAACGTCCCACCATGATAAGCCCGATACCGTGCCACAATCTTTTGGCGTCCAGTATACTGGCGAGCCAGCTTCATGGCGTTTTCGACACCTTCCGCCCCGCTACATGTAAACAGGGTTTTCTTGAGATTCCCCGGCATCACTTCGGCCAGCATCTGTCCCAAACGACCACGCGGCTCGGTGGCAAGCGTCGGTTGCACATAACACAGCTTCTCGGCCTGTTCCTGAATGGCACGGATCACATGTTTATTGCTGTGTCCGATGTTGACATTGACCAACTGTGATGACCAATCCAGATACCGTTTGCCATCGGCGTCCCAGACGTAGATCCCTTCGGCACGGACGGCGCTCACCGGATTGGCCCATGTGTTTTGAGCCGACCAACTGGTGAGGGTATATTCGCGGTTGAGTTCAACCAGTTCAGCATGACTGGCAACGTGAGAGACCATATAAAACCTTCCTTGCTAGTTAATCGAACAAAAGAACAATGGGCCTATCCGATAAACCCATTGTCCAGCATTGGCTTACAACACGGGTGCGTGTGGGCTACGTGGGATAAATTGGCCTTTGCCTTTTTCACCCACCCACTTATCACCATCCACAATCTTCTTGCCGCGCAGGTACACCTGTACTGGAACACCGCGTACCCGCATCCCCTCATAAACGTTGTAGTCCACACGCATATGGTGGGTCTTGGCGCTAATGGTGTGTTCCTTATTCGGGTCCCACACCACAATATCGGCATCTGCGCCAACAGCAATCGTACCCTTGCGTGGATACATACCAAAAATGCGGGCCGGATTGGTGCAGTTGAGTTCAACAAAACGACTGGGGCTGAAACGGCCTCCATTGACACCATGATGCCACATGACCATCATGCGGTCTTCCAAACCGGGCATCCCATTCGGAATCTTGGCGAAGTTGCCCTTGCCCAATTCTTTGCCGGGGCGACGATAGGACGGGTCTTGGGCTTCAAAGCCAACCCAATTGCCACCCTGTTTCTGATGCCATTCTTGCCACGGCCCCTTGCCGCCTTCATACCAAAAGTCGCAGTGGTCGGTACTGACGATTTGCAGCGTACTGTCACGTAGTGCTTTCCACAAGACTTCTTGGTCGTGTTTGGTGCGGATGGGTGGGGAGCAAACAAATTTTGCGCCTTCAAAGCCGGGGGCGGCTAGGTGTTCTTCAACGGTCAGGAATAGATATTGGGTGCAAGTTTCGCCCATGACCGGATAACCCAATGCTCGACCACGCTGCAAGGCTTGAACAGCGGGTTCACAGGTCATATGCACCACATACAGCGAACATCCCGTTAATCCTGCCATCATCACGGCACGATTGGTCGCTTCGCCTTCAATTTCCGGTGGGCGTGAACTGGCGTGATACTTGGGATCAGTCTTGCCACTGGCGACCAATTGCGGGGTCAACTGTGCTTCAACATCGCCGTTTTCAGCATGTACCATGACAATCATCCCGTGTTTGGCTGCGACCTGCATGGCTTTGAACAGGGTGGTGTCGTCCACCATAAACACATTTTTATAGGCCATAAACAACTTGAGGCTGGTCACACCCTCATGAATCAACGAGGGAATTTCTTCCAGCACATCTTGGCGCAAATCGGTGATCGCAAGATGGAAACCATAGTCCACACAGGCAATTTCGGCCTTCTTGCGCCATATCTTAAGCCCATCCGCCAAACTGCCGCCTTTGGGTTGAATCACAAAGTCAATATGACCCGTTGTGCCGCCAAAGGCTGCCGCGATATGTCCACTTTCAAAATCGTCATTACTATCCGTGCCGCCAAATGGCAAATCCAGATGGGTGTGGACATCAATTCCACCCGGCATCAAATATTTACCCGTGCAATCCACCACCGTGTGACCAGCGGCAGGGATGTCACGACCAATGAGACTAACGACTTCACCCTCCACCAGCACATCGGCTTTTACCATGTCGCTGGCGGTGATGACCGTGCCATTCTTAAATAAAGTCCCCATACAAATCGCTCCTTTGAGTGAGGATGTCCGTTTTTAACAAGGCATATCGCTATGCCGATTTCAAAATTTATCGAACGGGTGATTTCTGGAAGGCGGGAAGGACATGTTTACCATATTGCTCAACAATGTATTCTTCTTCACCGCACATCAGATAGATATTGAACTGGGTCACGCCTGTAGATTCCAGTTCACGAATTTTCTCAATGTGTTTTTCGATTGGGCCAAGCACACCAAAACTGTCAATCACATCGTTCGTGATGAAATCTAAGTGATCGGCGTCCTTATCGGCATGATGGCGATAATCGTACCCCTTGCGTCCGGCAATATAGTCCGTTAGGGCCTGCGGAATCCCGCCGCCGGTATGATATTTCTCTACTAAATCGGCAACATGATTACCCACCATCGCCGGGAACCAGCGGGTTTGGGCGCGGCACTTCGCCATATCGTCAGACACAAAGACCGGAGCGGCGGCACAGACCCGGAGTTTGGAAGCGTCGCGTCCCGCCTCAGTCGCGGCATCGCGGAACTGGGTGATAAACCAATTGCAGAGGAAGGGATCAGCCAATTGGATAATCAAGCCATCGCCATGTTTTCCAGCCGTCTTGAGCGCCAATGGGCCATACGCCGCGATCCAAATTGGCATCTCATAATTTGACCATGTGAGGGTCGTAGGATACCCTTCGACAGGGGCTTCCTGACCACGTGTTAATTTTCGCACCGTCTCCACAAATTCACCCATCTCAGCATAGGTCACGGGTTTGCGCCCCAACATGCGCTGTGAGCTATCCCCACGCCCCACACCCATGTCAATGCGTCCCCCGCTGAGAATCGCCAACGTCGCGTGCATACTCGCCGTCACTGACCAGTCACGAATAGCCGGATTGGTTACAAATGGCCCAAAACGGACGTGTTTGGTGTGCTGGCTGGCGGCTGCCATGTACGCATAGCAGTCTTGCCAGAGAACATGTGAATCAAAAAACCATACATAATCAAATCCGGCGGCTTCGGCTTGCTTAATCAAATTGAGGGTGCGCTCCGGGCCGATGTCACCTTTAAATGTAATTCCAAATTCCATAACTAAACTCCTGCATATTTTTGGTGTGGTGTTAAATAGTGGGTACGAAGGGATGATCTTGGCAGACCACCCCTGATTTTAGTTCTATAAATTCGCCAACATGCCCTACAGCCAACGTTCAATCACAACTTTGTGGTCGGTGTAGAAATGAATGGAATCTGGCCCTTGACCGTGTGTATCCCCCATAAACGAATCCTTTTGGCCGCCGAACGGGAAGGAAGCCGTTGGAGCCGCCACGCCAATATTAACGCCGATGTTGCCGGCATTCACGCGATATTTGAAGTCACGGGCATAGCCTCCATTGGTCGTAAAGATGCTGGCGGCATTCCCATAGCGACTGGCATTGATAGTTTTCACAGCAGTGTCAAAATCCGGTACGTGCATGATGCTCATGACTGGCCCAAAGATTTCTTCACGGGCAAGGGTCATGTCGGGCTGGACACCATCGAAGATCGTTGGGCCAACAAAATTGCCATCTTCAAACCCTTCGACCTTAATGCCGCGCCCATCCAAAATCAGTTTTGCGCCTTCTTGCACCCCTTTTTCGATCATGCCCTTAATACGTTCACGCGATTGGGCGGAGATGACCGTGCCCATTTGCGAAGACTCGTTGAGGCCATAGCCGACACGCATCCGTGACGCACGATCCATGAGCGTCTTCTTGAGGGGTTCATAAACATCACCCACCGCGACAATCACCGAACCCGCCAAACAGCGTTGGCCCGCACAACCATAAACCGATCCCATAATGTTGGCGACGGCTTTTTCCAAATCGGCATCGGGCATGACGGCGATATAGTTCTTTGCGCCGCCTTGTACCTGTACTCGCTTGCCATATTTCGCTGAGGTCTCATAGATAATCTTGCCGACATGCGTTGAGCCAACAAAGGAAACACCACGCACATCAGGGTGAGCCATCAACGCATGGGCGCTATCCGCACCGCCATGCACCATATTGACCACCCCTTCCGGCAAGCCCACTTCGTCCAAAATCTCAAACAGAATTTCAGAACTGAGTGGCGTTTGGGGAGAAGGTTTCAGTACAAAAGTATTGCCGCACGCAATCGCCACAGGCAAAAACCATAGCGGCACCATCATCGGGAAATTGAAGGGGGTAATTGCCGCAAACACACCCATTGGTTGGCGTTCGGCGGTTTCATCAATACCAGATGAAATGTCTTCCACTTTAAAGCCCGTCATCAAGGCAGGCACAGAAAACGCGAATTCTACGCTTTCGATCCCACGCCGCACTTCACCACGCGCCTCATCAATCGTTTTGCCATTTTCTTTGACGACCATTTCTGCAAGGTCATTAAAGCGTTCTTCCAGCAAATTCTTGAAGGCGTACATATAACGGGTACGGCTCAGGATGGGGGTTTGTCGCCATTCCAGATAGGCTTCGGCAGCAGCCCGTACCACATCATCCACATCGGAAGCCGCTGAATCCGGAGTTTCTGCCATCAATTCACAGGTTGCGGGATTTACCACCGGCGTATATTTTTCGGTGGAGGCCGCTACCCATTCGCCATTGAAATAATTTTTTAGTTTCCTTGCCATTTGCCATGCTCCTGCAATTCACTACTGAGAGGTATTTTTAGCTGCACAAGTTGCGCCGAAAGTCTTGTAATGATACCCCTATGTGGCGCATTTGAACAAACATCATCTTTCGATTGTTTGCGCGGATGTTGTAGAATTTACCGCAATGATTTATATTGATTGCAGTCTATTATTTAAAATATCTTTAAATTTCTGTTTGGTAAAGTGTTGTTGAAGCATGTCTACCGTACCCGATAGTCAACTCAGTACACCTGCACCATCCAAATTCCGGCTTGCCCTCCAAGAATTTCTCGATGGGTCAGGGGGAACAGTGCTGTATTTTGTGGTGATCGTCCTCTGCCTCATTGGTGGTTGGGAAGGGGCAAAATGGCTGGGCCAAGAAACGGACTATCGGCTTGAACTCGGCCCGCTAAAAATCAGCCTCAATATGACCCGCGACCTCAATATGCCCCACCTCAAAGACATTGCGGAGGCCCTTTCCAAACCTTCTCAGCGACAAGGGGCACCGCTTATTGAGATTTTAGTTGAAAAAGCCACCTATACCCTCCGACTAGCCGTTATCGGCTTCACAATTGGCACCATCATTGGCCTCGCATTGGCAATTTTGTTTGCCCATTCACGTTTGTTAGAGCGTGGTCTCATGCCGTATGTAGTCGCATCCCAAACGGTGCCGATTTTAGCGCTGGCCCCAATGGTAATTATCTGGTCAGAAAACCTGTTTGGTTCGCGTGAAATCGGGATGCCGATGATTACGGCCTATCTCGCCTTTTTCCCGGTAACGATTTACACCCTGCGCGGCCTCAGTGATGTTCCACCAACAGCACTCGAACTCATGAAATCCTACGCTGCTACCCGACGCGAAATCTTGTGGAAATTACGTTTCCCCAATGCCGTCCCTTACATCTTTACCGCACTAAAAATTACTGCTCCCGCCAGTGTAGTCGGAACAATCATTGCCGAACTGCCGACGGGTATTCAGGATGGATTGGGCGGGGCAATAATTAACTTTGCACAATATTATGTCAGCGGGCCATCTCGTTTGTGGGCCACCAATTTTGTGACCGCGATGGCTGGTATCTTATTTTTTGTCACTGTGGCAGTTACCGAATGGTTGGTCGTTCGCTGGAAACGCCCCAGTAACCGCATTGATCGCTGGATAGACACATTTTTGAAAAATCTTCGTCGCGTGGTGCCGTTATTAAGAGATTGAGCAGTTGGGTCTTTAAATAAAATAGTTCTGGAAGGTGTTTGTGGCCGCAGTGCAAGATACGAAAGTCATTATTTCAATCAAAAGTTTAAATAAAGAATATGTAAGCAGCGATGGCAAGGTCGTCCGCGCCCTCCAAAATATCAATCTCGACATTCATGAAGGCGAATTCATCTCCCTCATTGGGCCGTCTGGTTGTGGTAAAAGCACGCTGCTACGTCTCATCGCCGACCTTATTCCACCGACTAATGGGCAACTGACGATTAACGGGCATTCCGCGCATGAGGCTCGTGAAAATCGTGAATATGGCTTCGTATTCCAAAGTGCCACCCTGTATGATTGGCGCACTGTCATAAAAAATGTCCAACTTCCCCTCGAAGTAATGCGCTACTCTCGCAAGGAACGGGATAAACGCGCTCATGAGATGCTCAAATTGGTCGAGTTGACGGATTTTGCTGATCACTTTCCGTGGCAGCTTTCTGGCGGGATGCAGCAGCGTGTCAGTATCGCACGGGCGTTGGCTTTTGAACCCAATTTACTGCTGATGGATGAACCGTTTGGGGCACTGGATGAAATGACGCGGGAGCGCCTTAATAACGAGCTTTTGGAAATCTGGGCCAAGATTCCCTCCATGACGGTTATTTTTGTGACCCACAATATCTCGGAGGCAGTATATCTGTCCTCACGAGTCGTGGTGATGTCACCGCGCCCCGGACGTATCAGTGAGATCGTGAATATAGATTTGCCCCGTCCGCGCGGCCCTGAAACACTGGACAGCGACCAATATTTCCATCTAATCAGCCAAGTGCGCCATTTGCTCCGCGAGGTTCATGACTAGGAATTTATCATGAGCGAACAAGCACTGGATATCACAACGCCAACCACCACACTGGAAATGGTACAGGCCGAAGTCGAAGCGTCGGAGATTCCAACGCCCCGGCCCGATTTACGTCGGGAAGCCGCTGGCCTATTAACTCTCCTTTTTTTGATTATCACCTACCACATCCAACACCCCTTCATGTTGTTCCGTGTCCAGTTTGGGGAGGGCTTCCGGGATGTGCGTGAAGAAGGCCTTCAAGGAGCAATGCTGATTGCGTTGCTTACGTCCGGTCTGCTACTGATAGGGTCGCCACGCAAATTATGGGAGCAGCGCCACGAAGTATTTGGACGTCTCCGCCTCACCATCGTCATCATTGGCATGGTTCTGTACCTGCTGCATATCTTCTTGCTGATCTATCGGGACACCAATGTTTTTGTCAAACTTTACGATCTTGATCCAGTCGTATTTGCCGATGAATTACAAATGGGTAAAAAAGAAGCGGGCGAACTTGCTGACCCAATGAAGGCCCTACATGGCATGGGGCTGTTGGGGGGTATTGGGCTGGCCTCTGCGATTTATTTATGGTCGCCGTGGGAAAGCGTCCGGCGCTACACAAAGTCGAATGCTGAAAATAAAGTAATGCCGCTTTTAGCAGTCGTGATTAAAGATGCAGCGGCAATCGCAGTGATACTTTTATGGATCATCAGCTATCAACTCTTTAATCCCCTGTGGCTCCAAGAATCTGGTCTCGCCGAGCAGTTCCGCGATCAGGAAAGTCTCATCGCACTGCTCTTATTATTTGCGGTGGGATTGTTGTTCTTCGTCCAACGGGATAGTGGCTATACCAGCGCGACAGGCCGCTTGCGCATTGCCATTGGAGTCGGGCTGGCATTTTATGTCGCAGCATTTCTAGGCGCTATATTTGGCGATTCCAACGTCATCGCCAAATATTATCATGTTGACCCTGCTGTTTATGGGAATCAAGTATTCACGCCGGAACGGATTGACCCTCTCAAAGCCGCTGACTGGGGTGCGGTGTTGGCAGGGATAGCGCTGGCAAGTGTTATTTATTTTTGGGCACCATGGGAACGTCTACATCAATATGCTCAAATACTGCGCCAAAACATCGCAGCGATTCTCACCGCTTTGTTGGTGCTGTTCGTGTGGGAATATGGGGTGAAATTGTTTGAAATTGAGCAATTTTTATTACCCAAGCCATCGGTTATTTGGGAGACTTTCAAAGAAATCTACCCCAATTTGATTGCGGGTGGGTGGTTCACCTTCCAAAATGCCCTGCGCGGGTTTGCGATCGGCTGCGGGGTAGGCATTTTGACCGGAATCATCTCAGCCCGATTTTTACGATTTAGTAAAGCGATTCTGCCACTGGCAATTGCCGCCAATGCTGTGCCGATTATTGCCTTTGCGCCAATTGCCAATGCGTGGTTTGGCCTGACCAGTTCGGATTCCAAAGTGGCAATTGTCGCCGTCTTGTGTTATTTTCCGGCGATGATTAGCACAGTACGTGGACTTACCAGTGTCGAACCCATTCAAATTGAACTCATGCGCTCCTATGCCGCCAGTCAGCTCGAAATTTTTTGGCATGTTCGGTTGCCAAATGCGCTGCCATTTATTTTCAGCGCCCTAAAACTGGCAACCACCTTGTCAATGATTGGGGCAATCGTGTCAGAATATTTTGGGGGGACACCCAACACCTCACTCGGTTTTAAAATCAAAAATGATGCTGCCTTACTCAAAATGACCGATTCGTGGTCGGCGATCATCATGACATCATTGTTAGGCATCGGATTTTACGTCTTTGTTTCCGTAATGGAACGCACCGCGATGCCGTGGTATCGGTCTTTCCGCAGTGATTCTCGCTAAAGGGGGATACACCGCGTTGGACAATGCTTCAAATAAAATTTAGAAGGAGATCTCAAAGGAGCTTGTTATGAAGCACACACGTAAGGGTCTAGTTTTGCTGGTAATGTTGTGTTTGGTCGTAGTGGGTGCTTTCCGTCCAAGCGCGGAACACAAGGCCGCCCAAGCACAAGATTTGACTCCTGTTCGGCTGCAACTGAAGTGGGTGACTCAGGCGCAGTTCGCGGGATATTATGCCGCCTTGAATCAGGGCTACTATGAAGAAGCGGGTTTGGATGTAGAAATCATCCCCGGTGGCCCCGACATCAGCCCTCAACAGGTGTTGGCGGCGGGTGGCGCAGAATTCGCCATTGACTGGGCGGGCAGCGCATTGGCCTCCCGTGAAGCAATCGTCAATGGTGGCGGCAGCGGCCCTGTTAATGTGGCCCAAATTTTCCAACGCAGTGGTATGCGTGAAATCGCCTTCAAAGACAGTGGCATTGAGAGCATTGAAGACCTTGAAGGCAAGAACGTCGGCGTGTGGTTCGCAGGCAATGAACTGCCCCTGTTTGCCGCGTTGGTCGCCAATGATCTCGACCCCGAAGACCCCAATGATGTGAACGTCGTCGCGCAGGCATTCGACATGGTTGCTTTCATTAATGGTGAATTGGATGCCGCCGCCGCCATGACCTACAACGAATTGGCGCAGGTGCTGGAATTTGTCGGTGAAGACAACGCCTTCCCGGTCTACACGCTGGACGATTTGAACATCATTGACCTGAATGAAGTGGGTACGGCGATGTTGGAAGACGGCATTTACGCTAATGAAGAATGGCTGGCCGATGAAGCTAACCAAGCGACTACCGTCCAATTCCTTGTTGCCAGCTTCCGGGGCTGGATTTACTGCCGCGACAACCCCGGTGACTGCGTAGATTACGTGTTGGCCGAAGGTTCGGCCCTCGGTGTCGGTCACCAAACATGGCAAATGAGCGAAATTAATAAGCTGATTTGGCCCTCTGAACTAGGTGTCGGTCAACTTGATGCCGAATTGTGGACACGCACAGCAGACATCGCCCTGACCTACGCCGTCATTGAAGAAGCAGCCGATGAAGCAGCCGCCCGTAGCGATCTCGCCGCAGCCGCCCTTGCCACTTTGCAGGAATCCTTCCCTGACCTCGATGTAAATGGCACAGACTGGGTTGCGCCCGAAGTTGAAATCACTCCCAACGGCGAATAAGAAATAGGCTTTTTCGTAAAGGGGCAGGCCTAAAAACCTGCTCCTTTTGATTTTAGAGCCTTTGGGGGTTTTGCAGCTTTTTTGCGGGGTTTCTTTGGTGGCATCTCGCGGATGTATTCAAGGGCGGCGCGGGCATATTTTTCCCAATCGTCCGTGTGCTGGGATGGAATGGTCAGCCATCCGGTCATCGGTTTACCCGTTTCCATTGGATCAAAGGCTTTAGCACCTTCCAGAGCTATCGCCTCGGCATAATCCGCTGGTTTTAGTTTCACCAGCAAATCATCATGATACAGTGCCGCAAACGCGTACCCGTTTGCCATTAAATTAGGCGAACCAAACATTTGGCGCGGGGTAACGTGTTCCGTAATCACCAGCATATCGCGCAATTCTTCGTAGGCCTTTTTCCCGTCCGGCATCCTATTTTCGCTCCGTTTCTGATGGGTGCAGAATTCTTACTATTTTACCGCAAAACAGAAACAAACGTTCTAAGATATTTTATTGGTCAAGATTTCGGCAACTTGTGCAACGATGACTTGCCCAACTTCAGCTTTACTCAATAGGTCATAATTGGTACGTCCACCTGCCGCATCCAAGATCGTTATGCGATTGGTCTCGACCTCAAAACCAGCATCAGGGGCGGTGATGTCATTGGCGACAATAAAATCCAGTCCTTTCCGCTCCAATTTCGAGGCGGCATTCGCCAATAAATCGTGGCTCTCAGCGGCAAATCCCACTACACAACGCGGATAACCCGATTGCTGACGCAGCATCTTAACCGCCAGCAAAATATCTTCGGTGCGAGCCAATTCTAAGGTGATACCGGTCTGGTTATCATCCGATTTTTTGATTTTCTGTGTGGCGACTACAGCAGGTCGAAAATCCGCCACCGCCGCCGCCATAATCAAGACATCTGCGCTATTCGCCGCCTGCAAGACCGCCTCTAGCATTTCGGACGCCGAACTAACCTTGACCCGTGTCGCGCCTATCGGGAGGGGTAGATGTTCCACCGTGCTGATTAAGCTCACTTCGGCACCAGCATCCAGCGCTGCTTGTGCGACGGCATAACCCTGCCTGCCACTGGAACGATTGGTGATATACCGTGCTGGGTCAATTGGCTCTTTGGTACCACCCGCCGTCACCACCACCCGCCGACCTGCCAATGGCCCATTCTGTGCCAGTGCCCGCCGAATAAAGCCCATAAGAGTAGGGGTTTCTGGCAGGCGTCCTTGCCCCACCAATCCTGATGCAAAACGCCCAACTTCCGGCTCAATGATTTGTACACCCCGTCCCCGTAAAACAGCAAGGTTAGCTTGTGTCGCAGCGTGTTGATACATCCCACCATCCATCGCCGGAGCGACCATCACGGGGCAACGCACCGCCAATGCCGTTACCGACAACAAATCGTCGGCGAGGCCATGTGTCAATTTAGCAATAGTGTTCGCGGTCACTGGGGCGATCACCAACAAATCGGCCCCTTCACCAAGCCCCACATGTGCGATATGGGTGGGCAATCCTCCGTTGCTGTCGGCTTGCCATAAATCAGTATAGACAGGTCGTCCTGTCACCGATTGGAAAGCCAATGGGGTGACAAATCGCTGCGCCGCCTCGGTCATGATGACATCCACCAACGCCCCGGCTTGGGTCAATTTACTGGCAAGATCAACCGCTTTATAGGCCGCGATACTCCCCGTCACACCTAGCATGATCCGCTTATTCTCAAATAGGGCGATTTTTTCTTGGGCCATTCGTATCTCCCTGCAAGTGATGATTGGCACATTATTCAACTGACTGGCAAAAATTGCTAACTACAAGGCATCTTGTGACTTTTCGCACAATTATCGCACGTGAATGGTAAGCTATGATAGAAGGCGTTTATGTTTAAGCATAGGGAGTTATAAATTTCATGGCTGCCTCCACACAAAAACCACCCCTAAACCGGGAAGAATTACGCGACATCATTGATTTGTCATTATGGGCAGGTCAAATCTTATTACAGCACGGCGCAGAAACCCAACGCGTCGAAAGCACAGTGCATCGCTTGGGAACAAACCTCGGCTGCGAATGGATGGATATTTTAGTTTCCCCCAACGCGATAGTTGCCACAACCATCAGTGGGGAGGAGTTTCGCACCAAAATTCGGCGGGTAGTCGGTCTACAGGTGGACATGACCAAAGTCTCCGCTATTAACCGCCTAAGCCGCCGTATTGAAAATGGGGAGCTAGATCGTTTTGGCGTGCGTTCGGAATTGCAGCGTATCAGTCAAATCCGCTCCCATTATAAGCGTTGGCAGGTCGTGTTGATGGTCGGGCTTGCTTGCGCTGCTTTTAGCCGATTGTTTGGGGGAGATGCCGTCGTTTTTGGGATGACATTTGTCGCCTCAGCCATCGCCACATTCGTCCGCCAAGAATTGTCCCGACGGCACTTTAACATGTTCTTGGTAGTCATCGCTACCGCCTTTGTCGCTGGATTGATTGCCAGTCTGCCGAGTGCTTTTGAATGGGGGGACGATCCACAAATCGCCTTAGCGTCCTCAGTTTTGCTGCTTGTACCGGGGGTCGCGCTCATCAATTCCGCCGACGACATTATCAAGGGGCATCTTGTGACAGGCATCACACGGGGTATTTCAGGCGGACTGGTTTCATTGGGAATTGCACTGGGGCTGTCTTTGGCAATGGAAATCATGGGGGTTAGCGGGCTATGAGCGATATAACCAGTATTTTGTGGGAAGTTACCCAAGATATGTTCTGGTCAAGCATTGCCGCGCTGGGTTTTTCGATGTTGTTTAATGTGCCAACTCGTACCCTCATTGGGTGTGTGGCTTGTGGCGCGATAGGGCATGGCAGTCGCACACTGGCTGTTGAACTTGGTGCAACTATCGTCAGTGGTAGTCTGATTGGGGCAGTAATTATTGGTCTAATGGGTTATTTATTTGCCAAACGCTGGCACGCCCCCGCGACTGTTTTTACGATCAGCGGCAGCATCCCCCTTGTCCCGGGTCGCTTTGCTTATAGCACCATGTTAAGCCTGATCCAATTGAGTACCGCTGACCCGAAAACAGGCGAAAGCCTATTGATACGAGCTAGCATCAATGGTATTCAGACAATGATGATTTTAGGTGTTATTGCAATTGGAATATCGGCTCCTACCCTGTTCTTTGAGCGCTCCCGACCTATTGTTTGAGGTAAAGGTAGGGTGGGGGTGATCTCATCATCCCCGTTTATCTCACAATTATTTCCAAGAAAGTCGAGTTCCCCTGAATATTCCCCTGAAATGGAATAAACTCCAAAATATGCCGCCCCGGTTGTTGGGGGATATAGCTAAATTGGGTCGTAAAGGTTCTTTCACCACCGGGGTTCGTGTTTTCTTTTGATTCCAGCATAAATCCGAAGCGGCGCATTTCAACATTGGAGACACCAATTGGATCAGTCGCCGTGATTTCAATAATTACCAGCGACCCAACAGTGTATTGGCTCTCATTCGGCGGGGAAATGATGCTGACTTGCCCTTTTTGGCCGGGGACAGGTGTTAAAGAAGGTTGAGGCGTAATAATCTGCTGACCCGATTTGGATGGCTCTTCACTGGGCAACCAGCGATCCGGGTCAAGGCTCAAGGCGTACCCGGCCACGCCAATGACAGCAATCAACATCACAACCCACAGGCATGAACGAATCCGGCCAGTGCGCTCCTTTTTATCCTGCTGAATCTTTTGCACAACGGCCTGTGGATAATAGGGTTCCGAATTGCCCGACGGGCGATAGCCATAGGCTGGCTGATTATTGTAGGCAGGTGGCGCAGACTGTTGATAGAGTTGTGGCGGGCCATAGACAGGCGGCGGCATCATGGGTGGTGCCGGTAGCTGCGCACGCCCCGGATTCGTCTCGCGCATAGAAGATTGAGGTTCTGCTTTGACAAAACGCGGCGGATTCTGTTGGGCCTGTGTGGGCTGATTTTTTAAGGCACGTTGAAAATCCTGCGAAAACTCGCCTGCCGACTTATAGCGATCTGCCGGATACTTGGCAAGCGCCTTCATCACCACTTGATCCAGCGCCTCAGTAATGGCGGGGGAGTAACGGCGCATCGGCGGCGGCGGGTCGTTGAGATGCTTGTACATGAGCGAATGGGGTGTATCCGCTTCAAAGGGTGGTTTGGCGGTCATCATCAAATACATCAAAATGCCAAGTCCATAGACATCCGTCAAAGGGGTTGGGTCTTCGCCGCGCCACTGTTCGGGAGCCATATAAGTCGGTGTACCGATGACATTGCCTGTTGTGGTCAGGCCTTCCGTATTCGGAACAGATAACTTGGCGATCCCAAAGTCGGTCAAAAAAGCATCATTTTTGTCATCTAATAAAATATTGGTGGGCTTTAAATCGCGGTGAATGACACTTTGTGCATGGGCATAATCTAGTGCTGAGGACACTTGGGCTAACCAACGTCCGGCTTGTTCTGGTGAAACTGGCCCGTAGCGTTTCAAAATCGAAGCCAGCGTCCCCCCCGTAACCAAACGGGTCACCATATAGGGATAATGACGATCCAAGCCAAAATCAAGCGTCTGCAAAATATGCGGATGCTTCATCCCCGACGCGATACGGGCTTCCTGTTCAAAGCGTTTTAGGAATACATCATTGGTATCCGCACTGACGTGCATCACCTTGACAGCGACTTCTGGGCCGCCAGTGACATCACGTGCGCGGTACACATCCGACATGCCCCCCCGCCCGATTCGGTCAACCAAATGATATTTGCTGAGTTGTGAACCGCTAAGATCTTCCATAACTTGAACTATAACATAGTGTAAAAAATAGGCCATCCCCCTATTCGTCGGGGGTTTCAGCAGTGGCAGGGTCTATTTCAATATATTCACCCGTGAGACGATATTCAGTCCGTAACTGTTCCAGTGTTGGATTCAAAAGCACCGGAAAAGGCCATTTGGCAGCAGCGGCCTTGCTAAATTTGACGATTTTGTTGACATCTCGAATCACACCTGCCAACACCGCCGTCTGCATAAACGCGACGGCTTTCGGTAGGGCCGAAAACGCCAGTGCCACAACAGGCTGCCCATCGGCCTGCACAACAACCGTTTCCCATACGATATTATCGTCAGGTGTTATAGCCCAACCCGGTTTATTGGGGGTTTGACGAATCAGCAAATGAATGAACCGTCCCGGCACATCCAACAACTGTGTTCCTTGCAGCAAACCTGTCTGATTTTCATTTTTGGCAACTACTTGCACTCGTTCTAATATGTTTATTTCGCCAGAATAGGGTCGTTCGCCCCGATTTAGGGCAATTTCACCGTTCAGCAGTGGCTCCGCAAGAATCCGCGCAAAACCTGCCTGTTCAAGGCTGCGCGGGATGATATAGGGAAATAGCAAAATAAATCGTCCACCGGGGCGCAGTACCCGCTGAATTTCTTCCAAGAAAAACGGCATGGTATCCAAATGATCGTGGGTCAAAAATGTCAGTGCTGCGTCAAAATTGGCATCGGCATAATGTCCGACTTCAGCCAGTGGTGTCTCAATTAGCAGGAAATCGGGGCGCTGGGATTGGATAGCGGGCAGTTCTGGAAACCGACTTAGACACGAATCCACATCGAGCAAGCGCAGTTCCGAGCCGCTTGGCGGCAAATGGCGCAGAACTTCCGAGAGTAAAGCCTGTCGTGCTGATGCTTGAAAAAACGCTGCTAAATTCACTGTCATAACTCAATAGGTTGCCTTTTTCATCTAAATAACCGATTATAGCTTGGGATTCGTTTTCACGTCACCAACACCTCCATGAAACAACTACGCACTTTCTATATATTGGTCATCACACAAATTCTCTCCCTTGTCGGCAGTCGCATGACGGGCATCGGAATAGGTTTATGGGTTTTTGACCGCACTGGCAATACCTCGCCACTATTGATTGCTGCCTTTTTTGCCGAACTCCCCGGCATGGCCCTCGGCAGTTTTACGGGCTTACTGGCTGACCGATGGGAACGCCGTCGCGTCATCATATTGGGCGATGTCGGACAAGCCTTCGCTTCTTGTATTTTGTTGACCAGCTTTCTTACCGATTCTTTTGAACTCTGGCATCTCTATTTCGCCATGCTGATTCAAGGCACATTTGGCGTCATTCAATCACCTGCCAGCCAAGCGGCCATCACTATGCTTGTACCCGAAACACAGCGTGATCGGGCCAATGGCATCAAACAAATCGGCTTTCCGTTAGCGGGGGTAGTTGCGCCCGTTCTGGCAGGTTTGGTGTATCGTGGGCTGGGATTAGCGGGGGTCATCGCCGTTGACCTGACCACCTTCCTCATTGCGATTTTGGTTGTCTCCCAAATGGTCATCCCGCGTCCCGAACCCTCCCAAGAAAGCCAATCTATAGCAACGAGTTTTTGGCGTGAAATGGCAGGCGGGTGGCTGTTCCTGAAACAGCGCAAAATGCTCTTGCTGATGGTGGTCTATCTCGCCTTTGTCTTCTTTTTAATCAACGGCCCGCTGGAACTGGCAATTCCCTATTTCAGCACCCTCATAGAAAACGATGCCACTGTTGGAATTTTACTTGGGGTCATGAGTTTGGGTGCATTTGCCGGGGCATTGACCATTACCATCGCAGGCAGAACACCGCATCGGTTGTATGCCATCCTATTCGGGTATTTTTTACATGGCCTATTTTTGATCGCATTTGGAATCGTGCGGCATCCCCTGTTGCTTGGGTTGAGCATTTTCGGGGTGATGTTCCCACTGCCGCTCACAGGTGCATTGTTTCATACCCTGCTCCAAACCAAAACGCCTCCCGATTTACAGGGACGAGTTTTTGCTGTCACCGACCAGTTATTTATGTTGACCACCCCCTTGTCGTTTTTGATTACCGGGGCGTTGGTGGATCAGGTGCTAGAGCCAGCGGTCAAGGGGGCAGATTGGAAAACAATCGAGCCGTTGGTGGGGAATCAGCGGGGGGCAGGGATGGGCCTTCTTTTTGTGGGCATCGGCCTCCTAATTGTGATAACCACTTTGGGCATGGCAATACTTCGGAGGATTCGCCAGCTTGAATTCGATTTACCTAGTTATCACGCGGCGGCTGAAGCACGCTAGGCAATTGAGATGTTTTGTTATATGATTAGATTGAACCATCGTGAACCTTAGATATTTTTAGATACATGGGATATCGTTGTAATGGACAAATTGCGAGATAAACCAGTCCCCTATGAAATTTGGGGCAAGGAAGACATTGAACCGAGTGCGCGGGAACAAATGGAGCGGGCTGCTCAACTCTCGGTATCGCAGTTAGGCGCATTGATGCCAGACGCACATACGGGTTATGGGCTACCCATCGGCGGTGTGCTGGCGACCAAAGACGCCGTTATTCCCTATGGCGTCGGGGTAGATATTGCCTGCCGGATGCGTATGACCATCTTTAATGTCCAGCCCTACATCCTCGATCAGAAAAAGGAACGTTTCCGGCGGGCATTGGAAGAAAACACCGTATTTGGTACAGGCGGTCAACTTTTCAGCCGTGCCGAACACCCAGTGATGGATGACCCAGCGTGGGGAGAACTCATTCTCGCCAAAAAATTGAAAGCAGAAGCCGCACGACAGCTTGGCACGAGTGGGTCGGGCAATCATTTCGTCGAATTCGGCGTACTCAAGGTAAAAGAGGAAATCAATGGCACGGATGACCTGCAAGGCGAGGGGTCACGCGCCTTTGGCAAAATCCCCCCCGGCACCTATTTAGCCCTGTTGAGTCACAGCGGCAGCCGCCATCTGGGATTTGAACTCGCCAATTACTACACTGAAATCGCCATGAACATCCACGCCGATCTCCCCAAAGAATATCGGCATTTGGCGTGGCTGGATATGTATGGAGCAGGTGCGGAATATTGGATTGCCATGAACCTTGCCGGACGTTATGCCAGCGCCAATCATGCCATCATTCACCAGCGGGTCGCCGACGCAATTGGATTTGACATTTTGGGTGGCATCGAAAATCACCACAATTTCGCGTGGAAGGAAACCCATCAAGGGGAAGAACTCATTGTCCACCGCAAAGGCGCAACTCCGGCGGGTTTGGGTGTCTATGGGGTCATTCCCGGCACGATGATGACTCCCGGTTTTGTGGTACGTGGCAAAGGCAAACCAGAATCCCTCAACAGTGCGTCACATGGGGCAGGTCGGCGTATGTCCCGACAAGCTGCCTATAAACGCTTTGAATGGCCGGATGTGCAACAGCGATTGAAAGACGCGGGGGTCGAACTTCTGTCGGGTGGGTTGGATGAAGCCCCCGGCGCGTATAAGGACATCCGCAAGGTGATGGAAGAGCAAGCGGACTTGGTAGAAATCGTGGCAGAGTTTGCCCCGCGTGTCGTCAAAATGGACCCAGATAAAACATGGCGTCGGCGTTCTGAAGCAGCGGCCCGTGATAGAAGCGGCAGTAAAGATCGGCGCGACAAAAAAGACAAACGCCGGGACTAAATTTTGGTCGCCAGCAGCAGTCCCGTTGACCACATCAGCGGCGTAATCATGACATCCTGACGTTCGATCATATGCTGCAAAAAAATGGCGACCTTGCTGGAATGGTCGTCGGGCCAATTGGGTTGGGGCAGTAAATCATCTACGATATACAACCCTCCCGGCTTCAATAGGGCAAGGGCCTCATCCAAATAATAAAATTTGCCGGGCCATGTGTCGGCAAAAATAAAGTCGAAGGTCTGTCCTTCTTGGCACAATTGGTCAATGAAGGCAGACCCTTCGGAATGAAAAAACTGCACCCGTGTATCACTACTCAGGGCGCGGCGGGCCACGTTTTGAACCCGCATATCATTGTCTACGGTCAGCAAAGTTGAATTTTCATCCATCCCATCAAGAATCCAACAGGTCGAAACCCCCGTCCCTGTGCCAAGTTCGAGGAATCTCCCCCCCGGCTTGGAATGTACCAATGTCCGCAGCAGCGAACCCGTCAATGGTTCACTTGCCATGTTGAAATTCAGGCCGAGTGACATGGCTTCAATTACGGCCAGTTGTCGGGGTGGATTCATGATGGTGGATGAGGTGTTCATTATTCAATTAGGCCTTTGTCGTTTCAGGCGCACCGCGTTCGATAGGCAGACCTGCTTTTTGCCATGCTTCAATCCCGCCTACCAGATTGGTCACATTTTCGAAGCCATATTTTTGCAAAATACTAGCGGCAATCACCGAGCGCACCCCGGCCTGACAATGCACAATCAACTGTTGGTCGCGTGGCAAAGAATCCAAATTGCGCAGGACGTACCCCAGTGGGATATGAATCGCATTCCGCAAATGGGCTGCTTCATACTCACTCCACCAACGCACGTCAATGACCGTAGTATCACTTTGACGTTGGGCAAGTTCTTGTGCCGTGATCTGTGGAATGACCTGTGGGCCGTTTGCTAAATCGGTTGAGGCAATCCCCACAATATTATCCACGCCGACGGCTCGCAACTGGCGTACTAAACGATCCGCTTCCCAACCCGCCACCATCAAGACAACGGGCTTGCTGAAATCCACTAGCCATCCAACATAAGTATTGAAGTTATTGCTGGTTGCTGGAATGTTGATGGCATTACGGAGATGGCCTTCCGCAAAAACCTCACTGGGGCGACTGTCTATCACTAGTGCGTCCGATTGCAGCCATTCATCCAATTCAGCGCGATTCAATTGTACAGGTACAGGTAAATCTTTGAGCAGGGTGGGGCCAACTTTGTTGACATGTTTCATCCGCGCGAAATAAAACGGCGGTTCGGGCTGCTCATCCAACAGCCAATTCACAAAATCATCTTCATTGGAAATATGAAAAGAGGGGTTAAAGCGTTTTTCATAGCCCAGCGTGCTAGAGGGAATCGCTCCCAACCCTTTCCCACAGGCACTTCCCGCGCCATGCCCCGGCCAAATTTGCAGATAATCCGGCATGGTCTTGAGTCGCTGAATGTTATGGAACTGCTGGCGTGCGCCGGGGACTTTTGTGCCTTTCACGCCTGCCGCTTCTTCCAACAAATCGGGCCGACCCAATGATCCCACAAACAGCAAATCACCTGTAAAAATCCCCATTGGCTCATCGGCAGAAGCGGTATCGGTGATTTGAAACACGAGATGTTCAGGCGTGTGACCGGGGGTATGGATGGCGGTGATTTTGATATTGCCCAACTGCCATGTATCGCCATCATGCAGCAAGACGGTGTTGGCATCTACAAACTGATATTTCCAATCCACAGTGCCCATGTCACTGAGATAAAGAGTGGCCCCGGTCTGAAAGGCCAATTCACGGCTACCGCTGACAAAATCGGCATGGATGTGTGTTTCCGTTACTTGGGTAATGCGGAGACCCTCTTCGTCGGCAACTTTCAGATAGGGGGTCACGTCACGGGCGGGGTCAATGACAATCGCCTCCCCAGTGGCCTGACAGCCAATCATATAAGCGGCTTGGGCCAGTGGTTTATCATAAAAATATTTGAGAAGCATGGAATTCCTTTTTTGTTACGGTACGCTAGGCTTTTTCGTAGGTCTCGACAACCTTCAAGGCCGCCTCATATTCAGGGCTGCCCTCGGCTGCTGTATCTAACACCTTTGTCGCAGCAAGGTATTGCTCCATTGTGATTTCAGTGCGGGGCTGCTTCTTAATTTGGGCTGCGGAAAGATCTATCATCTCTTGAGGAGTCATCTCACCCAGTTCTTTCGTCACGGCTTCAATATCGGTATTGGCGAGGCTGCCTTTTTCCTCAAGCATCTTCATCAATTTGTCAAAAGTGGCACTCATCGTTGTTATCTCCCTGATGGCAGCAAGGTAGTAA
Organism: Chloroflexota bacterium; assembly: GCA_024434115.1. GTDB lineage: Bacteria > Chloroflexota > Anaerolineae > Aggregatilineales > J027 > CFX10. Next base: position 282,092 of record QMIT01000003.1, read on the forward strand.
TTTCCGTGCGAAGGCAAGATATTGTTTTTCCATTATAACGAATGTCGCCCCCGTGACACTCTCCGAAATTTTCAAAATCGCCTATAATTCAACTACTGCGTATCTGCGAGGAGAATTTTTGTTGCCATGAGTGAGCCATTTCGTTCCCGTCCACGTGTCACCCGACCAACGTCAAAGCCAGCCGAAGCCCAACCCCCTCGACCAGCCGACGAGGAAATCATCGAAGGGGTGATTGAGGAAGAACGCAGCGTTGTGCCGTTCGATCCTGCGGTGTCGCAGCAGGAGCAGCAGCGGGCACAATATTATGAATATCTGGCCCGCGAAGAAGAACATGAGGACACCCGCACTGGCTTATTAAGCAAAATTGCCGCACCGGGCCTATTTCTCGTCGCGTTGGCACTGGTCGTTGGTGGGATTTTCTTCACCCTGCTGAATATAGCGGAACTACCCAGTATCATCACCCGTTGGTGGCCTACCATCGTCCTGTTTATTTCGCTCTTTTGGTCGCTATCCGCCCTCAATCGTCGCAATGCCGCCGCATTTCTAGGTGGGGCAGGTGCAGCCGGATTAAGTATCAGCCTATTGCTAAATGCTCAAGAAATAGCCAGCTTTGGCGAAACCTTCGTCGGCCTCATCCTCATTGCGATTGGCACGGGTGTCATTATGCGTGGTCTGCTGCTGCGACAGGCAACGGCCTGACCTATAATCCTCGCAATTTGAAATATTTTGAATTGCAGACGGCTCACAAAGGTCTATTTTCACCTTTCTTTTCCCAACTCCGTGTGATATAATCGCTTGGATGTTCTAGTAATCCCCATTGTCATCCTCAACCACTCAATTCACATGCTTGCAGGAGTGTCTTGTGCAATCCAAAAGCGAGTTCACCGTTCAAAATGCCTATCCCTATAATCAAGCCAGCCCCCTTCGCTGGATCGTCTCTCATATTTGGCGTTACAAGCCCTTGTTTCTCTCTACACCATTCTTCTATATCTTCAGCCACCTGATGTACGCGGGTGCGCCTGTCCTGATTGGTCATGCCGCCGACATCCTCATTGATGGTGGAACCCAAAAAGCACTCTTATGGGCATCACTCGGCATCTTGGCAATGCTGGTCGCCGATGGTATTTCCAATCTCACAGGTGCGCTCTGTATGGAAAACCTTGCCCAAAAAGTCGAACGGGATGCACGTGAGGAACTTTACACCAGCTTACTCGGTAAAAGCCAAGTATTTCATGACCGTCAGCGTGTCGGCGACATTATGGCCCGTACCACTGATGATGTGCGCCAACTCAACGTGATGATTAGCCCCGGCATATTTTTTATCTACGAAACGGTGATGGGCTTTGTCATTCCAATTACATTCATGGTTGGCATCAAATGGCAGTTGCTCCTTGTACCCGGCATTTTTGTGTTAACCTACATTCTCTCCGTGCGTGAATATGTGGGGCGTCTCAATCCGGTCATTTCACGCCAGCACGACGAGTTTGGTGCGATGAATGCGGGCTTGGAAGAAAGTATTTCCGGCATTGTCACCGTCAAAGCCAGCACACAGGAAGCATTTGAGCGTGGTAAGTTTCGGGCCAATGCACGCAAATTTCGCAACTCCTATGTGCAGCAGGGGCGTATTGAAGCGGGCTATCTGCCGATGCTGCTCTACGGTATTGCGGTGGGGTTGACCTTCCTCCATGCGCTGATTTTGTATCGGCAGGGCAGCCTTGAAATTGGCGGCATTATCGCCGTGATGGGTCTCATGAATGTCCTACGCTGGCCCACCTTTGTCTCGCTCTTCTCACTCTCGCTGCTGCAAAATGGTCTGGCGAGTGGGCGACGTATTCTTGAGATCATCAAAGCCGAAACCGACCTTGATGAAAACGCGGGCGGGCATACCAGCGACGTGCAAGGCACAATCGTGTTTGAAGGTGTCAGCTTTGCTTTTGGGGATAACACCGTCCTCCAAAATATCTCGTTCAGCATTCAACCGGGTGAGACAGTAGCGATTGTGGGCCAAACCGGGGGCGGTAAAACAACGCTGACCCAATTGGTCAACCGTACCTATGATGTCACAAGCGGACGTATTTTGATTGATGGGGTGGATGTACGGGATTGGAATTTGACCGCCCTGCGCTCCCAAATCTCCAAGATCGAGCAGGATGTGTTCCTGTTTTCACGCACCATTGCGGAGAACATTGCGTTTGGCAACCCCGAAGCCACGCAGGAACAGATCGAGCAGGCCGCCCGTGAAGCCCAAGCGCATGATTTTATTATGTCGTTTACGGAGGGGTATCAAACCAAAGTGGGCGAACGCGGGGTCACGTTATCGGGTGGTCAGCGCCAACGCATCGCCCTTGCCCGTGCTTTTCTGAGCAACCCACGCATCCTGATTTTGGACGATTCGACCAGCGCGATTGACAGTGCCACCGAAGATGAAATCCAGAAAGCTATCCGTCGCGCCCAACAAGGCCGTACCACCTTGCTCATTACACACCGCCTATCCCAAATTCGTTGGGCCAACCACATTTTGGTGCTGGATAAAGGGCAATTGGTCGCCAGCGGATCCCACGAGGAACTGCTGAGTACCTCTATGCACTATCGCCGTATTTTTGCGCGTTACGACATGGCACTGCCACCACTGGAAAATCTGGCACAGGCTGTTTAAGGGAGAATGTGAAACATGGGCTTTATTCTGGACGGGCTAGAAGCCGAAGAATATGACCGCAGTTATAATGACCGCCAGTTGGTCAGACGCATTGTGGCCTATTTTCGCCCCGAACGCTGGCGCATGGTGGGTGTGTCGGTAGTCATTCTGCTGTCATCTCTTTTCTCAACGTTGCTGCCAATTTACATTTCGCGGGTCATTGATGATTTAGACCGCGACATTACGGATGCCGATTTGACCACAATCGCTATCATCGTGACAGTTTTGGGCATCCTTGCGTGGGCATTTAACGCCATCCGGCAGTGGTATTCATCCGAGGCAGTGGGGAATGTGGTATTACGACTGCGCGAACATGCCTTTGATGCGATATTGGCCCGCGATCTATCCTTTTATGATACCTACCCCTCCGGCAAAATCGTTAGCCGCGTCACTTCGGATTCGCAAGCCTTCGCCGATGTAGTCATGTTGGTGATGAATCTGCTTAGTCAGCTTTTGTTGATTGTGCTGCTGATCGGGTATCTATTCCTTGTCAGCATCGAAATGACCCTCATTACCCTTGCGCTGGCCCCGCTGATTATCGGCACAGCACTGGCCTTCCGCAAAATCGCCCGTGATACCGTCACACAATCCCGGCGTATTTTGGCAGAGGTCAGCACCCACGTTCAAGAGACGGTCAGCGGCATCGGGGTCGCCAAGACCTTCCGCCAAGAAAATGCCATCTATGACGAATTTCAGGATGTCAACAAACAGTCGTATCGCATCAATTTGCGGCGCGGTTATGTCTTTAATGGCATCTTCCCGATTTTGAACATCCTAGCAGGCATCGGCACGGCGGCACTGGTTTATTTCGGCGGCCTAAATGTGCGCGACGGTTCATTGAGCGCGGGCGACTGGTATCTGTTTATTCAAGGTCTGGCGCTGTTCTGGTTCCCCCTGACCGGGATTGCCTCGTTTTGGAGCCAATTTCAGTTGGGCCTCGCGGCAGGTGAACGGGTTTTTGCGCTGCTGGATGCGGAATCCAAAGTGGTGCAAACGGGCAATACCAAACTCGACACTATGCGCGGCGAAATCCGCTTTGAGGGTCTCTATTTTGGCTACAAGGAATCCGAAGAACAGGTCTTGGAAGATTTTTGGCTGACCATCCGCCCCGGTGAGACATTGGCGCTGGTGGGGCATACGGGGTCAGGCAAAACCAGTATCACCAAATTGATTGCCCGCTTCTACGAATTTCAGCAGGGCAAGATTTTGATTGACGGGCATGACATCCGAGACCTCGATTTGGATACGTTTCGCGCTCATCTAGGCATCGTCACCCAAACGCCATTTTTGTTTGACGGCACGGTAATGGAAAACATCCGGTATGGCAAATCCGACGCCACCGATGCTGAGGTAGAAACCGTAGCGCGACAGGTCGGCGGGGGCGACTGGATTGATAGCCTGCCTGAAGGGTTGCAAAGTCCGGCGGGCGAACGCGGCAACAATCTTTCGATGGGTCAACGGCAATTGGTCGTTTTGGCGCGGGTGCTGTTGCAAAACCCCTCCATCCTCATTTTGGACGAAGCCACCGCCAGCATTGACCCGCTGACCGAGACGCTGATTCAAGAGGGCTTGGAAGAGGTGCTGAAAGACCGCACTTCGATTGTAGTGGCCCATCGGCTTTCGACCATCAAGAACGCGGATCGTATCATCGTGCTGCGTGAGGGGGAGATTATTGAAGAGGGCAATCACGAGGCGCTGTTGAAAAAAGGTGGGCATTATGCCGAATTGTATAACACCTATTTCCGCCACCAGAGCCTTGAATACATGAACATCCACCCCGAAGACTGGTTCAAGTCGGCGCGGGCAACAGCGTAAATTCGGTTATCATGGTAGAGGATAACAGCAGCTAGTTGTGAGGTGAACTATGACCGACCATGTGATTACAGTAAGATTGCCAGATGCGGTTTTCGACCCCATACATCAAATCGCCGAAGCACGGGCGCAACCTATTGAGCAGGTCGTTTTAGAGCAACTCCGTTCTGTCTTGTCTATCCCTCTACCTGATTTACCATTGGATGAAGAATCGGAATTGATCGCGTTTAAATTTTTGTCGGATGATGTCCTACGGAATATCGCACGTGAACAAATGCCCAAACGCGACCAAGACCGAATGCAGATTCTCATGGATCGCAATAACTTTGGTACGATTTCGCCAGAAGAATACGAAGAGTTATCCCAATTTGTGGAACGTGGACAGCGATTAATGCTACGTAAGGCTTGGGCAGCAGGCGTATTAATGGAACGGGGTTATACCATCACAAGTCAGGATATGGCAGCGGACAATGAGTGAATTGTCTTGGGCAGAAACTGTACGTATCGTCCATCAACGTGCAGGGGGTTGCTGCGAATATTGCCAAACATGCCAGCGCGTTTGTGGTCAATCCATGCACATTGAGCATATTGATCCACAGGGAGGCAACCAACTCGATAATCTCTGCCTAGCCTGCCCCTCATGCAATTTAAGTAAAGCAAAAGCTACTTCAGCTGTTGACCCTGAGACTAGCGAAACCGTCCCCTTATTTAATCCACGTCAGCAAATCTGGCAAGAACACTTCGGATGGGCTGATGATAGCGTAAGGATTCTCGCCAAATCAGCGGTAGGACGGGCAACAGTAGTCCGTTTAAAGATGAACATTGACCGCGTTGTAACCGCCCGTAAGGTTTGGGTCAAAGCAGGTGAACACCCATCCAAATAAGGGGATTACTATGGATCAACTACACGTCTCTGGTTGTCTTATCGGTATGGCGCTAGGGGATGCCCTCGGCGCAGAAACCGAATTTTTAAATATTAAAGGCATCCTCGAAAAATTTCCGCCATATGGCCCACAAGCCCCCGAAGGCAATCCGGCCCTCGTTACGGATGATACCCAAATGGCAATCGCGGTTGGGGAGGCCATTATCGCTGCCCTCAAGCCCCTCGAACCCAACAGCCTTGCCCAAGAATTTCGCCGTACTTTTTTGGCATGGTACAACAGCCCTGAAAACAATCGCGCTCCCGGCAACACCTGTCTAACGGCCTGCGAAGAAATGTTAGCGGGTAAATCGTGGCTCGAAGCATCGCAGATTAGTTCCAAAGGCTGTGGTGCAAATATGCGGGTCATGCCTGTTGGGGTATTGAATGTGGATGTCATCACCCGTTCAGGCATCGCCCAATTGCAAGCCGCTATGACGCATGGACACCCCACCGGACTCGCCGCCGCTGATTTGACCGCCTTTGTAATTGCGGATTTGGGCAATGGAGGCACACCCCATGATTTACCCCAACGGGTGCGCGACTATGCCCTTTCCCAACGCGAGATTTATCATGCCGACTGGCTTGGCGAATTGTGGTACAAAGCGTTTATGTTGCCGACCCCGCAAGCCTATATCGCGCATGGGTGGGATGAGTGTTTGGGTGTTTTAGATCGGCTAGATATGGCCCTCGAAAAAATGGATAGGGAAAGCGACCCGTGTCTAATCACCGGAGCAGGATGGGTGGCAGAACAAGCCTTTGCGACGGCCCTTTTCTGTTTTTTGATGTATCCCGACGACCCGATTGCGGTAATTCGCCGTGCCGCCGTCACGAGTGGTGATTCGGATTCTATTGCTTGTATCGCTGGGGCGTTCGCCGGGGCTTATCATGGGATTGGGGCATGGCCCGCTGATTGGGTAGAGCGGATTGAGTATCGGGAGAGGATTTTGACGATGAGCAAGGGATTTAGCAGTATTCAGTCGGTGTGATCTTTTTTCTGCAATCTTAAAAGGTGTGCTCTCGGCGTCGGGCCACCGCCACTATGCACACACCTTGTGCAATATTCACATCCCTCATGTTCAAATTTAGCTGTGCCATCATGTGGTGATTCAGGGTGGGTACATAAGCCCCAATCGTCTATAAAATGACCTTCCAAGGGGATATAGAACCGACAAAACAGGCATTGGTTCCAATTATCACCATTCTCATCCAAACATTTGATTAATTCGCGTTCAGCCCAGCGTTCATGGGTATCATGAACGAGTTTCATCTCTTCAAATATGGCCTTCCCGTTTATCATCTCAAAATCCCGACAGCCATAATCAGCAACAGTCAAAAGCCCATCTCGTTCTGCCACAGGATTTGCACAAACACCCCATTCCACTGGGAACACTCCTACCGCAGCGACAAAAAAACGACAATTAGTACAAGTAGGCCCATAAACAATGGGTAAAAGCCCAAATTTCAGCCGCCAACGCCGATGAGTCTTTTTACCATGTCGCTTATTAGAAGTTAATCCTCTTAGCTTTTTTGCCATACCCTATCCATTCGAACAAATGTATTATAGCAACAAAACGTGTCGGACGTGTTATCATAACGGGTCGTTGATAAGCAAAGGGGTAGGTTAGATGATTCGCGTACTCTTCGTTTGTTTAGGGAATATCTGCCGCTCACCGATGGCCGAAGGTGTCTTTCAACACATGGTCAATGAGGCCGGCTTGGGTGAAAAAATCCTGATAGACTCCGCCGGAACCGCCAGCTATCACGAAGGTGAACAGGCGCATAGTGGCACACGGCGCGTTTTACAAGAACACGGCATTGACTATCGGGGACGGGCGCGTACACTTACCCGCAATGATTTTTATAATTTTGATTACATTCTGGCGATGGACGCCGATAACCTCGCGGATATACACAGCCGACAGCCTGCCGACAGCAAAGCACACATTCGGCTGTTTTTGGATTATGCGCCCGATCAACCCGTCCGCGAAGTCCCTGACCCCTACTATAATGGGCGGTTTCAGGAAGTGTATGATCTAGTATCGGCGGCCTCTAAAGGTTTATTGGCGGAAATACGCACGACGCACGAATTATAAGGAATTGCCCCAATGCGCCTGCCTGTGGGAATTGAAAACGCCTTGCGCGATAAATTCAACATCGTGCCTAAAGACGTGCAGCCTTGTGTTGGTGGCGACATCAACCACGCCGCGCAAATTGCCACAGCCGATGGTCTCCTATTCATCAAATGGAATGAAAATGCGCTGCCGGGGATGTTTACTGCCGAATCCAAAGGGCTAAAAATCCTGCGTTATTCAAAAACCTTGCGTGTACCGGAAGTCATCGCGGTGCAAGAAGCCGAGGGCGATACCCCTGCCTTTTTGGTATTGGAATGGCTGGAATCGGGGCAGGCAAATTTGCAAACGCCGGAGCAATTGGGGCAAGGTCTCGCCGCACTGCATCGTCAAACCGCCCCCAAACATGGCCTCGACCATGATAATTTTATCGGGTCGCTGCCCCAATCGAATACGCAGCACGATTCGTGGGTCACATTTTACGCCGAACAGCGCATCCGCCCCCAAATGGAAATCGCCCGTCAAAAAGGGATACTGCGTCCGGGTAGGGAACGCATGTTGGAAGTTTTTTTGGCCCATCTGCCCAAATTGATTCAAGACGCCCCTGCCAGTTTGCTACACGGCGATTTGTGGGGCGGCAATGTCATGATTCTAGCCAACCAACAGCCCGCCGTGATTGATCCTGCCGTGTATTATGGCAATCGGGAAGTTGAACTCGCGTTTACTGAATTATTCGGTGGATTTGCCAAGCGCTTCTATGACTCCTATCACGCTGCGTACCCGCTTGAACCGGGCTATCCCAGCCGTCGCGCCCTCTATCAACTGTATCCGTTGATGGTGCATATGAATTTGTTCGGTGGGGGGTATGCCAGTCGTGTTGATTCAATCCTCAGCCAGTATGTAGGGTAATATGCCAGATCAACCCACCTGTTCCGTTGTTGTTCCCGTTTATAACAGTGAAGCCACCCTTACCCCTTTAATTGAACGTCTCGCCGCTGTCCTGCCGACTGTCACCAGCCGATTTGAGGTGATTTTGGTCAACGATGGCAGCCGTGATAATAGTTGGGAGGTCGTATCCCGACTGACCGAAACCTATTCATGGGTGCATGGCATCAATTTTATGCGGAATTATGGGCAGCATAATGCGCTGTTGGCAGGGATTCGCGCCGCCAGCCATGCAATCATCATAACAATGGATGACGATTTGCAGCACCCCCCCGAAGAAATTTCTAAACTATTGGCGAAATTAGCTGAGGGCTATGACGTGGTGTATGGCACACCCATCCAGCGGCGCGACAAATTATGGCGTGATCTGGCCTCGCGGGTGACGCGGTTGGCCCTCGCTACCTCAATGGGATTTGAGACGGCTCGCCATGCCAGCGCCTTTCGGGCATTCAAAACGGAACTACGGTTGGCCTTCGCCGATTATCGCAGCCCGGATATGATTTTGGATGTACTGCTAACATGGGGCACAACCCGCTTTGGATCAGTCACTGTCGAACATCAGCCCCGACAGGTGGGGAAATCGAACTACACCCTGCTCAAGTTGCTCAACCATACCCTCAATATGATGACAGGCTTTAGCACATTGCCGCTTCGTATCGCTAGTTTAACCGGATTTGTGTTTACCATCTTTGGGTTTCTTTTGTTATTGATTGTGATTAGCGCCTATGCCATTGAAGGCAGCAGTGTACCCGGCTTCCCCTTTCTCGCCTCCGTCATCACCATCTTTGCCGGGGTGCAGTTGTTCGGCATTGGCATCATTGGCGAATACTTGGGGCGGATTCATTTTCGCAGTATGCACCGTCCATCCAGTGTTATCCGCAATACAATTGGCTTTGATTCAGTCACTCAAGGTGATGGAGAAAAATGAAACAAACAGACGGAGTTGCACTCTCAGCCATTGATGAGGAGCGTTTTGGAATTCGTGCTGCACGGGCCAATCTTGTCACAGCCGAAACATGGCCCGCCATTATGGATTTTTGCAGGACAAATCAGGTCAAAATGTTGATTGCCCGCTGCTATACCTCGGATATTGCTGTTACCCAAGCGATGGAACGGGCGGGTGGCCTACTGATGGATACCCTAGTCGTCTTCTCGCGTGATCTCGTGCGCCATAAAATCCCAGACAATCCCAATCTGGACATCATCCGACTGATGCGTCCCGGCGATGAGGAACAAATCCGCGAGGTGGCAGCACGGGCATTTGATGGTTATTCAGGCCATTATCATGCCGACAGTCGCCTTGACAAAGCCAAATGCGATGAAGCATATATCTCATGGGCCATGCGTTCGTGTATCTCCAAAGAGGTTGCCGACGATGTGTATGTGGCGGCGCACGGGGATAAAATCATCGGGTTCATCACCATGCAGTTAAATACTCCCGAAGAGGGACAGGCGACCATTGGTGGCGTTTTGCCCGAAGCGCAGGGTAAAGGCTTGTATCGCTCATTTCTGATTACAGGAATGGAGTGGTTGTTGGCAAAACAAGCCGCGACGATGGTGGTCTCAACTCAAATTACCAATATTGCCGTCCAAAAAGTATGGGTTCGGCTGGGTTTTGAACCTCGTTATGCTTTCTACACCTTCCACAAATGGTTTGATGACTAGCCCATGACGACCAGCTACGATGCCCAGTTTTTTCCATTGTTATTTAAAGTCGAAGACCGTCATTTTTGGTTTCGCACCCGCAATCACATCATCCGCACGCTCGTCCAGCAGATTGTGGCACCCTTGCCACACGGTTATCGTGTTTTGGAGGTTGGGTGTGGAACGGGCAATGTACTGCGCCACTTGGAACAGACCTGCACCGATGGATTGGTCATCGGTATGGATTTATTTGGGGAGGGCTTGCACTATGCCCGTCAGCGAGTCACCTGTCCGCTGATTCAAGGTGATATGCACAATCCGCCTTTTAGCGCCCAATTCGACCTCATCGGCCTGTTTGATGTGTTAGAACACCTGCCAGACGACTTACAGGTATTGAATGATCTGTTTTCGATGTTGAACACAGGTGGCAAATTGCTCTTGACTGTGCCTGCCCACCCATCACTGTGGAGCTATTTTGACGAAGCTGCCCATCATTGTCGGCGCTATCAAAAAAATGACCTCAGCGAAAAATTAGCCCAAACTGGGTATAAGATCGAATATATCTCCTACTACATGGCAAGCCTTTTCCCTTTGGTTTGGATAGGTCGAAAAATCGCTGCATTGACAAAGATGGATAAAACCCCTGAAACCCACCAAATGACAGCCAATGAATTGGCAGCCCGTGAACTCAAAATCACCCCCGGCCTGAACGGTGTTTTAAGAACTATTCTGATGCAAGAAACCCGTCTGATTGGCCGACGCAAGCCCTTGCCTATCGGGACTTCTTTACTGGCAATTGCCTATAAACCCTAAACGCCTATGGTACAAAAACTTCTCCATCAGATTGTCTCTAATCCATACGTCTATGACCGCGTGCAGCAGTTGGTCGGGGCACAACGGGTACGACAACAACTCATAACCCATCTTCAGCCCATCGTGTCGGATGCGGTCATCGTTGATTTAGGGGGTGGCACAGGCAACAATAGAGGACTGTTTTCAACCGATCAGCATTACATTTGCCTTGACAATGACCAATTAAAATTGAAGGGATTTAGGGAAAAATTCCCTAAAGATAATGGACTTCGTGCCGATGCCACCCGACTTCCCTTGCAAAGTAACAGCGTAGACCTTGTGTTATGTACAGCCGTTTCGCATCATATTCCTGATGATTTGTTAGATTTGTTTTTTAGTGAGGCCGTCCGCATAATCAAACCTGAGGGGCGTTTTGTTTTTTTGGATGCTGTGTGGTCGCCGCGTCGTCTACCCAGTCGCCTATTGTGGCGCTATGATCGGGGCAGCTATCCGCGTACCCTCGAAAAACTGCAAGACACTCTTGCTAGGCACGGCAAAATCTTAGATTGGCACACATTCGCCGTTTATCATCGCTACGTTATCGCAGTTGTCACCTCCACGAGGGTCATTTGAGCAAAAAAGCCGAACGTTACGTCCTTATCTTTATCACTGTAGGGTATCTTGTTCTTGCATGGAGTTATGCCCAAGGGCCGTTGTTTGAGCCACACGACGAAGACTTGCATTATGATTACATCCGGGTGCTCGCCCATCAACATCGTTTCCCCGATCCCTATACCAAAGAATGGTCGCAATATGCCCAGCCCCCCGGCTTTTACCTATTAAACGCCCCGATTCTGGCCCTTCTACCAGATCATGATTTTAAAGACCGCTACGAAGAGATGCGAAAAAACCCTTTCGCGGGTGAACTCATTGACATCCCCCACCAGCAAAATCGCAACCAGTATCTGCATGACCGCAGTGAATCCTTCCCCTACGAAGGCAACGACACAGCACGCAATACCCAAGTGCTGCGCTGGTTTTCGATATTGCTAGGGCTGTTCACTTTATATTTCAGCTACCAGATTTATCAACTGCTGTGGCCTGACCGACCCTATCGAAGGCTGTTGGCGCTCGGCATCGTTGCGTTTTGGCCGCTTTTCGTTCGTATGTCCGGGGCGATCAATAACGATAACTTGGTCTATCTGCTGGCGACCCTCAGCCTCTATTTGGTGCTGCGTCAAGTCAAGGATGGACCGTCGCTAAAACAAAACATCATCTTAGGGATTGTATTGGGGACTAGCCTGATGACTAAATCCTATACCGGGTTTCTCGCGCTCCCAGTAGGGCTTTGGGTCATCACAGATCGGCGGACTTGGCGGTATGTGCCATTGATTCTCGCGTTGACTCTGGGGATCGGGGGTTGGTGGTATGTGCGGAATATCATTGTGTATGGCAATGCCACTTTTTACGATCACCCGCAGTTGCAGGCTTGGTGGGTGAAATCCGGCGGTGGTTTTTCACTCAGCTATGCGATTGAGACCTTTCCGTTGATCTTTCACCATTTCTGGGCACATTACCGATTAATTGTCGTCCATCGGCCCTTATATACTGGGTTCTATACGGTCAGCATCATAAGCATAGTTGGTATGCTTTTCCAAGCTTTCCGGTTCTTGCACGTCATTTATCGTGAGAAGTGGTCGCCAGAACGCCGATATGCCTTCAAACAAGGGTTAGTCGTCGCCGGATTTGTGGTGGGATCGTTTCTGGTGATCTTTTATATTTGCGGCACAATCTACAGTGGTTATCAGGGCCGCTATGCGCTGGGAGCCATTGCAGGCATGGGCGCGTGCATGGCATTGGGGCTGGAGGGGTGGCTGCCAGAAAAAGTAAAACGACCTTTTGTATTGACCAGTATCTCCTTTATGGCCGCACTCTCGATGGTCATATTTGCAGGTTACTACCGATTTGTGTTCACCGTCTTTCCCCCACCTAACGAAGTTGAACACCCTATCGTGTATCGTTATGACAACGCGGTTGAACTTATCGGCGTCAAAGAGATTTCAGTGGGTGGGCAGCCGGGTGACATCATTGAAATCGAGGCCTATTGGCGGGCGTTGGATACTGCTACCAACCCCAACTATGTAGTATCAGTGACGGCGTTTGGCAGCACCGAACTTCGTAAACACAGCTATCCGGGCGGTGGCAACATGATAGCGACGGATTGGCGGGCAGGGGATGAATGGACGGAGCGCTACTTTATGAAAATCCCACGCGATGCCGACCCGCAGAAGGTTTATCCATTGAGCATTGGCCTATTTGACGTGGTAACGGGATATATTCCGCCGATCATAGATGCCGATGGACAAGAGGCGTTTCCAGTGGTTGGACGATTCATCGTGCATGGGACACCCGTCGCCAATCCCGCTTATGATTATACGCTTGGCAATATCATCGGCTTGACACCCACGAGCTTGCAGCGCAACGGAGATGATATTTCTCTATGTGTGGATTGGGTATCGCTCAAGGCCACCGCTACCGATTTCCATTATTTTGTGCATGTCTATCAGGGCGAGGAGTATTTTACGCAAGCCGATGGACAACCGCGTAACAGCGATTACCCAACAGGGGCATGGCTTACGGGTGAGATTATTGAGGATTGTATGACCGTCAATGCCACCGGACTCGCCAATGAAGGGTGGACGGTCAAAATCGGCCTGTATGACCCAACCAGTTTGCAGCGCCTCTCTGTACGGAACAAAAAAGGCAATGTTCTAGCAAGCGATTGGCTTAGTTTGGCGATTGGAGAAAATGGAGTAGTTATTCCACAGCCGTAGGAATATCAAAATTCGTTGGAGATGCGTTTTAAAAAGGCCACACTTTGCAGGCGCTGTTCCAAAAGATACATGATGGTCGAGTGCAATACCTGTTCCAGTTTGAAATGATTTTCGGGGCGGAGTTTTAGATTTTTGACCTCGGCCCATTGATAGCGCGAAAAATGCCGCAAAATCTTAAAGTCGTTTAGGGGCAGGCTGATCATATACGAATGACCAACCGCGTGAGAGGCCGACACGACCCCACCATCTTCGGCGCTGTAGAATTGATCTTCGGCCTGCAATTCGTCTCCACTGACTGCACATTCAAACAATGACGGCGCATAGCCCATCACTTCCAGCAAACGCAGTTCAAAATAGCGGGCGGCCAAGCGCAAATCTATCTCTGGTTCGCACAGCCACCCTAACCCCGCCACCAATAATTCATATGCCCCCGCATTCTCCTCATTGTCCGCCGAAAATCGGTCAACGAGTTCGGCAAATAGATTAGCATAGGCAATGCGATTGAGGTCGTCATGCAAGGCAAGAAATGGCTCGATGAGATCAATCTGGGTCACAATATTGAGGTTACGCCCCTCCCCAACCACCATCTCAACCACCGTGTATAGTTCAACGTGTCCCGCCGAACGTGAAGTAGGGCGGCGTGCGCCTTTGGCAATCGCCCTAATTTTACCATAGTGGGGAGTAAGCAAAGTTAACAGGCGGTCAGCCTCGCCAAAATCACTGCGCCGCAAAATAACCGCAGGAGTTTTAAACGTTCGGCTACGATCCGTCACGTTTGCCTTTCCGATTACCCACTCGCTCTTTGTTGAGATTGGCGGGCCCAAATCCTTCTGGCAGAAGTTCACGCAGGGACTTTTGCATCAGCAGTGTGCCATCAGCATCTGCAATTAGCACCAGCATGTCGGGGTTAAACTCATTCAGCACTTGGCGACATTCCCCACACGGCGTGCCACCGTTTTCGGTGACGACAGCAACGGCTTGAAATGAGATACAACCTTCGCTAATTGCCTTGACCACCGCGCTGCGCTCGGCACAAATCCCCACCGGGTAGGCGGCGTTTTCGACATTGCAACCCGTATAGATGTCCCCATTCTCTCCCAACAAGGCTGCCCCAACGTAATAATGGCTGTAAGGGGCATAAGCGCGTTGACGGACAGTTTTGGCTTTTTCAATCAACTGCCGAATCGTCTCAGAGGGCAGGCTGGGTGTAGACATTTAAGACTCACTTGGTTTGTTAGTTAATGAAGGGGAAGGCAATGCTTCAACGGTTGGGTTGGTACTGGTCGTCCGGCTCTCTTTAGCATGGTCAGTTGTTTCTTCGGGCTGCGGCATGACCTTCTTGACGTTCACACGCCGTATGCGTCGGCCCGTGACCGACAATACCCGAATGACCACCTGATTGGCCGTAATCTCATCACCCGGCACTGGCACCCGCCCCAATTTTTCAAAGATGTAACCGCCCAGTGTATCACTTTCTTCAGTCGGAAGCGAGACACCCAATAGATGATTGACATTATCGAGGTCTATACGGGCATTAAAGACATATTCCGTGTCACTAACTTCTTCGTAAAGGGCCTCTTCCTTAAAGTCATATTCGTCTTGGATTTCCCCAACGATTTCCTCGATCAAATCTTCAATTGTGAGGATACCCGCCGTCCCGCCGAATTCATCCACGACATAGACTAGATGGGTTTTGCGTTCCTGCAATTCGATCAGCAGGTCGCTCGCTTTTTTGGACTCTGGAATGAAATAGGCCTCACGTAGGAGGGATTGAAGGGATTCGGGTTTCTGGCCGTCGCGCCAGACCTTCAACAAATCTTTGGCATACAGGCTACCCACTATATTATCAATTGTGTCGCGGTAGACCGGGATACGCGAGTGGCCTTCTGTGATGATCAGGTCAAGCGCTTCCTCAATGGTGGAATCAATATCTAGCGCCACAATATCAATGCGCGGCACCATGACTTCGCGGGCAAGGGTGTCATCGAAAAAGCGGATGATTGAGTAAATCATCTCTTTTTCTTCATCCTCCAAGACGCCTTCCTCTTGGCCTGCATCCACTAGGGTCTTGATTTCTTCTTCGGTCACAAGTTGACTGGCGCCGCTTCCACCAAGTAGCGAGGCGATCTGCCCTGATATTCGTAAGATAAGCAGAATGAGAGGCGCGAAGAACCGCACCACATTGAACATGGCCCACCCTGCAACAATCGCGTAGCGCTCTGGGCGACTCGCCCCGATAACCGTAGGAATTCGATCTCCCACGACCAGCAGCAGGATACTCGTCAGAGACACCAGCCCCACGTATAACACGCCGAGGCTTAGAGTATTATTCGTCGCTTTTTCAATTGGGTCAGCAAAAGTCGCAATTACGAGTAGCACGATTAGACTGTCGAGGACAATGGACAAAAACTGGTACGTCGCCATTAAGCGGGTAGCATCTTCACCCAGCTTCAGGGCGCGGCTAACATGTTTCTGTCCGCTTTCGAGGCGCTCCCGTAGGAGGCTCTTGCGAGAATTGACCAATCCGCTATAGCCAAGCGTCAGCAGCAGTTTAACGGATAGCAATACGAGCGCGGCGATTAGGCCGGTTGTAAAACTAATCTCCACAATAGTCCCTCTGAGATTGAACAACAATGGTACGGCAGCAAGACCAGAAGCCAATAACTGACTTTCGGCGCTGAAAAAACAAGTAGGCCGTTAAGCAATGTAAGGGGGGTTCAGTTAAAGAAGGTTCGTTCACGCTCGTCGCGTCTTGCCTTATTAAACGCAAGTTTGCCTTTCTATTTGGCATTATATCAAGCCCCCCTGTCAGATGCAACAGAAAATGCCTTTCACCGAATGCAAATCAACCACATCTCTGCTAGAATACACATCATGACGCAACGTGACACATTTTCCGCAAATTGGCCTGTGATCGGCCACAATTGGGCGATAGATCAATTCCGACGCGCCCTACAATTTGAACGTACCCGTCATGCTTATCTCATTACTGGGCCTGCCAGCATCGGTAAAACCACATTGGCTTGGGCGGTTGCTACTGCACTCAACTGTCAGGGCGAGACGCCGCCGTGTGGTCAATGTCGAAGCTGCAAGCTGATGGCCGCTGGTAGTCACTCGGATGTGGTAATGGCCGAAGCCGAACAGGTTGGTGGCACGCTTAAAATCGAGCAGGTGCGGGACCTGCAGCACGGGTTAGCGCTCCGACCCTATGAAGGACGTTTTAAAATTGCCATTTTGCGCCGTTTTCACGAGGCCAACCTCGCCGCCCAGAACGCCCTGCTGAAAACACTCGAAGAACCGTCCTCACAAGTGGTATTGATTTTAACGGCAGAACACGGTGATCTGCTTTTGCCTACCATCGTCTCGCGCTGCCAAGTCTTAAACCTGCGTCCGCTTGGCCTAGAAGAAACCGAAGCGGCCTTGCGAAATTATTGGAATGTCGAACCAGAGCAGGCGACCTTATTGGCAAGGCTATCTGGCGGACGGATTGGTTGGGCGATTCGAAGCATCACCGACACGACGGAACTCGATCTCCGCCATGAATCTGTGAATGCGCTAGAACAGGCGATTGCCGGGACCCGCTATGAGCGATTTCAGTTGGCCGAAGGTTTAGCCAAAGACAAGCCGACACTTTTAACCGTGCTAGATATTTGGCAGACCTATTGGCGCGATGTTTTGTTGGCGGCCACTGGCAGTCAAGCCGCTCTTGTCAATATTGATCACGAATCGGCCATCCTTCAAATCGCGTCGGTCATTGCCCCGGAAGATGCCCAACGCGCCCTTGAAGCAACCCGGCGGGCCGTAACCCAGCTTGGGCAAAATGCCAATACCCGCTTATGTGTTGAAGTCCTCCTATTAGATTATCCCTTTGTTAAGCCATTTCAATGATGACCTAAGCCACCTCACCTATTAGGATTATCAAAATTACCCATTTTGCTTCTGCTATATTGATTAGCCGAGTTATTCGTGCTATATTGTTTTGCTAATAAAGCTACTCATGCCCGTTCCATTTTGCGGACACACGGGGGCTGTTGAGTAGTTTTTTGGTTTCTATTGCACGGGGAGGTGACTGGCAAAGTACATTGCTACTAATACGCATGTTTTAAACTGCCCAGTAGCATTTGCCTCTTGATAATACCAATAGACAAATGTGTGCTCGCGGTGGCTCATTAAGATTTACCAAACCTTAGGGTTCTCCAACCCTGAAAAACTCAATATCCTCAAAAGGTTTAACAATGGCCGAGCACAATAATCTGTATCAACGTGCAATCTATTATGATGTGATTTTTGACCGCGACGTAAGCCGCGAAGTCGAATTTTTGAAAGAAGTCTACCACCAGATCGTAGGCCGTGATCTGCAATCTGTCTTAGATTTGGCCTGTGGGCCGGGGTATCACGCCCGGACTTTCGCCAAACAAGGTTATCGGGCCGTAGGGCTAGATTTGCGCCCTGAGATGATCGAATTTGCCCAAGACAAGGCCCGTGAAGTAGCGGCGGATGTCGAATGGGTAGCGGCGGACATGACCAACTTCCGTTTAGATCAACCCGTAGATTTCGCATTTTGTATGTTCGACAGCATGGACTGTCTGACCACCAATGAGCAAATCTTGAATCATTTTCGGGCGATGGGGGATAATTTGACCCCCGACGGCTTGTATCTGGTAGATTTGAACCATCCCACAAGTTGCTCCATTGGCGTCTATGAGCCGTTTTGTTATGCGGGTCAGCGGAATGGCATCTCTGCCGAAATTCGTTGGGCCGAAACCCCACCACAAATTGATATGATCGCAGGTGTAGCGCACACCACGCTTGAAATGAGAGTAAAAGATAACGGAAAGGAATTGGTCATTACCGACCATGCCCAAGAGCGACTGCTAACCCCGCAGGAATTGCAGTTGTTCGCCGAGCTTTCCGGCACATTGAAGGTTGTCGGTTGGTATGGTGATTTTGATCTCAACCAGCCTTTTTCAAGCTCACCCGCATCACGACGTATGATCGTCATATTTCAAAAAAGGAGTTAATAAATGAACGAACTCGACGACCACCCTAGCTCATACCTCTCACCCAAACTAGAGGGGCGTGTGTTCCCTGAAAAGGGCGGTCATGGTGCTTTTGCCCGCGAACTGATTCAGGCCGGAGAAGTCATTTCGGTCTGGGGTGGAAAAGTCATGACAAGGGCGGAAGTTGCCCGGCTCAATAATCCAGCGATAACGACACTTGCCGTCCAGATTGATGAGGACATCTTTCTGGTAACGACGAAGGAAGGTCCCGGCGATTGGGTCAACCATTCGTGCGAGCCAAATGCTGGTTTGCAGGGGCAAGTGACTTTAGTCGCCATGCGCGACATTCAACCCGGCGAAGAGGTTTGTTTTGACTATGCCATGACCGATGGGTCGGTATATGATGAATTTACCTGCGCCTGTGGATCGCCTAAATGCCGGGGATACGTCAGCGGCAATGATTGGCAAATTCCAGAACTATGGGAACGCTACAGTGGGTATTTTTCACCCTATCTGCAAAAAAGAATTGAGCGTCTCCGCGAAGAAGCAATCGTTTCGGCTGTTTAATACTTCAAAAAAGGGCTGGCACGGACATGTCAGTCCTTTTCTTTAACAAATGGCCGATGAAGTAGGTTGTGCAAAATACCGAATGTCGCTCAAGAATGGGCTTTTGATCTTATAATATTTTTTTGACCATTTTGCAGTTAAATTTCCTCTATATTGACATTTTGCACTATACGTTGATGGTATTTGTCAATATTGACTAGATTCGTTGAGTTTCTGCCCCCACCTGCCCTATCATCTTTAACAATAACCGTAAACCAGCCTCGACTGAGGGTGGGTTTTTTGCCCCCCAATTCCGGTTGGTTGTTCGTACCTCTTTTCACAATTCACAAAATCATCATGTGCAAAGAGCAGCGAAAATCCGGCCAGTTAAGCCAAAGGAAACGGAACTAATTTGAAGACTTAGGGTTCTTTATTATCTTGCGAGGGCAGCACCATGACCATTCCCAACATTCGTACCGACACCCCCCCTGACTCCCCGGATGGCCCAGAACATGACGCCTGTGCGCTTATTATGAGCGTCCGTAAAGGCGGCGAAAGCACTTATGGAACATTAAAACGCGCGATTCATGCCCTCAGCCACATGGGGCACCGCACTGGCTTTGTCGAAGGTGAAGGCGACGGTGCAGGCATCCAGACCGACATCCCCCGTCAATTATGGGGCAAAAAACTGAGTGAGGCGGGTCTGCGTTCCTCAATTGCGACTGATCCGCGTTTCTGGGTGGGACACTGTTTTATCCCCGCCAATGAAGACTGGCGCGAGATCAGTGAAATCTTGAATGCCCGTTTTAACGACGCGGGCTTAAATCTGCTGATTGCCGAACCGGGGCCTGTCGTGATGAACGCATTGGGCCGTCAAGCCCGCCAAAATGCCCCGCTGTTCATCCAATTAGCGGGTTATGGGGAAACTGCGGATGTGGATAACGTCTTGTTCCGTGTGCAGTCCGAAGTGGAAAAAATACTGCCGATTCATTTTGCTTCACTGAGTTCGCATGTGGTCGTTTATAAAGTACGTGGCTCAGTTGAAGTGCTGCCTCGTTTTTATCCGGATTTGCAAGATCGCACTTATTACACTGCAATGGCCTTATGTCATGCCCGATATTCAACTAATACCGCGTCCAGTTTCGAGCGTGTGCAGCCCTTCCCGCTGATGGGGCATAACGGCGAAATCAACACCATCAGCCGTTTTCGCCAAGAGGCCGTGCAGATTGGTGCAGAACTTGACCCCAATAACTCCGACTCCCAAGACATTGACCGCACCCTCCAAACCCTCTGTGCGAAATATGGTCTAAGCGTTATTGAAGGCCTCGAAATCCTATTCCCCCCCGTCCCCTTTGAAGTTGAAAATATGCCCAAACCTCTGCAAGCGGTTTATCACCGTCTGCGCCAATCCTACGGCCCATACGCCCAAGGGCCAGCCGCGATTATTGCCCGCTACGCGAATATGGCGGTGGTCAGTGTAGATGCCCTCGGTTTGCGACCTTTATGGTTTGTAGAGACCGAAAAAGAATTTATCTTTAGCTCCGAACGTGGTGTCGTGCCGCTCGAAAACATGATGTGTGACCCACGACCTTTGGCCCCCGGTGAAAAAATGGCGGTGCGGCTCAATCGTGGCAAAAGTGTTGAAGTTTTCGACCATGCAGAGATTCGCCAATATGTTATGAAGCAGGCCTTCCAGCGTGAAGTGCCCCAATTTGCCGAACGCTATTGGTCGGATTGGAGCAGCTATAGCGTTCCCGGCGAAGTTCGCACGCGCGGGGGAGATGGCGGAGGGGTCGCGCAGTCATTGGCCCAAGCCGAGGTCGCCGTAGACACTGCCCTGATGGAAGTTGCTACTCTCGCCGCAACCGTCGAGATGCCATGGCAATACGCCCAAGCGCGTGCCGTAGATGCGGTCGTGATGGCGGCGACAGGCTGGAACCGTGAACAAGTCCAAGAAATCGAATCGGTAGTAGACACCAGCGGCAAAGATTTGGTTGGCTCGTTGGGGCATGATGGCCCATTAGCCGTCTTGAGCAAAAACCGCGTCAATGTCGCTGACTTCTTTAAAGAAACCGTCGCCGTCGTTACCAACCCCGCCATTGACCGCGAACGTGAAGCTGAGGCCTTTTCAACCCGCATGATTGTTGGCGCACGTCCCGCCATCGGTGCGGCCCCGCACCCCGATGATATTTTGGTCGTTTTGGAAACCCCCGTCTTATCAGGCGGGCATCCAACATTAGGCGACGCTGAATTGTTACGCGCGGTGGCTGAACCTTATGGCACCATGAGCATTGAAGATTTATTGGAGCGGTTTGGCAGTCGCGTAGCATGGCTCACGTTGGGCCTCTACCCCGGCGAAACCACCAATGCCGCCATCAACCGTCTGGCGCACGAAGCCGTCAATGCGGTGCGCTCGGATGTACAATGTCTCGTGTTGGACGATACCCAAACCCTTGAAGAAAATCTCGGTTGGCTTGATCCCCATCTAGCGGCAGGTGTCATTGACCGCACCCTGCGTGAAGCCGATGATGAACTGAATTTGCGTCGCCGTGCCGGGATTGTGGTTCGCAGCGCCAGTATTCGTACCCTTCACGATGTTATTTTGTTGTGCGGCTTGGGGGCAGATGCCGTTAATCCCTATGCGATGTTCGTTGTGGCAATTGGGGCCGACAAAAAGTCCAAGACACTCGTCGGGCAGGAGTCTATTAAAGCCCAGCGCACCGTCCTGAAAAACCTAACGGCGGGTTTGGAAAAAGTGACTTCCACCATTGGCTGCCACGAACTGCGCGGTTATGGTCGCACCTTCAGCAGCATCGGTCTTGCCCCCAGCGTGGCAGGCATGTTAAACACTCCCAATTATTTCGGCAGTGAAAAGGTCGGCCTGACATGGGAACGCCTTGACCGCGAAGCCGATGAACGTGCCGCCGAATTACGTGGCGAGGCCAAAGCCCAAATCGCCCGTGTAGACCGCTTCTATCCCAAATTCTGGAAAAAAGCCGAAGCGGTAGCACATGGCGAAATGTCGCTAGATGAATTTATCGAGATGTACCGCAATCTCAAAGAAGAAGTGCCGATTGCGCTGCGCCATATCATTGAAATCAAACACCTGACCGATAGCATTTCCCCTGAGCATGTCGAAATCGGCGTGGATATTCATGACATGCCCCTGTTGATTAGCGCCATGTCGTTCGGGTCGCAGGGCGAATTGGCCTATCGTGCCTATGCCGAAGCTGCCAAGCGCCTGAACATTGTCTGTGTCAACGGTGAGGGTGGTGAATTGCCCGATTTGATGAATCGCTACCACAATAATCGTGGTCAACAGGTCGCATCGGGGCGCTTTGGTGTTAACGCCGAATTTTTGAACTCGGCCTACGTGATTGAAATCAAGATTGGGCAAGGTGCGAAACCCGGCGAAGGTGGGATGCTGCCCGCGTCAAAGGTCAGCCCACAGGTTGCCGAAGCCCGCCATACCACCCCTTACGTCGCCTTGATTTCCCCTTCCAACAATCACGACCTGTATTCGATTGAAGACCTTGCCCAACTGATTGAGGAACTCAAGACCGTCAATCCCGATGCCAAAGTGTCGGTCAAAGTGCCTGTCGTGCCGGGAATCGGGGTCATCGCGGTGGGGGTTGCCAAAGCCGGTGCGGATATTATCAATCTAACTGGATACGATGGCGCAACCGGGGCCGCCCGTCGCCACTCTTTGCAATATGTCGGCCTGCCCACCGAAATCGGTATCACCCAAGCCCACCGTGCCCTAATCGAATCGGGCCTGCGTCACCGCGTCGAATTGTGGTGCGACGGCGGTATGAAAACAGGCAGCGATGCCGTCAAGATGATTTTGCTCGGCGCGAACCGCATTGGCTTTGCGACAATGGCAATGGTGGCGATTGGCTGTACCATCTGTCGTAAATGTCATGAAGGCACTTGTCATGTCGGCATCACCACCCATATCAAGACGGTGGAAGAAGCTACCGAAAAAGGCCTCAAGAGTTTTGTCCCCCGTGATTATGACATGGCAGTTGAGGGAATTGTCCGTGTCTTTAATGTCATAGCCGATGAGATGCGCCGCCTAACTGCCCAATTGGGATCAACCTGCCTGCAAGACTTGGTAGGGCGTGCCGACTTGTTGGAACAAGTGGCAGGTCTAGATATGGTAGACCTCTCCGCCATGCTCTACCACATGCCCATGAAACCCCGCCTGCTATCGGAACCCGGCATTGGTCGCCGTCTGACCCGTCCACGCAACAGCCTGACGCATACCATCAGCAACCTGATCCTTAACGCCGTGCAGGATGGTGAACAGGAAGCCACCTATGAAGATGAGGTCATGGCCTATGACCGTGCTTTAGGAGGTTATCTGGCAGGCGAACTCGTCCGTAACCCCCGCATTGCCCAACGTCTCAATTGTGCCCACCTCAATTTCGGCCCATCCTCGATTGCGGGCAACGGTTTTGCAGCATGGACAACCGACCAGCTCGATATCTTTATCGAAGGCGGGGCACAGGACGGCGTAGCAAAAAGCGCCAATGGCGGACGGGTGGTGGTCATGAAAGGCCTAAACCACAAAGGCACCCGCTTGGATGGCAGCGTAGGCAAGAGTTTTGCCTATGGCGCCCAACGCGGTTTGTTGATTGTGCAAGGCAATGCCGATTCCCGTGCATGTATCCGCCTATCCGGTGCCGATGTCATCTTTGGGGGTGAGATCACCGAACCGCTGGATGATTCCAGTGTCAATGTCGGCACCCGCGCCAATCTCAAAGGCTTCGCATGTGAATATATGACCTCCGGGCGAGTCATCATCATGGGTGATCCCGGCCCCTACGCCTTTGCAGGTATGACAGGTGGCACAGTCTATCAACAACTCACCCCTGAAATGGGCTTTGATGAAAATATGCTGCGCCGTCGTTTTGCCAAAGGCGCAACCGTCACCATCCAGCCATTGGACGAGAGTGACATCACCCAACTGCGTGACTTGTTCGGTTACTATATTGAGGCTCTTGAACAAACGGCCCAAATCGAAGAGGCTGACCGGATTGTGGCCCTGATGGAACCGGGTACACTGGCCCGCCGCTTTGTAAAGGTTGTCCCGGTAAAGAATTAATCGAATAGGAAACCGAGGGGTATTGTGGCTTAAATACCCCTCTTATTTATCAGCTTTTGAGAACTCAACCCCGCTCCGGCAAAAATGGCACTTATACCGACCAAGATAAGATAATCCCAAGACTTATTGATGGGTGGCGACCAACTGATGAAGGTTACTTCAGGATGTGTATTTGCCAAAAGCTCTTTGCGGCTGCCATCATTGCGTATTCGATAGACCGCAAGATCGTCACCAGAGTAATAGGCTATCCACTCTCCATCAGGCGATAATACGGCATCATACAAGATGGAGTCCGCGATAATCTGCTCCAAATAGCTGCCATCTGACCGTATTCGATAGATGCCTTTTGTGAAAGAGTCTTCAGAAGAACTATTCCGAAAATAAATCCATTTTCCATCAGGCGACCAACCGATGGGAGTAGCTATCAATTCCTCCCCCAACAAATGTTTCAACTCGCTTCCATCTGAACGCATTACATATAAATCTTCGTAAGTTACAAAAACAATCTGCTGGCTGTCTGGTGATAATCCAAAACTGACAACTCTATGATTTGATGAACCATCAGTAAGCTGCTCCAAATGGCTGCCGTCGTTCCTTACGCGAAATATCTCACCATTACCAGCCCTAAAAAACAGCCACTTCCCATCCGAAGACCATTGGAGGGAGCCAATCCTTGTATCTGGAATGTTAACAATTTCTCTGGCGTCATCAGGCAGTGGGATTGCACCAAATGGAGGTAGATTCGTCACATCGACAGGTGAGCCTTGTCCAGCAGTGACAACATAAAGGCCGCCCTCATAAAGGAAGGCCAATTTTTTGCCATCCGGTGACCAAGGGGTTGCTTCATCAGACCAATTTGCCAAATGATAAATTTCATGCCCATCTGCCGACATATAAAACATGCCATAGGCTTCCATGCCTGCCCATGCGCTAAAAGCAATCCATTCACCGTTAGGCGAAATATGGGGATATTCTTGCGAATACCGAAAATCTGGCGATGTAATCAGCCTTGAGGAACGATAGGGATATTTCGAAATATGTAGTTCTGAGGGAAAATTGCTGTAGGTGGTTGTGCCATACATCATCCAGTGGCCTTTGGGCAACCAAATAGGATAGGCCCCACTTCCCATTACGTGTAGTTCCTCATTATTGAGATCATAGAGATATAGTTGATTAAAATAATCCGAAAAGCCAATCCAAGCAGGGGCAGGTTGCCGCCGAGCAATAAACAAGGCACTGCTCAACACCAATAAGAGGATACCGAGAATCAGGCTGAGGAGGTTAAGTAATCTCATACGCCCAATTATAAACCAAGCCATCATCAGCGTATCCCCACCGTAGGGCAAGTCGCCAGCACATCCCCCAAATTTGTGTACAATATTCACCGACGCCGTAGCTCAAAAACCTTTGCGGCTGTGTGGAGAATAACCGCATGAAAAAATGCACTTTAATCATAGGAGTCTTGCTCCTGCTGCTGACCGTTTCCGGTGTAACCTTTGCCATGCCCCGTCACCAAGCCCCGCCAGAGCCAATTGCCTATGGGGATACCGCAACAGGCAGCATCAGTGAAATTCAAACCGAAGCGCGTTACGTGATCGAGGCCATGCAGGGAGATCGTTTGGTTGCCGTCGCTTCGACCACCAATGGCGACCTTGACCCCTATTTAAATCTGACCTCGGTTGAAGGCACATTGCTGGCGAGTGACGATAACAGCGGTGGCGGTACAACGGCCCAAATCACCTTTGTTGTTCCAGCGAGTGCGGCCTACTTAATCGTGGTGACGCGCTCCCCCGAAGGCGCAGGCAACACCACCGGCGATTTTCAATTAACCGTGACCAATGCCGCCACACCTGTCGTTACCGAAGCAATACCTGAAGTAGAAATTCCGACCTCGACTCCCGCCACGACCTCCAACACCGCTCGTTTGCAGCCCCTTCAATCTGGCACGCCGACGCGGGGCAGTGTGGACACCAGCAGTACCTTTAATCTGTATTGGTTTGAAGGAACAGCCGGGCAGGAAATCAGCCTTTCACCAGATACCACCAGCCCCTTGCAGCCGCTTTTGGTACTCTACGGGGCCGACTTCAGCGAAATTCTGCGTGCCCAACCGGGCCAAGTCTTGAATGCCACCTTAGAGGACAACGGCATTTATTTTGTCGCGGCAGCACAAGTCGAACCCGGGAGCAGTGGCGAGTATGCCTTTACCTTTGACAATGGCACAGGGAATACTGGCTCATCCATTGACCGCGATTTCTTACTCTATGGTCAAAATATCAGCGGCAGTGTTTCCAACACCACACCCACCACCCGTTTCCGTTTTCGGGCCGAGGCGGGGGATGCCGTCACCATCAACATGAACACTATCGGCGGCGACTTGGACAGCTACCTTTTGTTGGTAGATTCCAGTGGCAGTACCATCGCGGAAGATGATAACAGCGGCGGAAATGGCGATGCCCAAATTAACACGACCATGCCGACCAGCGGTGAGTTTTTCATTATTGCCACCCGTTTGGGCCAAGCACAGGGGGTGACGACAGGTGAATTTCTATTGGCTCTGATTTCCGACGCCCCGCCGCGTTTACCGCAGGCGACCCCGCCGACCCTGCCCACTGAATATGCTGAATTCCCACGCCTGACCTATGGCGAAAGTGCTGAGGGTGAAATTAGCAATGCCGTATTCCTAACCGTCTATGTTTTTGAGGGGCGGGCCGGGGACAACGTGAATATTGTAATGCAGGCCACTGGGGGCAATCTGGACAGCTATATGGTGCTGCTGGATGATGCACGCATCCCTCTACAAGATGCCGATGACATCAGCGAGACCAACAAAAATGCCCAATTGCAATTCACCCTGCCGCGTGATGCCTTTTATGCGATTGTCGCCACCCGTTTCGATCAGGCCGAGGGAACAACCGAAGGCACTTTTGAACTCAGCCTTGACCTTGCCTCCAACGATCAAGCCCCCGGCAATCCTGTTTTAGATAGGCTTGTGACCGAACGTTTGGCAGCGGGCGATACCCCATCCGGTACATTTGAACCGCTGCGTTTCGCCAGCCTCTATTCCTTCACCGCCGTTGAAAATTCCCTGATTGACTTCGCCGTAACTGCCGACGGGGGTGAAACAGGCACGTTGATTTTGACAGATGCCTTCTTGAATCCCATCAGTGTTTCCAATAATGGTGTTCTGTTGGCGATTCCGGCTCCGGTGAGTGGCGACTATCTGGTCATTGTAGCCCCCCAAGCTGGCCCTGCTGCCAATATTTCGGGCGGTTTTTTTGTGGCGCTGAATGCGGGCGTAGGTGAAACAGATACCCCGCCTGATGATGGGAATAGTACAACAGGCGGTACAGCTGCCCCTGTCGCCATCGCCTATGGCACAAACGTGCGCGGACGTATCACCGAAGATGTCACCGCCGAACAGTACGTTTTTCAGGGGCGGGGGGGTGATATTGTGGATATTTCCATGACCTCTAATGGCCCGGACATTTTAGACTGCTTCCTGCAACTGCTGGATGCAAACGGGGATGTGATCGAAGAAAACGACGATATTGACCCCGGCGTCATCCGTGATTCGCTCATCACCGCCACCTTGCCGAGTGATGGTCAATATACGATTGTCGCTACGCATTTCGAAGACCCAACGGGGCAGGTTGAGCAGACTTTTGGTAACTATACACTCACATTAGCCTATCGTGACCCCACTACCGCAGGCGTTGATCGGGAAGCACGGGCTATCAGTTTTGACCAAAGCCTTAGCGACACGATTGATGTCAATACCTACCTATATTTCTACTACTTCACGGGCACGCAGGGAGATACTATCACCATTACGGTAGATACAACTGAGGGAAATTTAGACCCGATTCTCTATCTTTATACCTATGATTCAGCTAATCAACCGCGCCTGTTGACGGCCAATGACGATAGTCCCTTAGGCAGTACGTATGACCCATACATTGAATACCGTTTGCCACGTACTGGAACCTATCTGATTGCCGTCACACGCTATGCCGAAACCGCCGCCGATCCAACCGCCGGGACGTATACCATTACCCTACAAAATCTGGGGGCAGGCCCCACGAGCCAATAGAACGGGTCGTATGCGAAAGGCACTGTTTTTTATTACCCTGCTGTTGATGATCTCAGGCTATATACCTGCCTATGCGGATTCATATCGGCAGCAGGGGGATCAACTCCCCTTTGGCGAAACCGTGACGGGTGAGATCACCAACGAGGAATTTCGCCAGTTATACACGTTTTCCGGCAATGAGGGGCAGGTGATCGCTATCCGCATGACCCGTGTGGAGGGTGATCTTGACCCGGTGGTGCTTCTCATGAACACCAACGGCGTTGTTTTGAGCTACAGCGACGATGAGGACGAAGGCCGCAATGCTCTGATAAGCTCTCAGCGCCTTCCC
Organism: Chloroflexota bacterium; assembly: GCA_024434115.1. GTDB lineage: Bacteria > Chloroflexota > Anaerolineae > Aggregatilineales > J027 > CFX10. The sequence goes on from QMIT01000003.1 coordinate 310,876, forward strand.
GCCAATGGCACCTATGTCGTCATTGCCACGCGCTTTGGACATGAACACGGCAGCACCACAGGCATATACGAAATTCGCATGGACAGCCTCGGTGCAACGGCTTCCAGCGGCTCTAGCCTGAATCTAGGCACGTCTATTGTGGGAGAAATCACCAACGAACGGCATGAGGTCATCTACACTTTTCAGGCCGAACGTGGGCAGGTCATCAACATCTATATGAAACGCACCAGTGGCAATCTTGACCCCCTCTTGGATTTGTTCGACGCCAGCGGCGGCTATCTGATTAGCGGGGACGATGACCCGAATTCCTATGGCAGCCTGAACGCCGCGATTTTAAATTTTATGATTCCCAACAATGGCAGTTATATCATTCGGGCCACGCGCTGGGGTTATGATGCGGGTACAAGTTCGGGGAGTTTTTTGATTGAACTGACTGAAATCCCCCCTGAGACATTAGGGACACGCCCCGCCAATGCCCGCTTTATGGCCTATGAGGACACCGTAACCTCCCAGATTGATAATGAAATCTCTATCCGCTTCTTTCAATTTGATGCCACACGCGGGGATGTGATTTCAGCCGTTGCCACCCGTGAAACAGGCAATATCTCCCCTCACCTGAGCCTGCTTTATATGGATTTACGTCCGATCAGCGTAGGCACAACCGGTTCGGGTCAAGAGGAATCACGCATCAGTGCCACCATTCCCGAAAATGGGCGCTATTTGCTGGCGGTCTCCCGTTTTCGCGGCACAGAGGGCACCTCCGAAGGGGAGTTTTCACTAATCCTGATTGGGCGGCAGGGTATCGGCGGCGGGGATGCCCTCGAAATTGTCTACGAGGCGCAGGTGACAGGCATTATTGATACCGTACACACCTCCGAAACCTACATTTTTCTAGGCGAAGAAGGTGATTTAGTCACCATCACCATGCAGCGCTTAGATGGTAATCTCGATTGTCTGCTGACCCTGCAAGATGAAACAGGCAAACAGTTGATTTTTAACGACGATATTGAGCAGGGTGTGGTGCAAGATTCAAGAATTTCCCGCTTTCGTCTGCCCACCGATGGCCTCTATCGCATCGAAGCCTCCCGTTTTGACCGCATCGCAGGCACAACCAGCGGGGCCTATTCCCTGACCCTCGTGAAAGAGAATTAGTCTTTATCAGACCGCTGCCTTTCCCGAAAATGCGCCACATTGTACCGATTAGCACAGCGTTCCCCGCAAAATCGGCGTGATTTGTTCTTGGATACGTCTATAAAAACCTCTTGGCAAGGCGCGGCGGCACAAACTTTCAATCGTTCCGCACCATACTGCTGCAAGGCCAATGTCAGTCCTAGCCCTGTCTGAACCGCTAATCGTTCCACCAGAGCTACAGTCGTCGGTATCTCATATTTTATTTCTGTCGGTTCGCCCTCACTGATGCTGGCCTGCAAATTTACAGGGCTTGTACCTAGCAGACTATTGATCGTCCCTTCAATTTCGGCAGCGTCACTGGTCTCCAACCGCAGAAAAATATCACGCAGTCGGTCACGTAACTGGCGGACCCTCATAAACTCTATTTCGGTGAATGGCCCGCTCATTTCGATATGGCGCTGCTGCAAAAATTCCTGCAAATCGGCGGGTGTGCGCAAAAATTCCGGCTCATCCAAAAACGGATCATAGGTGTTGGCGAAATCCACCACAAATTGAATAAATTGTTCTCTGTAATGACTCAATTGTATTTGACTCCTTACAAACTCCGTGATATTATACCGTAAGCACCATAAAATATTTTGCCACTTACACCATACAGGAGTCAAGGGATGGAAAACATTGCCCGTTCTTTAAGTTCGCCCCGCAACAATTTTTGGATATTGTGGGGTTCCACCACCGCCTCCAACTTGGCAGATGGTCTGTTTAAAATCTCCCTGCCGATTCTGACCGCCGGGCTGACCCAATCGCCCGGACTGGTGGCAGGTGTCACTTTTGCAATAACACTCCCGTGGCCTGTATTGGCATTGCACGCTGGCGTATTGGCAGATCGCTATGACCGCCGTTTGATTATGGTCACGGCCAATCTGTTACGGGTGGCTGTGCTTTCCACCGTAGTATTATTTGCGGCTACCGACCTCGTTTCGATCTGGATGTTATATGTCTGTGCCTTGCTGCTGGGTATCGCCGAAACCTTTGCCGATACTGCGGCGATGGCGCTCATTCCAGCGGTGGTACAATCCAGTTCCCTCGAAAAAGCCAATGCACGGTTGGTCGCCACCCAAACCCTTACCAATGAATTTATCGGGCCTGCGCTGGGGGAACTGCTCACCACCATCGGCGTCGCGTTAACGCTCGGTCTCAGCAGCGGCCTTTACGCCCTAGCTATGTTTTTCTTGCTCAATTTGGTCGGCATTTTCCGGTCAGAGCGCGTACCCACGACTACCATTTCATCCGATCTCAAGGAAGGGCTGCGCTATTTAACCAAACAACGCCTCCTCCGAACCCTGACACTCATTGTCGGTGTAATGGCAGGCTGCTGGAGCGCATGGCTGGCAATTTTGGTGGTCTATGTGATCGAGCCGGGGCCAGTCGGATTGGATAAATGGGGCTACGGTTTACTATTGGCAGGCATCGGCACAGGCGGATTCATCGGCACGTTGATTGTCAACCCGATTACCCGCTGGCTGGGTCGGCGCTGGGCGATTGGCATGGACATCCTCGGCACGTTTACGATGATGGCCGTCCCTGCCATCACCACCAACCCCATTCTCATCGGCATTGCAGCCATAATCGGCGGCATGGGGGGAACAATGTGGTCTGTCGTGGTGGCAACGCTGCGACAAAAAATCGTACCCGATTATTTATTAGGACGGGTCAGTGGTGCGATGCGTCTGGTGGGTTGGGGCACGTTACCTGTCGGGGCAGCGTTTGCGGGTATCATTGCCCAAACCGCTGGCGTCCGCGTGGTTTTTGCCCTATGCGCCGTGATAACCTGCCTGTTGTTTATTCCGTTTTTCCGCATTATAACAGATGAGATAATCTCAACTTCGCTCCGTGAATAAGCGTAATTCCAACAGTGCAGCGCAAAACAGATTGGAGTCCAATGTGTCCAAGTGGGCTTTATGTTGGCAGGGGTATCGGGCAACAATGCCATTGATGGTTGGGGTCGCGCCATTTGGATTAGTATTTGGCGCAATCGCTATCGGGAACGGCATGAGCATCATTGAAGCAGTCGGGATGTCCATCATCGTACTGGCCGGGTCATCGCAGTTCATCGGGGCACAATTGGTCGGCGATGATACCCCGGCTCTCATTATTATATTGACGACTTTTGTGGTCAATCTACGGCATTTTTTGTACAGCGCCTCCCTCGCTTCTTTTATCCGCCCTTTAAACAAAGGCTGGAAAGGATTGCTGGCTTACATGATGGTGGATGAAGTATACGCTATTGTCATCACCCGCCATCTCAAACGCGATCTCACCCCATTGGAACTTGCATGGTTTTTCACCGGCAGCGGCATTTGTCTGATTAGTTTGTGGTGGGTCAGTACCTTAGCAGGGGCCTTAATTGGCGATGTTTTACCCGATGACGCTGTAGATGCGCTAAGTTTTACCCTCCCCTTGATCTTCACTGCGATCGTCGTCCCCGCCCTCAAAACCAGACCCATGCTGTTTTCGGCTGTCAGTGCCGCCGTTACCGGGATTATTTGCGCCCCCATGCCCAACAAATTAGGCTTGTTAATTGCCGCCGCAGTAGGTATTGCCGCTGGATTGTGGAGCGAATCCCAAATCCCCTCTACCCAATCACAGGAGGTCGCATGATCTGGTTAACGATTTTGGGCATGGGTCTTGTCACCTATGGGGTGCGGGTGCTGCCCTTCACCTTTTTGCGCGAAGAAATGCTGCCCAATTGGGTGCGACGCGGGTTAAATTATGTACCAGTCGCGGTGCTTTCGGCGATTATCGCCCCGGAATATTTGCCGTCTAACGATTGGGGGCACATCACGATAGATGCCCATTTAGTGGCGGGGATTGCCGCAATTCTGGTAGCATGGTTCAGCAAAAATACGATCCTCACCATCGTGGTTGGCATGGCTATCCTGTTGATCTTAGGCTAATCGTGGGTTAAGCGTTGACTGAGGGTACGAGGAATCGTCGTTTATCAGCCCTCCTACCTCTGCTATAATGGCGCGGCGGCCTGATACCAGAGAAAGTGGAAAGCACAGCATGAATATTGTTCAATCGGTTGCTGAACGCCTTATTGATAATGTCGCACGAGTCATCATCGGTAAACGTAATGAAATCCGCATGACGGTCTTGGGCCTGTTATGTCAGGGCCATATTCTGCTAGAAGACGTGCCCGGTGTCGGCAAAACCATGATGGCAAAAGCATTGGCAAAATCCATCGGCGCAACCTTCAGCCGTATCCAATTCACCCCTGACATGCTGCCATCCGACGTCACCGGGGTCTCGATTTTTAATCAGGGCACTCGTGAATTTGAGTTCCGCCCCGGCCCAATCATGGCCCAAATTGTCCTGACCGATGAAATCAACCGGGCCACTCCCAAAACCCAAGCCGCTCTATTGGAAGCAATGGAAGAAAGACAAGTCACAGTGGATGGCACGACTTATCCACTTGAAGAACCATTCTTGGTATTGGCGACACAAAACCCTATCGAATATGAAGGCACTTTCCCTCTGCCCGAAGCCCAATTGGATCGTTTTATGATTCGTATCCGCTTGGGTTACCCCACCCCCCAAGAGGAAATCTCCATGTTGGATTCGCAGCAGTATCAGCATCCACTGGCGGAACTACGGCAGGTTGTTTCGGTGGATGAACTCTTGCGGGCACAACGAGCCGTGCGTGATACCTATCTCAATTACGATGTCAAAGCCTATATTGTCGAACTCGTCACTGCCACCCGCCGCCACCCCGATGTTTATCTAGGGTCGAGTCCGCGTGGGGCATTGGCGCTCTATCGTCTGGCCCAAGCCAACGCCGCACTACAGGGGCGTGAATTTGTACTGCCGGATGATGTAAAATTATTAGCTGAGGCGGTCTTGGCCCATCGCATTATTCTTGGCCCAACAGCGCGTATCAAGGACATTTCGTCGGGGAGCATTATTCAGTACATTCTCAATACCACTCCTATTCCCGGTGTCACAGTCGGGCAGCGGTATTCACAGTAAAGCGTTATGGCACAACGACGCCTTGCCATCTATGTCATTTTAATATTGGCACTGGTCGGCGGATTCCTCAGCGGGCGAGCGTTTTTTTATAACATCACCTGCGTTTTTGGGGGTATCCTTGTCGCCTCATTGGTCTTTTCGTGGGCTTCGATCAACTGGCTCAATATTGGTCGGCACACCCTTGTTCGCCGCGCACAGGTTGGGCAGTATTTCGAGGAAAATTTCGCCGTCCGCAACAAAAGTATCATCCCCAAACTCTGGCTGGAAATCCGCGACCACTCCGATTTACCCGGTCATAACAGCAGCCAAGTCGTGCCGTTTATGACCCCCGGCAGTACCTATCGCTGGAAGGTCGGTACTTTGTGTGTGCGGCGGGGTCAATTTACGCTTGGCCCGATGACTGTCACCAGTGGCGACCCCTTTGGCTTCTATGTCTTCCCCCGTCACATCGCCGCAACTTCCAGCATTATTGTCTATCCCATCACCGTACCGATTTATGATTTTGCCACGCCCACTGGGGCACTATCGGGTGGACAGGCCATTCGCCGCCGCACCTTTGAAATCACACCCAACGCCGCTGGTATCCGCGAATACGCCCCCGGCGACAGCCTCAATCGTATCCATTGGAAAAGCACCGCCCGTCGTGGTAAGCTGCTCGTCAAGGAATTTGAAGAAGACCCCCTCGGTGATGTCTGGATTATCTTAGACCTCTCCAAAGCCTCACTAGTGGAACGCCCCTCTGCGGCGACATGGGGCGCATCCGATTTGGCCTACAGTCGCAGCATACCACTGCCTCCCTCCACCGAAGAATATGCCATCGCCGCCGCTGGTTCGATTGCCCAATTTTTTGTGGAGAAGGGGCGCTCGGTGGGCTTCTTAAGCTACACCCCCCATCGAGATTATGTCGCGCCGGATCGGGGAGATCGCCAACTCACTGATATATTGGAGGTCTTGGCAGTTGCCAAAAGTGAAACCCAATTGACCCTACTGCAACTGCTTTCGATGGAAGCCCAACATCTTACACGCGGCACAACCCTTATCCTGATAACCGCTTCATTGGATACCTCGTGGGCAGCATTGGCTCATATACAAGTGCGGCGTGGTCTGTCGGTCATTGCGGTCATGATAGACCCAACCAGTTTTGGGGTCTATGGCCCAAATTTTGAAGGAGCACGCCAGCAGGTCGAGGCCGCCGGAGTGACGGTTTACCCGCTCCGTCAAGAGGATGACCTAACCGCCACCCTGAGTTATCGCCCCGGCACAAATGGGAAATCACATGCAGGCACAAAATTTCATTCGTGATAATCACGCTTATCAAGATGTAATTCCAAAATGGCATCCCCACTATCTCTATTTCACCGTCTTTGCCAGCGGCATGACAACCCTTGCTATCGAACTGAGTGCCTCCCGCTTATTGGGCAATATCTATGGGACAAGCAATTTGGTTTGGGCCAATATCATTGGCTTAATGCTAGTCTATCTGACTGTCGGTTATTTTCTGGGTGGGCGTTGGGCAGACCGCTCCCCCAAGTATTCGACCTTCTACCGCATTATCATTTGGGGAGCTTTCCTCAGCGGCATTGTACCTTTAGTGGCCCGACCTGTTCTACGCGGGGCCGCCGAAGCGGTTAATGATTTGGACGCAGGTTTGGCGATTGGCTCATTTATGGGTGTACTCGTCTTGTTTTCCATTCCCGTCACGCTGCTAGGCTGTGTCTCCCCATTTGCCATCCGCCTCGCCATCAAAGAAGCGCATGATGCGGGCAAGACCAGTGGCACCCTCTATGCGGTCAGTACACTAGGAAGCATTTTAGGAACATTCGCCCCCGTTTTATTGCTTATTCCGAATCTGGGGACTGCCAAAACCTTTCTGACATTCTCAGGTGTTTTGCTGGCGATTGGATTTTTGGGGTTATTTCTGGCAGAGGGCAAAAAGGTACTGCGGCTTTTTTGGATGCCTCCCGGTCTAATTCTGCTGGCAGCACTCGTTCTTAGTGGCCCGACGCGACCCGCCCCCGACGGCATGAAGCTCCTCTATGAACGCGACTCTGCCTACAACCTCATCCAAATTGTCGAAGATGGTGAGGGCACCCGCTATCTGCTGCTCAATGAAGGGCAGGGTTATCATTCCCAATGGAATCCCAATGTTCAATATTATCGCCGCACATGGGATTATTTCTTAGCCGCGCCCTATTTTAATAATGCACCCTTTACTACCGCCAATGTGCAAAATATCTGCATTATCGGCTTGGCAGGCGGCACAATTGCTCATCAATATACCGATGCATATGGCCCTATCCCGATTGACGGTATCGAAATTGACCCGACCATTATTGAGGCCAGTCGCCAATATCTTGACCTCACCATGTCAAACTTGCATGTGATGATCGGCGATGGGCGCTATGAACTCAATCGCCTCGATAAAAAATACTCGGTGGTTGGGATAGATGCCTACCGCGTCCCCTATGTCCCATGGCACCTCACTACACGGGAATTTTTTGAGGAAGTCCGTGACCATCTCACCGAAAATGGAGTAGTCGTAATTAATGTCGGGAGGACGGACACAGATCGGCGTTTGGTTGAGGCGATGACCCAGACCATGCTGCAAGTGTTCCCCACCGTGCATACGATGGATGTGCCGGATTCCTTCAACACCATTTTGGTCGCCACCCGCCAGCCCACTGTCACCGAAAACTTGGCGCGGAATATGGCACTGATTGACCAAAGCCAATATCCTCTCGTCTTTCAAACCCTAACCCTCGCATTTCAGACCCTTGTCCCGACCCAAACATCCGATGTAGTCTTTACTGATGACCACGCGCCAGTCGAAACCATTATTGACGACATGGTGATTGATTATCTATTAGAAGGAAACACGCCCTAATGTCTGATTCACAGGCAATCTCGGTGGATGAAATCCCCTTATCATCACCTAAATCGAATATTTGGTACAAGCTGGCAATCATCCCCCAAATCGTCATTACCCTGACCCTGCCATTTATTTTGGTCTTGGGCAGTGTGCGTTTGGTCATGACTCCGGCATTTTTGCAACTGGAATATCGCCGCCCCGGTTTCCCCGAAGATTCTTTTGGCTTTTCTACCGAAGACCGTTTGAAATATGGCCCATATGGGGTACGCTACCTTACCAACGACGCCGACATCAGCTATCTGGGTGATTTAAAAATTAACGGCGAACCGGCCTTTAAAGCCGATGAATTGCAGCATATGGAAGATGTCAAGGTCGTGACCCGTGCCGCCTTCCAAGTGCTGCTCTTGGCTGCCGCGATATTTACGATGAGTACCATTTTACTGATACGCCAACCCGCTACGCGATTTCACATTCTGCGTGGAATTCAACAGGGGGGTGGTTTAACCATCGCGCTCATTTTGATTTTGACGGCGCTTGTGTTCATTAATTGGGACTTTTTCTTTGATACATTCCATGAAATCTTTTTTGAAGCCGGGACATGGCAATTCTATCGCAGCGACACCCTCATCCGCCTCTACCCTGAGCAGTTCTGGTTTGATGTCTCACTGGTTATTGGAGGGTTAACGATTGGCGCATCACTCTTGTGTATGGTGATTCCTCGCTGGTGGAAAAGTCGCGCCGAGCAATAATTTTTACTAAGGGAGTGTCTGCCCCATGCGCGGCCTTCAAAAATGGATGCGGCCCGGCCTCTATATCAAGCGTTGGCTGCTGCTAATGCTGGTAGCATTGACGATTTTTAGCCTCGCCTTTGCCCAACTGCTTCTCATTATATATAGGAACGAAGGCCGACCCGATTGGTTTACGAGTGCCACCCTCGGTTTTTTAACGCCGGGGTTGCGCGGGGTGTTTTTGATTGTCATCGGCATATTATTTTTTGCATTAGCCCTACGTGGCCTCAATCGCTCATTATTTGGCCCCATCTTTTCATCCCACAGCCTAAGCCAATGGGCCGATATTGTCCAGTCTCGTCAGCAATTGCGTCAGAGGCTGCGAGTAGTCGCGCTTGGCGGTGGTACCGGCTTACCAAGCGCCCTGCGTGCGATGAAAACCGAAACCAGCAACATCACCGCCGTTGTCACGATGTCTGACGATGGTGGCAGTTCGGGCCGATTGCGCCGCGATTTAGGCGTCCAACCCCCCGGTGATCTCCGCAATAATTTAACAGCATTGGCCCGTGATGAAGCCCTGATGACCCAGCTTTTTAATTATCGTTTTGAAATGGGCGAATTGGCAGGTCACAGCTTCGGTAACTTATTTCTTGCTGCGCTGGTTGGCATCAAGGGCAGCATGGATGAGGCAGTGCTGGCAGCAGGCCGTGTCTTGGACATTCAAGGTCGTGTTCTCCCCTGCACCCTAACCCATGTCACATTGGTTGCCAAAACCCGCCATCGGGAAACGGGCGAATTGGAACAAATTAAAGGCGAGTCCCTTATACCCCGTCCAGAGGCTACCATCGAACGAGTGTCGCTTGAACCACAATGGGCCAGAGCCATGCCGGAAGTCATGCGTACCTTACTAGCCGCTGATCTCATCATCATTGGGCCGGGCAGCCTCTACACCAGTATCCTCCCAAACCTATTGGTCAACGGTGTCACCGAAGCCATCCGCGCCAGCAATGCTCTCAAGGTCTATGTGTGCAATATCGCCACTCAGCCGGGAGAAACTGAGCATTATTCAGTCACCGATCATGTGGTGGCCCTTGAACAGCATATTGGCGAACACCTCTTTGATGTGATTATTGCCAATAATCATTTCCCAATCGAAAATGCTGGCCCCAATACCATCTATGTTCGACCTGCACTGTCCAATCATCCCATCAATCAGAGGTATTATCTGGCCTATGCCGATTTGACCGATGACGAGCGCCCTTGGCGGCACAGTCCGGAAAAATTACGCGCTGTCTTACTAAGTTTGCCCCCCGCGTCTCAGCGAATTGCACAATCCGAAGGGGAGGGCAAAGTTGCGAGTCTAGGATAAAATCATTGGGCCGAAGTAAAATATCGGCACGCCTAGCACCATAACAAGGAGACTCACATGGCGATCCGAGTTGGTATCAATGGGTTTGGTCGCATTGGTCGTCAGGTTACAAAAGTCCTCAAAGAAAACTACCCCGGCAAAATTGACATTGTAGCTTTCAACGACCTCGGTGACTTACAAACGATGGCCCATTTGTTCCGTTATGACTCAAACTATGGCCCATTTCAGGGCAAGGTCGAAGTGACCGATAGCTCCCTGATTATCAACGGTGATGAAATCAAAGCCTTTGCCCAAAAAGACCCCTCCCAAATTCCTTGGGGTGATCTTGGGGTAGATATTGTCATCGAAAGCACTGGCATTTTCACCAGCAAAGACAAAGCTGAATTGCATATCAAAGGCGGGGCGAAAAAGGTGATTATTTCCGCGCCAGCCAAAGGCGAAGACGCCACATTTGTATTGGGCGTCAACGACAAAGCCTATGACCCGGCCAAACATCACATCGTATCCAACGCCTCTTGCACCACCAACTGTCTTGCCCCCGCTGCCAAAGTTCTGCAAGATGCTTTCGGAATCGTTAAAGCCTATGTCACGACCATTCACAGTTATACCAATGACCAAGTAGTCTTGGATGCCCCCCACCGCGATCTGCGTCGTGCGCGTAACGCCGCCACCAATATCATCCCTACTTCGACAGGTGCGGCTAAAGCGGTGTCGTTGGTCATTCCAGAACTAAAAGGCAAATTTGATGGTGTCGCCGTGCGTGTCCCCACTCCCACTGGTTCACTGGTAGACTTTGTTGGGATTATGGAACGCGACGTGACGACGGAAGAAGTTCATACCGCGTATGAAGCTGCCGCCAATGGCCCGATGAGAGGCATTTTGGGTTTTGAACATACGCCGCTGGTTTCTAGTGACATCATACATGACCCCCGTTCCAGCATCGTAGACGCCGAATTCACCAAAGCCTTTGCTGGCAACATGGTCAAGATGTTTGCGTGGTATGACAATGAGTGGGGCTATTCCTGCCGCACGGCTGACCTTGCCTATCTAATGGGCAGCAAACTGTAATTGCGTATTCGGATGGGTCAAAAGCCCATCCCTGCGAGAATTTCTAAACTTTCTACGTAGGGGCGGGTCAACCCGCCTTTTTTGTTGACTGCAATGGAGTGCAGAATATGAACAAAAAAACGATTCGTGATATTGATCTCAAAAACAAACGGGTATTGGTACGGGTGGACTTTAACGTCCCCCTCGAAGGCAGCACCGTCACCGACGATACTCGTGTCCGGGAATCTGTTCCCACCCTCAAATACATCCTTGAGCAAAAACCCAAAGCCGTCATCTTGATGTCGCACTTGGGTCGTCCAAAGGGGGGGCCAGACCCGAAATATTCACTTAAGCCAGTGGTACCTGTCCTGCAAAAATACATCACCGCCCCCATCGCCTTTGCGGAAGATTGCATTGGCCCAGTTGCAGAAAAAGCCGTCGCCCAATTGCCTGCGGGGGGTGTGCTGCTGCTGGAAAACACTCGTTTTTACCCCGGTGAGGAGAAAAACGACATGGACATCGCCAAGCAACTTGCGGCGCTTGGGGACGTATATGTAAATGACGCCTTTGGTTCAGCCCATCGTGCCCACTCCAGTACCGAAGGGGTGGCCCGGTTGCTGCCAGCAGTCGCAGGATTCCTAATGGAAAAGGAACTCGACTTTTTGGTAAATGCAATTGAAAAACCCGAACGTCCTTTTGTGGCGATTTTGGGTGGCGCAAAGGTCTCCGGCAAGATTCAGGTGATCGAGGCGCTGTTGAGCAAGGTGGACAAGCTGCTGATTGGTGGCGGGATGGCAAATACGTTCTTCAAAGCCAAAGGGTGGAATGTCGGCGATTCGCTGGTTGAGGACGACGCCCTTGATCTGGCCCGCAGTTTGATGGAAAAAGCAGGCGACAAGTTGGTACTGCCGCGTGAAGTAGTCATCGCCGATGCTTTTAGCAATGACGCCAAATCGGTTTCGATTCCAGCCGGTGAAGATGTACCAACCGGTTGGCGTATTATGGACATCGGCCCCGGGGCGATTAAGGCGTATGAGGCTGAACTCGCCAAAGCCAAGACCGTTGTTTGGAATGGGCCAATGGGCGTAAATGAAATGTCGAATTTTGCCAAAGGCACGGTTGAACTCGCCAAGATTTTGGCTGTCCTGACTGGCAAAGGGACAAAGACCATCATCGGTGGGGGGGACTCTGCCGCTGCTGTAAATGATGCTGGGGTCGCCGACAAGATGACCCATATCAGCACAGGTGGTGGGGCCAGCCTTGAACTATTGGAAGGCAAAGCCCTACCGGGTGTCGTGGCATTGAATGACCGCTAATTTTACAAACCAATGACCTCAAAGGGTTGTTTGGTTAACAATTTCCGGTCTATAATGCCCAGCAGGGGTGGTCCCAAACCAACTGCCCCTGCGACGGGCATTTAAATTGTTTACGGTTATTGATAGGGAGGAGGGACAGCGGCCCCCATGAGTTTTACAATCGGACAAACCGTTGGCCCATATACAGTTATTGAGCAGTTGGGGCAAGGCGGCATGGCGACGGTCTATAAGGCGTTTCATGCCAATCTAAGCCGCTATGTCGCCATCAAAGTGCTGCATGTCGCCTTTAGCAGCGACGAGGGTTTTCAAGAACGCTTTCGGCGTGAGGCGCAAATTGTCGGACGGTTGGATCATCCCCATATCGTGCCGATTTTTGACTATGCCATGCAAGAAAACCAGCCCTACTTGGTCATGAAATTTATCGAAGGACAGACGCTTAAACAAGATTTGCGTGCTGAACGCCTCACGTTGCAGGAAGTCACCCGGATCATGACGGCAGTGGCCGACGCGCTGGATTATGCTCACCGCAATGACGTGCTGCACCGTGATGTCAAACCCTCGAATATCATTGTTGATCGAGACGGCGTCCCTTACCTGACCGATTTTGGCTTGGCCCGCATCGCCAGTTCAGGTGAATCTACGCTCAGTCAAGATATGATGTTGGGCACACCCCAATATATCTCGCCGGAACAAGCGCAGGGACGACGCGATCTTGGCCCCAGCACGGACATCTATTCACTTGGGGTGGTTCTATATGAACTCGTCGTCGGGCGTGTACCCTTCACTGCCGATACTCCCTACGCTATCATTCACGATCATATCTATAAATCTCTCCCTTTGCCAAGCCGGGTCAACCCTGCGGTGCCGGAATCCGTAGAGCGTGTATTGCTGAAGGCGTTGGCGAAAAACCCTGAAGATCGTTATCGCACCGCTGGTGAAATGATTCAGGCATTTAAGGCCGCCGTTGCCGAAGGCCGCATGAGTGAACTCAGCCGCCAAATGGTGCGACCCGAAGCCTTCGCTGAATCCAACTATGTAACAGCCCCGTCCTATGCTCCCCCCGGTTATACGGGCCAACCCATCCCGCAAATGATGTCTACTCCTGTGCCAATTTCAACCGGGCAGTTGCAAATGACCCCGGCAGGCATGGTGGTGACGGGCAGTTCGGCTACGCGGAAAAACAAACGGCGCGGGAACGGTGCGGCATGGGCATTGGGGGGATGTTTTGTGTTTATCTGTGCCTGTATACTTTCTACTGGGTTGATATTTTCGGCGTTTGGCGACGAGCGTTTTAAGCAGAATGGGGTCAGTGAGGCCAGCGGCGAAACAGACCTGCTCGACCTATCTGATTTTGCAGCGGGGGTACAGGATGCGGTTCGACTGGAAGATGCTGAAGCCCTCGTCGAGACTCACCCCAACGACCCGGCAGCCTATTTTGTTCTTGCACTAGCTTATCTGGACGCAGGTAATCCCAACAAAGCCGCCGAAGCTGTGCAATCGGCTGTCGCTCTGAATCCGACGGTGGATACCATACTAGAAGCAGCCGAGGTCGCCGCAGCACGCGGTTATGACGACGAAGCAACCTCATTACTGGCTTCCACCTTAGCTGAAAATCAAAATGACCCGGTGGTGCGTAATGAGGCAGGGGGGTATCTTTATACACAGGCGTTCAATGCCAAACCGGACGACGTAGCGGTATTTTGTGAGATTCTAGGGCTGTATCCTGATTATGCCGTGTTTCAAGCCATGATGGGCCAAGCCCTGATCTCTGCCAGCACGATTCCGCGTCGGGCTGCCGTTCCTCAACGTTGCCCGGTTGAAAGTGGTACCAGCGCCGAAGAACTCATATTAAAGGCCACCGCCCAAACGCCGGAATACGCCGAGGCCTCCTTTGTGCTGGGGAACTATTATGAGGCCATTGACGAGCTGGACACCGCCAAAGAACAGTGGAACTTAGCCCTAGCCATGCCAAATGCACCTGCATGGGTGCGTGAACGAGCGCAAATCAAATTATCCAACAGTGAATAAGTTTATCCGTTTTGCATTTTGAGGAGTCTCTCATGAGAGTGCCGATTATCGCCGGCAATTGGAAAATGAATAAAACCCCGGCGGAAGCATTGGAATTTGTGAACAGTTTAAAAGATGAACTGAGCCGCTTGACTCAGATTGAACGGGTTGTGTGCCCGCCCTACCTTGCGATTCCTTTTGTCAGCAAGGCACTTAAGGGAACGGGGATTGGCGTTGGCGCACAAGATGTTCATTGGAAAGACAGCGGGGCATTTACCAGCAGTATCGCTCCCAATATGCTAGTAGGACTCGCCGAATACACGATTATCGGTCACTCCGAAACCCGCCAATATCTCGGTGTTACGGATGTACAAGTCAACAAAAAAACCAAAGCCGCCCTTGCTAATGGCCTCAAACCGATTGTCGCCATCGGTGAAACCCTTGAACAAAACGAACGGGGCGAAACAGAAGCAGTATGCAGCAGCCAATTACGGGCCGCATTGGAAGACATCACGCCTGAAGAAACCCAGAATATCATCATCGCGTATGAGCCTGTTTGGGCGATCGGCACCGGCAAAAATGCCACACCCGAGCAAGCCCAAGATATTATCGGCAACGTCGTCCGCCAAACCCTGATTGAGCTTTACGGACGCGATGTGGCACAAACGATCCGTATTCAATATGGTGGCAGCATGAATCCGGCCAACTGTGGAGATTTGATGAAGCAACCTGATATTGACGGCGGATTAATTGGTGGGGCATCCCTCAAGAAGGACGATTTCCTTGCCCTGATGCGAATTTCCATTGAAGCCAAAGGTCTAGCGTAATCACTGAGGAAGCCAATGGACGTCACCAGTTTGATTGCCCCTTGGCTGACCCTGCTGGGCATCCTCATTCCGCTGATTTACGCGGAACGCTGGATTCACCAGCATATGTATGGGGTGGGCTATTTGCTCACCCTTGATAAAGCACAGGCCACTGGTTTTTACTACATAATCTTTTTCCCCGGCGTTTTAGTCCACGAAGTAATTCAGTGGCTCGTCGCTGGGGCGCTCAATGTCAAAGTCAAAAAAATCAACTCCTACCCGAAAACACAAGAAAACGGCACCATCCGCTACGATTTTGTGGTCATTGAGCAGACTTCGCGTTTCAAGGCCATGCTCATCGGCGGCCTACCATTTGTCATCGCTGGGGTCATCGTCTATTACCTAAGCACTTCCATTTTGGAACTGGATGCCCTCCTTGCGGCGATTGGCACGGGCGATTTAAATCAAATCGGACGCGGCATTAAGGAGTTTTTGAAAACGGGTGATGTCTGGTTGTGGCTCTATTTGATGTTCTCCCTCAGTAATGGCATGATCCCAACCAAAGAAGATCGGCAGGGTTGGTTTTTGATTCTTGGCGCAGCGGCAGGGATCACTATTGCCATGTTGTTTCTCGGATTCGATGTTTTTGTCACCAAAACCTTATCTGGCCCGATAGCCCATGCCCTAGAACTCGTCAGCACGGCCCTGATTGCCATACTGTTTATAGATGTCGTATTTGGCTTCGCGTTAGCCTTGTTTGAAAGCGGGTTGGAGCGATGGCGCGGCCAAAAAATGAACTACAATACCGAGCAGCGCGTCAAATCCAAAGCCGAACAGCAGCGTGAACCCGGCAGCAATATTCCGTTACCCAAAGGCACTCCAATTCCCTCTATCTATCGGCTTGACCTGCCCGTTCCACCTATACCAACCAAGCGACCTGCCAAGCCTGCGCCTTCTGCTAGCCCTACCTTCGCAGGCACTCCTGCTCGACCAGCATCTGCTCCGATGTTTAACCGTCCAACGCCTAGTCCAACGGCAGACGAAGCGCCGTCCCGACCCACGCCATCCTTCCCCCGGCCAGAATCCAAAACCGACGAGCAGCCCCAAGTACGGCCCGCGTTTCAACCACCAGCACGACCCAGTTTTGCCGAAAAATCGGTGGAAATTCCGGCTGCCACACCTGAAAAATCGGAAACATCGGAACAACCTGCCATGCCCACACGCCCCGCCGCTCCAACCTTTACTCCACGTGCGGCCCCCAGTGGAGATACGGGCCGTCCACCCGCCGTAGCTCCATTTCGGCGATCAGGGGCAGATGAAAATGAGGAATCATCTTCGGCCACACGCGATCAATTACTTGGTGGCCGCACATTCAATCGGCCCACACCTCCAAGTGGTGATCCAACCCCACCCCGCAGACCCCTATCTCCCAATAATCCTCCCACTGACAAGGACGATGATGAAAATACCTCGCGGGTCATTGGGCGCAAGCCACCCGATAATGACACGAATGAGGTACAATATGTGGACATTGATGACGTATGATTGGGTTGGGGCCTAAATTCTTACCTTTCGTTGACTTCACACAACCCAGTACGTTTTCGCCTGTCGGCCAACGTGTTATAGTTGACCTACAGTATCAAAAATGAACGTTTTAAAAGGGATTATGCAGGAGAGATAAATAAAGCTATGCGTAAGAGATACTCACTTGCTTTAATTGTTGTATTGTTGGTTGTACTGGTCATGGGTGCAGGCTTTGCCAATCAATCCAAAGCCAAAGCACAAGACGAATTTGTGTTTGGCATGATCTTGGTCGGCCCCCACGATGACAATGGCTGGAGTGAAGCGCACTACAATGGTGGATTGTACGTTGAAGAACATGTAGAAGGCGCGAAGATGATCTGGATTGACAAAGTAAATCCAGCCGACTCCCCTGAACTCACAATGGATTTAGTTGTTGAAGACCTCGTTTCGCAGGGCGCGAAATTGATTATCGCTACCTCCGACGACTTCAAGGCCGATTTTACGGCTGTGGCGCCTAATTACCCCGATATTGTTTTTCTCCATGTTTCTGGTGACGGCGTGTGGACAGGTGAAGCCTCCGAAAATATGGGCAATCTCTTTGGGCAAATGCAATATGGCAAAGCGATTGCGGGCTGCGCGGCTGCCCTCAAGACCGAAACAGGCAAAATCGCCTATTTAGGGCCGCTAATCAATAATGAAACGCGCCTATTTGCCAACGCCGTCTATTTGGGTGCGAAATATTGCTATGAACATTATCGCGGTATGGACCCCGCCACCCTACAATTTACCGTGAATTGGATTGGGTTCTGGTTCAGCATCCCCGGTGTCACACTCGACCCCACCGAAGTTGCCAACGCCTTCTTTAATGATGGCAATGACGTGGTTCTCTCCGGGATTGACACCACCGAAGCGACTGTCGTTGCGGGTCAACGTTCCGCCGAAGGGGAGCGTGTATTCTCCGTTGGATACGACTATATTGACACGTGTGCCGAAGCGCCATCGGTCTGTCTCGGTGTGCCTTACTACAACTGGGGACCGGCCTATGTGACGACAGTCAACGCCGTCAAGGATGGCACTTGGACCCAGAGCTTTGATTGGCTTGAACCTGATTGGTCAGACCTTAACAATCCCGACACCAGCATCGTTGGCTTTGCAAAAGGTACCGCCCTGACTGAAGAAGAAGCCGCTATCCTCGACGAATACACTGCGGCGCTTGGTGCTGGAGCGAAGGGTGAAGAAGGTGGCGTTGTACTCTTCCAAGGCCCACTAAACTATCAAGATGGCAGCACCTATCTTGAGGATGGTGAAGTGGCGACACCAGAAAAAGTCTGGTACATGACTCAATTGTTGGAAGGGATGATCGGCGAAAGCAGCGCCGAAAGCGAGTAATTGAAGAAGTAATCACTCAACGGGGTGGGCCACCGGGTTCACCCCTCCTTTTAACCGCATACTTATTTCTTTTCAGATCAAAACAATGCGCTTAGAAATCCACAATATATCCAAGAGTTTTGGTCAATTAAAAGCGAATGATCACATTTCCTTCACTTTTGAAGGGGGTCGCATCTACGCGATTCTTGGTGAAAATGGCGCTGGCAAAAGTACCCTGATGAAAATCCTCAGTGGCTATCAATCAGCCAGCAGTGGTCAAATCATCATTGATGGCAAACCCGCTCAAATCAATTCACCCCACCATGCCATTGCACATGGTATTGGGATGCTCTATCAAGACCCGCTCGACTTTGCCCCACTGACGGTACTAGAGAATTATATTGAGGGTAAACCCTTCAACTTTTTCATGCGCCGCCGTGAAGCCGAGGCCGATCTCTTGGCCCGCTGCAAGATTTTGGGTTTCCACCTCAATCCTCACGCGATGGTCGAATCCCTTACCGTTGGTGAACGTCAGCAACTCGAAATTGTGCGCCTGCTTTCATTAGGGGTCAGTATTTTGATTCTGGACGAGCCGACTACAGGCATTTCCGCCGAACAAAAATCACAACTGTTCCAAACTCTCAAGAATTTGGCCCGCGAACAAAACATGATTGTGATTTTGGTCTCACACAAATTGGCCGATGTTGAGGAATTGTGCGACGAAGTATTGGTGCTGCGGCGTGGCAAATTGGTTGGGCATCGTTCCTTACCGTGCGAAACCGAAATCATGGTAGAAATGATGTTTGGCAAACGCATCAGCACGACAGTCCCCCAACCACTCTATACCGATAAACCCGTCCTCAAAATCCACAAGTTCAGTGTCCCCGCCCGTCTATTCACGATTCACAATATCAATCTCGAGGTGCGTGAGGGCGAAGTCATTGGCTTGGCAGGTCTGGATGGCAGTGGGCAAGTTGAATTTATGCGTACTGTCGCTGGATTGGGGCGTCCGACATGGGCCGATCAACTGACGGCGATTATCGCGCTGGCAGGCATGTGGTGGGTCTTTGGCAAAATCCTTGATGAGTCCTCAGCCGTACTTAATCTAGCCCGCATCGCTATCCTAATTTTAATCCTCGGCCCCATGCTCAAAACTCTCTATTTGTACATTCGCCAACGGGCTAACAACGACCAAATCGCCCAAATCAGGTTGAATGGCAAGAACATTGGCTGGCGTGGTTATCGGGATTTGCTCGAACGGGGGATTGCCTACCTTGCCGCAGGTCGCTTGGAGGAAGGGCTGGTGGGTGGGTTAACGCTAGTAGATCATTCCGCGTTGGCAGAGCGCAGCAGCCTACCGCATGTCAACTGGGTACGGGCATGGCGGCGCACCAAACAAGCCATTAACGATTTTTCCATTAAGGGACGACCCTTTAGCCAGATTCAAACGCTGTCGGGTGGCAATCAACAGCGCGTTTCATTATCGCTTTTGCCTGCCAATCTACGCCTGATCTTATTGGAAAATCCAACGCGCGGGCTAGATGTCGAAAGTGCCGGACACATCTGGTCACTGCTGCTCAATCGCCGCAAACAGGGGACAGCCATTATCTTTAGTTCGCCCGACCTTGATGAAATTATTGATTATAGTGACCGCATCCTCGTATTTTCTTCGGGACAAACCACCCTTGTAGAAAATCCAGAGCAGATGACTACCGCCCGATTGGGTGAGTTGATCGGGGGTAAATCTTGACGGCTTTTCGCAAAATACTTATTCAAATTTCCAGCAACACCGTCTTAGGGATTCTGCCATTATTGGTCGGAATACTGGTAGCGCTGGTGGCGATTCTGCTCATCTTGAATAATGAAAACGTCGAAGCTCGTGCCGTCTATGACCTCATTTACGAACGCACCCTCTCTTTACCCGAAAACCGTGCCAACGTGGTAGATTTTTGGCTGCCAATCTTGCTCTGCTGCTGCGGCCTGCTGCTGACTTTTACCGCTGGCTTGTGGAATATCGGCATTGAGGGGCAAATCACAATGGGGGCGGTTGGCGCAACTAGCATCGCCTTGTTTGTTGAACTCCCGCGCAATGAGCAAATTTTCACCGAATTATTCATGGCCGGGGCAGCAGGCGGTGTTTGGGCCTTATTTACGGGAATCATGCGGACACGCGGCGGTGTAAACGAGATTTTCGGCGGGGTCGCCATGAATTTTCTCGCCAGCAGTTTCTCGTCCTATTTGCTGGTTGCGCCTTGGTCGCCTCCCAACGCGACAGGCAGTGCTACCGTGCGCTTTCCTGCAAATGCCATCTTGCCAAGCATGGACGACTATCGTCTTAGCCCGATTACCATCTATATCACCCTAACCGCCTTTATTTTCGTCCTGCTGACCCTCTCCGGTTCACGCTGGGGCTTACAGCTTCGCGCAATGGGCAAAAACGAAAAATCAGCCCAAATGTTAGGTGTTCCCACCGAACGTAATATCTGGTTAGCCATGCTGATCTGCGGCATTATGGCAGGTCTAGCAGGCGGGCATTTGGTGTTGTTCCGCCGCGCCAATCTGCCTGCGAACGTCTCCGGCGGCATTGGCTTTTTGTCCCTGCTCGTGGTGCTGCTGGCTTCGATACGGGTGCGCTGGGTTCCCTTTGTGTCCTTCGCCTTTGCGCTGCTCTATTCGGCGGGCCTGCCTCTGCGAACACGCCTACAATTGGATGCCTCGCTCATCGGTATCTTTTTAGGAATTTTGGTATTCTGTGTGCTCATTTTTGATGGCGTGCGGCAACGCCTGAAGGAGCGAGTAGAACAGCGCAAACTTCTGGCAGCTTCAGGAGGTGAAAAATCACCACCCCCGCCTACAGTTGAAATCCAAATCGGTCAGGAGGCCTCCAGTGGACCCGGTTCTAACTAGCACCCTCGCCGACATCGTGCGGAACGCGGCCCCGCTGCTCATTGCCAGTCAAGGTGAACTCATTACGGAACGGGCCGGTGTGGTCAATCTCTCACTGGACGGCACGATCTTGTTGGCAGCAATGGCCGCCTTTGCCGTTACGTACAATACGGGCAGCCTCGGTATGGGCATAGTGGTCGCCATGCTGATTGGCATGTTAGTGGCTTTGATCATTATTTCTGCCAGTGTTTTCCTCAAACTCAACCAAATTGCAGTTGGCTTTGTGTTGACTTTGCTCTGCGCCGACCTCAGCACCTTTTTTGGTCGGAAATATTCGGGACAGCAGGGAACGGAAATCCCCTATGCCCCCATCCCCATCTTAGAAGATATTCCGGTGATTGGTGAAGTTTTTTTCCAGCACAATATTCTGATTTACTTCAGTCTGCTCTTGGTCATTTTTGTTTGGCTATGGACGTATCACACCCGTCTCGGATTATCCCTACGCGGCTTAGGTGAGCATCCCGCAGCGGCTTATGTGCGTGGTACACGAGTCCAATTGTGGCGTTTCGTATACGTCGCGGCGGGGGGTGCTTTGGTTGGCTTGGCCGGGGCATCCTATTCCCTAAGTGTGAAATTGGGCTGGCGTGAAGGCTCAACACTCGGCAACGGCTGGATTGCGCTAGCGATAGTGATTTTTGGCGGCTGGCGACCCTTCCGTATCGCGTTTGGTGCGTATTTCATTGTTGGTCTGCGTGCCCTTGCCCTCTATTTCCAACAAGAGGATGTGCTGAATCTGCCTATTCAGATCATCAATATGACCCCTTGGGTATTGATGCTGGTCACGCTTATCTTTGTAACCAGTGGTCTGGCCGAAAGCCTCTTGGTGCTTGTACCTCCCCGTTGGCGACCTGCTGCCCAAAATCTGCTGCGGGCTAAACCCCCGGCTGCCCTCGGCTCAAATTTCGAGCGCAGCTAAGTAAACAGGCGGTTGATTGCTTCGGATGCCTATCAACCGCCGTGTATTTCCCATCCCAAAATCACTGGTTACGGCCCTGTAACCAGCCTGTAACCGCCGTGTAACACCCATTCGTTATCTTTCTCTCTCAGATTTGGAAACGTTTTTTGAGAGGAGAAAGACTGCGTGAAATCGCCCAACTTTCGATTAACCGGTAGTGTACTGCTAGTGGTTATGCTGTTGGTAAGTGTACTGCCAACGGCCCATGCCCAAAACACTTCAACGATCTCTTTAGCACTGCCGAGTTTTTGGCAGAATATCATGGGTGAGGAGTTTTTAAATGATTTTGAGACACAATTTGGCGTGGATGTCTATGTCAACTACGTAGACACTGAGTTTTCTTCGGCCAATGACATCACTACCTTTTTGGACGACGGCCAAGACTACGTTAGCCAAGCCGATGTATTGTATGTGGATGATTCCACATTAACCCCCGAACGCACCCGCGCTGGTTTCTTCCTTGACCTTGCGCCCTTGATTGCCAGTGATGGGTCTTTGGATACCAACGATTTTTACCCCGCCGCTCTGCAATCCTTCCAATGGGATGCTGGAACTTGGGGGCTGCCCACTGCAATGGATTTCATCCTCATCACCTATGATGCCGCCGCCTTTGACGAAGCTGGTTTGGCTTATCCCACCTCCGCATGGACAATGGATGATTTTGCCAACGCCGCCCGTGTTTTGGCCCAAGTGGATGCCAGCGGCGCGGTGACAATCCCCGGCCTGTCCGTACAGACTTTTGGCGATAATCTGGGCCTGTTTTTGCGGACGCTGCTATCGCACGGATTGTATGATGACAGCACTCTGCCCAATAATCCTTCATTTTCTGACCCCGCCCTTGAAACCCTTTTGACCACATGGAAAGAACTCAGTGACGAAGGGGTCATTAGTGCTGGTTTTGGAGAAACCTCCGATCAAATTCCATTGCGAATTGAACAGAGCATTGGCTTATCTGGTGGTTTTGGCCCTGATTCGACCCAACGAAGTGCAGCATTACTTCCGGGTGATACCGTTGGCTTGACCATTGAGGGCTTCGCGGTAAGCAGTGGTACGCAAAACCCGGAATTAGCCTACGAATTGGTTAAATATCTAACCGCCCGCCCCGAAATCGCCAATTCTTTCCAAAGCATTAGCCCTGCCCGTCGTAGCATGGTGGGCGTAGAGGCAAATCCGAATGATGAGCCGGGTGGTCCCGTCATCCAGATTGGACGCGGTGGCAATCTCTCCGAAGAAGCACAGGCGCTCTTTGATGAAGCTGTGGAAAAAGCCCTGCCTATATCGGAAACCCGTTTTGCAAATTACCTCAGCTATGCCCTGCAAAAAATGGAGGATGGCCTAGATGCCCACAGCGCCCTCCAAGAACTTGAATTGGAAGCTATGACCGCTATGCAAGTTGCCGATGAGCGCCGCAATACGGTCACCATTTCGATTGTTCCGCCGCCCGAACCCGTCGTCCTTGCTCCCGGCGAAGTTGCCCTGAACTTTGGCATGGCGTCCTCATTTATCATGATTGGCCCCGGTGGTGGGTTGCCCAATCAGGAACAGTGGGA
Organism: Chloroflexota bacterium; assembly: GCA_024434115.1. GTDB lineage: Bacteria > Chloroflexota > Anaerolineae > Aggregatilineales > J027 > CFX10. The sequence continues at coordinate 334,521 of QMIT01000003.1, forward strand.
TCAGATTTCGCAGGATTTTGCAGCCAATGACCCCAATGTGGGAGCGGTGAATGTCGAACAGGCAATGGGGCGGTCATTGGCAGAGTTGGCTCAACAGTATGACTGCTTCACCCTCGGTTACAACGCGGTTTCGGGTGATTCTGACCTCAGCAGCATTTTGAGTCTCGACCCTTTCCTTGACACCGATCTTAACTTTGACCGCAATGATGTAATTGGGAACACCCTATCCCAATTGCAGGTAGACAACAAGACATGGGCGTTGCCAATTGGGATTCAAGCCGATGTACTGCGCTACGATACTGCCCTATTCAACAATGCCGGGGTGCCGCTACCTGACGGTGGCTGGACAGTGGACGAATTTGCTGACGCGCTGGAATCCTTGCAGTATGGGCTGGGTGATACCCCTGCATTCCAACCAGCCGACCCCGGTGGTACCTATCTGTTGATGCTCATCGCGGCCTATGGTGGATTGCCGATTGATTATCGGACTGAACCCCCGACCATCAATTTCACCGACCCTGCAACAGTAGATGCCATCCGTCAGGTCTTGGATTTAGCCAAGAATGGTTATATCGAATATCAGGAACTCGGTGGCAATGCCTTCGCGGTCTCCATTGGTGGAAGTGATGGCGCAAACACGATTGCCATTACAACTGACAGCCTTAGCCCATTCAGTTTCCGGCGCGGTGGCCCTCCCGGTAGCCAACAAGCCGAAGACACAACCGCAATTGTCAGCTATCCACGCGGCACAATCTATAATGTGGCCTCCTATAACATCGTGACGGGTTATGTCAGCGCCACTGCCGAAAATCCCGAAGCGTGTTATCGGTGGTTGAGCGAAATCGCACAGCACCCCGAACTGTATTCGGCCATGCCTGCCCGTACTTCGCAACTCAGCGACCCTTCAATCACGGCCTCTCAAGGCGAAGATTTGACGGCTCTGTATAACGAACTTGCTGCCACCATCAGCGACCCCAATACCATCACCTTCCCACAGTCGTTCCGGGAAAGCGGCTCACCTGCCAATTTTGCTAGAGAGTATTGGTTGAAGCAGGCGTTTGACCGCTATGTCTTGGAGGACGCAGACTTGGAGACGGAATTGGCGCAGGCCGAGCAGTATACCCATGATTACATTGCCTGTGTCAGTGATCTACCGCCGTTTGATCCTAGCAGCACCGACCAGAATTACATGCAGAATTATTTCGGGCAAATCACAACCTGTGCGGCAACCGCCGACCCGAATTTCCCGCTACCCCGTCAGGAATAAATCGGTGATGCTGAGGCGGAGTGTGCCAAAATTTTGTGGGAGCGTTCTGGCACACTTCCTCCTTCATCCGTAGGAGACAACCAACATGTTCCGCCTGTTCGACATCTTAACGCTGGTATTCGAGCGCCTATGGCAGCACCGGATTTTGGTATTCTGGACACTGCTTGGCCTTTCAACCGCGACGACGCTTGCCCTAAGCCTAACGCTGTATGTTGATGCGGTGTATAGCAATCTGCTCGACGACCAATTAGGCGACCCACCCTATGCCTTCCGTTTCCGCTATTTGGGAGCTTGGGAAGGCAACATCTCGCCGCAGGATGTCAACAGTGCCAGCGCCAGTATCCATCAAGAATTTGCCCAATCTTTCGGTCTGCCTGTCCTGCGCGAAGCCCAATATATCGGCATCGGTTTTTGGGGGATTCGCAGTGCCGAAAACAATCTCAATATTGGCAATTACAGCATCGGGACGCTTGAAGGAGCGGACACACAAATTCAAATTGTCGCCGGGGAATGGCCTATCGAATCCACCTCGGCGGATGAAATTCCGGTACTCATTTCGGAAGAACTGTTTTATACAACGGGATTGGAAGTTGGGGATACGCTAACGGCGACCCGCTCCGGTGGCAAAACCGTCACTCTCAAAATTGCAGCGATGTGGCGGGCGGTCAACGTCAATGATACGTCGTGGATGCTGCCACCCAAGTTTTTTAATGAAGTGCTGCTTGTCCAACCCACCGACCTAAACGCGATGGTCGAGGGCAACGACTCACCGATTGAAGAAGTGGATTGGTACGTCCTATTTGATGGCACAGGCCTGCGTACCTCGGATGTACAAGCCCTGCTGTCGAATATCATCAATGGTGAACGGAACGTCAATGCGACCTTGCCCGGTATCCGCCTCGATATTTCACCCAAGAGCGGTCTAGAATCTTTTAATCAAGAGGTTAACGAACTGCGCCAACAACTCGTCATCGTAGTGTTACCCGTTGGCGGCCTGATCCTCTATTTCGTGACCATGCTGTCGGGCATGTTGGTGGGTCGACAGCAGCACGAAGATGTGATCCTCAGCAGTCGGGGGATGAGTCGCCGTGCCTTGTTACGTCTACACGCGCTCATGTGGTTGATTTTGGCGGGGGTAGCCCTCGGCATTGGCATCTTCGCCGCGCCGTCGGTGGTGGAACTGGTGGGCCGCACGACCTCATTTTTACGTTTCGACAACCCCACTCCTGATTTAAGCATCCAATTTACCCAGCAGGCAGTGTTGTTGGGGGCAGCTACGGGCGTTATCGCGGCGAGCAGCGGCCTCTTAATTGCATGGCGCACGACCCGCCAAAGCATCACCAGTTTTAAACAGAGCCAAGCACGGGCAGGCAAGGCATGGTGGCAGCGCATGTATCTGGATATCCTGCTGCTTATCCCGGCGGCCTATGTGTTTTATAACCTGAACGCCGAAGGGGGATTGCAGGCCGATGCTGAAAATCCGTTTAGCAATCCGCTGGTATTCCTTGCCCCAACCCTCTTTTCACTTGGTCTGACACTGTTGTTCTTACGTCTCTATCCTATGCTGTTGAATTTTGGCGCTCGTGTCATCGGCGTCACCAGCAGCATCGCTTTGTTGATGGCCCTGCGCGAACTGACCCGTTCGATCAGCAGGTATCGTGGGGCACTCTTGATGATGTGTTTCACCCTGAGCCTGACGGGATTTACCGCATCTATGGCAAGCACGCTGGATCGCAGTTTGGAAGACACCATCAATTATGAAATTGGTGCGCCATCGGTGCTGGTGGTCGCGTCGGAGGCCCAAACCGAAACCACCACCAATGACAGCGGAGAGGCGGAAGAGGAATTGGTCGGTTATAACACCCTGCCTGCCAGCAATCTTTTGGCAGTGGAGGGTATTGACAACGTTTCACGGGTGGGCCGCTTCAGCACCCAGATTCTGCTCAACAACCAGCGCATCAGTGGTACGACACTGGGCATTGATCGCGGCGCACTGGCGGCAATCGCCTATTTCCGTGACGACTATGCCGACGAAAGCCTGCCCGCCCTGCTAAATAAATTGGCCGGAAATCGCACGGGCATCCTATTAAACCGTGAAACTGCCGAGACCTATCATTTGCTGGTGGGCCAAGAAATCACCATGCAGTATTCGGCGTTGGGCGAGACCTATCAGACTACTGTGCCCATTGTTGGTCTGCTGGATTATTTCCCGACGCTTGACCCGGCAGACGGCTTTTTTGCCATCACCAATCTTGACCCGATTTTTGAACTGGTTGGGACGGAACTGCCCCATGACGTGTGGATCAGCCTCGCCCCTGATGCGGATCGGGATGCAGTCGAGGCAGGCGTTCAGGAAATCGGCTTTCCGGTGCTGCGCTGGCTTGACCCTCAAGAATCCCTACTTGAAGCCCAACTTGCGCCGGGACGACGTGGGGTGCTTGGTTTTCTGTCGGTTGGTTTTGTATCGTCCATCGTGTTGACCCTCGTGGGCAGCATTATTCAAAGCACCGCTTCATTTCGTGCTCAGGCCCTGCAACTCGGCTCGCTGCGGGCAATGGGTTTGAGTGGAGGGGCGGTTGGGGAATACCTGATTTTTGCACAGGGCATCGCCTCCAGTGGCGGTGTCATCGGGGGGACACTCATCGGGACTGCCACTACTCTGCTGTTTTTGCCACTCTTGGATTTTAGCGGAGGTCTGCCTCCCTATCTCATCCGCGTGGCATGGGATGAAATCACGTTAGTCTATGGGGTATTTGCGGGAATCCTCATCATTGTAACTTTAATGACCACCGTCCTCCTCAGCCGTGAGCATCTATCGGCTCTGGTGAAACTGGGGGATGCGTGATGCGGGAGAAATTTGACGGTATGAAAAAACACGTTTTCACTCTGATAGCTTTATTGATGGTGGTATCGGCCTGCACAAATGGCGATCCGAATACAAATGACCCATCTGCAACAATTACCTCCATTCCCACCGCACCCGCTGCGGCACGTCCCAAATACACTGTGCAGCGGGGTAACGTAGAGGAAATCTTCGAATTTAGTGGCCGCTGGCAACCGCGTGACCAAATGGATTTGTCGTTCGAGATCAACGGCACAATCCGCCAAGTCAATGTGCGGCAGGGTGATGCAGTCAGCACAGGTCAGTTGCTCGCTGATTATCAAATCGAAGACCTTGAAGAACAATTGGTAAGCGCCGAATTATCGCTGGAAACAGCCCAAACCAATTTAGAGACGGGTACAGGTACGGATGTCCAGTCAGTAGAAGATGCTGAAATCCGGTTGGCGAACGCAAAACTAAGCCTTGAGCAAACCAAAGCCAGCCGTGATTGGACAGGCGTCGCCAACGCCCGAATTTCGTTAGATGCTGCCCAACGCGATTTAGAAGATGCCGAGCAAGCCTATCAAGAAGCCCTCAGTCATCCCGAACAGGGGGCCAGCGCGGTAGATAACGCCTATACCCAACTGCTCAATGCCCAAGACAGTCTGCGCCGTGCCGAAAATTCCTATTTCTCAGCCGCCCAAAGCTACAACAATGCCGAGTTCAACATCAAACAGCAGGAAAATTCGGTGATTGAGGCGGAATTGGCATTGGAACGGGCGCGGAGTGGGCAAGGCGACCCCAGCGGCCTCGAAAATCTGCGACAGGCCCAATTAAAAGTAGATCAACTCAAAACTGATATTGCTCGTTCTTCACTGTATGCCCCAATTGACGGCGTGATTTTGGAAGTCAGCATCAGCCCCGGTGACCAAGTAACGGCTTACAATGCAGTCATCACGATTGGCCTGCCCGAACCCAAAGAGGTCATCGCCAGCCTTGCGATTGGGGATGCCCAAAATCTAAGCATCGGGATGGTCGGAGTGTGTCAGGTCGCCAATAAACCAGAAACTGCCGTGCAATGTGCCGTGCGTCGTATCCCCAGCAGCAATCGGGATGCTGATCAAACCACCCGTATCGCGGCAGGTTTTGAAGATTTGACCGACGGTCAACTGATCCAAGTGTATATGCCGCTGCAAATCCGCGAAAACGTTTTGTGGCTGCCTCCCGCCGCCATACGCACTTTCCAAAATCGTACCTTTGTGGTGTTGGATACCCCCGACGGACAGCGTTCGGTAGATGTCGAACTCGGTCTGCAAACCGATGATCGGGTCGAAATTATCAGCGGTGTCAACGAGGGCGATGTCGTCGTCGGGCCATGATCGAGGTGCAAGCGTGACGAGTTATATCTACTGCAAAAATCTGGTACGGGCCTATCAAGTCGGCGGCCACGAGGTTTTGGCTCTCAAAGGCGTGGATTTTTCGATGGAGCAGGGCGAGATGGTGGCGATTGTCGGGCCAAGCGGCGCCGGCAAGAGTTCCCTGCTCAATCTGCTAGGCGGCCTAGATAAACCTACCGCCGGACAATTGACGGTTGATGGCCTCAACCTCCTCGAACTTAAGGGCAAGCGGCTGGCGGAATATCGGCTGAAACGGGTCGGGTTCGTCTGGCAAAATGTCACTCGCAATCTGCTGCCGCATCGTTCCGCCTTTCATAACGTGACCCTGCCCATGACCCTTGCTGGGATGTCGCCGTGGCAGCGCGGCAAACAGGCCCGTGAATTATTAGACGCGGTTGGCCTGAATGACCAAACCCACAAACGACCTGCTACGTTATCGGGGGGGCAGCAGCAGCGTGTCGCCATCGCTGTCGCCCTTGCCAATCGGCCTTCGCTGTTATTGGCAGATGAACCCACCGGCGCGTTAGATCGCAAAAACGCCATTCAGGTGATGCAGTTGATTAACGATCTGCGGGGGCGTTATGGCTTGACGGTGTTGATGGTGACACATGACCTTGATATTGCCGCTTATGCTGACCGCACTTTGACGTTACGTGACGGGGCATTGGGCCAAGACGTCTCGCACGCCTCTGAAGAAACGCCTGTGCTGGATATCGAAGGCCGCATTCAGCTACCAGATACCGCCAAATCGCAGCTATCTGAGGCGACCCGTATCGCGGTTGAGGTGCGACCAGAGGGCATTTTGCTGCGACCTGAACACGATGCCCCCGACGATACCCATCTGCTGCTCAATGATATGTTCCCACAAGATGCCCCACCCTCACGGCGGCGCTTCCTGCGACGGGGTAAGAAACGAGGGGCAGCATGAGGAACAATAATCACAAAGGCCCTCCCACCACCCTCTGTGTGACGGTCAACCGTGTCGAGCGTCGTTTTGGGGATGTTCAGGTTTTGCGTGGGGTAGATTTGAATGTTGAGCGTGGTGAATTAGCCGCCTTATATGGCCCGTCTGGCAGCGGCAAAACGACTCTCTTAAATCTGATTGGGGCTTTGGATCGTCCCACCGCCGGACAAATCGCGTTTTATGGGCAAGATATTTTGCGAATGAATGACCGTGCCCGCACCAAACTGCGCCGGAAATCCATCGGCTTCATTTTCCAAAGTTCGACGCTACTACCGACCTATACCGCCATTGAAAACATTGACCTTGCATTACGCCTGTTGAATTTAAATGTTTTTGAGCGTAGCCGCCGTGCCAAATCCGTTTTACAAGCCGTTGGTCTCAGCGCATGGGCCAATCATGTCCCCGATGAGTTAAGCGGCGGTCAGCGCCAAAGGGTCGCCATTGCCCGTGCCCTTGCTATGCACCCCAAACTCATACTTGCCGACGAGCCAACCAGTGGACTGGATACACGCAACGCCCGCCGGATGTTAGCGCTGTTTCGCAGTATCGCCGCGACGCAGGGCACAACCTTTTTGATTGTCTCTCATGACCCAATGGTCATTGAATATGTAGACCATGCTTATGATCTCTTTGACGGGCAATTAACGCCCCGCCTGATTGTCCGAGAAGAAACACCTCAAGAGGAAATCCCATGCTAAAAATGTTTATGAAACAGGGTCTGTCGGCCTTAACAATGATTTTGGCGATGATTGCCGGGGGGGTTATCACTCGCCTTGCCATTCCCAGCGATAATGTCACGGATAGTGATTCTACGCCGTATGCCAATGTCCAGCAGCAGGAATCCACCCCGTCGCCTTCCGCTTCGGAGACCATTCCGCCCTATACACCCCTGCCATCCCTGACGCCCTCGCAGACGCTGAAGCCGCCCCCTACCTTTGAGCCGCCGACGCTAACCCCGCAACCATCCTTGACCCCGACCTTAACCCTGACCCCGACCATTCAATTGGATGTATCGGTTCCCGGTCTCAATGGTGCAGAAACGCCAACCCCCTCTACCACTCCCGGCTGTGTCCCGCGTGAGGATTGGACATTGACCTATACCGTCAAACGGGATGATGCACTGGCCTTAATCGCCGAGCAGTACAACACGTATGTGGATGAGTTGGTCAAAGCCAACTGCCTTAAAGATAAGAATCTCATCGTGATCGGGCAGGTGTTACGAGTACCGGGAACCGCCCAACCCGTGCAAGCCTACGATTGCAAAGCATGGGAAGTGTTAACTCCCTTCAATGGTACGGTGACAGTCGCAGGGGATGGCCTAATTACCTTTAATTGGCGCGGCCCGGATGCGCCCAAATATCTGATTCGTATCTATCGGCCCGACGGTACGGTTTTTGAGCGCTTGGTCGAGCTACGTGAGAATGAACAGATTCAAGCCAGCGAAGACCTGCGACCCGGTGGAACCTATACATGGTATGTCTATCCGCTGGACAATAACTTTGTGCAAATCCCTTGTCACGAAGGCGGCCCATGGCAGTTTACCAAAGAAGCAGCGGGAGGGGCTTGACAGGAAGTCAGCTTGCGCTACGCTGAAAAGAAGTGAGATGTAGTGGAGAGAAATCAATGAGTACCTTGCAATCCATCCGGTGGCGATTACCCCTCAGTTATGCGGGCATCGCGTTGTTGGCGACCCTAGCATTGGGGACGGTTTTGCTGACCACGCTCAATGGCTATTATACGCAGCGTGAGCGTGAATACCTCCATCGCATCTCTGGGCCATTCTCGCGTAATATCGAGCAGCTTGCCTCGGATGGGGTTGCTTTGAACGATATGCAATACGTCATAGACAACCACAGCTTTATAGCACGTTCACGGGTGCGCCTACTCGATCCAAATTCACAAGTCGTCTTAGATACCGGTACTTTTACAGGTGGCGACTTTATCACCATCAGCGTCGAAGGTGCGCCTCCCGATGCCATCCTAAGCACCGGCAGTGTGGCGATGGCAGGAGGGGGCGGAGATTCGGGGATGCCTCCAGATTTGCAAGTGACGCAAGGCTCAGTGACCGCGCCAGCGATTATCTCGTTTCTTAGCCTCAATGGCCGAGTCCCCTTTGAATATGCTGTGTCCAATGCCGAAGACAATACGGTTTATGGCCCGCTGGAATTTAAGGGGCAGTCCCGCATGTTTTCCGTACCTGTTGGCGGTAGCCCATTTGGATATGATTTGGACAACCCTGAGATTTCGATAGATGGGCGGCACTCCGGCGAAAAAATCATCCGGCCTTTGTATACGGATAATGGCACGTTTATTGGTTATCTTGAAGTGTCGGAAGGGCCAGCCTTTGGGCGCGAAATTTTGGACAGTGTAGCAAAGGGCTTGGTGAGTGCCGGAGCAGTAGCGATTATTTTAGCCGCGCTGGTTGGTTGGTTAGTAAGTCGGAATATCAGTCAACCTCTGCTTGCTTTGACCGAAGCGACCAGTCACATGGCCGATGGTCGGCTCTCCGCCCGGGTAGATTTAAAGCGGGGAGATGAGCTTGGCATCTTGGCCCGCTCGTTTAATGACATGGCCCATCGCGTCGAGAATACCGTTGTCACGTTGCGCCGATTCGTCGCGGATGCCGCCCATGAACTGCATACCCCTCTGACCGCCCTCCGCACCAATCTCGAATTAGCGGTTGTCGAAACCGATCCGCAGACCCGTGAAAACTTTATCCATCGTGCCGAAGCCCAAGCCAACCGCCTTGAACATCTGACCAATAGCCTTTTGGATTTGGCACGCATTGAATCCGGTTCGTATCAGCATCAAACGCAATCGGTGGATTTAACCGGATTGGTCAAACAAATCAATGAGGTTTATGCCTCACGCGCTGAACAGGCCGGGTTATCATTGAATCTCGAGGCCCCCTCTCAAGAAGTCATCATTGAAGCCAATGAGCCGCAAATCACGCGGGTGATTGATAATCTACTCGATAACGCGCTCAAATTTACCCCCGAAGAGGGCATAATTACACTTGGCCTGCGACATCAAGAAACCGATGTGGAATTGTGGGTCAAAGACACAGGTATTGGCATCCCCCCCGAAGATTTGCCGAATCTATTTAACCGTTTTTATCGGGGGCATAACGTCGCGGCCTATCCGGGCAACGGGCTTGGCCTTGTCATTATCAAAGCCATTGTCGAAGAACATCGGGGCACAGTAGCAGTTCACAGCGACCATTCCGGCACACGTTTTTCGGTCAAGCTGCCAAAGGGGGCAGTATCATGAGACCGACGAACCATATTCTGGTTATTGAAGACGACCCCGGTATCGCCTATAGCCTGCAAGACGGCCTCAAACGTGAAGGCTACACGGTGACATGGAAGGCGAATGGGCATGATGGAATGGATTTTGCCCGCGACATCAAGCCCCATCTGATTATCTTGGACGTTCGGCTACCGGATGGCTCCGGCTTCGATTTTTGCCGCCAGATGCGCTATATGGGCCTGCGTCAGCCGATTATTATGCTGACCGTCAACCGCGAGGAGATGGATAAGGTACTAGGGCTGGAAATGGGCGCAGATGATTATGTCACCAAACCCTACAGTCTGCGTGAATTGTCCTCACGGGTGCGGGCGCAGTTACGGCGGGCCTATGGTGAACTTGCCAGCACGGACAGCGACACCCTCTACGTTGGCGATCTTTTGATTGATCGGGCGAGAGGCCAAGTGACACGCGGTGAAGAGGTGGTCAATTTGACCCCCACCGAGTTTCGGCTGCTGACCTTTATGGCCCAACACCCCAATCAAATCCTCAACCGTAACCAGATTTTGGACGCGGTGTGGGGCTATGAAAGTGACCCCGACAGTGAACAAATCGTCAAGGTGAATATCCGGCGCCTCCGCGAAAAAATTGAGATTGACCCCAGTCGTCCCACACTGCTCCTAACGGTGCCGGGGATTGGCTATAAGCTGGTGTGTTGATACTACACGTCAGGCTGTCAGCCCCATCCGTGCATAGGCATAGCGACGTTTAAAGCCGAGTTGCTCGACGGCTTCAATCAGGTTGGTCTGCCACACTGGAATTTGAATCTCAATCTTATGGCCCGGACTGAGTTCAAGGATTTCACGCACCAACTTCACTAAGAAGGGATAAGCCAGTTCAGGCTGATTGGGGTCTATCTCTAGGATGATGTTATTTAGGCCGCCCTTTTTTCTCAGCGCCCCAAAACGACCAACCGCTACCACCTGTCCATTTTTATCCTGCACCTGATAGCGGCGGCGCGTCGTCTTCGTAAAATAGCTGAGAATGGACATGATGGTTCGGGCAGCGGCGGGTACACGATAGACTGATTCCACGACTGGTTCGTACTCCCGCACAATCGCCGGGGTGATGCGCTGCGCTAGTTGATAACGTGGTTGCCATTCCGATGACTTAAGAGGTGTTATGATATAATCGGAAGACCACGCGGCCTCAGCGGGCGAAGTAGGGGCTTCATAATCATAGGTCACACTGGTCGTATAGTTCACAAACCCCAGTTTTTCATAAAGTTGTTGGGCAGGTAAATTGCCATCAATTACGTCTAAAATAATCTTTTTTGCGCCGCGCTCCCGGCCCAATTGCAAACAGGCTTCAACCAATTTTCGGGCAAGACCCTTACGCCGATGATCCGGCAGCACTGCCACATTCGATACCATCCATGTATCACTTTTGCCACGCCGTCCGATATTGGCTGTCCCAATGCGTTTACCGTCTTCTTCCCAGACATAACCGTGCATCATATCCTTCATAGAAGGTGAAATAAGGAACAGCACCCGAAAAAGAGGCCAGAGTTTTTTGACCGTCCGCAGCATATCGAGTGCGGATTCTTGTTCTTCATCCTCCATATCCCATTCGGGGTGGTCAGGATATTTAGCGGCAACACTCCAGACTTCCAACATGCTGTCAATATCTTTGGGCATGGCAAAGGGGCGGAGAGACATGATGAAAACTCCTCTATAGTTTTTGTATTTTGTACTTTATACGCAAAAAGTAGCCTATTCGATGCGGGCAGGGGGTTGAGGTTTTATGAACATTCGTTCTATTATTGAGAGTTATATGCGCCGAATTTGAATCCGTAACCACGGTTACGCATGAGTTTGTATTATGACTGAAAAGTTAATTTAGAAATTAGCCTCGAAAGGGCGATTTGGGAATATAGGAGGGCAAAAATTTAACCATGTACAAATAGGATTAAAACCTTTATTCAGAGAACATGAGTCATTGGTGGACATTATTTTATCATTGTGATAGCCGGAATCTCGCAATATACTTATAGTTCTAGGAAATTTATTAATTATCTTTAGGAATATTGAACTCGCAATGAGCTATCGTTTAACCGATCATGCGAAAGCCGAGTGCCAAAATCGGGGTATTCCGCTGCAAACTATAGATGAAATCATGACCAACCCTCAGCAAATCGTAGAAGCAGATGGAGGTCGCAAAGTTTATCAGTCCAAAATTGGATTTGACGGTAAGATATATTTGGTACGCTTGATTGTAGAAGAAACCGACCCAGTTACGGTTATTACCGTTTATCGAACCAGCAAAATTCAGAAGTATTGGAGCAATTCATGAAAGTCACATACGATGCTGAGGTGGACATCATTCGGATTATGCTGAGTGATGCCGTGATTGAGGAAAGTGATGAAGAAAAACCCGGCATCATCTTGGATTATGACCGGGATGGCAATATTGTTGGGTTTGAAATCTTAGATGCTTCCAAGCATGTCAAAAATCCGTTGGCGATGGAATATGCCATTATCGGCGAGTTAACCGCAGGGGTATAAAAACAAAATAGGCGGGTTAAAAATTTCTCGCCCGCCCTTTCACTTTTAGGCCCAGTTTTCTAGCCGCTCTTTGAGGGTCATCATCCAGCCGTCACCCGTCGCGCCATCGGCAATGCGATGATCAAAGGTGAGGCTGGCATAACAGCAGGGACGGATGGCAATGGCGTCGTTAATGACCTTGACCCGTTTTTCGATGATACCGACGCCAAAAATCGCCGCTTGGGGCTGATTGATAATCGGTGTAGCGAACAAGCTGCCACTGACGCCATGATTGGTAATCGTGATCGTGCCACCTTGAATATCATCGGGTTTCAACTGCTTGTTACGGGCGCGATTGGCTAAATCATTGGCTTGGCGGGCAAGGCCCATCAGGTTGTATTCACCCGCGTTTTTGATAATAGGCACGATCAACCCATCGTCAATTGCCACCGCCATGCCGATGTTGACGATGTGATGTAAATAAATACCCTCGTCCGTCCACTGGCTGTTAATTATCGGGACAGCGCGGCAGGCATCCACCATCGCGGCAAGGAAATAAGCAGTCAGTGTCAAATTTACCCCACTCTTGGCAAATTCGGCTTTGTGCGCCTCACGGTGGGTCATGACTTGACTCATGTCAATCTCAAAAACGGTGGTGACATGCGGGCTGGTCTGTAATTTGGAGCGCACCATATGGTCGGCAATGGCACGACGCATGTTACTCAGAGTGACCAATTCGCCGGGGACACCTTGCGGAATCGGTTCGGCGGGGATAGCACGCGGCGGGGTCGATGGCACCGAAGCAGCAGGTGGAGACGCGACGGCGGCGGGTTTGGCTTGGGGTTTAAACTCGCCCGTCGGCTTGAACAAATCGCCAGAGCCGGGTTGTTCCCACGGGGGCAAATCGGTGGTAGGTGCAGATGTTGGGTTTTGCAGATAGGCTTCCACGTCTTTTTTGGTGACACGTCCACCCGTGCCCGTACCCTTAATTTGGGTCAAATCCAATTGATGCTCGGCGGCCATGCGTGCTACAACTGGACTAATACGCATACTGTCGTGTGATTCCGCTTTTCCGCCATTGGTGTGCGCAGCAGTAGTTGTGGCTACCGTAGTCTCCATCACAGGTTGTGGCGGATGACCCGAATGGGATACTCCGCCGCTGGATTCACCACCCGATGGCACTTCGCCGGGTTTGCCAATCACCGCTAATAACACACCCGCTTTGACTGTTTGGCCCTCCTGTACATACACCTCAAGTAAAGTACCTTCGGCAGGGGCGGGCACTTCAGTATCCACTTTATCCGTACTGACTTCCAACAGCGGTTCATATTCGCGCACGGTATCACCGACCTGATGCAGCCAGCGGGTGACCGTTCCTTCGACCACCGACTCACCAAGTTGGGGCATAATCACATTGGTTGGCATCGTTTTAATTTCTCCCTCATGCGCTAATAAGCGGCTAAATCGCGGATGGCATCGGCAATTTTCTGGGGCGACGGCATAAACTCCTCTTGGACGGGATGGCTAAACGGCACACCCGGCACATCTGGCCCAGCAAGGCGACGGATTGGCCCATCCATATATTCAAAGCCATCATCCGCCAAAACCGCCGCGATTTCTGCGCCATAGCCCATCGTGAAATTATCTTCGTATACAATCAGGGCCTTACCTGTTTTCTTAAACGAATTCAGGATGCCTTCGCGGTCAACGGGTAGCAGCGTCCGCACATCTACCACCTCAGTGCTGATGCCATCTTGCTGCTTGACCATCTCGGCGGCTTGCAAACAATAATGCGCCATCATGCCATAAGCATACACGGTAACGTCTGACCCTGTGTGCGTGATGTTGACTGGCCCTATTGGGACCATGTATTCGCCATCCGGCACATCGCCTTTAATCGCACGATAGCCTTTTTTCGGTTCAAAATAGAGTACCGGATTGGGGTCACGTACAGCGCTCTTGAGCAGGCCTTTGGCATCATGGGGGGTGCTGGGAATGACCACTTTGAGGCCGGGGCAGTGGGTAAAGTACGCTTCTAAACTCTGGCTGTGGTAGAGTGCGCCACCGATTCCACCACCATAGGGAGCGCGGATCGTCATGGGGACGTTCCATGTGCCATTGCTGCGATAATACATCTTCGCGGCTTCGTTCATAATCTGATTCATGGCAGGGTGGATAAAGTCGGCAAATTGGATTTCGCAAATAGGTCGCAAATCTGCCATTGCCGCGCCAATTCCAATTGCAACAATACTCAACTCCGCCAGCGGGCTGTCAATAATGCGTGTTGGGCCATATTTATCGAACAGGCCCATGGTGGCACGGAACACCCCGCCACGTTGCCCCACATCTTCACCCGTAATAAAGACCCGTTCATCGCGGGCCATCTCTTCATCCATCGCCTCACGGATGGCATCAATTAAGGTCATGTTACGCATCAAGCAAGGTCTCCGGGGGCATATACACTGCGCGGGTCAAGATTGGGTTCGACATCAGGATATGGGGCATCCTCGGCGGCATGTTGGGCCGAATCCACGACAGATTTAGCTTTCGCCTCAAGGTCATTAATCGCGTTCTGGGTCAACACACCCCGCTCTAATAGCACTTTTTGGAAGCGGGATATGGGGTCTTTCTTTTTCCACTGCTCCACTTCATCACGGGTGCGGTAGCTGCGATCATCGTCGTCGGAGGAATGGGGCACAGGGCGATACGTTTTGGCCTCAATCAGGGTTGCGCCGTCGCCAGCATAGGCTTTATCACGGGCATAAGCCATGACATCGTAACACGCCAGCACATCATTACCATCCACGACTAAGCCCTCGACGCCATAGGCTGCCGCACGATCCGCCACATCATTCACCGCCATTTGACGCTCCATCGGCACAGAAATGGCATAAATATTATTTTGCACAAGGCAGATAAAAGGTAACTTGTGGACGCCGGCCCAATTCATCCCCTCATGCCACTCGCCTTGACTGGTTGACCCTTCACCGAGGCAGGTCAGGGCGAGGCGAGGTTGGGTATCGTCGTTGGGGTCTTGGAGGCCATGTGAAATTTTATATTGGATCGCAAAAGCTAATCCAGCGGCCTGTGGTACTTGGGTGGCGACGGGAGATGAGTGCGACAGGATATTGAGCCACTTGGCGCTGAAATGGCTGGGCATCTGACGCGCACCGGAGCTCGGTTCACCTGCCTTGCCCAGCAGACTGAGCATAAATCCTTCGGGGGTAAACCCGACGGTCAGCACGAGCGCAAGGTCACGGTAGTAGGGATGGACGTAATCCACACCTCGATTGATGGCAAACCCCGCGCCAACCTGACAGGCTTCATGGCCCATGCCGGAAATATGAAAGGCAATGCGGCCTTGACGGTGCAGAATCCATGCACGTTCGTCCAAGCGACGACTGAGCAGCATCATCCAATACATATCGGAGAGAGTTTCGGCAGAGAGGGAATCGGAGGGGCGTGAACCACTGGCAGTCACAAAAGCCGTAATTTCTGCCGGTGCGTGATTAGTCATTCAATCTCTCCCTAAGCTAACTCAGCGGGTCAGAATAATCTACCCGCTTCTAATGGGTACGGTTGCAAAATGTCCATAATCAAGAGTTTTGATTTTTAAATCATTTGCAACAGAACCATTATAGCAACTATTCTCATTCCGACAATTCACGAAATTCTTTTAATATTTTTCCTTATTTCACAAAATGAATCAAACTTTGAAATCCATGACACAGAGGATTATAAAACGAAAACGCGCCCAACCGAGCGCGTCTTCATTTTCCCTAGTCGCTAAACCAGTAACACATCATCAAATTCTGGAAAGTTTGCGGATCATCTGGAGGATTCGCCCCCGCGAACCAGATGCCGTATTTTTGTCTACTGTTGCGGCGATGGCCTCTTGCCGGAGTCGCTCCACTTCGAGCAGTACCCATCCACGCTCGCGTTCTGCACCGTCAATCACAAACATGCGCCCAACCAGATGATAGCAGTCCGGCGGGTTTTGCCCATGCACCGAAAAATAAGCCGAGCGATATGCGTCCACAATGTTGCGGCTGGTCAGGGTATCGGCTTTGCTAGGATAGAGCAAAGCATGGTTATCCGCCGTAGAATAATCGCTCATGGCGTCACTTTTCCTCTCATCACATGGAAAGGTGTTAATTTGCCTTCTTTCCCCTCATCCCCAGTATAGCGGGAAACAAGTCACAACCTTCTGAATTCCGTCTGAATTTATTGTGAAGAAATTCAAACTATGTTTCGTGGGCGTACATTCACCAGAAATGGCCTAAACCTGTATACTTAAAAACATCCACTTATTTGGCGCTTTTTGTGAGGTACGAATGGAAGACCTAAGCGGTCAGATGATTAAAGGTTACGAATTACATGAAATGATCGGTGCGGGTGGTTTTGGGGCGGTCTATCGTGCCCATCAAGCGATTGTTGACCGCGAAGTCGCCATCAAGATTATTCTGCCCAACTATGCCAGCCAGCCCGATTTTATCCGTCGTTTTGAATCCGAAGCCCAATTGGTCGCCCGTTTGGAACACCTGCATATTGTTCCCCTGTACGATTATTGGCGTGACCCCAGCGGGGCCTATTTGATTATGCGCTGGTTGCGAGGGGGCAGTTTGCAGGGACACATCAAAAAATTTGGGCCGTGGCCCCCGGAACAAGCGGCTCATTTGCTCGATCAGATTGCGGCGGCACTGATGGTATCGCATCGTCACCATGTTATTCACCGCGATCTCAAACCCGCCAATATTTTGCTGGATGAAGATGGCAATGCGTATTTGACCGATTTTGGGATTGCCAAAGACCTCGGCGGGGATGACAGCCGCGACGATACCGGAGTAATTGGTTCGCCCGCCTATATGTCGCCAGAGCAAATTCGCAGCGGCCCGATTACCCCCCAGACCGATATTTATGGATTGGGCATGGTGATGTATGAAGTATTGACGGGGGAACAACCGTTTGCGGGCACGACTGCCTCCGATTTAATCATCAAACAACTTGGGCACGCCCTACCTGAATTGCGGGAACTTCGGACGGACTTACCCGGTGATCTGAATCGCGTACTGCAAAAAGCCACCGCCAAAGACCCCCATGAGCGCTACCTTGATGCCCTTGCCTTCGCTAAAGATTTCCGCCATGCCATCGGGGAAAAAGCGCGTGCAGGCGATACGGGAACATGGATAGATGTAGACAGCGGCGATGAAATATTTATCTCGATTAGCGATGCCACCACCCGTCTGCAAATTACCGGCGAAATGCTGGGCATCACGATTCCGTTGGAAATCACCAATCCCTACAAAGGACTACGCGCATTTCAAGAAGCCGATGCCGATGACTTCTTTGGGCGTGAAATTCTCGTTCAACATTTGATTCACCGCCTTAATGAAAAACATCCTTTGGCGCATTTTCTGGCGGTGGTTGGGCCAAGTGGCAGCGGAAAATCCAGCGTCGTCAAAGCAGGAGTGCTGCCTGCCCTGCGCAAAAATGCGATTCCGGGTTCAAGCCGCTGGTTTGTCTCCGAAATGACCCCCGGCACTGACCCCATCAGTGAACTGGAAACAGCGCTATTGTGCATCGCGCCCCAACCGCCAGATGATATGACCGAACGCCTCCGAGCTACACCCAATGGATTGCTTGAATTGCTACCCGAAGTTTTGCCGGATTACCCCAACTGTGATTTTCTGTTGGTGATTGACCAATTTGAAGAAGTTTTTACGCAGGTTGAAAATGAGGCGAATCGCGCCCATTTTCTGGAAAGTTTGCGAATCGCTACCAGTGCTCCTAATATTCCCTTTCGGGTCATCATCACCCTACGAGCCGATTTTTATGACCGCCCCCTGTTGTATCCCGAATTTGGCGGATTGATGAGGGAACGGACGGAGGTTGTGCTGCCTCTTTCGGCGGAAGAACTCGAACGGGCGATTGCTGGCCCGGCGGAACGGGTGGGCATGACAGTTGAACCCGCCCTGATTGCTGCCGTTATCGCCGATGTTCGTGAAGAGCCGGGTGCGCTGCCCCTGTTGCAATATGCCCTAACCGAAGTTTTTGAACGGCGGGAAGGCAAAAATTTGACGTTAGGGGCGTATCAGACCAGCGGGGGGGCATTGGGAGCATTGGCCCGTCGCGCCGAAGACCTGTTTGTCGATATGTCAGAGGACGAACGGCAAGCCACTCGCCAATTGTTTATGCGTTTGGTCACGCTCGGCGAAGGTACGGAAGATACACGACGGCGGGCGCGTTGGGCTGAACTGATTTCGATGTCTGGCGATTCGCAGTTGGTGCGGCGTGTCTTGGATAAATTTGGCAAGTTCCGCCTATTTACCTTCGATAATGACCCACAGACTCGTGAACCTACCGTTGAGGTCGCCCATGAAGCCCTGATTCGGCAGTGGCGGCGATTGCGGGAATGGTTGGACGACAGCCGCGAAGATTTGCGGATGCAGCGTCGGCTGACCAGCGCCACCGAAGAATGGCTGAATCAGAAAAAAGACGCCAGTTTTCTTGCCAGTGGGGTGCGTTTGCAACAATTTGAGGCCCTCGCCAGCAGCGGACGCTTGGCATTGACCCAGCAGGAAAGTGAATATATTCAGTCCAGCGTGGTTGAGCGTCAGCGGCAAATCGAGACCGAAAAAGCCCGCCAAGAACGCGAATTGGCCCTGATTAAACAAGGCCGAGATCGCCTGCGATTATTATTGACCGGGGCAAGTGTAGCGGCGGTGGTGATGTTGGCGCTGGCGGTCTTTGCGTTTAATCAGCGCAATGTCGCTCAAGACAATGAAAAACGTGCCGTGTCGGAATCGAATTTGCGTGCCACCGCCCAAGCCGAGACACAGATCGAACGTGACCAAGCTCTTGCCAACGAATCCCGCTTGCTCTCGAATTTATCATTACAGCAGTTAGCCGTTGACCCCATAGCGGCCCTCAATTTATCGTTACGCGCTTTACCGAGTGTTGCCACGCCTCGCCCCTATGTACCCCAAGCCGAATTTGCCCTCACCCGCGCCCTGCAATCCAGTACGGAACGGGTCTATCTGCAAGCGTTCGATGGTTCGATTCGAGAAGCGGCCTTTGATGAAGGGCAAATCGCAGTAGGCGGTAGCAAGCTCATCACTGTGAATGACAATCTGGATAGTGATTTAGTCACTGCTCTAAATGACCATACCCGCACCGTGCAAGGGGTCGAATGGGGAGTCAATCATCAACTGCTGAGTTATGACGACCAAACCGTGCGGGTCTGGCACGATGGCGCACTCATCAACACCTATACCGCCGATCAGCAAGTTTTATGTGCGACATGGCAGCCCAATGCTGAAGTAGTCGCCATTTGTGTCGGTCAGCTATTGTTTGTCTGGAGACCTGCTACCAATACCGTCGCAGATGTGCATTTATTCAATGCGCCTATCCAAGCCGATACCGCCAAATGGTCGCCGGATGGTCGTTGGTTGGCGGCATGGGATAGCACCACTCCGGGAGCCGCTCCTAGCACGGTCATGATTTGGGACAGCCAAACAGGGGAAACAGCTATCGAGAACAACTCTGTCCACACCAACACCATCAACGCCGCCGCATGGTCGCCAGATAGTCAATTTTTTGTGACCGCCTCGGCTGATTTTACCGCCCAATTGTGGCAACCCAACGCCGACCCAGTTGCGCTGATAGGCCATACCGGGAATATCGTCGGGGCAAAATTCCTAGACGACACGCGCTTGGTCACATGGGGCGAAGATGGCACAGCGCGGCTGTGGAATACGTTGGGTGAGGCCCTTGCCACATTCGGCAGTGGGTTAGTGGCTATCAACAATATCTACCCCTCGCCGGACGGCAGCAAAATATTGTTGGCTCTGAATGATGGCACAGGCGAAATCTGGGATGTGACATCGGCAACTATGGTGACGGCCCTGCGCGATTTGTCGAGTGTGATTCAAGCAGTGGCTTGGCGAGATGAAAATATCGTCGCTACAGGTAGTACCGATTTGCAAATTCGCATTTGGGACGCCAGCACGGGACGGCAAATCAACACACTGCTTGGGCATACGGGGCGTTTGGTGGGATTACGCTGGCTGGATAATCAGCAGTTGCAAAGCTATAGTCAAGATGGGTCACTGCGCATCTGGCAGGTGTTTGATGCTAATGATGTTCCACAGGGGCGCGGCATTGATGTTGTGCTGGCGGGTCACACCAACCGCATCGAAAACGCGAAGTGGCTGGACGACAACACCATTATCAGCAACGGGCGTGATGGCACGGCCCGCAAATGGTCATTGGATACTGGTACAAGTGTAGTCTTGGAAAATGAATCCGGCGAGGCACGTACCCTCGTGTGGAGTCCAGACGCCACCCGTGTCTTGGCTTATGTGCCGGATGGGGATGGCAGTATATGGGATTTAGCCAGGCAAACCAGCCTCTTAGATATTCCCGGCCCGATCTTTAACGCGATTTGGCTGAATGAGGGCTTGTTGATTACCCGCGCCACTGGCGAAACCATCCTTATCAATCCCGACGATGGACAGCGTATTGTCGGTTTGGAAGGCCATACCGCTCCTGTCAATGATGCACAGGTCTATGGAACAACACTTGCCACCGCCGGAGCCGACAGCATGATTTATCTGTGGGATTTGTCGCAGGCCAATGGGGAACTTATCGCCCCCATGCTGTCTATGCCCACCGATGACCGCCAGCCCGTGCGATTGCAATGGAGGGCTGACGGGACACGACTACTCAGCGGCGGTTTTAATGGGGATGTGCGTTTGTGGGATGCCAAGACGGGTGAGGTGCTGCTGTTCCTGACCGAAAATCAGGAGTTCCCGGCCCGTAGTGTGCGCTTTAGCCCGGATGAACAATACATCGCCGCGCCAGTGGGTGAAGCGGTGTTTGTTTGGAATATGGCAGGTGAACTCATTTGGCAAACCAATGCCCATAACGATTCGGTCTTGGGATTAGATTGGTATCAAAACGGCGACACCCTGCGTCTACTGACATGGGGGGCGGACGGCACAGCGCGGCTGTGGGATTTTCCATCCGGCGTAGAAGTGCTGCGTTTGGCCGATACCGATGGTATCAGCGAGGCCGGGTTTAATAGCACAGGAACACAAATCATGACCGCTGGACGGAGTGGCACGATTTTGGTGTGGCAGGCATGGCCCAATGTGGATGCTGCGATTGCCGATGCAGAATCTTGTTGTCGCACCCGCCCATTATCCGAAGAACAAAAAGCCGCTTTCACCATCGGAGAGTAGTTTTTAATGATTCTCGATTTCGACCTTGATTTGGTCAAACATCGGCTGGCAGAGACAGTGGCATGGTGCGTGCCACGTTTTTCAATGGAAAATGTCAAGAACAGTCTTCGAACTTCTCCTATATTTTGGCACTATGAGAAATATGAATATATTCCCCCATCTCAACGTCAAGAAATAGACGAGTTCGCTGATGTAGTTTATGCGAAACGGGCAAATGCCTTGTCGGTAGATATGCCAGAATATATTCGAGATAGCCTATCTGGAGGGCGCTTACTTCTTTTCTATATGTCCGATAGTCTCTGTGATGGGATTGGGCCTATTGAATCTAACGGTTTCATTGATGATTGTAATTTTCCCCCTTGGGATACCTGGATTTATCACGGCATTGAATTACAGAGGCCATTTCGTGATTCTAAATTTCAGGAACTACGTGATACAGAATATGTAATCTCTTGGGTTCCGGCAGAAATGATTTCATTGGTTGATATGACAATACGAACTCTGGCCGAGCAATGCCTGCAATGGATTGAAAACGACCACTGGAATCTAAGTTTCATTGATCTCCTACGTAGCTGAGTTGAAAGGTGTTAAACAACCAACATGCGTGAAGCTGTAATCGTTGCCGGGGCGCGGACGGCTGTCGGCAAATCACACCGGGGGGTCTCCAAAACGGCCCGTCCCGACGACATGGCTGCTACCGTTATTGCCGATTTGCTGCGTCAGACTAATGGCAAACTCGACCCCGCCGAAATTGATGATTTAGTCATCGGCTGTGCCTATCCCGAAAGTTCACAGGGGTTGAATTTTGCCCGGATTATCGCGCTGCGGGCAGGTTTGCCCGTGCATGTGGCAGGGCTGACGGTTAATCGGTTTTGTGCCAGCGGTCTGCAAACCATCGCCCAATCCGCCGAACGCATCATTGCCAATGGGGCGGATGTGATTATCGCAGGGGGGGCGGAATCCATGTCGCTGATTGTGCGGGGTGGCACACGTCGCAGCCCTAATCCTTATCTGGCAGAACACGAGCCGGGGACGTATATCAACATGGGCTTGACGGCGGAAAATGTGGCCGATGAATTTCAGGTCAGCCGCGAAGATATGGACGAATTCGCCGTGCAAAGCCATCAAAAAGCCGCCCATGCGCTGGACGCCGGATATTTTGCTGAGGAGATTGTGCCGTTTGAATTTGAGGAGACGGTTATTGGCAAGGATGGTCGCCCTCAAACGATTACCAAAGTGTTGAAAGAGGATGAGCATCTGCGTCGTGATACGACCCTACAGGGGTTGGCGAAATTACCCCCTGCATTCAAAGAAGGCGGACGGGTGACGGCAGGTAATTCCAGCCCACTCAGCGACGGCGCGGCAGCGGTCATCATCATGGAAGCCAGCAAAGCCGCCCAATTGGGATTAACCCCGCTGGCTCGATTCGTCGGGTTTAGTGTGGCAGGAGTGCAGCCTGAAGTGATGGGGATTGGGCCGATTGAAGCTATTCCGAAAGTCCTAAAACGCACGGGCATTCATCAAAATGACCTTGACCTGATTGAACTGAATGAAGCCTTTGCCGCCCAATCGCTGGCGATCATCCGTCATCTGGAACTTGACCCCGCCAAAATCAATGTCAACGGTGGGGCGATTGCGTTGGGGCATCCCCTAGGTTGTACCGGGGCAAAATTGGCCGTGCAGCTTATCAATGAGATGAAGCGGCGCGATTCCAAATATGGCATGGTGACCATGTGCATCGGTGGGGGTCAGGGCGCGGCGGGGATTTTTGAAAATTTGAATTAACCATAACCAGGATATTCAGAAGCGGGGCATTTCTAAGTGTTCCACTTTTTGATTTTTAAGGAAATTTGACCAAACACGCTATACTATATTTGAATAGTGGGTAGTGTATTTAATTTTTGGCAACCCAAGAGCTAGAGGGGATTATAGTTTCGCAAATGGCTGACCGTACCTTTGTTGGCAAAGCTGCCGACTCTTTTCAGTTTGAAAATATCCTCTATGAAAAACGTGACCGCCGCGCCACCATCACCTTTAATCGCCCCAAAGTCCTCAATGCAGTGAATTATGGCATCCTCAGTGAACTCAATATCGCGCTCAAAGACGCCGCATGGGATGATGAAATTGGTGTCCTCGTGCTAACCGGAGCAGGTGAACGGGCTTTTTGCACTGGGGCGGATTTAAATGAGCAGAAGCAGTTTATCCAGCGCCCCCGTGATTATTACAAATGGATGGGGGAATTTATCGAGGTACATGAACGCCTTCGGAATCTAGGCAAGCCCACCCTCGCCCGCCTGAATGGGATTGTGGTTGGAGGGGGTAACGAATTTAACCTGAGTTGCGATTTAGCTGTCGCCGCCGATGATATTTATATCCGGCATGTCGGCACCAGTCATGGGAGTGTGCCATTGGCGGGGGCTACTCAGTTTTTGCCGCTGGTGGTGGGCGAACGCCGCGCCCGTGAAATTCTCCTGCTGAACGAAGAAATCCCGGCACAAAAAGCCTGTGAATGGGGCTTGGTCAATTGGGTCGTGCCACGCTCCGAATTGGATGCCAAAGTAGATGAAATCGTTAATAAACTACTGGCAAAATTCCCCGAAAAAACACGCTATACCAAGCAGCAGTTAAATTTCTGGCGTGATCTCAGTTGGCATTTGACAATTGGGCATGGGCGCGATTGGTTAGCCATCCACAATACCAGCCCCGAAACATGGGAAGGTGTACAAGCCTTTGCCGAAAAACGTCGGCCTGATTATGATGAAATCCGTCGCCGTTGGGCCGATGATGATGCACCGGAATGGCTCGATGGTGAAATACCAAATCTAGACGGAGAATCATAAATGCCTGCTAAGGACATCTATCACGCAGCGGTCAAAAATGCGCTTATAAAAGCGGGGTGGACAATTACCCATGACCCGCTGAGACTGACATGGGGCGATAAGGATATGTATATTGACCTCGGCGCGGAGAGATTACTAGCCGCCGAAAAAGGAACTCAACAGATCGCAGTCGAAGTCAAAAGTTTCGTGGGTGCTTCTGAAATGCAAGACATCGAAAAAGCTATAGGACAGTATGTGGTTTACCGCGCTGTTTTAGCGAAAAAAGAACCCGATAGGCATCTGTATCTTGCAGTTACTATGGCGGTTATCCAAGAAATCTTTGAGCAGCCGCTTGGCAAATTGTTAGTAGAAAACAACTTAGTCCAATTGATAGGCTTCAATTCAAAAGAGGAGACAATTGTGACATGGATACCTTAGACACCTATCGCCAAATCATTGAAGATATTCTCATAGAATATACCCGCATTCCATATGCGTATGGAGATATTCACACCGAAGCGATTTTTGACCGCGCCAATGACCACTACGTATTGATGAATGTTGGTTGGGACAGCGGCAGACGTGTACATGGAAGCCTAGTCCATGTTGATATTATTGATGGAAAAATATGGATTCAGCGCGATGGTACAGAGGATGGGATTGCCAACGAATTAGTCGGTGCAGGAATTCCCAAAAGACAGATCGTCTTGGGTTTCCATCCCGAAGAAATCAGGCAGCATACAGAATATGCGGTTAAGTAGGGGAAGTTTAGGAGCGTATCATGTACGGCGCAACCGTTGAACCCATTGAAGATATTCGTACCGACGAAGAAAAATTAGCCGAGTTTGAAGCCAGAATCGCACGCGGGGAAAAAATCGAGCCGGGGGATTGGATGCCCGACGAATATCGCCGCCAGTTGATTCGTATGATTTCCCAACATGCCCACAGCGAAGTGGTCGGGATGCTGCCAGAAGGTGCGTTTATCACCCGTGCCCCCAATCTGCGCCGCAAGCTGATTCTGCTGGCAAAGGTGCAAGATGAAGCGGGACATGGGCAATATCTTTATCATGCTGCCGAAACGTTGGGTGCGACCCGTGAAGAAATGTTGGAGGCGCTACTTTCTGGCAAGGCGAAATATTCCAGCATTTTTAATTACCCCACCCTGTCATGGGCCGATATGGGGGCGATTGGTTGGCTAGTAGACGGCGCGGCGATTCTGAATCAGACCATGCTGGCAAAATGCTCCTATGGCCCTTATGCGCGAGCGATGGTGCGGATTTGTGCGGAGGAGAATTTCCATCGGCGGCAGGGGCAGGATATTGTGATTACCCTTGCGATGGGCACACCCGAACAAAAAGCCATGATGCAGAATTCAATTAATCGCTGGTGGTGGCCTACGCTCATGATGTTTGGGCCACACGACACTGATTCACCCAACAGCGCGGTATTGATTCGATGGGGCATCAAAACCAAAACCAATGACGAACTCCGTCAGACGTTTGTTGACCAGACCGCCCCTGAACTCATGGCACTTGGTTTGACCATCCCCGATCCCGAACTGCGTTATGACGAAACCAACGGACATTGGCATTTCGGCGAAATCAATTGGGACGAGTTTTGGAATGTGGTCAAAGGGAATGGCCCATGCAACGCCGAACGCATGGCAACCCGTCGCCAAGCCCATGAGGATGGCCTATGGGTGCGCGAGGCAATGGTGGCTTATGCGGAGAAATATCAACAATGACCGATACTCATAATGGTGATACTCAATGGCCCCGTTACATGGTGCTGCATCAGGAGCAGGATGATAAACCCCATCAGCACGCCGGGACGGTTCATGCCCCCGATGTGGAGATGGCGCTGCTAAACGCGCGGGATGTGTTTGTGCGTCGTCCCGATTGTGTAAGTTTGTGGGTGGTGCGGGCTGATCTGATTTTTACGCGCACCCAAGAAGAATTGACCCTACATCCCGATTGGCTGGAAAGCATCCAAACAACAGGCGACACCATCGAAACCTATTATGTGTTTGCCAAGCAGACACAAAAAGGCCAATTTTCGCATCTCGGTGAAGTTGAGGCTGAAAATCCACCCCACGCGCTGAAAATGGCTCTGCAAAAATATTCCGACATAGAAGGTCTGGCGTGGTGGGTCTTTCCCGTGAAGGCTGTTTTGAAATCTACCCCCGATGACATTGCGGCGATGTTTGCCCCAGCAGCCGTCAAGGATTTCCGCGATCAGGCCAATTTCCATGCCTTGTCCGTGCTGCGAAAATTGATGCGAAAGCAGGAGGTTGGGGAATGAATCCTGAATTGAAACAGGCACTGGTAGATTATCTACTGGCGATGGCAGATGATGAGTTGATTCTGGGGCATCGCAATTCGGAATGGTGTGGGCACGCCCCCATTTTGGAAGAAGATATTGCCTTTGCCAACATCGCGCTTGATGAAATTGGTCACGCGATAGTGTGGTACGAATTGGCGGCGGATGTATTGGGCGAAGAGCGCGACACTTATGCAAATCGCAAGGTCTATTTTCGGGATGCCCATGAGTATCAGAATGCTCAAATGGTGGAACTCCCCAAAGGTGATTGGGCCTTCACCATGCTGCGCCAGTATCTATTCGATCAATTTGAAATGGTACGACTCGAAAAATTGACCCAAAGCAGCTATGCCCCTCTTGCCGAAGCCGCTGCCAAAATCCGTACCGAAGAAATGTACCACCCGCGCCATACTCAAGCATGGGTTCGCCGTCTGGGATTGGGGACGGATGAAAGCCACCGCCGGATGCAAACCGCGCTTGATGAATTGTGGCCCTATGCCCTTGCGCTGTTTGAGGCATCCACCCGTGAAACATTATTGATACAGGCGGGCTATATCCCCGATACATCTATCCTAAAAGCGACATGGCTAGAACGAGTGACGATCTATTTACAGGAAACAGGATTGACCATGCCGACCAATGTAGTTGCTCTGTCGCGCACTCATCATACTGAACATTTGGCGGCGCTATTGAGTGATTTACAACAGATAGCGCGTCTTGATGCCCATGCGCGATGGTAGAATAAAAGCATTGTGAGGCACTAAAGGAAAGATTTCAAAATGGCAGACTATGTAAAAACGGGGGTCACACTTCAGGATTTGATGAATCTTGTCGAGGATGAATGGGTTGAAGTCTCAAAAGGGGAGCTAATCAAATTAGATATGGGCGGCGCAGGTTTTCTTCATAAAGTGGTGGCGGACAATCTTCGGGATATTTTAAAGCCTTTTGCCAAGCAGCATAAACTAGGGCGGGTTTTTAGCGATGGGCTTATCTATGTCCTCTCAATGCTCGGCGACACCATTACCGATTCCCGCATCCCCGACGTGTCGTTTATTCGGGAAGAAAATCTGCGCCAAGACTTTGACCTTGAACTGCCCTATCCCGGTGCGCCTGACCTCGCGGTTGAAGTCGTTTCTCCAACCGAACGAGCCGATTATTTGCAGGAAAAAATCGCCGATTATCGCACAGCTGGCACCGAGCAAATCTGGGTGATCTACCCCTCTCTCAAAGAACTCTATGTTTATCAACGCGACAGCAGCAAAACGATTGCAGTCTATGGTATAAACGACATTTTAGAAGCCCCCACCTTGTTTCCGGGTCTCCAAATCAAAATCGCTGACCTGTTCTCGCTTGAGGGCAATTGAATATGCCGGCTGTCGAATCAATCTGGCGGGCATTGGATGACGTGAAAGACCCTGAAATCCCGGTAGTGTCGCTGGTGGAGATGGGCATTGTGCGGGATGTGACCATAATTGATGACTGTGTAATCGTTACCATCACCCCGACCTTTTCCGGTTGCCCCGCCCTCCATGCCATGAAAGCTGATATTGTAGAACGCTTGACTACGCTTGGCTATGCGAATGTGGAGATCAAAACAACCTTGACGCCAGCATGGTCAACAGATTGGATTACCGAATCGGCCCGTGTCAAATTGCGGGATTTTGGGCTTGCCCCTCCGCCCATTCATCGTGGAGATTTGAATGTGATGTTGTTGGAGGCAGCGACCTGTCCCTACTGTGGCTCAACCAATACCTCTCTCCGCAATAGTTTTGGGCCAACCGCCTGCCGCATGATTTTTTATTGCAATGCTTGTAACCAACCCTTTGAGCAATTTAAACCCCTATGACTGAAAACATTCTTATTGAACGCCCTGCCGACTCTGTGGGTCTCATCCGCCTGAACCGCCCCAAACAACTGAACGCCCTGAATCAAGCCACCTTTGATGAACTCCTTACCGCCCTGATAGAATTCGCCGCTGATGATACGATTCGCGTCATCATCCTCACAGGCAACGAAAAAGCATTTGCAGCGGGGTCGGACATCTACGAAATGCAGGATAAGTCGGCGGTAGACATGCTTGATTATGGTGAACACCGGATGCAGCAATGGGATTATCTCCGCACCTATCCGAAACCCTTAATTGCCGCTGTCAGTGGGTGGTGTTTAGGTGGAGGCAATGAATTGGCAATGGCCTGTGACATGATCGTTGCCAGCGAAACCGCCAAATTTGGGCAGCCCGAAATTTCATTGGCGATTATGCCCGGTGCTGGCGGCACACAGCGATTGGCCCGTGCCGTTGGTAAAATGCTGGCGATGGAGATGGTGCTGGCAGGTCGGGTGTTGTCAGCCTATGAAGCGGAGTCCTATGGCCTCATCAATAAGGTCGTCCCACCGGAACTCTACCTAGAAAAAGCGATTGAACTGGCCCAAAAAGTCGCCGTCCAAGCCCCTGTCGCTACCCGCCTTGCCAAAGAAGCGATTTTGAAAGCGTTTGAACTAGCACTGGATGATGGGTTGGTTTTTGAACGGCGCAGTTTCTACACCCTGTTCAGCACCGAGGACAAACAAGAGGGCTTCTCGGCCTATCTTGCCAAACGCCCCCCGACATGGAAAGGACAATAACGCGGCATGGACTCGCCTATATTGACGGAGCAACAGGGCGGCACTTTGACCATCACCCTCAATCGCCCCGAAAAACTTAATGCCATGACCGACCCCATGTTGGAAGGGTTGCTCGAAGCACTCAAACAAGCCGAACGTGACCCCGCCGTGCGTGTGGTGATCTTGACAGGGGCGGGTCGTGGATTTTGCCCCGGTCAAGATTTAGGCGCGGCGAAAGAACGGGGCAAAGAAACAGGTGATTACGGCTATGGTAAACATTTGCGCGAGACGTATAACCTTATCATTTGGCGGATGCGCCGACTGCCCAAGCCGATTATCGGGGCGATTAATGGCCCAGCCGCCGGAGCAGGTATGTCTATCGCGCTGGCATGTGATTTGCGGATTGCCGCCGAAAGCGCTGTTTTTGTGCAGGCGTTTGTCAAAGTCGGCCTTGTACCGGATAGCGGAGCGACGTGGTTATTACCGCGCCTGATTGGGCAAACCCGTGCATTGGAATTGATGCTGACCGGACGCAAGGTGCCGGCGCAGGAGGCGCTAGAATTGGGCATGATTCATCACGTCGTCGCTGGCGACCAACTCATGCCAAGAGTTCATGAACTCGCCCAAACGTTAGCCCATGCTGCCACCAAATCTATTGGCTATATCAAACGGGGGCTTGAATTCGCCGCGACCCACACCCTTGAAGAGAGCCTTGAATATGAGGCCGATTTACAGGATATGGCAGGTCGCACCGCCGACCACCGTGAAGGATTAACCGCATTCCTTGAAAAACGACCACCCCAATATCGAGGTGAATAGATGATTGAGAATATCAAAAAAATCGGGGTGCTCGGCTCCGGCACAATGGGCGGGGGCATCGCACAGGTCGCGGCCCAAAGCGGCTATGATGTGCTGCTGTATGACATTAATACCGAGATTTTGCAGAAGGCGTTTGGCAAAATCAGTGGGTTTATCAATCGTGCTGCCGAAAAGGGCAAAATAACCCACGAAGAGGCCGAGATCACCATTGAGCGCATCATCACGACGACCCATCTACCCAATCTGGCAGGCTGCGATTTTATCATCGAGGCCGTGCCCGAAAAATTGGAATTAAAACAGAGCCTCTACCAAGAATTAGATGGGATTACCTCTCCTCATGTCATTTTAGCCACCAACACCAGCACGCTGAGTGTCACCCAAATTGCCAGTATCACCAAACATCCGGGTCGGGTCGTTGGGATGCACTTTTTTAACCCCGTGCCATTGATGAAACTGGTTGAGGTCATCGGCGGGGCGATTAGCGATGAGGCCGCCATCCAGACAACTATCGAAATGGCGAAGCGGCTGGGCAAAACCCCCGTCGTGACCAAAGATGTGCCCGGCTTTATTGTCAATCGTGTGGCCCGCCCATTTTATTTGGAAGCGCTTCGCCTGTTGGAAGAAGGCGTCGCCGACCACGCCACGATTGACCGCCTGATTCGTGAGGGGGGCGCGTTCAATATGGGGCCGTTTGAATTGATGGATTTAATCGGGCTGGATGTGAATTTTGCCGCGTCGGTGTCGGTCTATGAAGCCTACTTCCATGAGCCGCGTTATCGCCCCAGCCTGTTGCAGCAGCGCATGGTTGAAAGTGGGCGCTTGGGCCGCAAAACCGGACGGGGATGGTATAAATATGACGAGGGTGAAAAATGAAAGTGTTTCTTATTGGGGATAAAAGCCCCCTTATGTCTCAACTTTCTGACGGCGTGAGAAAGGCGGGTTTTGAGATTTCTGGGGAATATATTCTCGAATATGGCTTCGTGAGCGAAGATTATTTTGAGGATAACTATAAAATACTCAAAGCGTCAACATTTGCCATAGAAGCAGTTGTTCATAGTCGAGAGTTAAAAAAGCGGACGAATGAATTCCTATCGCATTTTCTCGATAAAAAAGCCTTTATTGCTTCCTCAATACTGAATTCCTCCGCATCTGAAATCGGATATTGGATAGATAGAACTGAGTCAAATCGTGTTGTGGGTTGGGCGTCACTCTCTCTTTCGGACTCAAATCCAATCGTTGAAATCGCGCCTAATCTGCGAACATCTAAAGAGACAATAGAGGCCGCTCAACAATTCTTCACCAGCCTCGGCAAAGAACCCGCCATCATCAGAGATTGCGTAGGAGGCGTTTTGCCGCGTGTGGTGGCAAGTCTCATCAACAATGCCGCCTATGCGTTAATGGAAGGGGTTGCCAGCGCCGCCGATATTGATGCCGCCATGAAACTCGGCACCAATTACCCCTTTGGGCCGCTGGAATGGGCAGACAAAATTGGCCTCGATCAAGTCTTGGGGATTTTGGAAGCTCTGTGCGAAGCCTATGGCGAAGACCGCTACCGGCCTGCCCCTATTTTGCGCCAGTTGGTGTATGCAGGGTATTGGGGCCAACGCACCGGACGCGGTTTCTATGAATATCCGTAATCCTTCATTATGCTGCCGGAGTATCCTGCTCTCCGCCCTTCCTCCTACCCGAATTTAGCCGAAAACAAACCGCCGATGGACAATTGTTATACAAATTTCATGGGCAAAACACAGAATTTAACTACAATATAAAATAGTGTTGTTTCAATTTTTGTACAAATTAGAGGGTTTCATGTCACTTATAACCCCCGACCCCGGCTTGCTTGGTAATACGATTATTAATAACCGCTACCAATTGGAAGATCACCCCAAAGAAGGCACGTTTGCCTACGTCTATCACGCATTCGATAACCAGTTGGAGCGCCAAGTAGCGGTCAAAGTATTAAAACCCCTGCGCACGCAAAATTCGGAATGGGTAGACCATTTTCGCGGTGAGGCCGCTGTACTGGCCGAGATGGAAAACCCGTATATCGTGCGGGTATATGAGGTAGATACCGATACCGCCTCCGGCCTCGATTATCTGGCAATGGAGTGGCTTGGTGGGCAAAGTTTAGCGGAGTGGCGGCGGGCAGTGGTGAATCCTGCCATTGAAAGCCTGCTCGACATCGCTATTGATATTTGCAAGGGCCTACAGGCTATTCATGACCGGGGTTTGATGCACGGGGATATTACGCCGCGCAATGTTTACCTTGAACCGGATAATAGCGGTTGGCGGGCCAAGTTGATTGACCTCGGTTTGATGTGGCAGCTAAAACACACCGCCCCGGCTGAATTAGACGGCACATTGTCGTATGCCGCGCCAGAACAACTCCGCACCCCCATCAGCGACAGCATCAATTATCGCAGCGACATTTATGGACTAGGGGCGCTGTTATTTTTCTTATTTTCTGGTCAGCACTATCTCCATAATTTCACACCTGCCCCCAACCAATCCCTTGCGGAACAAAAGGCGTATTCGTATTATGACCGCGAACAGATCCGTCAAGTCATTTTGTCGGAACCGGCCCGCTCACTGCAAAGCGTTTTGGGGGCGTGCAATCACGAACTGAATGACTTGTTGCTGGCAATGCTGGAAAAAGATGTGGAGGTGCGTCAGCCCACGACGGTGGCCGAAGCCCAGCATGAGCTAGAGATCATTCTGCACAGCTATGAACGCGAAACGTCAGGCGGCGGAGGGCGGGTCAGACTCGAACGGCCCAGTTTTATAGACAACATCGAACTGGAACTCGAATTATTTATCGCTGACCGGACTGCGGAAGACATCCGCACCCAATTGATTAGCCAAATGGTCAGTCAAGGGCATTTGCCAGAATCGGCTTTGCGAGCACCTGACCAAGCGATTACCCCTTTATTGTTTCAAGGCGGCGAGACCTATGATTGCTATCTCTACAACGAAGGCAGCGGGGTCTATGAAAGCGAGCATCGTCTACGCATCGCCTTAGCCACTGACAGCAATAATCCCAATAACCTGTACTACACTGAAGCCCTGCATGGATCGCTGGTCTTGGAATGCCTCAAAACCCCCCGTTATCCCAATAGTCTGTTGGTGCGCCGCATTTATAAAGCACCTGCTGATATGGGCCTACAAAGCAACATCACCCTCGCGGCCCGGCTCAAGTTCACCAGTCGTGGCGCTGGCTCGAATACAGCCCAAAATATCCCCGATACGATTATTGAATTGCTCAAGACCAAGCCCAAAGAAATTGAAGCCGATTCACAGGTGATGCAGCGTTTGGGCTATTGGCGTAGCCACATTAATGCGTGGAAGCGGCTCGTCAGTGAACGGGAATTTGAAGTCGAGTTTGTAGACTATCGCTGGCGCAACGCCCCCAATAATATTGTATTGGTCTGGTTTTATCTCAACGAAGAAACCACCATCCCATGGGAGCGCCTGCGGGCCAGTGTAAATTCGCCGCTGTATCTGCGCCAATATACCATCGTTGCTGTTGATGATGAAGACAGCCATGACCTGTTGGATAGTGAAGATATTTTGTTAGGCATCGTGGAACGTCTTGATGAAAACACGGCGGCGGTGCAGGTACGGCTGGATGGCAGTTTTATCGCACAGGCTCAGGCCGATGACATTTTTCCGCTTCCCGGTTATCTCGCCTGCAAAATGCTGCCCGATTTAGCGCCTATTCGTCGGCAGGCTGAGGCGCTGGAGGCGTTGGGACGGGGACGCACGCCCAATTCACGCCTTGCACGGTTTATCTTTGATGCAACACAAGCGGCTCTGCCCGGTGAAGATGGCGAATTGATCACCCTGCGGCGCGACATGCTGCTGATGGATGATTTGAACACCGACCAACGCAAAGCAGTCGAAAAAGCCCTGAATGCCCCCGATTTGTTTCTGATTCAAGGTTTGGCAGGCACAGGCAAAAGCCGATTAATTGGGGAACTGTGCTATCAATTTGCCAACCGTGAACAGCGTGTTCTGGTGGTGACTCAAACCAGTGCAATGATAGATCGCCTGCTAACCATGCTTCCTCATCATCCCGCCATTCGTCCGTTGCGAGTGGGGAAAGGTCACAATGGGCAGGGCTTTACCCGCGAGACGATTATCAATATGTGGTTTAGGTCTATGGCGCTAGATGCCAATGAGCGGCTGACCAACCGTGACCGTCAGCAAGAAATGGCCGGGTATTTATTCGGCGACCAAAGTCGCTTACAACTGTATCTCAGCACACTTGAAGAAGATGCCGAGCGCCGTCAACAATTGGAGGCCAATTGCGAACAGGCGTATAAAATGCTTGACCCCGTGCAAGATGCGCTGGTTGTGGTACAAGAGCGCGAACGGGAACTCTATAGCCTGACGGAACATTTGCTGGCAGCAAGCCAAGCGGTCAAAAATGAAGAGGCCGCCGAATTTGAGCCGACTCCTAACCCACATTGGCGCTCTGAGATATTGAACGTGGTCACTAGCCCTGAATATCAGGCTTATCTCAACCGCTTGGTTGAAGCGATTGATTTGGTCGAGCAAGCCCAACCCGGCGTCACCAAAGAATTGCTAGAGGAAGCCCTCAATACGCAGGACTATCTTATGATTCAGCGGCTACGGCAGGGTGTCCAAGAGGCCAAATTTTGGGCACACCGCGTCACGTCGGTGTTGAGTGTCGGCCCGCTGTTGGCACAATCATTGGAACAATCCGCCAATCTGTTAGGGATTTTGCAGTCGGATGTGGATTCGCTGCTTAAATTGGCCTCGCTGTATGACGATATTCAAAACCAATACCTTGCAGGCACGGAATTGGCACTGGCATCGGTAGCCCTAAAAAATATGACCGATCCGATGCTGCGTATTGATAAGGTTGTCAACAGCTACCAGACCTATATGAACGCCTTCCGCAAGGTACAAGAAACGCAGGAGCAGTACAAACAAGCCGTTGAGAGTGAAGCCGCCCTCGCTGCCGAAGTGGAATCCAAGCAATCTATTTTGACATGGCAAACACAAGTTACCGATCTTCAACAGCAACCCATCCAAGTCTTGGAATTTATCAAGGAATCGGCGAACGAGCTTGAACAATATGCCACCGCGAAAACCACCGGTTCCCTTGCCAGTATTGACAATCAAAATCTGATTGCCCTGCAACAGTCTATTTCTGACCAGCGCGACTTGATTACCCAGTGTATGAACATCCAAACCTCAATGGATGAGGCGATGATCAGCGTTGGTGAGTGGCTGTTAAGCGGGCAGACCATCACATTAAGTGACTATTTACCTAACTCGTTGGTAAAAGCGTTAGAACAACACCGCTGGGTCAACGAAGACCCCATTTATCGTAGCATAGCCGAAGCCTACAGCATTTGTCGCGGCGCGATTGCCGAGCTTGATCGTGTCATCCCCTCCAAATATTTCTTGTTGAATACCAAGCCCGATAAGATTTTGAGTGATCGGCTGCGTGATTTGTTTGACGACAAGCGGCAAACCGACAAATTCAACTGTGTATATCCTGCCAACATCAACAAGTTCACCCAGCAGTTGCAGCGTATCTTGTCAGAGCGGCTGAAGAATGCCCGCACCTCACGCAAGGCCGATGCCCAAGCGTGGCTGCCAGTGGTCAGCGAATATTATGTCATCGTCGGGTTTGAAAAATTGCTGAATCGGCAGATGATGGCGCATTCCGCTCGGCTTGCTGAACCGATTGTCCAGCAGGGGCGGCACCGCTTGGTCATGCACGAACTCCTGCCGCGTGTCATTAAAGAGCAGCAGTTGGAATTGCAGCGCCTCACCGAGCAACTTGACCGCATGAAAACAATGATTTCGGCCAAAGCCAAACGCGCCGAACAGCAGCGTGAGCAGGTCGCTCAAAAAATGGAGGCCCATTTAGAGGCTTTTCGTTCAGCCATTACACAGGTCGAAACTCAACTGGGCACGAACGTTTATGCCGAACTGCGTACCCTGCTCGATCAAATTAATTGGAAACTGACCCCCGAACCTGTTGGGGCCGCCGCCCTGTTGGAAGAAACACTCTATGCCGCCCATGAAGCCATTGACCAGATATTTGCGGGTCACCATGAGGTTTTGGAAGATGCCCGCTATGAACTGGCCCAAGCGCAGAACATCAAGACGCAATGCCGCGAAAGAATTCAGCAAGCCCAAAAGGATATGGGGCAACTGAAACGGGAGATTGCCGCCGAAACCGAAACGCTCAAGAGTTTACAGGCCAGTTGGCAGCAGTGGGAAAACATTCACCAGCAAACGGGTATCGCCGCCGAGATTCAAAGTCTGTTTACGTTGGTGTCACGGGGTAAAAGCGTCCAAGCGATTTTAGATATTCGAGACAACATCGCCAATGTCTATCAGCAGACGTACCAAGCACTCATCGAAAGTGTGCAAGCCAGTGAAGCCCGCCTTGCTCAGAAAACGGCCACTCAGACAGTTAATCCGGAGCAGTTAAAAGCGGAAATGAGCCAAGCCGACACCAAACGGCAATCTATGGCCCAAAATATTCAACGGGAGATGGAGCGGCTTGGTGGTCAGCGCTTGGTGATTGCCCTAAATGGCACCCGACCACCTGTGGATATTACTCCTGAAGCACTGATCGCATGGCAACGACTGCTTGATCTCATCAATAAGCTGGTCGCCGAGCTTAATACCTTACCGCGCTATCTCGACCCCCTCACGCTGTTGGATACCCTGTTGGATCAGGTGCATATCTTAACTGTCGAGAACGCCGAAAACGTGAAACAATTGGCGGGAGAACGTGATCTATTATCTCAGCGTCAGCTTCAGGCCGAACATGAGTTGGAACAGTATGTTCATGATGTCGAGATGGAGCGTACTTTATGGGAGGAAATTCATCAATCCATCCCGCACCCCCTGCTCGACACGCTCGGCCCGGTCAAAGATATTCATTACCCCAGTTATGTGAAGAAGGTTATGGAACGAGCGTCCAGCGACGAATGGCAGCAGGAATGGTCACGCCAACAGATGCTGATGGTAGGGTTGGAAAATCTCGTGCAGGGATGGATTGCCCGTCTAAGCGAGCAACGCCCAAGCGACACAGCAGATTTGCGCGAACTCTACCTCGCCAATGTTAATGTGATGGGGGCAACCTATAATGAACTCAGTCAAATCGGGCCATATCATCGGGAATATCGGCCCTTTGATGTGGTCATTATTGATGATGCCCAACGTGCTACCCCATCTGAAATGCTGTTGGCGATGTTGATGGCCCATAAAATGGTGCTGATCGGCGATGCCCAACAATTACCGCCGATGGTGGGGGAACAAACCTTGTCAGAGGCCGTACAAGCCTTCAATTTGCCGTCAGCGGAAATGGAGCATCTGCGCCAATCCTACTTCTGCAATTTGTTTAATTCTGCCCCACAAGCCTTGAAAGTGACCCTTACCCAGCAATATCGGATGCACGGCACAATTCAGGAAGTAGTCAATACACTCTGCAATTATCAGCTATCTGGTGGGCATGACCGCGAACATGGCCTGATTTTGGCGACGATCCCCCACAATATCAATGTGGTCAAGATTGTGACACCTGCCGAAGGCCTATATAACGAGGAACAAGCTGGGGCAAGTTATCGAAATCAGGGCGAGGTGGAAATCATTGAACGACTCCTGCGCCAGATGAACGACGCATGGATGAAACAAGCCGAAGGCGGAATGCCTAAATCAGTGGGGGTAGTCACATTTTATGAGGCTCAAGCCCGCCGCCTAAAAAATCGCTTGCAAGGGCCATATCGGGCGTTGGATGTGCGAATTGGCACGGTTGATGAATTCCAGAGTGCCGAATACGACGTTTTGCTGGTCAGTCTGGTACGAACCCAAACCACGAGCGAGTTAAGCCGACTGGTGACGGCTCTTTCGCGGGCCAGCGAACTATTGGTGCTTGTCGGGGCCTATCCTACTGCTGATAACGATTATTCTCATGCTCTATATCAAAATCTACTAGACACCATCCAACAGGAAGGGGCGCTGCTCGATGTTTCACAGTTCGCCTAGAATTGACTCGCGCCTCGCCGAGGAAGTCACCCAAGTCGAGCGGCAAGTTGCTGGTTATCTGGTTTTAAGTGCCCATCTCTGCACCGCGCCAGTCGCCTATTTCCGCGCGACGTGTGAGGTCTTACAGGCTCGTCGCCTAAATCCGATAGAAGAATATGTATTGCAGGCCGCAATTGAGCTTTCCCCAGCCGCCACCCCAATTGAATTGGCCGATGCGCTTGGCGTAGACCAGCGGTTTGTTCATGAGGTTACGACAAGCTTTACCGATAAAATGGCCGTTCTAAAAATTGGCAGTGGCAACACCTTGACCGCCACCGAAAAAGGCAAAGATTTCTATAAGCGCCGTCAAATCCCCAAACCACCGCGTCTGGAAACCGTTGATTTAGCCTATTTCACACCCTATTATGCGTTTATCGCCCTCCCCAGTGGTTATAAAGAAGATTCCCTTGAAATCGCGTCATCGTTGCCGGGTGTTCCCCCCCTTGAACAAGTAACCCTCAAAAGGGTGATGGAGCAGATCAATAAAAATACGGTGACTGCCGCGACCCAATCCATCGGAAAACCCATTCATCACCCCGAAACTGGTCAGACACTAGGGACGATGCGTTCCGTTGAACTGACCTCGCAAGGATTATGGAATTGGGCAGTGCTGGTGGTTTGGGATGCGCTGGAGAAAGAGGTGTTTGTTCGCCTCAGTAATATCAGCTATCCGGCGATCCCTCCCAAAGAAATTCGCGGGTTTGCGCTGGATGAATGGCTGGAAGATGCCAATGTCCGCCTTGAGGATTTGCTGCAATTGGAGGATGCCGATTACCAAGCCTTTGCCGATCTCGCCCCTGCCAACCGTGCCCAACTTTCTGATACACAAAGTCGGGCGGGCATGGTCGCTCGATTGGTAGAAAGTGAGTTGCGTGAAATCCGTAATCCGACGGGCGGAATTCTCAATCGCAGCTTGTATGAAGGGGGTATTGCAGAAATCCTTCGGCAGCAGGATGTTCCGAATGCCCTGCGCAATGCCTTGAAGCAAGCCAAAGGGCGGGTCTTGATTGTTGTACCACGCCTGACCGATCAATGGCTTGATGAGCAGTTGATTAATCAATTCCGCGAATTGGCCGCACGCCGTGTCATTGCCGTAATTGGATGGGGAACGGCCAGCCAATATAGTGATGAGGACAGTGCCCCTTCTCTGCAACTCCTTAGCAAATTGGGTGAAATCAAATCACCAGATGGGCTTCCGGCGGTCTTGGTGCAATGGCTTGGCAGTCAATATAGCAAAGATGTGATTATTGATAATCGCCTGCACCTATGTGCGACGGCCAATTGGGTGCAGCACCACGATGATGACTTACCCGGTGTGGAGACGGTCTACAAAGTAACCATTCATGAACAGGTGAGACAAGCCGCCGAAACGATTGAGCAGTTGTTTTTTGAACATACCGCCAGCAGTTGGGAAACCCGTATCCAAAGCCCGGTCAAAGAGGCCGATATGGAGTTGCTGTCCGGGTATCTGGCGGTATTAGCGGCGATTGGACGATTTGGTGAAGCCGCTGCACGCGCGGTCAGCCTCACCCAAGTGCCACATCGCCATTTTCAACCACTGGTGAGCTTGTGTCAGGCCGCTACTGAAAATATCTATGGCATCAACGCCGAAACCCGCACCGACCTTTTACAGATCATCGGCGATGAATGGCAGCGTCCCAACAACATCACCAAAATCAGTGAATTTTGGGATGAGGATGAACGCAGCATCTTTGCAAAAATCTTATCACTGTTGATGGAGCAGCTACTCGACCAAGATGAAATTGCCCTGCGGACGACGCTCGATGGGTATCAGGACGTATGGAGTGGGTTTGGGGTGTTCAAAGAGGGCCAGACGATAGACGGTTTAATTGACCAAATCCGCAAACAGAAAAGGGTCAGCGGCACGGGGCGTTTGAATCAAGCCGAATAGGATGGAGGTCAACACTTGATTCTCCATCCTGTACCCTCTTAGTCGTAAAGATATTCCAGCAGTTTATCGGGCAGGCTGGCAATCACATCTTTCTTGAGCCAGTACATAATGATGCGGTTATCGAGTGATTCCTCAGTAATCAGGCCACCATCTTTCAATTGAGCCAAATGGCGTGACACCGCCGAGGCCGATAGATTCAGCATCTCTGCAATTTTCTTACCATTCATTTTGCCGTCACTGCGAGCGATTAACTGCAAAATTTTCAGGCGGGTTGCATCCGCCAGCGCCTTCAAGGTCGCAAGTGTTTCCTCTTTGGCTTCTTCAATTTGAGCCAAGCGTGCGGTAGTACGCTCCGCATCAAACAAAATCGTGATGTTACCATACCCAAAAAACATCGTCATATGGCCTGAAATAAGATGGACAGGTACAAGCAAAATCTCAGTGAAGGGCTGATCGGACGGCAGTGGATTGGGCAGTTTTTTGTTGACCAAGAGCTGATCCAACACCGCACGTCCACCACTGCGGGCCATCAGTTCTTCCTTGTCCATCAGCCCTTTTT
Organism: Chloroflexota bacterium; assembly: GCA_024434115.1. Classification (GTDB taxonomy): domain Bacteria; phylum Chloroflexota; class Anaerolineae; order Aggregatilineales; family J027; genus CFX10. The sequence continues at coordinate 375,106 of QMIT01000003.1, forward strand.
CCCAGACGGGGTAGAAGGTTGCGACCCGTGAACTGAGATAGTTATCCCAATAGGCTTGCCACAAATCCGTCAGATGTTTTTGGAAAGCCGGAATATCCTCGACTACCTTATCCATCGGGACGTGTTCGCAAAAATATTGGTAGTAGCTTGGTTCGCTGTGCTCCAATTCATGCGTCAATCCTTCAACCGTCAAGTCTATCTTGCGTAATACAGCCAGCGGAATCACCCGCCCCACCAGATGGAAAATGAAGGTTGGTTCGTCCATCGAACGTACATAGTTAATAAAACCGGGGACATCATCGTGATTGGGGTAATAGACAGCTAACTCCAAAAGATCACGCCCTTGATGAAAGGGTTCAACAATGGCCCGTAGATCATCCCAAAAGTCAGCCGAGAGTGTTTCGCGGGCATGATTGGCCCATGCGATATGTCGCCGCCCATCCAACAGCGTTGCCAAACTAATCAGCATTTCATAGACTACTGATGTCCGAAAGCGGATCATCGAGGTAATTTCATCCGTGACTTCAATCCCGTGCAGCGGCGGCATACAATACTTCCCTTATCGTGGATACGCGAGTTCCTATAGTGTTACAGACGTTCCCAATATTCTATATCTAACTCTTTTTAAAAGACACTCAGAGAATTTAACTTTGTCATCAATCCGCGTAGTTCCACTGTATCACGGGGCAGGCTAATGAGTTCCTGTGCCCCAAATCGTTTAACTTTTTCTTTGTTTTCAAGGCTGCATTGTTCTGTTTGGCGTGTAACCACCGCAATTGGGGTCAAGGGGGCGGCAATGCGAATATATCGAACCAAAAAGAGGCGGTCCCGTTGATGTGTATCCAAGCCAATTAAAATTAAGTCATATTTTTGAGTGCCGAGGTGATTGAGAACGGTGCTTTGGTCGGGGATGTTGGTAAAGGTCAAATCGCGTTGGAGTAGGGCAAGTGTTTCACTGAGGACATCGGCAGGGCCATTGGGGGAATCTACTACCAAGATATGGGTCGGAGCGACAGATTTCGAGGAGTAGAATGATGGCTCTAGTTGAACATCAGCCTTTGTTTTTGTAAGTGTCATCCGCGTTCCCCTTTCTTTGTTCTATTTGACGATTGCGCAATTATGCAATTAAACGAAGTGTATAACAGCTAATAGCCAATGTCAAGTAGGGTACTCTGCGAAATACTACGAAATGAAAAAAGGATGGGTTTTTATAGGCCCATCCTTCTCATCAAAATCATAAGGTTAGGGGTTTGCTTTTAGAGACCAGCTTCTTTGCGAAGAATCGCGGCTTTGTCGGTCTTTTCCCATGACACATCAAGGTCGTTACGGCCAAAGTGACCATAGGCCGCCGTCTTACGATATTGAGCACGGCGCAGATTTAGGTCACGAATAATGGCCGCCGGACGCATATCGAAATGTTTGTGAATGAGGTTTTCAATCACTTCATTCGGCACATTGTTGGTGCCGAAGGTTTCGATGGCGATAGACAGTGGGCGGGCCACACCAATTGCATACGACACCTGCAATTCAAAACGATCCGCCAGCCCAGCCGCCACCACGTTCTTGGCGATATAGCGAGCCATGTACGCGGCAGAACGGTCAACTTTTGTCGGGTCTTTGCCAGAGAACGCACCACCGCCATGACGCGCCACCCCGCCATAGGTATCCACGATAATCTTGCGCCCGGTCAGGCCTGCATCACCCAGCGGGCCACCAACCACAAACCGACCAGTGGGGTTGATAAAAATCTTGGTATCAGCATCAAATAGGTTGGCAGGAATCACAGGCTTGATGACATGCTCGATCACGTCTTTGTGAATCTGATCGTTGTCAATTTCGGGGGCGTGCTGGGTCGAAATCAATACGGTATCTACCCGCTTGGGTTTGCCATATTCATATTCAACCGTGACCTGACTCTTGCCATCGGGACGCAGATAGGGCACAGTCCCATCGCGGCGCACCACCGACAGACGGCGGCACAATTGATGGGCCAATGAAATTGTCAGCGGCATCAATTCAGGGGTTTCATTGCAGGCGAAGCCAATCATCATGCCCTGATCGCCCGCGCCAATCGCTTCAATTTCGGCATCGGACATCTTGCCTTCACGGGCTTCGAGGGCTTTGTCTACGCCCTGCGCGATGTCACCCGACTGCTCTTTAATGGAAACAATCACACCGCAGGTATCGGCATCGAAACCGAACTTGCCGCGTGTATAGCCGATGTCACGTACTACATCACGCACCAATGATTGAATGTCCACATAGGTGCTGGTGGTGATTTCACCAAACACCAAGACTAAACCAGTAGTGACGGAAGTTTCGCACGCCACACGTGCATTTGGGTCATCTTTAATGATGGCATCCAAAACGGCATCAGAAATTTGATCACAAATTTTGTCAGGATGGCCTTCTGTCACCGACTCCGAAGAGTAAAAGAAACGCGGTGAGGTCATAAAGGTGTTGTTACTACTCATCGAAACCCTTTCCACATATTGAAAAAGATGGGTAAATGAAACGCCCTCCGAAGGGCATGGACTCAGAGGGCGCGTGGGTGCTAGATCATGTTCCCGCTTATCAGAAAGGCCCAAGCGGATTTTGACACGTCGCTCTCATCTTCCAGAAAAATCTACCGGAATTGGCACCTTCGGCAGTGGCTGTGGCCTAACGACCCACTGACGGGTTGCCGCGACATCATCGGGCCGGTCCCTCCGTCGCTCTGGATAAGAGTGTTTTTTGATTTATTGATATTCTGTTTTGCGGCGCATAATTTACCAGAGGGGCTATCGGCTGTCAACGGTAACTATCCGGCATTGGTTAAATATGCTATCTACGGCAATCAAAGGCAACCGATGTCGCTTTTGATTATATTAATTCGAAAAACATAGAGATTCTCTGGCTAGACCGATAGAAAATTTGAATAATGGCAGCGACATGTGCCACTCAGTAATTCCTCTTCCATGTCCTATAGTGAAATAAAATGGATAGGCAACTTGGAGAAGAACGGACATGAACGAGGAAGTTCTATTATTTTGGCTAATCCACCTATTTATTGGGATTGTACTACCAGTGCTGGCCTATTTTGGCTGCTGCAAACGCGAAGATGAGCAAGCGCAGAAAAAAGCGCAGGCTCTACAGCATACCCAATCGCTTCACCACTCTAAAACGTAGCGACGGCAATTATGTATTGGGTGTTTATCCTTCTGCCAATTGCAATAGATCGGCATTATCTGGATGGTGGATAAATCCCCAAAATGCATCTATCCGGCGGTGACTCGCGCCCATCCGACGGCGAATCATATAGTTTTTGCGGCGCAGATCAAACCCCGCCACTGGAACTTCAACCACCGTCCCAAGCCGTAGCGCCCAATTTGCGGCAAGATGGGAGACAAAGGAAACACCAAAACCCGCCTCAACCGTTTTGACAATTGCTTCTGCATTACCAAGCTCCAAAAAAATATTCATATCCTCCAAAGCAATCTCATGCTTGCCAAGCTCGGCCAGCAAAACGCGGCGAGTTCCTGATGCGGATTCACGGATGATGTGTGGAGTCGTCAGTAATTCGGAAGCATCAAGGTAATCACGCCCTACAAATGGATGATTCGCCGGAACAATCAGAATAATATGGTCAGTAAAAAATGGCTGGCATTCATAATCACCCCCACAAGCATCATAGTTGACAACTCCAACATCTGCTTCCTTGAGGAGCAGGTGAGGCACTACATGTTCTGCGGTACATGATAGAATGACCGTATTGACTGCTGGATGGCGTTGGTGGAAACGGGCTGCAAACTGGGGCAAGATATATTTTCCGGTGGTCGTGCTACACGCAATACGAAGTTCTCCCGCAATCTCGCTGTCCAACGATGACATCAGATGCTCCGTGCTGCTCATCTCATGGAGTAATTTCCGCGCTCGTGGTAGCAGCAAGCGTCCTGCTTCGGTCAGCCTAAGGGTTGACCCTGAACGCTCAAACAAGGCAACACCCACGTCCTGCTCCAACAATTTGATATGATGGCTCACTGTCGGTTGAGTGAGGTTTAACTGACGAGCGGCTTCGGAAAAATTGAGGGACTCGGCAGCATACAAAAACACCTGTAACCGTATCGTATCAAGCATGGAAGATGTCTCTCTTTCGTGTGCAAGAAATCCCCATTCGGTTGCTACGATGCAGTATTCATGAATATAATCCCAATCAAGGTGGTTTTGAAAGGCTCAATGTCGTTGAATTGCAGATATGGTGAATGACAGAATTCATGTTTTTAGGACACGCCTATGACCAGCTCCCTACACCCCGACATGCCAGATTTGCAGAAGGCCTTTGATTTCACTGATGAGGATTTGCAGGCTAATCACAATAGTTGGATTACTGAACAGCAGAAGGCAAAGGCGCTAACCCGTGCCAGCGATTATGCTTGGCTTGCAAGAGCAGGTTGGGCACTATTTGGCATTCTTGTATTAGCCACTCTAATCTCCAAGCTGCCTTTTGCCGTTATGATTTCGTGTCTTATAGTAAACATACCTTTGACGTTTGAGGGTTTTGTCTTGCGACGCAGAACCATAACCAATTTGAATCGGACGCAGATCAAGATAGTCGAGGGATACAGCGTGCTGTATTTCAATAAATTCAAGCACTATAGTCTTTTTCATTGGAGATGGCGTAATCCTGAAACACATGGTTCGGCCCGTTGTTTTCTGGAAATTCAGGGAAGTGACGGCGTAAAATTCAACATCACCATTCCCCAATATCATGCTTTACGTGATCTGCAACCTTACAAAGTTTTCTACTTGCCTGCTGGCAAGCATATCCTCTCCATTGAGCCACTTTTCTAATCCAGTCAGCTAGTCGTCAGCAACTCGCCTATACCCCGCCGAGCAGACACACGCTAATCTCCCAAACCTAAGACAAACATAAACGTAGAGTCATAGTAGAATTACCATAGGGCGGGAATCAGCTTTATTTATCAGCAATTTCCGTGTTTCAAATCCGGCATGGCATGTTTCAAAATTGTTTCACGGCTGACACCCCATTGTAACAGACGGGTGATACGGTTATACATGCCATAACAGGACATGCTCTCATTCATCATTTAGCCAATCCATAGGAAGTGGTTATGGCTTCAACCAAAACCCAGCAACCCATCACCGAACTCGACGAACAACCCAAAATTCCTCGTCGGCAAATCCAGACCGCTGAACCGCGTGAATTGCAGCTAACCGAGCAGGTCACCCGCCGTTCGCTGGTCAATCAAATTGGCACAGCCCTGATGCAGCCCGCCAATTTTTATCGCACCCTACCCGCCAGCCACACCTCACGCCAATGGGTATGGATCGGCTTGTTGATTATGGCACTGATCGGCTTTAGTGCTGTGCGATATGACACGCTCAAAACCTCCGGAACAACGGCTACCGATACCGGAACCCCCATTGATGGCGAGATACCGCTTGATGCCGGCGGGGGCAAAGGGGGCGGAGGCGGTATTGATTTTGGCGGTATACCGTCGGATGTTGGTGGAACACCCACTGAAACTACCGAAACCGAAGCCACACCAGAGGAAATTACCGCCAAGTGGTCAATTGCCCTCGAAGCGGCGGGGGAGATTGTGCTGCAATGGATCATCATCTCGATTTTGCTGATTGAGGTGTCGCTGCTCCGGGGTCGCAAACCGAAAATGGGTCACAACTGGCAAATAGCGATTTATTCCAGCCTGCCTCTCGCGTTGATGGCAGCCCTGCAACTGGCGTACTATTACGCGGGTGGCAAAGTCGGCGAAGAAGGGTTATCCGGGCTGATTGACCAATGGAAAGGGTATGCCGACCTCTCCGAGTTTCAGAAAAATGTAGCCTATTCCCTGTCTACCCGTCTGACATTATTTTGGTTGTGGAGTTTGAGTCTGCTCTATCTTGGCGCACGCTACGGCCTCAAAGGGCGCACATGGTCGGCTACATTGGTCGTCCTAATTTGGGCGGGTGTATTGGTGGTTGGGCCAGTGGTAGCGGGCTGGGTCGAAGCGCCCAAAGATGAGACTCAAACTGAGATAGTGCCGGGTGAGATACCCTTTGATCCAAGCCTCCAACCCAGTGACCCATCCTTAGATGGAGGTGGGGATGAATCCGTACCCGAAACACCATCCGAACAGCCGCCGCGTGCGCCGATGAAAGGCTAGGCTATCCGATGGCAAATCATAACGGCAATCATCGCAATGGGTCAGCCCCCTATATCAGTGGTTACGGTCTGCGCAAGCACTTTAAGCTGGGTGGGCAGGTGGTTCGGGCATTGGATGGAGTAGATGTTGAAATTCCGAAAGGGCAGTTTATCGCCATTATGGGGCCAAGTGGCTCTGGCAAAAGCACCCTGCTGTATGTGATGGGTGGCCTAGACCGACCTACTGGCGGCGAGGTCAGTGTCGGAAATAAATACTTGCACAGCATGAATGCTGATGAATTGGCCCGTTTTCGGCGGGAAAGCATCGGGTTCATCTTCCAGCAGTTTCATCTCGTGCCAACCCTGACCGCGCTGGAAAATGTGGCGCTGCCGGGGGTGTTCGCAGGTATACCACGTGAGGTGCGCGAAAAACGGGCACGTCAACTGCTCAATACGCTTGGCATGGGGGAACGACTTGAGCACAAACCCTCCCAGCTTTCCGGCGGTCAACAACAGCGGGTGGCGATTGCGCGGGCTTTGTTTAATAACCCGCCGATTATCATGGGCGATGAACCCACTGGGGCGCTCGATAGCAAGACCGGCCAAACCGTGATGAACCTACTGCGCTGGCTGGCAACACGACAGGGTAAAACGGTTGTGTTGGTAACCCATGATGCTGGGGTCGCCAGTTACGCAGATCGTCTATTGCATCTAAAAGATGGGCGCATTGTCGAGGATATTCCCGCCGCCCAGCAGGAGATAGAAGACCTCCATGTCATTCGTTAAATCGCTAAAAATCCAACTGATAGCGGCGCTACTCATTCTGTCCCTGCTGATTGTGATTGGGGTGGGTGTCTCAAATTCTGATAGTGTAGCGGCCCAAGATGGGGTACAAGCCTCGGCCACCCCTGCGATGGTCGTCAACCGCGCCGAACCATCCCAAATTACCGTAGGTGGTTCGCAGCCTGCCTATATGTCCATTTTTGGGTCAGGTTTCAGCGCGTCCACCTCAGTGCAGTTGATGGGTTATGGAGCACTGCCGACCCAACTGATTGATAATGGGTCGCTGGTGGTCTCATTCCCCGGCAATATCAACCCCGGTCAATATGTCATTCAAATTTCGGACCCGGTTGGGGGTATCGTGACATGGCCTACCCCCATAACAATCCAAGTCGCGCCGACAGCAACGCCAACCAATACGCCGCCCCAACCGATCTTTGTGACACGCGCCGAGCCTTCCCAAGTCATGGCGGGTCAAGGCGGCACACTCTCGGTTATCGGGGGTAATTTCACCAATACCACCGTCATCCGTCTGGTAGGGGTTGGCTTGCTCACCACAACTTTTATCAACAGCGGCGCGTTAACGGCACCATTGCCCACTACCCTGCTGCCGGGGGTCTATAATGTGGAGGTCAGCGACCCATTGGGTGGGACACAATATGCCCCGAACGGGCTTACCGTGCTTCCAGTCCCACCAACCGCCGCGCCAACCAATACCCCTGCGCCACCAACGCCTACCCTTGAACCATCCGCAACGCCGCAGCCCGCCACCCCCATTCCGGGTCAACCTTCGCTTTTGGCGCGTAATTTCTCGGTCAGTCCGGCGACCATCGCTCCGGGTGGCACGGTAACACTCAATTTTGAAGTGGTCAATCAGGGCAATCGCGCCGCACAGGGGGTCTCGGTAGCAGTAGATTCGGGCGGTAAGTTTGTCCCCGCAAATGGTCAGGCGACGGCGACCTTACCAGATATTCCAGTTGGTGGACGGGTGAATGTCACCTTGATGGCGGTTGCGGCGATGGATACCCCTGCTGGCCCAATCAGCATTCCCGTTACGATGGCCTACCGGGATTTCAGCGGCGAGAATTACACCAGTAAAGCCAGTTTGAGTGTTAATGTCGAAGAGGCTGGAGAATCGTCACAGGTCGTGATGTCCAGCTACAATGTCGAGCCAAATCCGGTTGAACCGGGTAAGCCTGTTACGATGGCTGTGCATATCACCAATTCTGGCAACAAAAAGGCCCTACAGGTGCTGCTGCGGGTATCGGGCAGCGAAAATGTATTGCTGGCCGGGCCAAATGGCGACAGCTTCCCCATCGGTGATCTTGACGCGGGCGAATCGGTTGAACTCGAACTGTCCTTGATTGTGCGCCCTGACGCTAAATCCGGCCCACAATCCCAGCCGTTCACCATTAGCTATCTTCAAGATGGTGAGGCCCAACAAGCCGCTGGCAGCATGACGGTTGAGGTGCGGCCTGTGGTCGCCACCATGCCCCTGATGCTGTTGGAATCGTATGACTATGGCAAGGATATTCTGGAACCGGGTGAACAGTTCACCCTCAATCTCGATTTAAAAAATGTCGGCAGTGGCGACGCGACAGAACTGGTAGTCGTCTTTGGGACAGTCGAATCCAGTGGTGATTCGGGTGGCGGCACACCCACAAGTGGAGGTGGCACGACGACCACCCCCAGCACGACCTTTGCCCCAGTCGGTTCAGGCGGCACACAATATATCGGCACAATTGAAGCCAATGGTGAGGGGAAGGCCATCTCGCAGGACTTCATCGTCAACGGCACGACGACAAGTGGCGTCTACAGCCTGCCTGTCACCGTGCGCTACAAGAAACCCGATGGTACGACTGCCCAAGATAATTTGCGGGCGATTGTGGTGGTAGTTGCTCCGCCAAATTTGAATATCACCTTGCAAAGCCCTGTACCCGAACAGGTCAATGTGGGCGAACCGCTGCCGATTGGTTTGACCATCAAAAATCTTGGCACTAAGGTGGTCAATTTCACGAATGTCACGTTCGAGGCGGAAAACGCCGATGTGATGGACGTGGCGGAGGTTTTTATCGGGCCAGTCAAAGGTGATGAAGAAACCACCTTTGGGTCGGCGTTTGCCCCTAGCAGCGAAGGCCATGTCAAAATCACCGTGACCATCTACTATCTGAACGACCTTAACCAAGAAGTAAGCATCGTGCAGACCTATGAGACCGAAGCCGTGACACCACCGCCTATGCCGGAGGATAACGGCGGTTTCCCAATGGATCCCACCCCCACGCCAGAGCAGGAAGAAGAGGATGCCTCTTTGGGGGATGTTATCTTGGGTTTCCTCGGTCTAGGGAGTTAAGCGCCATGTTTTCCGAACTGGCAGGTCTGGCGATTGGCAATCTCTTTCGGGCACGGGCGCGGTTGGTGATGACGGCGGGTGGTGTAGTCGTCGGGACAAGCGCGGTCATCTTGCTGGTCGCGCTGACCTTTGGCTTGCAACGTTCGGCTGAGGCAGGCATTGGGAACAGCAGTGCCGTCACCGAGATTCAGGTCTATCCCAGTTGGGAAATTCCACCGGGGCAGTCACCCGAAGATATGCCCCAACTGAATCTCGAAACCGTTCAGAAATTGTGGCGTATCCCCGGCGTGGCGGCAGTTATCCCAATGGTCAATTTGCAGGTCGGTGGTGATTTAATGTCCGGTGATTACATCGCGGGGGCGAATATCGTCGGGCTAGACCCACGCCTGCTGCCGTATCTTGGCATCACATTGGAGCAAGGCACACTGTCTTTACAACCGGGGGAGATGATCGTCGGCCCGTATATCGGCGAGAATTTTTTTGACCCCACCAGCGAATTTTATGAACCCGTCCAAGTAGATGTCTATAACACCCCGCTCAAATTCCGCGTCACCAATTGGAACAACGGCACGGAACTGAAAAAGGACATCAAAGTGTCCGGCACGTTTGCGGCAGGCACGAGCTTTGACTACACCATCTTCATGAATGTGAATGATATTATCGGCTATAACGAATGGGCCTCCGGTCAAGAAACCGACCCTGAGACCTTTACGTTTGGTCAGGTGCTCGTCCGGGCCGACAGCCGCGAAACCACGATTGATGTGACTAACGCCATCAAAGATTTGGGCCTCAATGCCTACAGCATGGGTGAATTTTTGGGGCAGATGAACAACTTCTTTCGCACTATGCGCCTGATTCTCGGCGGTGTGGGTGGGGTTGCCCTGTTGGTGGCGGCTTTTGGGGTCGCCAACACGATGACAATGGCGATCCTTGAACGCACCAAAGAAATCGGCCTGATGAAAGCGATTGGCGCGACTGACCGCGACGTGCTGACCGTCTTTCTCATCGAATCCGGCTTGGTAGGATTGGCAGGCGGGGTAGTCGGCGTCATCCTGTCGTTCATTTTACGGCGGGTGATTAATCAGGCAGTTGCTAATGCACCAACAGGTGAGGATAGTGTCACCAATTTTCTGCCATTTAATACCTCCCAGATAGGCGGCAATCTCATCATCATCCCGACTGACCTATGGCTGTTTGCGATTGTGTTGGCGACATTGGTTGGCTTGGGGGCGGGGTTGTTCCCTTCGCTACGTGCAGCCCGACTCTCGCCTGTGATCGCCTTAAAGCAGGAATAAATCGCCGAATGCCCTCTGTGCTACACTGATGAGTAGACGGGGGGCTAGTTTTCCAAAATCTGCCCTCAAGGAGACGATCCAACATGCGCTTCCTTAAATACAAAATTACTGCCTGCTTTTTAATAACGTTGCTTGCTGCATTGCTTCCCAATTACAACTCCAAAGCGCAGTCGCCATCAGATTTTCCCGTAGTGGCCTCAACCGAGCTATTTCCCTTCGACGACGTAGATTTTTTCTCCAACGACTTGCATTATTATTTCAAGTTCGGTTTCGTGAAAGACATTATTGATACTGTAAACCCTAGATATGTCTTTAGTTCAGCACAACCCGGATGGTCAATCGCAGGATGGTCATCAGAAAGCTCATACTTGGCTTTTATTGATGACCAAGGCCCATGCCTTGAGAATGAATTTGAGGGCAACCTTGTACTGTTCAGCACCGATACTGAGGAAATTATACGTATCTGTGTTCCATCTATGAGTAAATATGCGGAGCTACAGTGGTCTCCCTTTGATGAGTACCATCTTGCCATATTTGAAGAAGACCAACTCCAAATATTTGATATCAGAACGCAAGTATCTATACCTTTTACTCTTCCGGATGAAATTGATCTGAATGATCTGGATCAATTGGTCGGATATGGAAATTATCTTTGGAGTCCAGAAACAAATCTTCCGGTGGCTCGGGTTAATCTAAGAGCTTTTGGCAATTCCAATATGCTTTCCGCGTCTGAATTTGAGATATGTTCCACCCGATGTGTTACTTTACTTGATACCCTTGAGAATGCTCCCAATAGTGGGGCTGTTTTTGGCTCAAGCCTCTGGAAACATTGGCTTACTTGGGGAGTGTACGAATTTACGGGTGGCATTCCATACACGGGGGATATAAATTCCATCAATCAGATAAACGATGCGGTCATCTACATGACAGATTTGAGAACCTTAGATACCCAAACTTTGTTTCGTTTCTCAAGTCTTAATTTGAGTGGGTTGAGAGTAAGTTCACTGGGTTGGTCGCCAAATGGAAAAACAATCTCACTTCCTCTTGGCAGTATAGACCTTCAAGACGAGGTAGGCATTGATGAAACACCATTTTTCGATACAGGGTCTTTACTGCTGCATTTAGATTGGCCTGCCCCTCCCGACGATAACCCTACAGGTGAACAATAATGTCAATACATGGGAACACGACACCACAAACCAGCGTTTTAGTTGCAGGGGATATTTCCGGTTCCTTTGCTTAAATCCAATATCCTAGCAATGGAGCATTACGCTTATTCTAAGTTAGTGAGGAGAAATCGATTTGACACGCAAAGCCTTGTTATTTGCCCTGCTGGTGGTCAGCCTTATCACCAGCGCGTTGACAGGCGTCAATCCGACTCCTGTTCATTCGCAAGACGGCGGAGGAACGGACATCCCCCCGCAGGTCATTGATGTTTGGCCTCTGCCCGGCGTCGAAATGGCAGCCAATAATCCCCTAACCATCACCTTTGACCAAGCGATGGATCAGGCCAGTGTGGTATCCGCCCTGACCTTTGACCCTGCCATTGAAGGCAGTCTCACATGGGCCGACCCGCGTACCGTCGCCTTTATCCCGTCGGCATCATGGCCTACTGGGATGGAATATGCCGTTACGATAGGTACGGGGGCGACAACTACTGGCGGAACTCCCTTCACCGACCCCTACAGTTTTAACATCAAGACGGTTGGCCCACTCGAAGTTTCGACGGTCATTCCCGAAGATGGCTCAACGGGTATTTCTGCCGATTCCACTATCCTCGTCACCTTCAATCGCCCAGTTGTGCCATTGGTGACAACGAGCGAAATGGGTGATTTGCCCGTCCCGATCACCATCACCCCCGCGATTGACGGCAAAGGTGAATGGCTCAACACCGCCATTTATCAATTTACACCATCCGTCCCCTTGCAAGGTGGCACCACCTATACCGTCACGGTTGCCAGTGGTTTAACTAGCGTAGATGGCGCGGTCTTGGCGGAGGATTTTTCGTGGTCATTCAGCACCCTGCCGCCACAAATTTTGAGTTTGTCGCCGTCGGTGAATCAAGAAACAGTCCGACTGGAATCGCCGATTGTGGTGACGTTTAGCCAACCGATGGATAAACCCTCTACCGAAGCGGCTTTCTCGGTGATTCAAGCCTTTACCTCGAATCCTCCTATCGCGGGTTCGATTACGTGGAATGAGGACGCCACCCAGTTGACCTTCACGCCCGCCGAAAACCTGAACATTGCCAGTGCCTATCAAGTCATCATTAAACCGACGGCGATGAGCGCGTCTGGTGAGGCCATGCTTGATCTTTCGACGGCCTTTGGAAATGCTGAAGGGTATATCTTCTATACCGTGCCCTATCCCGGTATAGATTCGACCTATCCCGAAAATGGTGATTTGGGTGTCTCCCCCGGCTATGGAGCGACGATTTACTTTGTCTCGCCCATGAACACTGAAACGCTTGAGGGCAAGATTCAGATTGACCCCGAACCTGAGACTTGGACGCCTGAAGTACGCGGCAACCAAACCCTTTCGATTAATTTCGCCTCCAAACCGCTAACCCAGTACACCATTACCCTTTTGGCGGGGGCGGAGGATGTCTACGGCAACCCGATTGCTAATGACTTCACCTTTACCTATCGCACCACCGATATTCCGGTCTGGGCCACCCCCATCACCAGCTACAATGATGTGATTGTAACGGGGGCGTATCGAGAAAATACCACTATTGCGATGTCGGTCAGCGGCAAACCGAGTGTGTCGTTTAATCTCTATCGTCTCGACATCAACCTGTTAGAATCCGCCGTCGAATATTACAGCGATACACGTCCTGCTTGGGAATCGAGCGACAATCTGCTGCGCTCATGGACACAAACGTTCGACTCCAATGGTTTTCAGGGCATTGCCCGTGAAGTCTATCTGGCTTCCGAGCAAGGCGGTCAATTAGCCCCCGGTCTCTATTGGCTCACCATCACTGACGAAAGTAGCAGCTACCCCTCTACCTACGATCAGGTATTGGCAGTCGTCAATGCGGGCGTAACCTTCAAGCGCGGCCCAGAGGAAGGTTTTATCTGGGTCACGGATATGCAAACGGGTGCTCCTGTCGCCGATACTACGGTCTCGGTCTATTATCTTGGTGAGCAAATTGGACGAGGTCAAACGGATTCTGATGGGGTTTTTCGCGCTCCGATAGCTGCTTCCCTTAATGACGAGTTCATCAGTGTGGTTGCAGAAGGAGCGGGTGCATATGGCGTATGGTATGGCTGGAATGGAGGCGAACCCCCAACCCGTTCAGGTTATGTCTATACTGACCGCCCAATTTATCGCCCCGGTGAAACGCTCTATTTCCGGGGGGTCATTCGCAACAAAGACGATATGACCTACAGCGTGCCCAATGTGCGCTCCGTGACGGTACAGGCCGAAATTGGCTATGACGGGGTGTATATCTTTGACGGTAAAGTTGAAGTCTCGGAATATGGAACGTTTAGCGGCGAAATCCAAATCCCCGAAGATGCCCAACTCGGTGACGGCTATATCAACGTCATGCCAGATACCCCCGACGAAAATGGCAATCTCATTTATTATGGCAGCGTCTACTTCACAGTGGCCGAATTCCGCGTGCCTGAATATGAAGTCAGCGTCACTGCCCAACAAGACGAAATCTTTCAAGGCGATCCCTTGAGCGCGATTGCCAAGTCCAGCTACTATTTTGGCGGTGCGGTCAGCAATGCTCAGGTTAGTTGGTATGCCTATGGCGATCTGGCCTATTTCAACTATACCGGGCCGGGACGCTACTCGTTCTATAACGATGAATGGGAATACTACTACTATCAATATATTGGTGAGGGCACAGGCGTGACGGACGGCAATGGCGAATTTGTCATCCAGACCGATTCCACACGAACCGATGCAGGTGCCCCACTCAATATCACGGTTGAGGCGACGGTGACGGATGAGAGTAATCAGGCCATCAGCAGTCGCACGACGGTTCTGGCTCACCCTGCCAATATCTATGTCGGTACGGCAACCAATCAATATTTTGGCTATGAGAAAGAGCCGATTACGATTGATCTGATCGCCGTTACTCCCGATAGTGAACCGATTGCCGATAAACGCTTGGATATTGAAGTGATCGAACAACGCTGGGTACAAGTGCCCGATTCGACACAGTTCGGCGTGTACTATTGGCAGCAGGAAGAAATCCCGGTAGAGACAGGCAGCGTCACCACTGGGGCGGATGGCACGGTCAGCTATACCTTTACCCCACCCAACGGCGGTATTTTCCGCTTAAAAGTGACGGGTATGGATGAGCGCGAACGTACCAACAGCAGTACCCGCCGGTTTTATGTGGTTGGCAGCGGCCCGATCTATTGGGGGCAGCCTTCACAGTACATCAGTTTGATGGCGGACAAAGAATCCTATAAACCCGGTGATACGGCCCAAATCTTGATCCCCCACTCTCTATCTGGTGAATCCACTGTTCTAGTTACGATTGAACGTGAAGGCGTTCTCAGTTATGAAGTGGTGAAATCCGAAGGGGCAACACTGGTCTACGAGCTTCCCATCGCCGAGGAGTTTGTCTCCGGTGTAACAGTTACAGCGACTGTCGTTAAAGGCATTGACGCCGAAAATACCAATCCGACCATTCGTATCGGCAGCGTCTATCTCAGTGTTGAACCTGTCCAGCAGCGGTTAAATGTCACCGTCACGCCTTCTGCCGAACTCACCCAACCCGGCGATACGGTCACTTTTGACGTCTCGACCACTGACGCGGCTGGCAATCCGGTTGCAGCGGAGGTTGGCATCGGCTTGACCGACAAAGCCATCTTATCCCTGCTGCCTCCCAACAGCGGTCTGATGGAAGACACCTTCTATGGCTATCAGGGCAACTATGTCTACAGCTACTATTCCCTGACCTCCCTGCTTGACGAACTGACCGATAAGAACATCGAACGCGCCCGTGAAGCGGAAGAAAGCGGCGTGCTTGCACCCTCCGCAGCCGATGGCATGGGTGGCGGCGGTGGTGGCGGTGGCGGTGGTGGTTTGACCAGCGTCAACGTCCGCGAGAACTTTGAACAAACGCCCTTGTGGGCACCGCATGTTGTCACCGATGAAAACGGCAAGGCGTCGGTCTCGATTGACCTGCCCGACAACCTGACGACGTGGAAGTTGGATGCACGGGCCGTCACGTTGGATACAGACGTGGGTCAGACCACAACTGAGATTGTCACGACCCTGCCCTTGCTGATTCGCCCTGTCGCACCGCGCTTCTTTGTGGTCGGGGATAAAGTTCAGTTGGCGGCGGTGGTCAATAACAATACGACTGAAGCCCAAACTGTACAGGTCATCCTCGAATCCAGCGGTGTCACGCTTGAAGGCGAATCCACCCAGACTGTAACCATCGAACCCGCCGCCCGCGCAAGAATTGAATGGAATGTCGTTGCCGAAGATGTGCCGTTCATTGACCTAACATTTGGGGTCATCGGGGCGGATTATTCCGACGCGGTGAAACCGACGCTTGCGACTGGCCCGGATGGTACTATTCCGGTCTATCGCTATACCGCGCCGGATACGGTTGGTACGGCGGGTCTGCTAATGGACGCCGGTTCACGTACCGAGGGTATCAGTTTGCCGACACGCATTGATACCAGTCGGGGTGAACTCACCATCCATCTCGATCCCTCGTTGGCGGCAACCCTGACGGATTCGTTCGACTACCTTCAGAACTATCCACACCAGTGCATCGAACAAACGGTTAGCCGCTTCTTGCCGAATATCGTCACCTATGCCGCACTCAAAGATTTGGGGATTCAAGACCCGGAATTAGAAGCTAATCTGTTTGTGGCACTCGAACAAGCACTTGATAAACTCACGACCCAACAAAATCCTGATGGTGGTTGGGGCTGGTTTGGCGGCATGGAAAGTAATCCATTGGTGACGGCCTATGCTGCGCTCGCGCTCATCGAAGCACGCGAGGCAGGGCTAACTTATGACGCCAATATGCTGAGTCGTGCCTTAAATTTTGTGCAGAGCGATGTCCAAGCCGTCACGATCAACAGCGACACATGGCAGTTGAACCGGCAGGCGTTTTATGCCTATGTCTTTGCCCGTGATGGTCAGGCCGACCTGAGTCAATTGACTTCGCTTTATGACCAGCGGTTGCGGTTGTCGTATATGGCACGAGCCTACCTGCTGATGGTCTATCAACAGTTGAACCCGAATGCTCCTGAAATCGCCGATTTGGTGAGCGACCTAACCAATGCCGCTTTCCTCTCGGCAACCGGGGCACATTGGGAAGAAGAAAATGACGATTGGTGGAACTGGGGCAGCAATACCCGCACCACCGCCGTAGTTTTGGCGGCGCTTGTGCAAGCCCGTCCCAATAATGAGCTTCTGCCGAATGTAGTACGTTGGTTGATGGTGGCGCGTGAAGGCGACCATTGGCAATCTACCCAAGAAACCGTGTGGGCCATCATCGGTTTGACCAAATGGATGGTGCATACCGGCGAATTGCAGGGCAGCTATGAATACATCGCCGATCTGAACGCCGAAAATATCGCCGATACCACCGTCACGCCGGAGACCGTGCGCGATGGTCAGGTTTTGCGGATTGCCGTTAGTGAGCTGCTGCAAGATGAACTCAACCGTCTGGTGATCGGACGCGGCGAGGGCGAGGGCATGTTGTATTACACGGCGCATCTCAATATCCGTCTGCCTGTGGATGCGGTTGAACCCGTCAGCAAGGGGATTACCGTCACCCGCCAATATTTCCTAGAGGGCGATCCGGAAACCCCGATTACCAGTGCCAAAGTCGGCGACATCATTACCGTCCGCCTGACCATTACCTTGTCAGAGGACATCTACTACTTCGTGTTGGAAGACCCGATTCCCGCTGGAACAGAAGGGGTGGATACCTCACTGCTAACGACCAGCCAGCGTTCCGAAGGGCCGGATTTGCAGATCGTGTGGGATGACTATGATCCTTTCTGGTATTGGGGTTGGTGGTGGTTTGACCGCACCGAACTGCGCGACGAACAGACCAATCTCTATGCCGATTATCTGCCGGATGGTACCTATACCTATACCTATCAAATTCGGGCCAGTGTTGCGGGTGAATTTCAAACCATCCCGTCGCACGCCTATGCCTTCTACTTCCCAGAAGTTTTTGGCACATCCAACGGCACGCTGTTCACGGTTGAGGAAGGCGAAACCGAGTAGAGGAGCGCTCTGCTTAATCAATAAGCCCCTAGTTTCCCCCCTTGCCAATCATATGGTGAGGGGGTATTTTTTTCAGTCCAACTCGCGTGCGATTAAGCACCCGACTAATATTTTAACAATCGCATCTTTCAAATTGACTATAATGAGCCTTAACGGGTTCATTCGATATTTCGAGCACTTTGGAGGCGCATCATGCCCGCCCAAGATGAAATTTACCAAAAACATGCCGAAAAATATGATTTGCTGGTCATGCGCGAGGACTATCAAGAGAATATTCTGGCCGCACTGCGAACCATCCATCCATTGCAAAATGCCGAAGTAGTCGAATTTGGCGCGGGTACGGGTCGCGTGACGGGCATTGTCGCCCCCTACGTCAAATCCATTCTGGCAACCGATATTTCCGAGCATATGTTGGCCGTCGCCGATAACAAACTAACCCCACACTATCCCCATCTACGCTTGGCTGTGGCCGATAACCGCCAGATTCCGATCAAATCTGCCAGCGCCGACATCACCATTGCCGGGTGGAGCTTTGGACATGCGACGGTCTGGTATCAGGACAGATGGCGCGAGGAAATTAGCCAAGCAGTAGCTGAGATGAAGCGGGTTTTGCGTCCGGGTGGGGTCGCCATCATTTTAGAGACACTGGGGACAGGCCGCGAAACGCCGAATCCACCGACTGACATTCTGGCCGATTATTACAATTGGATGGAAAACGAGCAGCGGTTTAGTCATACATGGATTCGCACCGATTATCAGTTTGAATCACCGGAGGAGGCCGATTTCTTGGTGCGCTTCTTTTTTGGCAATGATTTCGCGGATACGGTCATGAAGGATAAGCGCGTCATTCTGCCAGAATGCACTGGCATTTGGTGGCTAACCGTGTAGGGCCAATTGGACGGCTTTCCACACCATCTCACCAGCGGTAAATCTTTCGGCGGCGCAATCATTAACGACCACCCAATGCGGATTGGTCGTCCATTCATCCGCTAAAATGCTGTTACGGATCACACCACCTGTCACCTCAGCCCGGTAGAAAAAGTGAAGAGTGTGCCAATGTTTGCCGCTAGGGGTCAAGAAGAAACTGTCCTGCACATGCACCAGTTCAATAATCTTGGCTTCAAGACCCGTTTCCTCCCATACTTCGCGGATGAGCGCTTCCTCGACTCGCTCCCACACCTCAACTCCGCCACCGGGCAGGTCAAATTTGTGGGTGTGGATGTTGTCCTGCACCAATAAGTCGCCTTTGTCATTCAAAATGAGGGCATAAACACTGGGCCGCCAGACCATTTTTTCGACCAGCATCTCGACCCGTTCACCCTGAACATTACGCCCTTTGACAAATTCTGGTGGCATGGATGGTCTATCCTTTGGTCATAAGTGGGGCAATGGCTTGGAAAATCTGGGTTTGGAGGCCTTCAATCACCTGCGAAGTCCCGGTCATCCCACGCAAGCTGTCATACGGAATCATGACACCTGTCCAGCCTTCGGTGTGCCACTGGGCCAGCGGCGGCAGTGGAATATCCAACAATCCGGGCGGAATAGGCCACGCATAGGCATAAAAATAGGGACGCGGTAGACCTTCACTAAAGGGGGCAAAGCCAAAATTGAGATGAGGCGCCTGTTCACTGGCTTCGTTGGTGGCAAACCACAAAAATGAGAGATCAAAATGGTGCGGCCAAACGACAATCGGTGACATTAGGCCGTCTAACCGCGCACGAAATCGAGCGGTGGCGGTGAAGATTGAGTACAGGACGTCGGCATAATCTTCGGCCAGTGATGGGCTGATAACAAATGGCTCAGTATCGGATAGTTTGTCAGTGGGCAAGGTAATCGGATGGCCGAGATGGGTCAACAACTCACTGGTAGCCTGCGCTAAGGTGGCTTGATTGTGTCCAATCAGCGATATATCAATCGTGGGACTGCCTGCCGCACGATAGACCAGATGGCTGTTCAAAAAATCGAGTACAAATTCACCACCAAACGGCAGTAAACCTGTGCTCAATCCTTCTGGCACGACTTGAAGGCTGTGCTGCAAGGAATGGGGTAGGGGTTGAAGTGTCTGCAAGCGAATTTCACGCAGCACTTTGCAGGCACGGTGCAAGCTATCGCGGGTGTCATCCCAAAAATTCAGTTCAGGCAGCAGCATAGGGACTTCCTTTTAGGATTATTTTGAAGTATCCGACTGGGGCACAACCGATACACCGTTGGAGCGCCCCCGCCAACTGACTATTGCAAACGTACCCAGCACCATAATGACCATCACCACCAAGCCCAGCAATTTATAAAGGCGGCTGGTAGTCAACAGCGCGATACCCCCAAACAAAGCGCTGAACACATAATAGCCTAAGACGATGGTGCGCTGCGAATAGCCCAAATCTACCAAGCGTAAATGTAAGTGTCCACGATCCCCCATCATCGGGTTACGGCCCTCGCTCATACGGCGAATCGCTTGCCATGCCAAATCCATCAGGGGCAGCCCCATCACCAGCAAAATCGTCGCCATTTTCGCCCCGCCGATGATGGCAAGGCAACCCAACGTGAAGCCCACAAAGGTCGCACCGCCCCCCATAAAAATCTTGGCGGGGTGGAAGTTATAGGGCAAGAATCCTAGTGTTGCTCCAAACAAGGCTAAGGGCAGTAAACCCACACTGATTTGATTCAGTTCAAACGTGGCGTGGAGAAAAATGACTAATGAAGCAATCGCGCCAACACCCGCTGCTAGACCGTCCAGACCATCCAAAAAATTGACCGTGTTCATCATCAACCCCAACCAAAATAGGCTGATGGTGACGGTTATCCAATAGGGCCAGTCTGATGTGGTGTTTCCGCTAAAGGGATTATTGAAACTCTCAATAAAAATGAGGAAGGCGACGGCTATCGCGGCGGCAGTCAACTGCGCCAGATAATTGACGAGGGGAGAAAAATCGTATTTATCATCGAGGAATCCCATGATATAGATGAAAATTCCGCCGACCAGCAAACCCGTCAGGCGGACAATTTCGTTGGAATCAGTGGTTTCTACATCGGTGAACTGGGCGACAATCACTGCCACAATAAACGATGTTGCAATGGCTAGGCCACCTAATTTGGAGGTGGGGTGTTGATGGACGCGGCGCCCCCCCGGTTTTGCCAAAATATTGAGCCGATGCCCCAAGCGAATCATCAATGGGGTCAGAAGCAGTGACAACCCAAAGGCCACCCCAAAGACAATCAAGAACGATGGCCCATGTTTTGACACAATATCTGCCATATCCAATGCCTATTCAGTGCTTTCAAAAACCCATTAGGCCGTACCGAACTGACGATCTCCGGCATCACCCAAACCGGGCACGATGAAGCCGATCTCATTCAGGTGGTCATCAACGGCGGCAAGGTGAATCGGCACATCCGGGTGTACCGTCGAGAGCTTGTCAATCCCTTCCGGCGCACCAATCAGACCAACATACTTAATATGGTGGACACCCCAATTTTTTAAGACATCTACCGCCGCAACTGCTGAACCACCCGTCGCCAACATGGGGTCGAGAATCAGGCAAAGCTGGACAGTCGGCTCAACAGGGAGTTTATTGTAGTATTGCACTGGACGCAGCGTGCGTTCGTCGCGGTAGAAACCCAGATGCCAGACCTGTGCGCCGGGGATCATTTCGAGCATCCCAGCCACCATCCCAAGACCAGCCCGCAGAATTGGAACGAGGCCGATTTCCTGCTTAAGACGGTGGCCCTGTGCTTGACCCATTGGCGTGTTAACGGTTAGTCCATCCAGTTCAAGGTCGGCAGTCGCTTCATAACACAACAATTTTGCCATTTCGCCTACCAACTCACGAAATTGGCGGTGTTTGGTTTCTGTGTCTCGAAGCAAGGCAAGTTTGTGCTGCAAAAGGGGGTGTTTGGACACATGCACTTGTGCCATAAGAATAATCAGGAGCAATAAATCTTGCGCCTGAAGTGTCCTCCTTCGTGAATTATTCATTAAAATTTTCAATCTCGCCGAAAGATTATACGTGGCGAATAGGCGCGTGTCAAAACATTGTAGATAGGCCTTTTAGCCATTTTGCGCTAGTTGACTTGCCTATAGGACAAGAGTATAATCCCAATGAAGGTTGGCTGATTCATTGATATTGCATTAACACACCGTCAAGGCTAGTTTCTAGCGACTCCAGGAGCATTACACGTCAATGGCGCTTAAAGGTAATCTAGCGGTTTTTACAACCACGCAATTGCTCAATTTAATTAACCTGTCAAAGAAATCTGGAGTCCTTACCATCTACGAAGGTCACAAAACGGGCAAAAAATTGATCATGGGCGACGGCCTTACCCAAATTGATGAAGTCGCTCCCGGCAAAGAAGTCGCTAATCTCAATTTTCAACAGGGGATGCTGGTATTTGCTCAAATGAACGGCAAGGATGGTCATCTTGCCAGTATTTTGCAGCGGGCTGGGAAATTGAATGAAGAACAGGCCCGTACCATCCGCGAAAAAGCAGCCTCACTCAACGATAAAGGGCTGGCGTTGCGTCTCATCAATGCCAACTATGTCACCAAAAATGATATTGTCCGCAGCATCCAAAAACACGCCGTCAGCATTGTCTTTGACCTGATGACGTGGAAACAGGAACCCTTTGAATTTAAAGAAAACATCGCCCCGCCCGACAGTCACATTCTCGTGCCAATTGACCTAAAAAACGTTATTATCGAAGGCACACGCATTATCACCGAGCAAAAACATCTGGAAGAAGAAATCGAAAATCTCGATTTTGCGTTAAAATTCCCAGAGAATCCGGGCGAGAAATTCAAGAATGTGCAGCTTGGCACGAATGAATGGCGGGTAGTGGGATTCATCAACGGCAAAAATACCATTCGGCAGATCGGCAAGGCGTGTAACATGACCGATACCGAAATCCGCCGGATTGTTTATGGCTTGTTACAGGCTGGTTTGGTTCAGATGATTCGACCCCAATCGGCAGAACAACCCAAACGTGGCACAGACTTGAAACGACAGCAACCCGCCAATACCCGAATTGAGCGTGATGTCATTCAGCGTCTGATTGTAAAAATTAAGAATACCTAGTTTAGTCATCATTTTTTATCATCCGTGCTAGGGAGGGGGTTACTCCCGGCTTTCATGGTAGAAATGCGAGTAACGAGACACCTATGCAAACTGTAAAAATGGTTATCACTGGCCCTTTTAGTTCGGGCAAAACTGAATTTATTAAATCCATTAGCGAGATCGAGGTTGTCTCGACGGAAAGCCCTATCGCTAAAGATTCGCCGGAATCAATGGAGAAAGCCAATACCACCGTTGCGATGGACTTTGGCCGTATCACAGTGGACGACGATTTAGTATTGTATTTATTTGGTACCCCCGGCCAGCGCCGTTTCGACTTTATGTGGGAAATTTTGGCCGAAGGCATGTTGGGTTTTGTGGTGATGGTGGATAGTTCTAAGCCCGAAACCTTCCGTGAAGCCCGCAGCATCTTGGAAACGTTCCGTGCCTATGCCCCAACACCCTATGTAGTGGCCGCCAACAAACAAGACCACGAAGACGCATGGAAGCCAGAAGACTTGCGCATCGCCCTCCGTATTGAGGACGAAAACGTCAAACTGCTGTCCTGTGTTGCCAAGAACAAAGAAAGCGTAAAAGAAGTTCTGTTGGAACTGCTCTATTCAATCTTGGAAGAGATGGACGCGCCAAAATAATCCTTGCAATTGGCGAGGGGGCAGCAAACATTTTTATCTTTTAATCACCAATGCAATCGCTAGGATTATTGCTGTGCCTTTATTGGTAACTGAAGCGCCTAATCCAGGTATTATCCATTATGAAACTTATGGTCGGGGTCGTCCGGTTTTGTTTTTACACGGATGGCTCGGCTCATGGGCCTTGTGGCGTCCCACCATTGAGGCGTTGGGTCAAGAATATAAAACCTATTCCCTAGACTTTTGGGGCTTTGGTGAAAGTCGCGGCTCGGGCGAAAACTCAGCTAATCTCCAGTCTTTTCAGGTAGATAGCTTCGTCGAGATGGTCAACCAATTTATGGATAAATTGGGCATCCCCAAAGCCGCCGTGGTTGGACACAGCATGGGGGGAACGGTCTCGCTGAATACAGGGATCAAGTACCCTGATAAGGTTGTCAAAGCCTGCTGCATTGGCTCCCCCATCAACGGCAACTCCTTAAATCTGCTGCTCAAGCTCTCCGGTGTACCCGCCTTCGCCTTTATTGTGTGGCGCTTCCCTCCCCTCTTGCGAATGTTCCTCCGTATTTACAGCCGCTTTATGGCAAAAGACGGCAAAAAGATGGCCGCGATGATTAACCAAGATGTGTCGCAGGTCACAATGGAATCATTCTTCCAAAGCATTGGTACCCTACGTGAGACCAACCTCACCGATCAACTCAACAAAATTACCATGCCGACGCTAGGGATTTATGGCAAGCGCGACATTATTGTAAATCCCAATCAGCGCCACCTCTTGGCAAAAGGTGTACCCCATGCCAAAGTCGTCTATATTGAGGATGCCGGACATTTCCCCATGCTGGATACCCCCGACCTCTTCTTGGAGACGCTGCGGAATTTCCTAAAGATCAAATAGCCGTTTTCTGCCGCCTACCCACATTTTGTCCCAACGAGGTGACGCATGACCGAACTCCTCTATCAATTAGATGCGTATCTGCGTGAATTTGAGGCTGTTGTTACCGCGATTGACCCCGATACAAACGCCGTCATTCTGGATAAAACGGCTTTCTATCCGGGTGGCGGGGGTCAGCAACCTGATGCCGGGGTGTTGATTGCAGGGGATGTTCAGTATGTCGTCAGCCAAACCAAGAAAAATGGCGAGACCGTGCTGCATTTAATCGAAGGGGAGGCCCGTCCTGTCGTCGGTACGATGGTCAGAGGAGTATTGGATTGGGAGCGGCGTTATGCAGCCATGCGTACCCACACCGCCATGCACATCCTGTGTGGGGTGATCTGGCACAAATTTGGGGTCAGCGTGACGGGGGGTAATATGGAATTGCTTAAAGGGCGCATGGATTTTGAGTTTGGCGAACTCACCCGCGAGACAATTGCCGAAATTGAGCGCGACATCAATGCCGAAGTAGCAGCAGCGCGTCCGGTGCGGGTAGCCATTTTGCCCCGTGACGAAGCGTTTCAGATCCCCGACCTCATCCGCACCAAAATCAACCTGCTGCCTCCGCAAATCCAACAAGTTCGTACAGTGGAGCTTGTCGGATTAGATTTGCAGGCCGACGGCGGCACACATGTCCACAATACGTCGGAAGTTGGACACATCCGCATCACCGATTATCAAAGCAAGGGCAAAGCCAATAAACGGCTGTATATTGAGCTAGACGCATAGGGAAAATTTAGGGAAATCTCATGGAAATTCGCCACGCGACCCCCGACGATTATGCGCCGATTATCAAGGTTATAAATGATTGGTGGGGTGGTCGTCAGATGAGTGATATGCTGCCCAAGCTGTTTTTTGTCCATTTTCAGAGCACCAGCTTTATCGCTACTGAGAACGATCAAATTGCAGGCTTCCTCATCGGCTTCTTATCGCAAACGTTTCCAAATGAGGCGTATATTCATTTTGTGGGGGTACATCCCGATTTTCGAAAAAAGGGTGTGGGCAAGATGCTGTACGAGCGTTTCTTTGAGGCCATCCGTCAGCATGACCGCCATATCGTGCGCTGCGTGACCTCTCCCATCAACCGCACCTCGATTGCCTTCCATACCCGGATGGGGTTTGTCGCCGAACCCGGCACACTCGTCAGCGAATCGGGGGTTCCCGCTTCTCCCAACTATGATGGGGCGGGGGAACATCGTGTGCGATTTGTCAAGGAAATTTAGTTGAAAACTCCCTAGACACCCCGCTGTAGCGTCCTATAATAGTCGTTAAGTATCAACAAGCTATCAGCGATTGGGACTCATGCTATGCTGACCGACCAAGATTTTGCCCTCGAACGCGAGCATATGGTACGGGAACAACTGATTGACCGCAATATCAGTGACCCACGAGTATTAGATGCCATGCGCCGCGTTCCTCGCCATGCTTTCGTTCCCGATAACCTCCAGTTTGCTGCTTACCGTGACCGCCCCCTCCCCATTGGACATGAACAAACTATTTCCCAGCCCTACATCGTAGCGTTGATGCTTGAACTGCTTCAATTAAGCGGGCATGAAATCATTCTGGAAATCGGTACCGGGTCAGGTTATCAGACCGCACTATTGGCTGAATTGGGTGCTTTTGTCTATTCGCTTGAGCGCAATCTTGATCTTGCCGAAAGAGCCGGCGAACGTTTGGCTGACCTCGGCTATCATAATGTTGAAGTTCTGCCCGGTGATGGCAGTCAAGGTTTGGCAGATATGGCCCCCTTTGACGCAATCATCGTGAGTGCCTGTTCCCCCTCGATTCCCGGCCCTCTCCGCGCTCAAATGCGGGATAACGGACGAATGGCAATTCCGGTGGGTTCAATGGAAAGTCAATATTTGGAGCGTGTCTGGCGCACAGGCGATACATGGCACATTGAACGCCTAATCCCGGTGATGTTTGTACCACTTTTTGGACGCTATGGTTTTACGGGGCGCTAGACTGTAAGCCCTTCATAAAAGAACACACAAGAGGCAATTCGATATGACACGATTGCCTCTTTTCATTCAATTTAGATCAATCAGTGCATTTCAAATTGGGCCGTCTCGGTTGATCCCGCCAGAGCCGCTGTCGAGGCTGCTCCACTCGTGATGGTCAAGAGGACCTGATCAAAATATCCCGTGCCCGATTCCCGTTGATGGCGTGTCCCGGAATAGCCATATTGCTCGGCAGCAAATTCCTGCTGCTGCAATTCGACATAGGCACTCATGCCAGATTCGGCATACCGTTGAGCCAAGTCGAAGGTGTGATAATTGATCGAGTGCCAGCCCGCCAATGTGATAAATTGGAACTTATAGCCCATCGCTCCCAGTTCGCGCTGAAACCGAATGATCGTGTTGTCATCCAAACGACGTTTCCAATTGAAAGAGGGGGAGCAGTTATAGGCCAACATTTTGTCGGGATAGACGGCATGAATCGCTTCGGCAAATTGACGGGCCTCACCCAAATCGGGCGTCGAAGTTTCACACCAAATCAAATCTGCGTAGGGAGCATAAGCTAGGCCCCGTGCAATCGCAGATTCGATACCGGGCTGCACCACAAAATAGCCTTCGGGGGTGCGCTGCCCTGTCGTAAACTGATGGTCGTAAGGATCAATATCACTCATCAACAGGGTGGCACTATTGGCATCGGTGCGGGCAATTAAGACCGTCGGCACATCCAAAACGTCAGCGGCTAAACGTGCGGCGGTCAGCGTGCGGATAAATTGCGAGGTCGGGATCAAGACCTTGCCACCCAGATGACCACATTTTTTCTCCGCTGCCAATTGATCTTCAAAATGGACACCGGACGCACCCGCCTCAATCATGGATTTCATCAATTCAAACGCATGGAGCGGGCCACCAAAACCTGCTTCGGCATCGGCGACAATTGGGGCATACCAATGGGTGCTGTCATCGCCCTCGGCCCGATGAATCTGGTCAGCGCGGGTCAAGGCGTTGTTGAGGCGCTTAATCAAATTCGGGACACTATTGGAAGGGTAGAGGCTCTGGTCAGGATAGGTCTGCCCCGCTAAATTAGCATCGGCGGCGACCTGCCACCCACTCAGATATATTGCTTTCAAACCAGCACGTACCATCTGAACCGCTTGTGCCCCGGTCATTGCACCCAATGTGTGGATATAGGGTTCGTCCTGCAACAATGACCACAGCCGTTCAGCCCCAACCTGTGCTAAAGTGTGTTCGACCAAAATCGAAGCACGGAGACGAAGCACATCCATTGCACTATAGGGGCGTTGAATACCCTGCCAACGCGGATTGGTTTGCCACTCACGTTCTAGTTGCTGCTCTTGCTGTTGGATGGTAGTTTTTGGCATGACGTCCTCTCACATGAATTCAATACTTGGAAATTTGGTGAATCCCGATCTATTGTGAATAATGGTACAAATTCGGATTACGGGTTAAAACGCATCTTTCGATAGTTTTTGGAAAGCAGATGGGTAGGCCAGTCAGTCAATACTCCCCACCCAGTTGTGTAGGATTTCACAGATTGCCGTTTTGAGGTAAGGTATCGCTTTTGGAGTTTTGTGAGGTTAGATAAATTGCCCCCGAAAAATGAACTTGCCTCGCGGCGCATTCTCTCGGTAACAGAGGAAGAATTAAGCCGCATCGTCTTAGATATTCATGATGGGCCAGTCCAGAATTTGTTCGCGGCCCTCTCACTCATTACCCGCTTGCAAAACGAAATTTCCCATCTTTCTTTTGAACAATTACAATCAGCAGGTGTTGGCGAACTTATCCCAATTGTGGGGCAAGTGGAGAAATTGATTGAAAACTCACTGCACGAGATCAAATTTTTCTTGGGGACTTTTCGCCCACCTGAATTTCACCGCCGGACGTTAGCTTCAATCGCCGAGGGGTTGGTGTATCAGCATGAGGAATGGACGGGTTGTACCGTCGAGTTGAAATTATTACCCCTCCCCGAAAACATTTCCCTGCCCAGCAAAATCGCACTGTACCGGATTTTGCAGGAAGCGCTTTCAAACGGATTTCGCCATGCCGGGGTAGACCGTCAGTGGGTAAAATTATGGAATGAGGGCAACATGATTTGTTTGGAGGTGATAGATGAGGGCAAAGGTTTTGACCCGCCGCCGCTTGAAGGCCCAACCGCCACCGAACAGGAAGCCCATATCGGCCTGCGCGGGATGCGCGACCGGGTGGCACTGCTCGACGGCACATTTCAATTGACCAGCAGCCCCGGTAAAGGGACGCAAATTTTAGTGAAGATACCCGCCTATGTCTGAAAAAATCCGCCTCATGCTTGCCGATGACCATGCGCTGGTATTGCAGGGATTAACCACCCTGCTGGAACAAATCCCAGATATGGAAGTCGTAGCGACAGCCCATAATGGCGACGAGCTATTGAACCTCTTAGGCCAGCATCAAGTTGATGTAGTGGTTATGGATTTACAGATGCCCTATCACGGGTTGACGGCATTGGCGGAAATCCGTAAACGGGGTATGGCAGTGCACGTGCTGGTACTGACCGCTTTTGGGGATGGGGATAGTATCCGGTCAGCGCTTGAATTGGAGGCGGAGGGGTTCGCCCTTAAAACAGAATCCCCGACACAGACTGTCGAGGCGATTCGACAGGTGGCACAGGGGCGATTGGTCTTTCCGCGTGCTGCTCAACGCTGGTTGGCGGTACAACATAAACCCCAAATTCAAGCCGAAACCCTACTGTCGCCGCGTGAATTGGATGTCCTAAAACAAGTGGCTCGCGGCTTAACCAACCCGGAAATTGCGGGTCAGTTGAATGTCAGTGAAAATACAGTGCGTTTTCATTTGAAGAATATTTTTGAAAAATTGGGAGTCACCAATCGCACTGAGGCCGCCGCGTGGTTTTTTCAACAGGGTGGTTCAGCCGAATTGTAATGGGGGAAATCCATGTTAACGATTGAGGACGCAGACATCATTCAAGGGCTTCGACGCGGCGACGAAAGCGTCTTTGCATCCCTGTTTGATGGCTATCAAAACTCACTGCTCCGCTTGGCATTGATGTATGCCACTGACCAGCGACTTGCCGAAGAAATTGTCCAAGAGACATGGCTGGCAGTCTTAAAAGGTATACATCGCTTTGAGGGTCGTTCGGCGCTCAAAACATGGATATACAGTATCCTCATCAATCGAGCCAAAACCGTCGCCCAACGCGAAGGCCGTTACAATAATCTGACACTATCCCTTGATGAGCAGGCCGAATCGAATGAGCCGTCTGTGCCGGAAGACCGTTTTCACCCGGACGACGATCACCCCTATCCGCATCATTGGCTGAACGGCCCATCAGACTGGGGCATCCTCCCCGAAGACAAGTTACTCTCGGATGAGACCCAAAAGGTGGTTTTAGCGGCGATTGACGGCCTATCGCCAAATCAGCGCGAAGTCATTACCCTGCGTGATATTGAAATGCTGTCGTCCGAAGAAGCCTGTAACATCTTAGGGATCAGTGAGTCTAATCAGCGGGTTTTGCTGCATCGCGCACGGGCCAAAGTACGGCAGGCATTGGAAGAATATTTGGAGCGATAAGACGGGCAACTATGGACGAACACGATTTAACCTGCCAAGAACTGGTAGAATTGGTTACAGATTATTTGGAAGGGGCATTGCCTGAAACGCAGTTCAAGCGTTTTGAGCAACACCTCTCCGGATGTCATGATTGTCATCATTATTTCGACCAGATACGGTTTACCATCCGTCTGGTGGGTCGGCTTTCCGAATCACACCTGAGTTCTGGGGCAAAGGATGAGCTGCTGACCCTGTTCCGGGATTGGAAAAAAGAACTGCCTGAGCAAGAAGAACCGGAATCCTAAAAGTAGAGTTGGTTATTTCATCCAAATGTATTGACAGAAAAAATGGACTGCGTTATCTTTTTGCCCACTTACAAAGTATCAACGAGCAATTAATCAACATGACCATTTCATCTGTGACTTTGAAAAAAGGCAAAAAACCAAACCGCACCTAACTGGGTGGTTTTTGTGTTTTGCCAACAAGGGCACAGCCAAAAAACAGAAATGAATGCCACCCAATGCGGTGGTTTTTTGTTTTTTGGGGTCATGGGTAACAGGGAAATCAGCATGTTTTTTATAGACAGCATCAGCAAAAAAGCGAAAAAAACGAACACCCGCTGGCGGCGATTAGCCCGACAGTGCGCTTGATGCTGGATTGAGTGAAATCAACCACCGCGCCCTCTCTGGAAAGTCGCCAGAGGGGGCGTTTTTGTTTCTTAGCCAAGTATTTAATCAATAGGAGCGTTTCAAAATGAGCAATAACAATGTCGAATGTCTGGAATGTGGTGCAGATGTACGAGTGCCCAACAATGTGATGCAGGGCGAAATTTTGAAGTGTGGGGACTGTGGCATTGAGTTAGAAGTCACTGAACTAAACCCCCTGACCATTGACCTCGCGCCGATGGAAATGGAGGACTGGGGCGAATGAGCGCCAGAGTCGGAATTTTGTGCAGTCGCGTTCGCATCGAAGAAAAGCTGTTATTCACGGCCTTTGAGGAATTGGACATTACACCCGTCCGGTTGGATGAACGCGAGATGATCGCACGGGTTGGCGAATTCGCCCCAGAAGTGGATGTTGTGTTGGAACGCAGCATTAGCACCTCGGCGGGATTGGTCGCAGCCCAATTGTTGGAGGCGGCCCATATCCCGGTCATCAACAGCTATGCCACCGCCAGCACCTGCGCCGATAAGATTCGTACCACCATCGCCCTCGCCCAACAAGGTGTACCGCAGCCGATTACCGAAGTTGCCATGAGCGCCGAATCCGCCCTCGCGGCGATTGAGCAGATGGGGTATCCGGTTGTCCTCAAACCTGCAATTGGCTCATGGGGGCGCTTGCTGGCACGGGTCAATGATCGGGACGCCGCCGAAGCCATCCTTGAACATAAGGAAACGCTCGGAGGGGTCGGTCATCAGATTTATTACATTCAAGAATATATCGAAAAGCCCGCCCGTGACATCCGCGCATTTGTCATCGGCACGGAAACCATCTGCGCCATTTATCGCAGTTCGCCACACTGGATTACCAACACGGCACGCGGCGGCAAGGCCAGCAACTGCCCCATCACGGATGATATTGCCGAAATTTGCCAGAACGCAACGTTGGCGGTCAGCGGCGGACAGGGTGGCATCTTGGCGATTGATTTGCTGGAAGACCCCGAACGTGGCTTGCTGGTCTGCGAGGTCAACCACACGATGGAATTTCGCAACAGCATTGATACAACAGGGGTCAATATCCCGTTGCGTATGGCCCAGTTTGTACTGAACAGTGTCGAGGTGGTGCGATGAGTCGGTTGCAAGTCGGCATTGTAGGGGCATCGGGCTATACAGGCGGGGAATTGTTACGGTTGCTCAGTCAGCACCCACAAGTAGAGGTTATGCAGGTGACGGCGGGGCGCAACGTGGGCAAGTTTGTCCACAACGTCCATCCCCATTTGCGCGGGCAATTGAATCTGCAATTTATCGCGGAGGAGGCTCTGCAACCCTGCGACGTATTATTCCTTGCCTTGCCACACGGCCAAGCCCAACAATCCATCGAACACTACGCCACCCTCGCCCCACGTATAATTGACCTCAGCGCCGATTTCCGCCTCCACAACCCCGCCGATTACGCCACCACCTATGCCAATGACCATTCTGCACCCGCGTGGTTAGAGCGTTTTGTCTATGGTCTGCCGGAAATTAACCGCCAAGCCTTGATCGGCGCAAATTACGCCAGTGGGGTTGGCTGCAACGCGACGGCAACCACATTGGCATTGTGGGCATTGGTAAAAGCCGGGATTTTGAACGCCGACCAACCGATTTTTGCCGATATTAAGGTGGGCAGCAGTGAGGCTGGCAGCACACCTACCCCCGCCAGCCATCACCCGGCCCGCAGCGGCATCGTGCGCCCCTTCCAACTGACCGGACATCGGCATGAGGCCGAAGTGTGTCAAGCCCTACGCGATTGTGGGGACTTTGATGTGCGGATGGCGGTGACGAGTGTTGAAATGGTGCGCGGGGTGGCAGTAGCGGTGCATGTCACTCTCCCTACCGGACTACGCGAACGGGATTTGTGGCAGGCCTATCGCGGCGCATGGAAGGGTGAGCCATTTGTCCGTATCGTGCATGAACAGGACGGCCTACATCGTCACCCTGAGCCGCGTTTGTTGGCAGGCACGAATTATGCCGATGTCGGGTGGGAATATGACCCCGCCACCGGACGCACGGTACTGCTGGCGGCGATTGACAATCTAGGTAAGGGCGCGGCGGGAAGTGCCGTGCAGTGCATGAATTTGATGTGTGGATTTGACGAAACAACCGCATTGACCTTTGGGGGGATTTATCCATGACCTATGTATTGAAAATTGGGGGCGGTGCTGGGGTTGACCATCACGCCGTCCTCCGAAATTTAGCTGAACGCATTCAAACTGGTGAACGCTGGGTGTTGGTACATGGCACAAGCGCCGCCGCCAACGAATTAGCCGCCCGCTTGGGGGTTGAGGTGCGTACCATCACCAACCCCGGCGGGCATGTCAGCCGCTACACGGATGCCCAAATGATCGGCATTTATGGGATGGCAGCCGCCTCGGTAAACCAACACCTGTGTGCTGAATTATCGGGCTATGGGGTCCGGGTGGTCGGCTTAACTGGCCCAACCGTCATCAGTGCCCAACGCAAGCAGGCCATCCGCGCTATCCAAAATGGACGGCCTGTGGTCATTCGGGATGATTTTTCGGGCCGTATCACAGGCATTGACCACGATTTGCTTGAATCTTTATTGGATGCAGGCTACACCCCGGTGATCGCACCGTTGGCAATTGGCGAAGCAGGTGAATCATTGAACGTGGATGGAGATTTAATCGCCGCCACCGCTGCCCGTGCGCTTAATGCTGACCTGCTGATGATTTTAAGCAACGTCCCCGGCTTGCTGCGTGATGTGAATGACCCTACCTCGGTGATTGAACATTTCGCCTTGCATGAGATTGAGCGTTATGAAAATTTCGCGGTGGGTCGCATGAAGAAAAAATTATTGGCAGCGCGGGAAGCGACTATCGAGCAGGTTATTTTAGCCGATTCACGACTGGAAAATCCGATTGACGCGGCGATGGCTGGCTCTGGCACACATATTTGGCGGGAGGAGCAGCATGTTGGACACCACGCTTGATACCGTTGCCCTCGAACAGAGCCACACCAGCGGTGTCTACATGAAGCGCGACCTGCAAATTGTGCGCGGCGAAGGGGCTTATCTATACGATGCGACAGGCCGACGTTACCTAGATTGCGTCGGAGGACAGGGAACGGCGAATTTAGGCCATGCCCACCCCGCGATTGTCGCCGCTATCCAGCAGCAGGCCGCTGAACTCATTTCCTGCCCGGAACTTTTTCATAATCCTGTGCGTGCCCATTATCAAGCCGCTTTGTGTGAGGCTGCTGGCATGAATCGTGTCTTTCTTTGCAATAGCGGAGCCGAATCAGTTGAGGCGGCTATCAAATTTGCGCGGGCCAGCACCGGACGGACAAACATTATCTCGACCATGCGCGGGTTTCATGGGCGCACGTTTGGTGCCCTCAGCGTGACATGGAACAAATCCTACCGCGAACCTGTTGAACCACTCGTGCCGGGGGTCAATTTTGTGCCGTTCAATAATATCGAGCGCTTGCAGACTGCGCTGAATGACTCGGTAGCAGCGGTAATTGTTGAAGTTGTGCAGGGCGAAGGCGGGGTCTATCCAGCCGAACAAGGGTATTTGCAGGCCGTCCAAGAGTTGTGCCGTGTCAACGGGTCACTCTTGATTGTAGACGAGGTACAAACCGGATTTGGGCGTACCGGCAGTCTGTTTGCCCATCAGCAGGACGGCATCACGCCTGATTTGCTGTGCCTTGCCAAAAGCATCGCGGGGGGCTTGCCAATGGGGGCAGTCTTGATCGGTGAACGGCTAAATACGCTTGCCCCATCGCTTCACAGCAGCACGTTTGGCGGCAATCCGTTGGCGTGTGCGGCAGCATTGGCAACGCTTAACATACTCCAAAGCACAGATATATTGGAAATGACCCATCAGCGCGGTACAGCCGTCATGGAACATTTACGAAACGCCCTCCCCGAAAGTGCAGTGCGTGAGATACGCGGACGCGGGTTGCTGATTGGGATTGAACTGCGCGATAAGGCTGCACCATTTTTGCGCCGACTACAAGAGGAGGGCGTGTTGGTGTTGACCGCTGGCCCAACTGTTTTACGACTGTTGCCGCCGCTGGTTATCAGCGATGCGGATTTATGGGATGTAATTGCCACCATTGAAAGGGTATTGACCGATGCCGTTTAACCAATTTGCCATTATTGAAAGCTCCCTACGCGAAGGGGAGCAGTTTAGCACGGCGACTTTTTCCACCGCGCAAAAGCTGGAAATCGCAGGGCTGCTCGATGATTTTGGGGTCGAAATGATCGAAATGACCTCCCCTTGTGCCTCCCCCCAAAGTGAGGCCGATATTCGTGCCGTCAGCAATCTAGGATTAAGCGCCCGTATCTTGACCCATATCCGCTGCAATCGGGATGATGCTATTCGAGCATTGGATACAGGCGTGCATGGTTTGGATATTGTCATCGGCACATCCCCCCAATTGATGCAGCATAGTCATGGCAAGAACATCAACCAGATTATTGACCTTGCCGCTGACGTGATGTGTTTTATCCGCGAACAAGCCCCTAATATTATTTTGCGCTTCAGTACCGAGGACACCTTCCGTAGTCGAGAAGCCGATTTGCTGCGGGTGTATCTGGCGGTTGCCGATCTCGGCATGGTCAATCGGCTTGGGGTAGCGGATACCGTTGGGGTCGCTATGCCACAGCAGGTCTATCAGATGGTCAATCAATTGGTGCGCCTAACCGGGTTGGATGTCGAATTTCATGGGCACAACGACAGTGGCTGTGCCATTGCCAATGCCTGTGCCGCGTTGGAAGGCGGGGCGACCCATATTGACACGACCATTTTGGGCATCGGGGAACGCAACGGCATTACCCCGCTGGGTGGTCTTGTAGCGCGGCTGTACACCCTCAATCGAAATTATGTGACCAAATATAACCTCCGCCTGCTGCCCCAATTGGATCGGCTCATCGCGGATATTTGTGAAATAGACATCCCCTTTAACAATTACATCACCGGGGCAAGCGCTTTTATCCACAAGGCCGGGATTCATGCCAAAGCGGTGCTGGCTGACCCCTCGACCTATGAAATTTTGCGACCTGAAGAATTTGGGCTGAATCGGGAAGTGGCGATTGGGCATCGGCTGACAGGGTGGAATGCCATCCGCGAACGGGCACTGTCATTGGGGGTTAGTCTGGAAAACGCGACCTTGCAAGCCATAACCCAAGACATCAAACGCCGTGCCGATGTGCGTCCCTTGACATTACCCGAAGTAGACGCATTAATCTGGGAGGCCGCCAACGCATGAGTGGCAAGACCTTTGTAGAGAAAGCATTAGCTCGCGCCGCCGGGGTTAGTGAGGCCAGCGCCGGGGACATTTTGGATGTGCGGCCAGACATGATTTTTAGTCATGACAATTCCGCCGCCATCCGTCGCATTTTCGAGAAAATCGGAGCGAAAAACATTACACGACCTGACCGGGTAGCCATTACGCTTGACCATGCCGTGCCTGCCCCCACCACCCAACACGCCCAAAATCACGCCGAAATCCGCGAATGGGTCAAGCAGCAGGGCATCGGGCATTTTTTTGAAGTAGGACGTGGAATTTGCCATCAGGTCATTAGCGAAGAAGCCCTGATTTTACCCGGCGAAACCATCTTAGGGGCAGACAGCCACAGCACCCATTTTGGCTGGTTGGGGGCATTTGGCGCGGGCGTGGGTCGGACAGAAATGGCAGCACTATGGGCAACAGGCGAACTCTGGCTGCGTGTGCCGGAAGCGATGCGCGTGACATTGACCGGGCGCTTGCAACCCGGTGTCACCGCCAAAGACATCAGCCTACGCATTTTGGGCGATATGGGCGTTGAAGGAGGTCTCTATCGTTCGGTGGAGTTCGCTGGGGATACCCTCAGCACCCTTTCGTTGGATGAACGACCTATCCTGCCTAACGTGATGGCCGAATTTGGCGCGAAAAATGCGTACATGCCACCCGACGAAGTAGTATTCAATTATTTGGAGGCCCGCCGCACCCGCGATTATACGCCATTGTATCCCGACCCCGACGCACATTATGAGATTGATTATGCGTTGGATGTCAGCCAACTCGAACCCCAAATCGCGCTTCCTCACCAACCTGATAACGTGGTGCGGCTGTCGGATGCGATTGGTGAACCCGTTCAGCAGGCGTTTATCGGGACGTGTACCAATGGGCGACTGGAAGATTTGCAGGCGGCGGCAGATGTTCTGCGTGGGCATCAGGTAGCATGTCGGTTGGTGGTCATTCCCGCCAGTTCGCAGGTGTTATTAGAAGCTACCCGTTCCGGCATTATCGAAACTTTATTGATGGCAGGGGCGACGATTGCCACCCCCGGCTGTGGGCCATGTATGGGGAATCATATGGGCATCCCCGCGCCAAATGAAGCCACCATTAGCAGCGCCAATCGCAATTTTAAGGGACGCATGGGCACGTCGGAAGCACCTGTTTATCTCGCTAGTCCGTATGTCGTCGCCGCCAGTGCCATTTGTGGAGCCATTGCCGATCCGAGGGAGTTTTTATCATGAGCCGTCATCGCTGTTGGGTTTATGGGGATAACGTCAATACGGATGTGATTTTCCCCGGCAAATATACATATACCCTGAAAACACCAGAAGAGATCGCGGCCCATGCGCTGGAAGACCTTGATACAACCTTTGCCGCCAATGTGCGCCGGGGAGATGTCATCGTCGCAGGGCAAAATTGGGGCTGTGGCAGCAGCCGTGAACAAGGTGTGACCGCGCCCAAGTACGCCGGGGTAGATATTATCATCGCCACCTCATTCAGCCGTATCTATTTTCGTAACTGCATCAATCAAGGGGTATTGCCAATCGTCTGCCCCGGCCTGAATGCGCTGGTACAAACAGGTGACAGCATTGAAATTGATATTGCTAATGGACAGATTCACGCGGCGGGACAAACCTTCACTTTCCCACACCTATCCCCCTCGGTACAAGCCATTTTGGACGCGGGCGGGTTGGTTCCCATGTTGCAGCGCCGATTTTTAGGAGAAAAGCAAGCATGACCCAGACGATTACCTTAATCAACGGCGACGGCATCGGGCAAGAAGTGATTCCCGCTGCCCGTCAGGTGCTTGAAAGTCTCGGTTTGCCGCTGGAATTTCGAGAGGCCGAGGCGGGTTTTGGCACATTTAAAAAAACAGGGAACGCCCTGCCACCTGAAACTTTAGCCTTATGTCAGCAAAGCGACGCGGTGTTGTTCGGTGCGACCAGTTCACCCATGACCAAAACCCCCGGCTATCAAAGTCCGATTTTGGCCCTGCGCCGCCAGTTTGATTTATTTGCCAATTTGCGTCCAGCGGTTAGCGAAACCATTGACTTACTGATCGTGCGCGAAAACACCGAGGGGTTATATAGTCGGCGGGAACGGGTCGAGGATGATGGACAGACCGCCATTGCTGAACGGGTCATTACCGCCTATGCCTCCGAGCGCATTGTACGGGTAGCCTGTCAACAAGCCATGCAGCGCCGCCGACAATTGACCATCGTGCATAAAGCCAATGTCCTGTCCGAGACATGCGGCTTATTTCGACGGGTGGCTCTTGAGGTAGTCAAGGAATTCCCCGATTTGACCATAAACGAATTATTGGTGGATACGGCGGCGATGAAGTTGGTACAGTCTCCGCAAAATTTTGATGTCATCGTGACGACCAACCTGTTCGGCGATATTCTGAGTGATTTGGCGGCGGGATTGACAGGCGGGTTAGGCATTGCCCCGTCGGCGAATGTTGGCATCGGACGGCCTGCGGTATTTGAACCTGTGCATGGCAGCGCCCCCGATATTGCCGGACAGGGCATCGCCGATCCGCGTGCCGCCATCTTGAGTAGCGCTATGATGCTCGATTTTCTAGGCTATGGCGAAATTGGGGAACAGGTACGCCAGATTACTTATCAAACTGCCCATCGTGGCACAGTCCAAGCCACGACCCAAGCCATCATTCACCAATTGCAAGAGGTCGCCATCCATGCCAAGTGAATTATTGGTGGAATTGGTCAGCCGCTACAGCCCCTCCCGCCATGAAACCCCCGTCGTCGAATTTTTGGTGGCGTGGATGCAGGCACATGGGTTTGACGCGCACGTAGATGCGGTGGGCAACGCTGTTGGGCGTCGTGGGTCAGCCGATGCACCCCATACCCTGATGTTGTTGGGGCATATAGACACCGTGCCGGGTGAAATTCCCGTGCGAGTCGAGGACGGCCTTTTATATGGACGGGGAAGTGTGGACGCCAAAGGGTCGTTGTGTGCGTTTGCCGATGCCACCGCCCTTGCGACGATTCCCGCTGGATGGCAAGTAATTGTGATCGGGGCTGTTGAGGAGGAAATCGCCACCAGCAAAGGCGCTCACCACATCCGTGACCAATTTTGCCCGGACTTGTGCATCATCGGTGAGCCGAGTGGGGCTGACCGCATCACATTAGGGTACAAAGGGCGGCTGTTGGTGGATTTTTCACTGACCCGTCCTCTCGCACATACAGCCCGACCTGAACCCAGTGTCGGCGCGAGTGGGGCGGCCTTTTGGCATGATATTTTGGGTTGGTGCGCGGTGCAAAATGAAGGGCATAGGGCGCATTTCGATCAGATTACGCCGCATCTCCGCAGTATCAACACCGAGCCAGATGGCTTTCAGGACACCGTGAAACTGACCGTTGGTTTTCGTTTACCCCCGCATCACACCCCGACCAGCGTGTTTGCCGAAATCAGCCGATTCGCACCGCCGGATGCCACTTTGCAACCCTATAGCATGGAGCAGGCGTATCAAGGAGATAAAAATAATGCGTTGGTGCGGGGGATGCTCAGTGCGATTCGAGCGCAGGGGACACGTCCGGCCTTTGTCCTAAAAACTGGCACGAGCGATATGAACGTGGTTGGCGCAAAATGGAGTTGCCCCATCGTGGCGTATGGGCCGGGGGACAGCAATCTCGACCACACACCGAATGAACACCTGCCCCTCGCTGAATATGACAAGGCAGTAGCGGTGCTGCGACATTTGATTGAGCATCTTTAAGGAAACATCACTTGCCCGGTTTGGCGGGTGTCGTAACCGGGCTGTTCCCCCAACAATTGATGGAAACGGGGGTCGCGCAGGGCTGCCGATAGATTTTGGATGCCGGGGTGGGATTGGTACACATTGGGGATCACCAGATCGTACTGCTCCCACCCAAATGGGATAAAATCCAAGCCCATCGCCGAGGCTGCGCTGCGTACCCCCATCCCACAATCTGCTACCTCCGAAGCCACCCCCGCCGCGACAGCTAGATGGGTAATCTCCTCGTGGTCATAACCTGCGATAGATTCCGGCGAAATCCCTTGCCGCTGCAATTCGTAATCCAGTAGCAAACGTGTCCCCGCGCCGCGCTGCCGATTGACAAACCGAACCCGTGTTAGATCAGCAACCCCCTGAATTTGGTGTGGATTACCCGCCGCCACAATAAAACCCTGTTCTCGATGGGCAAAGTTAACGAGGGTCACGGCCTCGTTAGGCAGATATTTGGCAAGATAGGGGATGTTGTATGTGCCTGTTTGGGGGTCAAGCAGATGTACCCCCGCGAAATGGGCCTCTTGCCGACGCAGGGCCACCAACCCACCGATTGAGCCAACATTTGCCGAGGCCAGCCGATAACCGGGGTAGTGGGTCGCCAAAAATTCTGCTAATAAATCGAGCATGGGGTCATGACTGCCCATCACCAAAATGGTTTGCTGAATCTCATGCAAGGGGCGATAAAGCAGCACATCTATCGGTTGGCCCATGTCCACGCCTTCACTAAAACGGCGAATGTGGGCGAGGCCGTCCGCTTTGACCAATGATGTAATGACCCCTGCGCCGCGATTTAACGGGCTTGCCAACAAGCGTTCACCCACTTGTGCCAACGTCACCCGCACAAAATCATCGTCACCAATCGGGGATAATAATTTGCGGGTCATGATGGCTTGAACGTGGGGACGGGTAGACACCGCAGAGGGCTGCCCTAACCAATGCGCCAATAACGGCTGGATAAAAATCTCTCCTGTCAATGCAGCGCTAACCGGATAACCGGGGACACCGATTACGAGAATATTTTCAATCAGGCCGATAATGACGGGATGGCCCGGTCTGACCGCAACACCGTGTACCAACAATACGCCTGTTTCTCGAACGATGGATGCCGTGAAATCTTTGCTACCCGCCGATGAACCCGACAGCACCAAAATCAAATCGGGTCGCTGTTCGATGGCGTTTTTCAATGCGGAACGAATGTTGTCGGGGGTATCCGGCACGATGTCGGTAATCGCAGCTTGTCCACCCGATTCTTGAATTTGCCCTGCCAGCACCAAGCTATTGTATTCAATGATCTGGCCCGGTCTAGGGGTCTGGGTGACGGGGATAAGCTCACTGCCTGTCGGGATAATTTGAACACGCGGCTGACGACATACCCAGACAGTCGAATAACCGCATCCCGCTATCGCCCCTAAATCCACCGGACGAATCTTGTGATTGGCGGGCAGCACCAATTCACTCGCCACCATATCCTCTCCCATCAAGCGCACATGCTGACGGGGGACGACGCTGGCCCGAATTTCAATTTTGTCGGGGTCAAGCGGCTGCACATCCTCAATTTTGATGACGGCGTTGGTATCGGAGGGCAAGGGGTCGCCTGTGTTAATCGGAAAGGCTTGCTGACCGACCTGTAAAATTATCGGGCGGGTCTCGGTGGCGTGCAGGGTATCTTCAGCCTGAACAGCATACCCATCCATCGCGGCGCTGTGATAATGGGGGGACGACAATTTAGCCCATACAGCGGCGGCGGTAATCCGGCCCAATGCCTGTGATAAGGCGATTTCTTCACCCACCAGCGGTGACGCCTTGCCGACTTGTTCCAGCGCCAGCATCAATTTGGCCTGTGCCTCATCCAGCGGAATATCCTCAAGGTAAATGTTGCGTTCAGCCATCCCACACCATCACTTCAACAGGCGTCCCCGCTTTGATGCCGTTGCTATTCAGCGGGATATGCACCACCCCATCGGCCCGTACCAGCGTAAAAATCAGATTCGATTTACCAAACAACGGTTCGGCCTGCCAACTGCCATCACGCTCAATTAACCGCACAGGAATGGTATCTTCGCGGCCTGTCACCGAAGCAATATTGTGGGTCAGGGTCGCATGGACAGACATCGGACGTGGTGATTTTTGGCCTAAGCCGTACCGAATCAAGGGGACAACAAGTTGTCGAGCAACCAACAGTGCCGACACCGGATTGCCCGGTAGACCAATGACAGGCTTGCCATCACACACCGCTAAAATCGTCGGTTTGCCCGGTTTGACCGCCAAGCCATGCTGCAAAATCCCCGGCTGGCCCAAGCTGGCAATCACCTCGCGGGTGAGGTCGCGGCTGGAAACCGAACTGCCCGCCGTCATCAACAATATGTCCACCTCAGCAAATCCGGCATGAGCACGGGCGTGATAATCGGCGGCGTCATCTTTGGCAATCCCCAGCATCACCGGATGTCCACCTGCTGCTTCGACCAATGTTGCCAGCATGGGGGCATTGATGTCACGGATTTGGCCGGGGGCAGGATTGCTATCGGGGGGGACTAATTCATCCCCACAGCTTAAAATACCGATGCGCGGCGGTTCAATGACCTTGATGGCTAACACCCCCACCGCCACCAATCCCCCAATATCTTCAGGGCAGAGGTGATGTCCAGCGGGCAAAATCAATTCGCCTGTCTCTATATCTTCCCCCACTTGCACCACATTTTCACCGGGAGCGACGGGGGCAAGGATTTCAATTTCCGCCTCGCCAAGTTTCTGGGTGCGCTCAATCATCACAACGGCATCGGCATGAGGTGGCAGCATCGCACCCGTGAAAATCTCGACGCACTGGCCTGATTGAAGGACTACATCAGCGGTTTGGCCCATCTGAATTGAGCCAATGCAGGTCAAATAAGCAGGCAGGGATTGAGTTGCCCCAAAGGTATCGGCGGCACGCACCGCATACCCATCCATTGTGCTGCGCGGGAAATAGGGCAAGCGTTCGGGGGAGTCAATCGGTTCGGCTAACACGCGGCCCAATGCAGAGCGGGGGTCAAGGGTGACGGTCTGGCGATTCGGCGACCAATGGGGATAGAGTTTTTCCAAACTCGCCTGCACCGTAGCGACATTAAAAAATTCAGCACTCATATCAGGCGGAAATGGGGGCAATTTCGGGCAAGCCCAGTCGTTCGGGATGGGTATAGACACGCATCCCGCCGCGCCGCACATAGCCCACAATGCAGATACCCCATGCCGTCGCTAACTGCACACTGATGCTGGTCGGGGCGGTGCGGCTGGCAACCAATGGAACACCCAGCCGACGCGCCTTGCCCAGCATCTCGGAGCTAATCCGTCCGCTGGTCAGCAACAGGCAGTCACGGGTATCAATGTCGGCCTGCAATGCCTTGCCCGCAATCTTATCAATTGTATTGTGCCGTCCCACATCCTCAGCACTGACCAGCATGGCGGTTTCATTTGCCAGAATCGAAGTGTGGACACCGCGCACCGCATTATAGAGTTGGGCCGCCCCTTGCAAATCCCCCATGCGCTGCAAAATGACATCGGGGGTAATGGCAAAATCGGTGTCTAGCGGCGGATGGATGGCGGTTAAGTCCTGCAAACTGATGCCGCCTCCACAACCGGAGGTCAAAATCATGCGGCGCGGGGGATTAAATTCGGCCCGATTGAGAAATACATCTACGGCGGTGCGCGGCACATTCGTCTGAATCAGTTTGATTTCCGCCAGCGATTCAATAACGGCCTCGTTATAGAGGAAACCGAGCGCCAACGCCTCTTGGTCAAGCGGACTGCACATGACCGTCGCCAACTCCTGCCCGTTGACAAAGATACTAACCAGCGATTCTTCAATCACCCCGCCGTCGGTCAATTCGGTTTTTTCGAGGTCAACTGTCCAGTAGGTATAGGGAACTGCACCGGATTCCATATTACCCCTCCTCGATTTCTACCTGTTGACGGCGGCGGGGTTGGCGAGTGCTTTGACGGATTTGCTCTGGCGTCATGCCCTGCTCCATCCCCCACTGAATTTTGGGTTTAAGTGCCCCCGTCGGACACACCCCGACACACTGCCCACAAAACACACATGGCGATTCGGGCATGGGGATGTCAAAGGCAGTGGCGATGTGGGTATCAAAACCCCGTCCGTCAAAAGTCAGGGCGAAGGTATATTGGGCATCTTCGGCGCAGACCTGTACACAGCGCCAACATAACACACATTGGCTGTAATCGCGTACATAAAAGGGGTTGTCATCCAAAAGGGCATGTTCGCGGCGTTCGGCATCGGGAAAACGGGCAGGGTCAACATCATAATCGGTCATGAGGGTTTGAATCGTCGGGGCGTGCTGCAAATCTACCCCAGAATTAAGCATCTCCAAGATGGTACGGCGACTGCGTTCTACCCGTTCATTGCGTGTTTCGACCTTAGTCCCATTGGTACAGGCCGTGACACAGGCCGCTTGCAGCAACCGCCCATTATTGACATCCACCACACACACCCGACACAGGCCGTTGGAGGTAGTGGCATCATGGTAACAGATGACGGGGACTTCAATGCCCAACTGTGCCGCCGCTTCAAGCATAGTTGTCCCGGCGGG
This sequence comes from Chloroflexota bacterium, assembly GCA_024434115.1. Classification (GTDB taxonomy): domain Bacteria; phylum Chloroflexota; class Anaerolineae; order Aggregatilineales; family J027; genus CFX10. Next base: position 419,339 of record QMIT01000003.1, read on the forward strand.
AACGGTAATTTCTTGACCATCAATGGTCAGGGTGACGGTATCACTCATACAGGCTGCCCTTTCACGGCGAACAAATCGGGCCATTTTTCGAGGGCGCTTAGGACTGCTGAAGCCGCCGTCTGCCCCAATCCACATAAAGATGATTCGGTCATCGTCAGGCCAATATCACGCAGGCGCTCCCGATCACCGATCAACGGCGTGTCGGCCCGTTCCAAAATCTCCATCTGACGCTGTGTGCCCAATTGACAGGGGAAACATTTGCCGCAGCTTTCATGTTTAAAAAATCGCCCCAGTCGTCGCAAAATATCACGTAGATCAGCAGTCTCATTAAACACCATGATCGCCCCTGAGCCAAAGGTGCTGCGGATGGCACGTAAATCCTCAAAAGTCAGGCGCACGTCGAGTTGATCGGGAGTCAAAAATGTGCCCGCCGCCCCACCCATCAATACGGTTTGCAGATTGCCAATCACCCCGCCGCAAAAATCCTCTAGTAACTGGCGTAGGGTCAGGCCGGGATTAATTTCATAGACCCCCGGACGCTGCACATGTCCACTGACTGATACCAATTTTGGCCCGGTGCTTTTCTCGGTGCCCCATTGCTTAAACCACTCCCCACTATGTTCGACGATGCCGGGGATGGTGCTGAGGGTTTCGACATTATTCACGACGGTGGGTTTCTGAAATAAACCGTGTGTAGTTGGATAGGGCGGCTTGATGCGCGGGAAACCCCGATTCCCCTCAATCGCTTCAAATAGGGCTGTTTCCTCGCCACAGATATACGCCCCGCCGCCGCGCCGAATTTCAATATCCAGTGAAAAGTCGCTGCCCAAAATGTTCTCCCCAAGTAGGCCCGCGTGGGTCGCTTCATCAATCGCCCTTTGCAGCCGCCATGCGGATTCTGGATATTCACCCCGCACAAAGAGATAGGCTTTCGTCGCGCCGATGGCAAAGGCACACAGCGCCACCCCCTCTAAAATGAGATGCGGACGGGTTTCCATCAACACGCGGTCTTTAAATGTGCCGGGTTCACTTTCATCGGCATTGCATACCACATATTTGGGCTGACCAGCAGCTTGACGGGTCATCTTCCACTTGGTCGCCGTTGGGAAGGCCGCACCACCCCGTCCAATGAGATCCGATTTTTCGACCTGCTCAATAACCCCGTCTGGCCCTAATGTCGTAATGGCGTGATGTAAGGCGAGATAATCCCCATAATCGGCAAGTGATTCAACATGCGTACCATCCACACCCTTTAACAGAATATCCCCCCGAATGATGCTTTGGTAGAGCGGAGTGATTTGGAGTTCTAGTACATTGCTTTCGGGAGACACTGGAGCTACCGCGAATTCCTCGTGTCCACGCTGGCTAATCAAGGCAGCAGGCGCATGGTCGCATAATCCCAAACAGGTCGTATGGCTTACGGCATATTTTCCGTCGGGGGTGATTTCGTCGTGGTGGACATTCAATTGACGGCACAGGTGATGCACAACCTCATCCGCACCAGCCAAACCACACACTGGATCGGTACACACGCGAATGACGGTCTCGGCGGTTGGTTTGGCGGAAAACAGGCTGTAAAAGCTAATTACGCCATAAATATCAGCTTCGGGCACATGCAGCGTATGGGAGATCCGGCGCACCGCCTCCGGCCCGATATATCCAAAGGCAGTCTGCATATCCCACAAGGCAGGCAGCAAAGCTTCGCGCTGTCGGTTTTGATAGGGGGTTAAAATTTCAGTGATTGAAGGGGAGTCCATTCCAATTTCCTATGCCAATTGAATAATCATTCACCTGCCAAACGCCGCGCTTCCTCAAGTTCCTGCGGTGTGTTGACATTAAAGAACGACAAACCTTTGGGGTCAAAAGAGTGATATTCGGCCTCGTCCAGATAACGCACCCGCACATCACTGTAGAAACCCATCACTTTAAGCTGGTCGGCATCCAAACGTTTACGAATGGGGGCGAGGCACGCTTGGCTGTAAATCGCGTGTAATCCTTCAGGATAGTTGTCTACACGCGGCACAATCACATCATACGAACCATCACACAGCCCTATCATATATTTCAGTAGGGCGGGATTGGCAAAAGGCATATCACAAGCAATCACCAATGTATATTCAGACTGACTATAGGTAATCGCGGTATATATCCCCCCCAGTGACCCCTTATCGGGCAGAACATCGGTGAGCATGGGCAGACCCAGCGCGGCGTAATCATCAGGGCGATTGGTAACTAAAATACGTTCATCTTCGCCCAAATCAGCCAGCCGATCCAACAAGTGTTCAATCAGGGGCTTGCCGAGCAGGGTGACAAACGATTTGTCCGTGCCCATGCGCGAGCTTTTGCCACCCGCCATAATCGCTAGGGTCAGGCTCATGACTTGCCTCTTTTAATGCACATAGGTGGTGGGGTCTTTGATCGTGCCCCGTTCATCCAATGCGATGTCGGCCCCTTCACGCATTGGCGCATCCGTTTTGCGTAGGCGCACCGCCGCCATTTTAAAGTCCGGGATTTTGGCGCGGGGGTCAATCTTATCAAGCGTAAGCAGATTCGCCGCCGCCTCGACAAAGTGGAAGGGCAGGAACACCGTGCCTACCGGAGAGCGCCCCGTCACCATCACCCGACACACAACACTGCCCCGCCGCGAAGTGACCTCCACCCAATCCCCCGAGACTAATTCAAGGGTATGAGCATCATCGGGGTGCATTTCTAATATCGGCTCTGGGAAAATCTCGTTGAGTTTGGAGGGGCGGGTCATCGTGCCGCCGTGCCAATGGAACAACACCCGGCCTGTGGTCAGATGATAGGGATATTCGGCGTCAGGCAGTTCGCTATCCGTGCCATATTCCAATGCCCAGAATTTGCCCCTGCCGCGTGGGAAATCATGTTCAAATAGATAGGGCGTGCCGGGGTGGTCAAGGGATGGGCAAGGCCAATGCACACCACCCTCACGTTCCAGCCGTTCATAGGTAATCCCATAAAAATCGGGCGTCAGGAAGCGCATTTCTTCCCAGATGGCCTCCGCATCGGGGTAATCAAATCCGGCGCTGTGTTCGACCCCCAAGATTTTCTCCATGCGAGTCGCAATTTCACACACAATTTGCCAATCGGGACGCGAATCTCCATAGGCCGGTAGGGCTTGTCGAACCCGCTGGACACGGCGGTCACTATTGGTAAACGTACCATCTTTTTCGGCAAAGCTAGCGGAGGGCAAAATCACATCGGCCAATTCACTCGTTTCATTCATGAAGATGTCAATGCACATCGTGAAATCCAGATGTTCCATCGCGTGGCGGGCATGGGCCAAGTTGGGTTCACTCATGAGGGGATTCTCGCCCATGACGACCATTGCGCGGATTTTGCCCAACAGTGCTCCATCCACCATTTCCGTTACGGTCAGGCCGGGGTCGGGCGACAGGGCTGTATGCCATGCCGTTTCAAATTTGCCACGAATGGCGGGGTCGGTGATTTTCTGATAGGCGGTAAATACATTCGGCAGGCCGCCGCTGTCCGAGCAACCCTGTACATTATTTTGACCACGTAGCGGATTGAGACCTGTACCCGGTTTGCCAATATGTCCAGTTAACAGGGCTAGGTTGGTCAAGGCGAGGGCGTTATCCGTGCCGTGTGTACTTTGGCTGATACCCATGCCCCAATAAAACGCGGCGCGATCCGCTTGGGCATACATACGGGCAGCTTGGCGAATTTGCTCGGCGGGCACCCCGCTGATCTCTTCGGCCCATTCCGGCGTGAATTGCTCTAGGGATTCAATATAATCGTTGAAATCTTCGGTGCGGCGGCTGATAAAATCCGCATTATAGAGCTTCTCAGCGACAATGACATGGGCCATTGCCTGATAGACCGCCACATCTGTCCCCGGTTTTTGCCGCAGCCATAGGGTCGCAAAGTCCGTCAATTCGATTTGACGCGGGTCAATCACAATCAGTTTGGCACCATTTTGCCGCACGGCCCGTTTGAGAAATAGGCTAATCACCGGATGGGTTTCGGTGGTATTGCTGCCCGTGACGATAAAAGTGTCGAGATACTCCATTTCGGCGATGCTATTGCTCATCGCGCTCGACCCGATGGCGAGTTGCAAGCCGGTCACACTTCCGGCATGGCACAGTCGCGCACAATGATCCACATTATTCGTTTTGAGGACGGCCCGCACCCATTTTTGGAACACATAGTTATCTTCATTGGTGGCTTTGGCACAGGCATAGGTGGCAATGCTATCGCCACCGCTTTCCCGCACAATCTGGCTGAGTTTTTCGGCGACAAGGGTGAGGGCTTCGTCCCAAGTTGCTTCTCGAAATTCACCGGGGCCACCATTACGAATGAGGGGTGTCTTGAGGCGGCGTGGATGGGTTGTAAAGTCTAGGCCAAAACGACCTTTGACACACAGATTCCCATAATTGGGTGCGGAATCAAACGGAGCACTCACGCGGTAAATGACATCATCTTTGATGTACAAATTCATCTGACACCCCACACCGCAGTAGGGGCAGGTAGTACGGACAGTGTGGTCTGGGGAGAGCATGGGGGCTACGACCATAGACACTACTCCAATAAATTGTAAGCGTAGTGAAAAGCAATATTTCAAAATTTAGTTATTTGAATTATACCGCAGAGGGTTGACGAGAGGAAAATGGATAGAGCAACGAATCACCCCATCCACTATCAAAAATCGGCTAGATATAATCGTAGGCGATGACCGTCAAAAATTCGGGATACTCATTGTTGGCAACCAATTGATCGAGAATTTTTTCGGCATCGGCATAACGCCCATTGGTAAAGGCCTTCTCACCGACCATCTCCTGAATTTTGGCAAGTTCTTCCTGAATGATCTGGCGGATCATTGGCACGTCCACCTTGCGGCCATCATTCAATTTGCCATCGGGATGATGTACCCACTGCCAAAGCTGCGAACGAGAGATTTCGGCGGTTGCAGCATCTTCCATCAGGTTAAAAATCGCCACCGCGCCATTCCCCCGTAACCATGCCTCGATATATTGCAAAGCTACGCTGACGTTATTCTGCACCCCGGCTTCGGTGATTTGACCACCGGGAATTTTGAAATTAATGAGGTCGGATGCCTTCACATCCACTTCGGGAATACGCTCTTTTTGGTTGGCACGGCCTTGCAACCCTTCCTCAAAAATGGGGCGGGCGACGGGCACGAGATCGGGATGGGCAACCCATGTGCCATCAAAGCCATCATTGACCTCACGTAGTTTGTCCTCCCGTACTTTGGTGAGGGCAACCTCATTGACTGCGGCATCCCGCCGGCTGGGGATAAACGCCGCCATGCCCCCCATTGCGTGAGCGCCGCGCCGATGGCAAGTCTGCACCAACAATTGGGTATAGGCCCGCATAAACGGCACGGTCATGGTCACTTGAGCACGATCCGGCAGGAGAAAATCGGGCTGGCTGCGGAATTTCTTGATACAGCTAAAAATATAATCCCAACGACCCGCGTTGATCCCGGCAATGTGGTCACGCAATTCATAAAGGACTTCTTCGATTTCAAACGATAACAAGATATGTTCGAGCAGGACAGTCACTTTGATCGTGCCAATTGGCAGACCAAGCTCATTTTGGGCCATGACAAACACGTCATTCCACAGGCGGCCTTCAAGATGGCTCTCCATTTTTGGCAGATAGAAGTACGGGCCAGTGCCTTTTGCCAAAAGACGGCGGGCATTATGGAAAAAATACATGCCAAAGTCGAACAGGGACCCCGACATCGGCTCACCATCCACCAATACATGTTTCTCATCCAAATGCCAGCCGCGCGGACGCACCATCAAAAGGGCCGCCTGTTCATTCAAGCGATATTCTTTGCCATCCGGGTTGGTAAAAGTAATCGTGCCGTCAATCGCATCCCGCAGATTAATCTGGCCCTCCACCACGTTTGACCACGCGGGAGTATTGGCATCTTCAAGGTCGGCCATAAACACGTCTGCCCCGGAATTGAGGGCGTTAATCATCATTTTACGCTCGGTTGGGCCAGTGATTTCGACCCAGCGGCGCTGTAAATCATCGGGAATCGGCGCAACCTGCCATTCACTGGTACGAACCTGCTCAGTTTCGGGCAGAAAGTTGGGCATAATGCCTTGATGCAAACGGCGTTGTACTTCTTTGCGGCGCTGCAAAAGTTCACGACGACGACCCCCAAAGGCCTGCTGCAACTTGGCAGCCAACGCCAATGCCTCCGGTGTCAAAATCTCATGGTAGGCGGGGGGAGTTTGACCTATGACCTGAATATCGGCAAATAACTGCATTCTCTAGCGTCCTTTCTGTCAATCGTGAAATCTTTTGCAATCTTAGAAATGATTGTACACGTGCCTAAAAAAATTCCTGCTACAAATCCCGGTAGGGGGACACTACCCAGAAATATAGGGCCGAAGGATTTTATAAACGAACAACACTAAATTTCGGTTGAGCACGGCCCAAATTATCAACCAACTCGCTTATGATCTATTAACTGTTGACCATTGGTTGGAAAACCGCACGAATTTACGATATTCACGGAAATTTCATGAAGTTTTCGAGGATTGCAAGGTAAATGCAATGTAGAATTTCATATAATATTAGTGGCATGAAACTTTTATTTATTTCTTACTAGAACTTTTAGACCTCTATATACAAAATTTGAGGTCACGGTAATCAAAGTCTCTCTAGGCTATGGGGGAATCATCAATATGCACCTTCGACGAAAGCTGAAATGGGCATTATTTCTAATAATCTTTTTAATTCTCTCTTCCAGTATCCTGTTTTTTAACGATGTTCCAAAAACCAAAGGCCAAGAAACAACCTCCGGTGAATCCTGCGTATTAACGCCAGAAATCCTCGGTGGGCAAGGTTTCTCAGTCTCTGGGCTTGGATTCTCCGTTTCTGGCCTCGGCTTTTCTGTATCAGGGCTTGGTTTCTCAGTCTCTGGGCTTGGATTCTCCGTTTCTGGCCTCGGGCTTGACCCTGCACAAGTTGCCCAAGAAATCCGCGATAACCCTATCTCGAATCAATGGCTGCTGGATTTGCAACCGGACATTAACGCTGGTTCAGATTTCAACACAACCCATGTGGCGATCCTCATTTTGGACGATTTTAGCACTCCCACCTCACATGGGAACGAAGTGCTGGCGGTGTTTAATGATCTCGCCAGTGTCGTGGACATGTCCAAAATCCTGCTCGTCCCGATTGACATTGGTGGCGGCAACACAGGTTATCGCACCGAAGACCTTAAAGCGGTGGTTTATAACACCATTGACGGGCCGGGCGGGTTGATAGATCAAGGCTACAAGCATTTTGTCATCAATATGAGTTTTGGGATTATCCCGTGCGAAGACCCCGGTATGGTGATTGATGACACGCCCATTCCACCGTTCAAATTTGATGAAGCGGTGTCGTGGATTGATGAGTATGAGCCTGTCACCAACAGCGCGGTTGTCCCAACCCTCGATTGCGTTGCTAGGCAAACGGATGGGAAGTATGTGGCGTGGTTTGGTTATGACAACGCCAATGATGTGATGGTCAACGTCCCGGTAGGAACAAACAACCGTTTTAACCCGACCCCGACAGATCGGCAGCAACCACGAGTGTTTGAACCCGGCGACTGGCACAAAGTTTTCTCCGTCAAGTTTAGTCACGGAACGACATTGGTCTGGAAACTTAAAGGGCCGGATGGTGTGGAGCGGACGGTGAGCGCCAACAAATATTCCACCCCCTGCGAAAGTGTTCCCGCCGCCCCAACGAACGCGGTGAAGCCTATCGTGAACTGTGTTGCTGATACAGGCGACGGTGTATTTGTCGCACGGTTTGGTTATGAAAACTACAATGCGGTCTCCGTCACCATTGCGGTTGGAACCAACAATTATGTGATTCCAAATCCCCAAGACCGCAAACAGACCATTACCTTCCTGCCGGGTTTCCATAATGATGTCTTCCGGGTCAATTTCAACGGTAGTGATCTCACATGGAAATTGAAATCACCCGACGGTAACTACTATCGTGTGATTGCCAACAAGTATTCCCCGCCCTGTTCGGATGAAATGGGAGTTGGATTGAGTGACTACCTGACAGATCAACTGGGTGTGCCAGAAGACAAGCTGGACTATTACCTCTTCAAATTGACACAATCGGCAGACGATGAAGCCCAACTCGCCGATTTCCGGGGCTTGCTGAAGGAATATTTGGAGCGTAGTGCCGAGTCTGATGGTGAATTCGCGGTAATCCCAGTGGCCTCTTCAGGCAATTTCCGTCCTTGGTTGGGATCGTGGCCGCTGTCACCCGCCCGCTGGCCGGAGGTCGTAGCCACTGGCGCGACGCTCGGCAACAATGGCCCGCTGTGGCAGTTCTCGCATGACGGTAACGTCATCGCCCCCGGTGCAGGCTTCCCGTATGGGGATAACACCTTCCTTGCCGGAACATCATTTGCTGCACCCTACGTCAGCATGGTCGGCGCTCAATGGCTAACCTATCCCAAAGCCTGCATTTTCGACGGGCAGTATCCACCCCTGACCGAAAACGCGCTTGGCAAAGACCTAAATGCCGCGTTCGTGCCGGGAGTTGTTGGCCCCTATAACTGCCTACCAGATCGCTCTTCCGCAGAATGGCGTTTAATTGAGTCGAACGACCCGATTGTGGCACGGTCAGGCTCGTGGGCAAATGTCAACACAGGAAGTGCCAGTGGAGGCAGCTATCTCTATGCCAGTCGCGCCCGCAACACCTATCTAAAATTCGACTTTGAAGGGGAAACGCTGGAAGTCATTTACATCTCAGGGCCGAAGTTGGGCACATTCACCATTATCGTAGATGGGGTAGCGGTTCGCACAGTGAATACCTATTCTTATAAGACAGAATATGGCAAGACCGAAGTCATCAACTATCTCACCCCCGGCCCACACACCGTCAAGATTGTTCCGGCCTATGGCACAGTCGCCATTGATGCCTTCTATGCTGCGGTTAATGACTAGCACCCAAGCGGGGATGGGGTCAATCCATCCCCTTTAATAGTGTTGCCCATATAAAAAGGCCATCTCCAATCCACAGGTGGCTTTTTTGCTGCCCTACACCCGACCCATCATTTGCAGCAGCATATTGGCGCGTTCTTGCAGCGCTTCGGCTACCACCGTTTCCAAATCGAGCGCGACCCCTTTTTCGGCGGCGGCGGCGGCATTTTGAGGGGATACCGCTGATTTGAGTTTTTCCAAGACAGGAGTGGCTAGTTTCTTCGTGCCTTCGGAAGTCGCTGGGTGGTACATGACCAAACCGAGCCATGTTAAAGCACGGATACGGTCTGGAATCACATCCGCCAGTCCAATCAAGGCTTCCATTAAGGTTGGGATGGCTTGGATTTCACGAGCCAAACTGAGGGCTTGATAATAATAATCAGCCGCCCGTTCAAGGCTCTTTTCCGCACGCGCCACATGCCCCAAATTGACGAGCGTCGTCGCCATCCCCCGCCGATTGCCAATCGCACGGGCAAGCGCAAGGCTGGCTTCAAAATAACGGGTGGCACTGGGATAATCCCCCTTGAGTTCAGCGACAAATCCCAGATTATCAAGGGCCATCGCTACCCCCCGCCGATTGCCAATAGCGCGGCAGGTTTCGAGGGTTTCTTGGAAGTAACGGGTAGCGCTGTCAAAATCACCTTGTTCACCCGCCACACTGCCCAAATTCATCAGGGAGATGGCAGCTTGGCGGCGATCCCCAACATTTTGCCAGATCGTCAGGCTCTCGGAAAAATAGCGCCGCGCACCGGGGTAATCCCCTTGCGCATAGGATACAGTGCCCAGATTGTTAATGACAATCGCACAGCCTTCTAGGTCGTTAATCTCGCCAACAAAGCGTAGGCTTTCTTCTAAGCGCTGCACCGCCGTCGCATAATCACCTGTCTCAGCAGATACCATTCCCAAACGATTAAGTGATCGCGCAATGCCCCTTTGGTCGTTAACGGCCCGTGAAATGGTTAGGCCCTCCTCGCAAATGGCGGCGGCTTTGGGGTAATCCCCTTGTCCCCAATAAGCATCACCCATCAAGTTGAGAGCGCGGGCCGCTCCCGTTTGGTCATCAATGGCGCGGGCGATTTGCAGGCCTTTTTCCAAGCGACGAATCGCGTTCACGTAGTCGCCAATATATTGCAGCGTTTCGCCGAGTTTCGTGTGGAGTTCGGCCTCAATGCGCTCGGCTGATTGGCTTGGCAGCAGTTCCAACGCCCGTTCAAAATGGGTAATCGCATCCGAAAAGGCGCTGATTTTAAGAGCATGTTCACCGGCCCGTTGGGAGTAGAAACGTTCCTTATCCACATCGCCTGCCACACGCCAATGTTGGGCCATCGTTGCAGCTTGATCGAAAGCATTTGGATAAACCTTTTCAATCGCCTCGGCAATCTTGCGATGATAACTTGGCTGTTGCTCGGGTGGGATAGCGTTCAAAGCAGCGGCACGCAGTTTATCATGGGCAAAGCGCCATTCGCCCTCCTGTACCTCCAATACAGCACGATTAGCACAGATGATGAGCCATTCATCAAGGTTAAGGCTGTCCTTCACCTGCTCCAAGACCGCTAAATCCAGTTCGCGTCCCAATACCGCTGCCAATTGCAGCAAAATTTGACCTTCGGCAGGAACCCGATCCAACCGCCGCTTAATGACCGTTTGAATACCCCCAGCGAAAATGTGCTGTGGGAGATCAACTCGCCCAATTTGGTCAAGCCGCCCCGCTTCTTCGGCCAATGCCCGCACCACCTCGACCATGAAAAAAACATTACCCTCGGTCTCACGTTGCAGCAATTCCAGCACCTGCGGTTGACGGCCCGTCTCACCAAGCATCGAAACACTAAGTTCGGCGATTCCCTCTGTAGAAAGGCGTTCGAGTTTGAGCAGGGTCATTTCGGGCAGTTCTTCAGCAAGCTGTGGGCGATCTTCCGTGCGATAACTGCCCACAATCAAAATCGGCAGTTCACCAATCATGCCCGCCAGACGTTTGACGATTTCGAGACTTTCATTTGACACCCACTGCACATCTTCGAGTAGCAGTAAAACAGGTTGCTGCTGACGTTGGAAAATGCTGGCAATCGTCCCCAAGAGGCGCTGCTGATAGGCTGTGCCCTCCAACTTCACCGCGTCTGGCACTTTTCGCCCGATGAGGTCTTCAATATCGGAGATCAAGGCCTTGAGAATGCCCGCTTCGACATCCGTGACATCAGAGGTCAGCACCAATCGTCGCAGCGGATCATGCCAGATTTCATAGGGTAGCCCTCCCTCCGATACGGCCTGACCGCGCAGTAGCATGACGCCTTCAACTAGGGCATGGGTACGCAATTCGTCCAACAAACGAGACTTGCCAACGCCACTTTCCCCGCCGACCAGCCATGCGCTGCCTTGCCCCGACAAAGATTGACTTAGGGCTTTGGTAAGCTGCTCAAGTTCGGTATGCCGTCCAACAAATTCGGCGGCCTGCAAAAAGCTCTCCCGGATAGCAGGGGATTCAGCGGGAACTTCTTGACCAATAGCAGCGCATAATTCTTGAATAACATCATAGGCATCGTAATAACGGTCAGCCGGGGATTTTGCTAACAATCGCCCAATAATTGAGGCCAAAACATAACGTTCGTGAGGCGTGTCTGGCAAAATCTCAAACTCTACATCGCCCTTAAGCGGAGGATTTTTTAGGTGCTGTGTGTCATCCAATAACACAATTCGATTTTCATCCGTGATCGTTTTATCGTCTTGGCTGTCCAATGCCGCAGTAGGGGGTTGGTTCGCCTCGAAATGAAGCGTATCCCCCAATTCACCATCCAACTCCGGAACAATCTCCCCATAAAAAGTTTGGGCATAAAGCAGTTCCAAGTCGGGGTTGATGTTTAAAATGGCCCGTACCAAGTGATTGGTATCCCGGACATCAAAGGGATGACGGCCTGCGATGAGTTCATAGGCCATCACACCAACCGCGTATAAATCTGAAGCGACAGTGACTTGTTTGCCCTGCAACACTTCAGGCGCCATATAGGCAATCGTGCCCGCAATTTCTTTCGCTTGTTCAGATTTCGCCGCTAAACCAAAATCCAACACTTTGACCTGACCATTTGCATCTACCAAGACATTGCCCGGTTTCAGATCACGATGCAAAATGCCGCGCCGATGCAGGTAGGCCAATGCTTGAAGCAGTTCGACCAGCATCTCAATTTTTCGTTCCAGCGGCTCGCCTTGTCCGGCCAATACAAAGGGTCGCGCTTCTTGGAGCAGTTCCATCGTCACAAATGGCTGTCCAACCTCATCAAACCCATAGTCAAGAACGCTAATAATGTGAGGGTGCCGCAGCGAAGCCAATACTTTAAACTCGCGGGCCAACGCCAAACGGATATCGAATCTTTCGGTACTGGAATCCAAAGGGCGGCTTTCAAACACAGTGGTCACACGCTTGACCGCAACCGTTTGTGCAGTCAAGCGGTCGGTGGCACGATAAACTGCCCCCATGGCCCCACGTCCAAGAGATTCATGTAGCTGGTATCGCTTTCCAATGAGCGTTGCTGCGGAGTTTCCAGTCATTAGTGCCTCCCCATCGAACGGGGGTCTGATATCTTACTTAACTCAAATGAGGTAAATGGGTATTTTACCACTTGTAAGCGGACTCTCGATGCTTATCTTTGTAGTTTACGAGATGTTGACAGGGTTTACAAATTTGGGAATTAAAAGTTTTTAATTCCCTCACACACATTTCTAACAAGGGCACGTGATAAGTGGAAGAAGTCCACCAATAGCCAATAAGGTCTCCAATTTTGATTCAAAGTTAGTATACAAACCACTGCCCTTTCGGAAAAATTCACGCCAACGTGCTTCCTCAGACAATTCTTTCTTATATAATGTGATTTATGGAAGGTTTGTCTAAAGTTCATCCCACGCTACACAAATCATCAGTAATAAGGTGGAGGATCAACGCACGATGCGATATAGCTATAAGCGCTTGTTCTTTAATTTGTTAATTATTCTAACCATTCTAGTCACTGGAACATTGGGAGGAGTGCAGGGTCTGTTGAAGGACAGCCAACCCCAGACTGCCCTCGCCGATGACCCACCCACCCAAACACCCACTCCCGAACCGCCTCCGCCCACTGATGGTAACGAGGGAGATAACACGACTGATCCAACCGCGACCACTGAAACCCCCGTAGCAGAACCCACTGAGGGTGTCATCTCGGTTGATACGGCAGCATCAGAAGATGAAGGTGGTATCCAAGCGCAGCAGACTTATTGCCAAATGGATATCGGCAATAGCAACGACACCAATCCCTACACCTATACTTTCACAGCGCTGCACTCACCAGATATACTCAACTACGCATGGAATTTCGGGGATGGTTTTACTGCAACTGGCCCCGGCCCCCACGCCATTACTTACACCGCAGCGGGGGTTAAGGCCATTACGCTCAATTGTGATGCACTACCCCAACTCACTGGCAGCATTTCCATCACAACACCGCCCAATGCCGCCTTTACACTCAACCCATCGAATTATATGGGTTTGCTACCCATTACCGTCCAAACCTTTAACTCCAGCACACCCAGCGGATTGACCTATCTCTGGCAAGTGACTGCCCAACCTGTTGGTGATCCAACGGTTTATCCCAGCCCGACGACCCAAAACGCCTCATGGTCATTCAGCTATTATGGTGCCTATACCATTCAACTAACTGTGACCGATGGCGCTGGATTGTTTTCCATCCTCAGCCGTTCCGTTGCCTTAAACGCACCACAACCTTCGGCCAACTTCTCGATGGTGCCCTCCGATGGAACTGCGCCACTGACTGTCACTATCGTCCCGGAAGATTTGGGCACAGGCCCAATTACGTCATGGTCATTCGATTTCGGCGATGGCACGCCTGTCCAAACATTCACACAAGCCGCTGCACCCGCACCGTTTAATCACACCTATACGGCAAATGGCCCACTACCTAATCACACCTATGATGTGGTCATGACCTATACCGGCCCCGGTGGAAGCGGAACAGTAACGCGACAGGTTGGTGTCTATCCCTCCGGTCAGGTCGTCGTTGCCAGTTTTACCTATCAATTCACGGGCAATAACCCCGGCGGGCAAATTGAAGTCTGTTTTACCAACACCAGCAGTGGCCCTATCCTGCACAATCGTTGGAATTTTGGCGACGGCACTCCCGTTACCGAAGATAACAACACCATCGTTTGCCACCTTTTTGCCAATCAAGGGCTATTCACCGTTATTCTGACAGTGGACGATGGTGGTACCCCCACACCCGCCAGTTCGACGGATACCCAAACACTGAGCGTCGTGTCTGCGCCAATTGCAAGCTTCACCTCAACACCAAGCGGTGCGATTACGTGGGGCACCAACGTTAACTTCACAGACACCAGTACAGGTGCAATTACGGCATGGTCGTGGGACTTTAATGGTGATGGTGTTGAAGACAGCAACCTTCAAAATCCCACCAACATCCCAGTTGGCAACATCCTCGGCAATATCACGTTGGGTGGTAATCCTATTCGGCTCACCGTAACAGGCCCCGGCGGAAGTTCCTATGCCGAGATGACCATTACAGTCAATTTGCTGCAACTGACCTGTGGCATCACGGGCGATTTCGATATTCTGCCCGGTGATCCAGCCCAGACCTACAACAGCAATGTCGGCAATATCAATGGCCGTACCGTCACCTATAACTGGACAGTCACGGGTGTTGGTGCAGGCCTACCCATCACTGGCGCAGGCCCGACCATCAACGTAGATTGGGCCGCGATTGGTTTTGGTTCATTCCAGTTGGAATTTACAGCAACCACCCCCGATGGCGCGTCCTGTGCCGACAGCCAAACTGTGACCCGCTCATGGCCGCCCTTAAACTGCCTTATGGGAACGACGACACCCGATCTACCCAATCCGCTCTATCCCGATAATCGGACGTATACCTTTAGCGCCAATGTGCAAAACCTGAATGGTCGTACCCCCTTGACCTATCGCTGGATTGTCAATGGAACAACAGTTCCCGGCGAAACAGGGCCAACCTACGCATGGGCCAATACGGACACCACTATCGGCCCCGTTACGATTCGTTATGAAGTAGATGTGGACAACGGTGTCGGGTACACCCCTGCTACTGCTACCTGCTTTGAACAACAGACCTTTACCCGCACGGATTGGCCGACATTAAGCTGCACCAACATTACCGGCCTAAGCCCAGTCGTACCCGTGAACGCCACCAATGGTAATTTGGTCAATCGGAGTTATACGGCCAACGTTGATCCCAACACTATTGCGGGTCGCCCAATTAGCTATGAATGGACAATTTCGGATGGGACGATTATTGCGCCCAATCCGAATCCCAATCTTCCAGCGGTCAGCGCTAGTAATCAGGCCACCGTTCGCTGGAATACAACCGCTGGTCAGATAGCCCCGGCGGCAGCAGATGACGTGATTGAGGTAATCGTCAGAGTGTATGATATGAGTGGCACGGTTCTACTGAGCAGTTGTCCACTGATGACCCTTAACGTCGCCGTCCAATATAATCACCTGACCTGCAATGCACCCGGTGGTGATACAACGCCAGTGGTAGGCGAAACCGTTGGCTACACGCCGAACATTGTCAATCCTTATGGGCGGGCGATTACCTATGCTTGGGAACTGGAAATTTGGAATGGGACGGCTTATGTTCCATTTGCAACCAGCGCGACCAATCCGTATAACATCACATTCCCGAATGTTGGAGAACAATATCGCCTACGTTATACCGCTACCGCAGCCGCGAATGGCTCTATTCCCGGCGAAACCTGCACCCCGTCCCCTTGGCGAGTTCTGACCGTTCAAGGCACGACTGGCGTCAGCTTCGCCTGTGATGGTTGGGGCGGCGGCAACAACTATAGCCCTGCTAACCCCGGCAACTTTGCCTACAACATTGATATTGACAATGGGAATGCGCTGCCGCTACGCTATACATGGCGGTTGCTTGGCCCCGGTGGCTACAATCAAGTCCTTGCCGATTCAGTCAATACGCCCATCATCCTGACCAACAATGGGGTGTTCGCTAGCCCAGCCTTTACCTTCAACAGTGCCTTCCTCGCCCCAGTTGGCGTAGATGATTTCACCCTGTGGGTGGATGTAACCGATTCTTCGAATCAAACAACGGATTTCTGCCACCTCGAAGCGGATCTGGCGATTGGCACGTTTAATGTTGGATACACCTATACAGGCAACGCAAGCGCGGTTGCAGTGGGTCAATCTATCTGCTTCACCAACACGTCCGGCACCAGCTTTGATGGCATTGGCGGCTTGACCTATCTGTGGAATTTTGGCACGGCGAACACCACCCTCGGAACACTGACCAGCACCGCTGCCCAACCCGGCTGCCTTAGCTTTAACGCCGCTGGTATTTACAATGTCACGCTCGTCGGCACCAATCCTTCCGGCTCACGCACCAATGCAGCCACGCCGTTTAGTGTCACGTTTAATGTGTATCCGGCTCAAAGTCTTGCCATCAATCGCACGGGCAGCAACTTTGCGGGCACTAATCAAACATTCAATGCCATCGCCGCCAATTTGATGGGCAACCTAAGATGGCGCGGGTATGATGCCGCCAACAACCTGCTGTGGACAGTCAACAATGTCCCGCAGAATGGCAGCGTCACTCGTTTCTTTGCGAACCCCGGACTCTATACGGTTGTCGTGGATGGAAATGGCCCGCTTGGCCCAACCTCCGCCAGCCTACAATTTACGCTGATTGACATCAACAGCATCAGCGCGTCGTTTATTCCGTCGCTGTACGCGGGTCAAGCCCCCATGACCGTGTGTTTTACTGATACCAGCACGGGCAATAACATCACCGATTGGGCATGGGATTTTGGCAATGGGCAGACATTGGTCTATACCAATTCCAGCATTCCTGCATCCATCTGCACTACCTATACCACCCCCGGCGGGACATTCCCGGTGACGCTGAATATCCACAGCGATGTGAGTGGCCTCGATGGTACAGCGACCAATCAGATTCGCACCTATAACCCGCTGGAAGCCTCGGCCACCTTTACGATCACGCCCAATGGCACGGCGAACTTCTGCTTTACTGCCGTTCTACCGGTTGGTGTGAGCGTGACCAGTTGGGACTTTGGTGATACCACAACCGGACCAGCCCAAAACACAATTTGCCACAACTTCGCGTCATCGGGCACCTATCAGGTGAGTATGCACATCACCAACGGCACCACGACAGGTATC
The DNA here is from genome assembly GCA_024434115.1 of Chloroflexota bacterium. Taxonomy (GTDB): domain Bacteria; phylum Chloroflexota; class Anaerolineae; order Aggregatilineales; family J027; genus CFX10. The sequence continues at coordinate 436,571 of QMIT01000003.1, forward strand.
ATCACACGTCCAGTGGTCGTCAATCTCAGTAACCCGAACCCTGTTCCGGCTCTCAATGTGTCCGGCGCTTGCTCGGCCTATCGTGTAGCATCGTTCACCGTAACCAATACAGGTGATGCTATGGTTACGCCCGATCAGGTCACGATCCGTGATTTGAATGGCGTAGTGGTACTGACCGACGCAATTTTGTTGGGCGCAAATCAGAGTCAGACATTCACAGTCTCGAATTTATCCGGCGCGGTCACGTTTAGCTCGTTGGACTTCGGTCTAACCGCTAACACCACCTGCAACTATCCACCGGATTTGACTGCTAATGGTACGTGTTCAGCCTATCGTGTGGCCTCCTTCACCATCACCAACGACGGTGGCCCCATGCCTGATCCCGATACCGCCACCATCCGCGACCTCAACAACAATGTCGTGCTCACTCAGTCCTTCCAACTCGCGGCTAATGGCACTCAGACCTTTACCGTCAACAATCTCTCCGGCCCGGTCACCATGACCACTGGCACGTCGGGTGTCACCGCCAACACCACCTGCAATTACCCACCCGACTTGACCGCCAACGGCACCTGCTCGGCTTATCGGGTCGCCTCCTTCACCATCACCAACGATGGCGGCCCCATGCCTGATCCCGATACCGTCACCATCCGCGACCTCAATAACAACGTCGTCCTGACTCAATCCTTCCAACTCGCGGCTAATGGTACTCAGACTTTCACGGTCAACAATCTCTCTGGCCCGGTCACCATGACGACTGGCACGTCCGGTGTCACGGCCAACACCACCTGCAACTATCCTCCCGACTTGACCGCCAATGGCACCTGCTCGGCCTATCGCGTGGCGTCCTTCACTATCACCAACGATGGCGGTCCCATGCCTGATCCTGATACCGTCACCATCCGCGACCTCAACAACAACGTCGTCCTCACCCAATCCTTCCAACTCGCGGCCAATGGTACTCAGACCTTTACCGTCAACAATCTCTCCGGCCCGGTCACCATGACCACTGGCACTTCCGGCGTCACGGCTAACACCACCTGCAACTATCCACCCGACTTGACTGCCAACGGCACTTGCTCGGCTTATCGGGTCGCCTCCTTCACCATCACCAACGATGGTGGCCCCATGCCCGATCCCGATACCGTCACCATCCGCGATCTCAACAACAACGTCGTCCTCACCCAATCCTTCCAACTCGCGGCCAATGGCACTCAGACCTTTACCGTCAACAATCTCTCTGGCCCGGTCACCATGACCACTGGTACGTCGGGCGTCACGGCCAACACCACCTGCAACTATCCACCCGACTTGACTGCCAACGGCACTTGCTCGGCCTATCGTGTCGCCTCCTTCACCATCACCAACGATGGCGGCCCCATGCCCGATCCCGATACCGTTACCATCCGCGACTTGGACAACAATGTCGTCTCGACCCAATCCTTCCAACTGGCAGCCAATGGCACTCAGACTTTCACCGTCAACAATCTCTCTGGCCCGGTCACCATGACCACTGGCACTTCCGGCGTCACGGCTAACACCACCTGCAACTATCCACCGGATGTCGCCGCGATTGGTATTTGCTCACCTGACCGTGTGGCCTCCTTCACTGTCACCAACAACGGTGGCCCCATGCCTGACCCCGACACGGTGACCATCCGTGACCGGAATGGGGTGGTCGTTTTGAGCCAACCCTTCCAACTGACCGCGAACGGTTCCGCCGTCTTTAGTGTCAACAATATGTCCGGCCCGGTGACGTTCACGACCAGTTCAACCGCGATCACTGCTTCTGCAACATGTGAATATCCGCCAAACGTAAGTGTCTTTGGTGCCTGCAACTCGATGACCGTTTCGTTCACCATCAGCAACAGCGATGGCCCAATGATCGCGCCACAGACCTACGAAATCCGCGATAGTGCAAACAATATCGTTCGGACTGGCACATTCCAACTTGCACGTGGGGCCGCGCCGCTTACGGTATTTGTCTCACCGACGATACCGAATACCAACTATCGTTTCGTCAGCACGGGCGACATCGGCAGCTTTGATGTACCCTTCACCTGTTATGAAACCGATGATCTGCCCCCGGCCACGCCAAATCCAAATAGCCCGACCAGCCTTGTACCGACCATTAAATTCCCGGTGGTCAATGGCACAACGGGCACGGTCTATGATGATGTCAGCCCTTCAGCGCCTTGGCGACCCGTCCCCGGCTGCGGCTACCAGTGCGTAACCTTCCAAGTCTATCACACCAACCGCACAGGTGATTGGGAAATCTTCCGTCTCGGTGACTATCCCGGTCAACCTGACGCGAACCCGAATCTGTCGCGTGGCGAGGGTGAAAGCGTGGATGATGTCGCCCCCAGCCGCTCACCCAATGGTGAATGGATCGCCTTTGCCAGCAACCGTGATGGCAACTGGGAACTCTATGTCAGCCGTACCGATGGCTCCGAACTGCATCGTGTGACCTTTAATTCCGTTGCAATTGATACCGACCCTGCTTGGGGGCCAAACAATACACTGGTATTTGAGACCACCCGCGATGGCAACTGGGAACTGTATCTGCTCGACCTTTCGACAGGCGTGGAAATGCGTCTGACCGATGATGCCGCCACCGACATCAATCCGTTCTGGTCACCCGATGGCTCTAAACTGGTCTTCCAAAGTGACCGCAGCGGCAAGTGGCAACTCTATGAACTGAACCTCGCCACGATGGAAACCACCCTCCTGAGCGATGGGCAGGGTGAAGACGTTGACCCGGCTTACTCGGCGAAGGGTGATCGTATCGCCTTCCGTTCGACCCGCGAAGGTAGCGCCAACGCCATCATCTTTGTGATGGATACCAACGGTGGTGCGCCAGTAGCCATTTCCGACGTGGCGGGCGATGCGACCAATCACACTTGGTCAACCGACGATTCACTCATCGCCTATCAATCGAATCTCGATGGCGACCTTGATGTCTACGTCTATGATTTCGGCAGCGGCACTACCCGCCAAATCACCGACAACGCGATTGCCGACTATGCTCCAACATGGGTCTGCGGCACGAATGAGTTGATCTTTACCTCCGACGTAATGGGCAACCCGGACATCTTCGAGACCAATGCGTTGCCAATTGATGCGCCTGCTATCAAGGTTGAAGATGTGGCGCTGCAATTGACCGACGAACCTGCTGATGACGTGTACCCACAGAGCTTCCCGGCGGAAGAAAACGCCAGCCGTGAAGGTAAAGTACCCGCCGCCAGTATGGAAGGTATTCCGGGTATCCAAACCGACTACCTACATCCTGAACTGGATGTGACCCCGATTGACCCAACCGATGAAAACGGCGAGGGTGTCGAAGCTATGAAGGTAAATGGGTGCTCGGCGCTGGCCTGTGTGGATTCGCTGCTCTATCACACCAATCAAACCAACGATTGGGAAATCTTCCGGCTCGATCTGGATGGACTCAGCCCAGTAGCCGAAGCCAATCTGTCACGCGGTATTGGGGAAGGCATCCATGATGTCGCCCCCACCCGTTCTCCCAATGGCGATTATGTGGCCTTTGCCAGTAACCGTGACGGCAATTGGGAACTCTATATCGCCTCAGCCGATGGCTCGTTTGTCCAGCGTGCCACCTTTAATGAAGGGGTGGATACCGATCCCGTTTGGGCACCCAATGGCGAAAGCCTCGTGTTTGAATCTAACCGCGATGGCAATTGGGAACTGTATTCGCTCGATTTAGCGACAGGTCAGGTCATGCGTCTGACGGTGGATGAGAGCAGTGACATCAATCCCTTCTGGTCACCTGCCTCCGGTTCCATCGTGTTCCAGAGTGACCGCACTGGTCAATGGCAACTCTATGCGCTCAATATGAGCACCTACGAAACCACGCTCCTCAGCGACGGCACTGGCAACGACTATGATCCGGTATATTCAAACGCTGGTGACTATATCGCCTTCCGTTCGGATCGTCAGGGTGGCAGTGTTCTATTTGTTATGGACAAGAGCGGCGCGAACGTCACCGCGATTTCCGATGCTGCCGGTAACGCCAGCAATGCCACATGGTATAACGATGATGAACTCCTTGCCTATCAATCGGATGTTGATGGTGACATGGACATCTATGTCTACGAATTCAATACGGGCGAAACCCGTCAAGTCACCGCCAATGGGGTCGCGGATTATGCCCCCACATGGGCCTGCGACGCACCCAACGTCGTCTTTACCTCGAATGTGTTAGGTGCGCCAGACCTCTTCGTCACCCCGGCCCTGCCCATCACGGCAAGTTCGGTGGATGTAGCCCTCAACACCAATCAATTGACTTTCGGCGTGGGTGATAACCTCTACCCGGAAAATACCCCGAATGAGGAAAACGCCAGCCGCGAGAACTATCTGCCCACCCGGTAATCGGTGAGCAGCAATCAGGGCAGGGTTTTGAATCCTGCCCATTTAAACAGGTGGTGTGTAGCCGCCTGTTTTTGTTTTGTTTAACATCGGATGAGAAGGTGGTTTCAGTAGCCATAAATTCCACTATACTGTTCAACAAAAATGATGTGTTAGCAAAGTAGACCTATCATGATTGTGGCACGGTCATTTTTGGCGATTGGCAGCAGCATCCTTTTACTGATGAGTGGCATGTTGGTCTTCGCCCGAAGGCATCCTTCTGAAGCGCGTCTGGTCGCCCACTCGGATTTTTGGGACGGTGGTAGTGACATTCATCTACGCATCCCCGGCACGGATTACGATGCCAATTTGACTCACCATCCGGCTCATGACACTCAACCTACATGGTCACCGGATGGCAAATGGATCGCTTTTGTCTCGGATCGAGAAACGACGCGCCCCGGCGGACATGCCCTCAACGCCATGTATGTGATGCGGCCCAATGGCAGTGCTTTACAAAAGGTCGGCTTATCTTCGCCTGCTACGGGAACGCGCGTGATTAGCTGGTCAGCCGACAGCCAGTGGCTCTATTCGCGGTATATCACACGTGGTTGGTGGGACAGCTATGTGGTGCGAATTCAGGATGGTTACACCGAAACCCTGCGCCACGACGCCACCTTTACCTTATATGCCGCATGGTCGCCTGACAATGATCGGATTGCCTATCGTACAGGCATGGACGATGATCCCCTCATCTCGATTGGGCAGGCCATTCCCAATGGGGAAGGCGGGATAATGGAAACCCAAGTTCTGCTCAACAGCGAAGATTTTATAGATTATCTGGTATGGTCGCCGGACGGACAGCAAATCGCCTTCATTAGCCACACGCGCTCCACCATACAAACCTATAAACTGCATCTTTTGACGGTTGGTGAGCAACAAGCCCAATTGCTCTTCTCTAGTTCCCGCCCTTTTTTAGACGTTATCTGGACAGGGGAATCCATCAGTTTTTTGAATACCGATGGTCAGACTGTCGCGCTTCACACCGTTTCGCCGGATACCCTTGTTGTTATGCCCTTGCCCATCCTCGCGTTACCCGGTCAATATGGCAGATTGGCATGGTCAGATCGTCAGCAATCGCTCGTTTTTGTGAACTACAATCAGGGCCAAAACACCATCTATCGCTTAAATCTGGATGGCAGTGAGCGGAAAACCCTTTACCAGAGCAGCACCCCAATTCAGCGAATTACATGGTCATCCGATGGGGAATGGATTTTTTTGGGGACAGGCTATCGGGAGCAAACCCAACTCTATCAGATGCGTCCCGATGGGAGCGACCTCACCTATCTGACGGATGTCGCCTTTGATTGGGATATTCCCCTTTCGCCACCCATTGATAAAACATGGCAAAGCGGACTACTTATCGGCTTCGCTATCTTAATGGGCAGTTTGGCAATCCTGCGGTATCGTTTTAGGTGAGCTAGAAAATTAGGTATGAGGTCAAAAATAAACACTTATGAAACGCATTGGAAGTTGTGCGATTACTACCCCCGATGATGTGGATACGCTGCAATTTGATTGGGGAATTATCCACATGTTGAGTGAAGAACGGGTCACCGGGGCGACGAGTTTTAGCTTCGGGCGTGTTTTGTTACAACCGGGGCAGGGGCATGTCCGCCATAATCACCCGCTGGCCGACGAAATTATTTATGTAGTGTCAGGCGAGGCCGATCAAATGTTGGACGATCAACCCCCGGTTCGCATCAAATCCGGCGATTGCATCTGGATTCCCAAAGGGGTCTTTCATTCCACCATCAATCGCGCCGAGCAACCGATTGAATTGATTGTGGTCTATGCCCCCGCTGGTTCGGAACAAGCATTGCGTCAAGACCCAGCGGTCAAAATTACACCCGCCAAAAACAAATAATTTTCCCTGAAAAAAGTAAAACAGACAAAGGACGAGCGTTGGCCCGTCCTTATTATTTTCTTAAAAAACATTAGTTTGGGTCACTTTTTTCATAACTTACTTTAAAAAATGAAATAAGTTCCGCCAAAATTTTCTCATCTTTTTTGTTGCATAAAGCAACTAGCGCTGATATGATTATTTGTATAGGATGTACATTGACAAGTACATCATGAGCTAGAGTTTTTGATTTTTTGTTTTTAGGAACTTATTTTTCTTTGAAAAATTCATCAGCCCCTTCTGCGCTTAATAATCAGCAGCAGGTTTATGGTACCTTACCTCTAAAACTTTCTGTGCCACAAACCAAAGCTGTTGAAATCATTCGTCAGGTTGGTACCCTCTCTCGTACCGAACTGGCCGATAGTATTGGCTGTTCCCGTTCCCAGATCACCTCAGTTGTTGGCAACCTGATTGAACTTGGCATTCTTCACGAAATTGGCGATGGCAAATCCAGTGGAGGCCGACGACCACGAGTCCTCAGTTTTAATGCGGATTTTGGTTACGTAGTAGGTGTTGACCTCGGGGCGACCAGCCTTGATATAGCACTCGCCAATTTTGAAGGACAGGTGATAGACCGCCAATACGTGGTCATTGACGTGCGTGATGGCCCAGACATGGTGTTAGGCATCATTTGCAAACTGGTGTTAGAGCAAATTGAGCGTCACCACATCCCATTAGAAAAAATCTGCGCTTTTGGCATTGGTGTACCCGGCCCGGTTGAATTCTCGACGGGTTTGTTGATTGCACCCCCCATTATGCCCGGCTGGGAAGCCTATCCTATCAGTGACTTTATCCATAAAACCTTTCCTAGTGCGCTAGTCATCGTGGACAACGATGTCAATGTCATGGCGCTGGGTGAATTACGGGCCGGGGCTGGGGCGAATGAACGCAATTTCTTGTTCATCAAAGTTGGCACAGGGATCGGATGTGGGATTGTCTGTAACGGTGCCATTTATCGGGGAGCAGATGGGTGTGCTGGCGACATCGGCCATATCTGTGTTGACCAAAATGGCCCCACCTGTCACTGTGGCAATATCGGCTGCCTCGAGGCAATGGCGGCTGGCCCAGCGATTGCGGCGCGTGCTATCTTAGCCGTGCGTGATCAAAAAAGCGCCATTCTTGCCCGCCATCTCGAAGCCCAAAATGGAATTTTAACCGCTGAAGAAGTCAGCATGGCAGGCTCACAAGGCGACCCAGTAGCCAACGAAATTATCCGCGAAAGTGGACGTATGATAGGCGAGGTCTTGGCAAGCCTTGTCAATTTTTTCAACCCCAGCCTAATTCTCATTGGCGGCGGGGTCAGCCGCATTGGGCCGCAATTTTTGGCTTCGATTCGGCGTGGTGTGCTGCACCGCTCACTGGCCCTTTCAACCCGTTACCTGCGTATTGATACCTCACCGATGGGATCAGACGCAGGCATCGTCGGCGCGATAATGCTGGCCCTTGACCACATCTTTACCTATGAAGGTCAAGAGCTTCCTCCGTTTTTGAAATCTTCAGTGGGGCAGAGTACCCACCCTTGGAAAGTATCTGGTTGAATCGAAGAAGGAGGCCAATATCGAGCGATACCTGTTCACAAAGCTATCACTACAAAAAGCAGAGTAGAAGCGAGTTTGGGAGAAAAAATATGTTAAAGAAAACCTTCTCAGTAGTAGTGCTGATTGCACTACTCAGCATTGCCTTCACCAGCAATTTTGCGGCTACCCCCCGTCCTGTCCAAGCACAAGGCGTTAGCGAATTGACCATTTGGTGGGCCGAGTGGGACCCCGCCAACTATCTGCAACAAATCGGCAACGAATATGAAGCCGAAACAGGTATCAAAGTCACCGTCGTGCAGGAGCCTTGGGCCAGCTATTACAACAAAGTAGGGGCGGAATGGGCCGTGCAAGGTGACTCGTTTGATATGGTCGTGGGGGATAGCCAATGGGTGGGGCAGGCGGTAGAAGCAGGCCACTATGTTGACCTTACCGCTTTCCTCAATGACAATGGCATTACTGAAACTGTGACCCCCGCCACCCTGCAATACTATGGTGAATACCCAACTGGTTCTGGCACTTACTATGCCTACCCAACTGAAGGTGATGCCAATGGTTGGGCATATCGCAAAGACCTGTTTGAAGACCCCGACAACATGGCCGCTTTTGAAGCCGAATACGGTTATCCGCTGGCTATTCCCGAAACATGGGAACAACTGCGCGACATTGCCAAATTCTTTACCCGTCCCGATGACGGCCTGTATGGAGTAGGCATTTATACACAGGTGGACTATGACGCCATTACGATGGGTTTTGAAAACATCATGTTCAGCTATGGCGCAGACTGGAAAGATGCCGACAACAATGTGTTGGGCGTGATCAATTCACCCGAAGCCGTAGCCGCCCTCGAACTCTACGGTGAGCTTTACGATTATGCCCCACCCGGCACCGACAATGCTTTCTTCGCCGAAATGAATAATGTGTTCATCAATGGACAGGCCGCGATGATTATGAATTACTTCGCGTTCTTCCCATCGCTGGACAACCCCGATATTAATCCCTATCGGGATTCAACCGGCTACTTCGCAATGCCCACTGGCCCGACGGGTGAACGTTTTGCCGCGTTGGGTGGTCAGGGGATCAGCGTCAACAGCTATATCAGCGACGAACGCAAGCAGGCCTCGCTGGACTTCATTAAGTGGTTCGCCACCCCCGAAGTACAGGCACGTTGGGCCGCTGTCGGTGGATATACCTGCAATATCGAAGTGCTCGAATCCGAAGCGTTCCTAACCCAGACCCCCTACAACGCCGCGTTTGCTCAAACGATGACGTTCGTAAAGGACTTCTGGAATATCCCGCAATTTGGGTTGCTGCTCGAACCCGCCCAACGTTATCTCCACGCCTATGTGGTTGGTGGTGAAGGGACGGCTCAAGCAGCACTCGACGGGATGGCCTTTGAGATGGATGAAATCCTGATTGCCGAGGGTGTCATCTCCGAGTAGTAAGTTGAGATTCACCTTTTCAGGGGTGAGATACACACTCGCCCCTGATGTTATGCCTGCAATTTAGCCGAGTTGGTGAGGTTCAGGCGGATGCGTATTCGCAGCACAACCGTATCAGGTCGCTAAAAGGATTGCTCATGTCAAGTTACAGCCAACCCGCCAGACGACGACACTTAGGGGACAAAAGACTGATCCAGATGTTTATCATCCCAACAGTCCTCTTGTTGATCTTAATGAATGTTTTTCCGCTTATTTACAGTCTCTATTTAAGTTTTACCGAATATTCCGCCATTAATCCCACGCCACCCCAATGGGTTGGACTCGATAATTATAAAAAAGTGCTTTCCGACAACTTATATTGGCATAATTTTGCCGTCACAGGTCGTTATGCCCTGATTTCCGTCTCCCTGCAAATGATTGTGGGATTCAGCCTTGCCATGCTGCTCAAAGAAAAATTCAAGGGCAGCGGTTTATTAACAACCCTAATTTTAGTTCCCATGATGCTTTCGCCTGCAGTCGTGGGGGCGTTCTGGAAGAATATATTTAACCCCTCCTTTGGGATTTTCGATCAGTTTTTGGGCTATTCCGATCCCAACACCGCACCCCAATGGTTAGGGGATCCTGATCTAGCGTTATGGGCGGTGGTGATTGTGGATGTGTGGATGTGGAGTCCCTTTGTGATGCTGCTATCCCTCGCAGGCCTCAGCGCAATTCCAGATTATCTGTATGAAGCCGCTGCGATTGACCGAGCCAGTGCATGGTTCCAATTCCGCCGCATTACACTGCCCCAAGTGATGCCCCTCCTGCTGATTGCCGTCCTGTTTCGTACCATCGAGGCATTTAAACAATTTGACCTTGTGATGGGCTTAACCGGAGGTGGCCCCAGCCTGTTGCAAGGTACACAAGCGGTTAATGTAACCGAAACGGTATCGGTGAAGTTGTTCCGCCTTGCAATGCCGCCGCAGGCACAAACAGGCCTCTCCAGTGCGATGGCCTATGTGGTGTTGGTCATCATCATTGCCATCAGCAATCTCTATATTCGCGCATTAAACAAAGTGCGGGAGGGTTAACCAATGGCAACCCGTGCTTCTGCTCCAAGTGCGCCTGTCACCATTTCGACACGTGTAGATAAGGTCGGGCTGCGGCCAAAAGTGACCCGCGCCATCCGTGCTTTGGTGGTGGTCATTTTGACGGTGCTTATCCTGCTGCCGGTGGTCTGGATGGTCATGACCTCCTTAAAATCACCCAGTGATGTGGTGGCTGTACCGCCCAAAATCATTTTTGAGCCTTCTATTGAAAGTTTCATCTTTTTGGTGACCGAGCGGGTACAGTTCCCCACACGCCAAGAGGCCGATGAATTTCGTGCTCGTGATGATTTGAAGTGGTATGAAGAAAAGGTCGCCGAACGGGGTCAAAAAATTACCCGTGTAGGTGACTTCCCCAAGCAGTTACGCAACTCATTTATCATTGCCGGGACTTCAACGATTTTCTCGGTACTGTTTGGTGTGCTGTCGGCCTATGCGTTTAGTCGCTTCAAAATTCCCGGTGAAGGCGACCTGTTGTTTTTCATCCTTAGCACCCGTATGCTGCCACCTGTCGCCGTGACCATTCCGATTTTCTTGATGTACCGCGAGCTTGGGCTTGATAACACCTATTTTGGGTTGATTTTGCTCTACACCACCTTCAATTTGTCGTTTTCGGTGTGGCTGTTGAAGGGCTTCATTGATGAAATTCCCAAAGAATATGAAGAAGCCGCGTTGGTAGATGGCTATACCCGTTTGCAGGCATTCCGTAAGGTGGTGCTGCCCCAAGCCGTGACAGGCATCGCCGCGACCACCGTATTCTGTTTTATCTTTGCATGGAACGAATATGCGTTTGCGGCCATGCTCACCAGCGATGCCACCCGCACCGCGCCGCCTAGCATTCCTTCAATTCAAGGCGTGGGCCGTATTGAGTGGGAAACCATTGCCGCCGCATCGCTAGTTTTCCTAATGCCAGTCGTGATCGTAACCTTCGCCCTCCGCAAGCACCTTCTACGGGGGGTGACGTTTGGGGCGATTCGTAAAGGATAGGCGGTTTAGAGTACCGATGGCAACGATTGAACTCATTAATGTCGAGAAAAAGTTCGGCCCCAGCTACGCGGTCAAGCCGATGAATATGACCATCCACAGTGGTGAATTTGTGGTGCTGCTTGGGCCTTCTGGCTGTGGCAAAACCACCACCCTACGCATGATCTCCGGCCTCGAAGCTGTGACCGATGGACAAATTTTATTCGATGGCAAAGACGTCACATGGCTGCACCCCAGCGACCGTGACATTGCCTTTGTGTTCCAATTTTTTGCGCTCTATTCGCATATGACCGCCCGTGAAAACATCGCCTTTCCGCTTCAGGCACAAGGCGAACCACGCGACAGTATCCGCAAGCGGGTGGAAGAAGTCGTGAAAATGCTGCGGATTGAGCATCTCATGAACGCACGTCCCGGCGGTTTAAGCGGTGGTGATCAACAACGGGTGGCTTTGGCACGAGCATTGGTGCGTCGTCCAGCGGCCTTCTTGATGGACGAGCCATTGGGAGCACTGGATGCTGAATTTCGTGAATCCATGCGGGCCGAAATCAAGCGCCTGCACATTGAACAAAATGCCACGACGGTCTATGTCACCCATGACCAGATTGAAGCAATGGCGATGGGGGATCGAGTGGTGGTAATGTCGGCAGCCGTCGTCCAGCAAAATGGCACCCCCGCCGAGGTTTATCACGACCCAGCCAATCTGTTTGTCGCCAAGTTTATTGGCAGCCCCGGCATGAATTTGATTCAGGGGCATTACGCCGATGGCAAGGTCGCCCTACCCGGTGAGAATCGCTATACCGTTCCCGCCGATTGGCACAACGCCATTCATGAAGCCATTGGTCGGGATGGAGATATTATTCTGGGTTTCCGTCCCGAAGCGGCCCATATCAGTGCGAGTGGCCCTATCGCCACAACCGTCTATACCACCGATTTACACGGTAGTTATACCATGCTGCATCTGGAGTTAAACCGTGACACGATTGTGGATATCCGTGCCGGACGGGGGACAAATTATCCCATTGGCACACCAGCCCGTTTTGACCTCGACCCGGCGATGGTGCGATTTTTTGACCCCAAGACCGAGGCTGCTATCCACAAAGGGGGCAACCCATGAGCAGTATCACCCTTCAAAACATTACCAAACGCTTCGGCGAAAAAATCGCCCTCAACGATTTGTCCCTGACCATCCAAGACCAAGAATTTTTTGTCTTGTTAGGGCCGACGGGTGCGGGCAAAACCACCACTCTGCGTGTGATTGCGGGTCTCGAAAAACAAGATGCCGGGGATGTCCTCTTTGATGGTAATTCGATGACAGGGGCAGTGCCAGCGGAACGGGATGTGGCCTTCGTGTTCCAGCAGTATTCGCTCTATCCCAATATGAGCGTATTCGACAATCTTGCATTTCCGCTGCGTTCACCCCTCCGCAAACTGCCCAAAGGTGAAATTGAGCGGCGGGTCAAAACGGCGGCGGAAACACTGCGGATTACCCATCTGCTGGCACGCAAAACCGCCAAACTTTCCGGCGGCGAAATGCAGCGTGTCTCTATTGGAAGGGCCATTGTACGTGAGCCGCGTGTCTATCTGATGGACGAACCCCTATCCAACCTTGATGCCAAACTGCGCGAGGCCCTGCGTATTGAATTGGTACATCTGCAAAAAACACAGGGCAGCACCACCGTATTTGTAACCCATGACCAGATTGAAGCGCTGACAATGGCCCAGCGTATCGCGGTTTTGGATGAGGGCCATATCCTACAAATCGGGACACCGCATGAGATTTACGACGCCCCGGCCACAACATTTGTTGCCACATTGGTTGGCACACCACGCATCAATTTGATGCAGGCCAGTCGCCAAGATGGACGCATTTTTGTCAAAGACAGCAGTGTGCGCCTGCCCCCGCTGACAGGGATTGATCTTCCAGCCGACTTCTTATTAGGGGTGCGTCCTGAAGATGTCCGACCCACCAACAGCGGCGAATTTTCCGGCAAGGTCGCGCTGACCGAACCGCTCGGCGTCGAGACGATTGTCCATATTCGCTCCGGTGAAAATATCCTCACCAGCCTCGTCCCCGGCATTACGCCAATAGGTGTTGGGGATGAGATACGATTCGATATTGTGCGTGAACGGTTGCATTACTTCCATCCGACAGGCAAGCGCATTGTAGCTGCCTCGGCCTAGAAGGGAGATAAAGCCATGAAATTTGGAGTGAATTGCTGGGTGTGGGTTTCCCCTGCCAACCTCGAAGAAGTCACCAAACTCGCCCCTAAAGTGAAAGCAATGGGTTTTGATTGGATTGAAATCCCGATTGAAGGAACAGGCGACCTTGATTACGCCGCTGCCGCCAAAATCGTTCGTGACAACGGCTTAGGAGTCAGCGTCTGTGCCGCGATGGGACCAGACCGCGACCTCATTCATCCCGATACCGCCATTCAGAAAAACGGCGTGGAATACATTCGCCATTGTATTGATGCGGTGAAAATTCTCGGTGGTAGTCATGTCGTCGGCCCAATTTATTCTGCTGTTGGACGGGTCTGGCAGCAAACCGAGACCGAACGAGCGAAGGATGTGGACACGTTGGTCAGTCAATTAAAAGGTCTGGCGGGTTATGCCCACGATAAAGGCGCGGTCATCTGCATTGAACCCCTCAACCGTTTTGAGACCAGCTTTATCAATCTTGCCACACAAGCAATTGAAGTGGTTGACCGCGTAGACAGCCCTGCTTGCCAGATTATGCTGGATACCTTTCACATGAATATCGAGGAAAAATCGCTTGGCAACGCGATTCGTCAAACAGGCAGACGACTGGCACACTTCCATGCCTGTGAAAATGATCGCGGCGCACCCGGCTCTGGCAATGTCACGTGGGGCGAAGTCGGCACGGCCCTGCGTGAAATCGGCTATGACGGCCCGGTGGTGATTGAATCGTTTACTAACAAGGTCAAATCTATTGCCCGTGCGGCGGCGATTTGGCGTCCCTTTGAGCCAAGCCAAGACGCACTGGCCCAAAATGGTCTCACTTTCTTAAAGCATCTTTTAGCGTAGGGTTTTTATCCATGGCAAAATATCTTGGCCCTATCAAAATCTTAGGTACGGCGGCGGTGATTGTGTTCCTGTTTGGGCGCATCTTCCCGGCGCTCAGTAAGGAATTGCTATCGGAGGATACCCGGGACAGTGTGTTGGTTCGGGCGATTCCGTTTGTGACCGTCTTTGTGAGCATCATTTTGCTCTATATTCTGTTAATTTTCATGGTCGCCATCCGGTTCAACGGCAAAATCCCCTATCGCACCTATCGGCCTATCGAACTGACGGTCATTGCCGGGATATTGATCGGGATTTTCTGCTTATTCCAGCCGTGGGAGTTAATCGGCTATGAATATGGCTTTTTGCTGCTGCTGGCCTCAACCATTGGCTTCATTATGTGGAGTCATATCGTCCCGCAAAGTGCCGCCAACGGCAAAGACCTTGCCCCGTTTGAGCTATGGCATCATGCTGTTGCGGTGATTGCCGCCTTATTGGTACTCGGTGTTTTTGCCTACAACTTCACCCAGAATGAAAAGCCCGCCGCCCCCTATGGTTACACCCAGCGTCAGTGGGATCGGGGGTTGCGCCCAGAGCGTAAAGCCGAAATTATCAAAGAAGCTGAGGACACCTATAACACCTATGAAGTTCCCTTTTTGATCTTTATCAGCATTGGCCCTGCGCTGCCCATCTACTTCTTTTTGCGTGAAATTCTAGCTTCCGCTGTCAGCAAAGAGAGACAGGCTAACCCAGCAGTTGCCGCCACAACCAGTGCTTGAGATTGAAAGGCAGTACATAATATTCTCGCGTTTTCATAATTCTTTTAGGAGCAAAGGATATGGCAAGACCAGTAACACTCTTTACCGGACAATGGGCTGACCTCACCCTTGATACGCTTGCGGGCAAGGCAGCCAGTATGGGTTTTGATGGCCTTGAATTAGCCTGTTGGGGCGACCATTTTGAAGTGGACAAAGCCCTCGCCAGTGATCAATATGCCCGCAGTCGTTGGGATATTTTGGAAAAACATGGGCTGAAGTGCTTCGCCATCAGCACCCATCTCGTAGGCCAATGTGTCGCTGACGCCTATATTGATGAGCGCCACAAGAGCATTTTGCCGCCGCGTCTGTGGGGAAATGGTGATCCCGAAGGGGTACGCCGCCGCTGTGCCGAAGAAGTCGCCAATACCGCCCGTGCCGCTGCCCAATTCGGTGTCAAGGTGGTGAATGGCTTCACTGGCAGCCCGGTATGGCATCTGATTTATCGTTTCCCGCCGACCTCGGATGAAATGGTGGACGCGGGGTATCGGGAATTTGCGGATCGCTGGAATCCGATTTTGGACGTTTTTGATCAGGTCGGTGTCCGGTTCGCCCTAGAAGCACACCCCGCTGAAATCGCCTATGACATCTACACAGCGGAAAAAACACTGGCAGCCGTCAACCATCGCCCCGCATTTGGGTTCAACTTCGACCCCAGCCATTTCATTCACCAGTTGTTTAATCCGGTTCACTTCATCGAGCATTTCCCGGATCGCATCTATCACATGCACGTCAAGGATTCCAAAGTCAAGCTGAATGGCTACACCAGCATCCTCGGTTCACACCTGCAATTTGGCGATTCGCGGCGCGGCTGGGATTTTGTATCTCCCGGTCATGGTGATATTGATCTCGAATCCATCATCCGCGTGTTGAACCGGATTGGTTATGAAGGGCCGCTGTCGGTGGAATGGGAAGACAGCGGGATGGATCGTGAACATGGCGCGGCGGAATCGGTGCAGTTCGTCAAGAAAGCCGATTTTAAGCCCTCCGCAGTGGCTTTCGATGCAGCCTTTGCCAGCGATAAATAAGCACATTTAAGGGAGCAAATGTCATGACCGATCAAGTCGGTTTTACCAGTATGGCAGGCGCAAAAGCGAGTGGAACTGCGCCCGAAATCGGCATTGGGATGTTGGGGTACGCCTTCATGGGGAAAGCCCATTCCAACGCTTTCAAAAAATTGCCCTATATGATGTACCCTCCGGTGGCGATTCCGCGTTTGGTCGCAATCTGTGGCCGCAATGAAGAAGCCACTGCCGAGGCCGCCCGTCGTTATGGCTATGAGGGCTATTACACCGATTGGCGCAAGATGCTCGAAAATCCAAATATTCACGTCTTCGACAACGGTGGCCCGAATGATGCCCATGCCGTACCCAGCATCGCCGCCGCCCAAGCAGGCAAACACGTTTTTTGTGAAAAACCGCTGGCCCGCACTGCCGAAGAAGCCAAATCCATGCTCGACGCCGTAAACAAAGCAGGGGTCAAGCACATGGTCGCGTTTAATTATCGCTTCGTCCCCGCGATTATGCAGGCCCGCAAGATTATCGAAAGTGGCGCGTTGGGTCGGATTTTCCATTTCCGTGCCAGCTATTTGCAGGAATGGATTATTGACCCCAATTTCCCCAAGATTTGGCGTTTGGACAAATCCGTCGCGGGCAGTGGCGCGTTGGGCGATCTTGGCGCACATGTGATTGACTTGGGACGTTTCCTTGTTGGTGAACCCAAGCGAGTCATGGGCATGACCAAGACGTTTATCGAAGAACGCCCCCTGCCGGATGGTTCGGGTATGGGTAAGGTAGACGTAGACGACGCCTTTGTCGCGCTGTTGGAATTTGAAAACGGTGCAATCGGCACGGTTGAAGCCTCCCGCTTCTGTCACGGGCACAAGAATTATGAGGTACTAGAAATCAACGGCGAAAACGGCTCGATTCGCTTCAATCTAGAACGCCTCAATGAACTGGATGTCTTCTGGGCCGATGAAGACCCCAAAGAAACACGCGGTTTCCACAACACCCTCATTAGCGAAGGCTATCACCCCTATTGGGAAAATTGGTGGCCGCATGGTCATATGCTTGGCTGGGAACACAGCTTTGTGCATGAATTCCATCACTTCTTCAGTGCCATTGTCAACAAAACCAATGTGGCCCCTTATGGCGCGACGTTTGAGGACGGCTATCGTAACGCGGTCATCTGCGACGCGATTGTGGCGTCGGCCCAATCCGGGCGTTCTGTGGACATCAAATACTAAACTGCTTTTCATCGGGAGGGCCTCAACCTCCCTCCCGTGTATCCATTTTTTTGAGGCCGGATGCTCATGAACAAAACAATCTGTATTGTCGGGGCGCTCGATACAAAAGGTGAAGAATTTGCCTTTTTGAAGGCCGAAATTGAAAAACGCGGGTTTAAGACGCTGGTCGTAGATACAGGCGTAATGGGCAGCCCGCTGTTTATGCCCGATGTCTCGCGGGAACACGTCGCCGATGCGGGTGGTACCGCACTGGAGGAATTAGTCGAGCAGGCAGATCGTGGCACGGCAATGGCAGTGATGACCAGCGGCGCGGCGGAAATTGTGCGCCGTCTGTATGCCGATGGCAAAATCAACGGCATTATCGGGATGGGTGGCGGCGGTGGCACCGTCATTGCGACCAGTGCCATGCGCGGCTTGCCCATCGGTTTTCCCAAAGTGATGGTATCCACTGTTGCGTCAGGCGATGTCAGTGCCTATGTGGGTACATCCGACATTACCATGATGCCCTCTGTCGTGGATGTGGCAGGCATCAACCGCATTAGCCGTGTGATTTACGTCAATGCCGCTGGCGCGATTTGTGGCATGGTCGGGGGTGAAATTCCTACGGGCGAGGTCAAGCCGATTATCGCCGCAACGATGTTTGGCAACACAACCCGTGCCGTCAATCATGCCAAAGAAATCTTTGAGGCGGCAGGTTATGAAGTATTGGTGTTTCACGCCACCGGAACAGGGGGACGCACAATGGAATCCCTGATTGACGCGGGTTACATTGAAGGCGTATTGGACATGACCACCACCGAGTGGGCTGACGAAATTTGCGGCGGGGTATTGACCGCTGGCCCAAGTCGTTTGGAGGCAGCGGGCCGCGCCGGAATTCCCCAAATCGTCGTCCCCGGTTGCCTTGATATGTGCAATTTCTGGGCGCGAAACACTGTGCCAGAAAAATATCAGGGCCGCTTGTTGTACGAATGGAATCCTAATATTACGCTTATGCGTACCACCCCCGAAGAAAATGCCCAGATGGGTCATCTCTTTGCCGAAAAACTCAACGCTGCCACTGGCCCAACCCTTGTCTATATTCCACACGGGGGATGGTCGGAACTCGATTATCCTGAAAAACCGTTCTGGTGGCCGGAAGCGAATGACGCCTTTGTACAAGCGCTCAAGGCCGACCTGCGCTCGGATATTCCTGTGATTGAAATGTCGGAAGACATCAATCACCCGAATTTTTCTGGCGCAGTCGCCAATCGGCTGTTGGAACTGCTAAAAGAAAGGGCATAACAATGGCCTTTACACGCGAAGAAGTTCTCAAGCGGTTGCGTACCCAAGTCAAAAATGGCAAACCGATTATCGGCACAGGTGCAGGGACAGGAATCTCCGCCAAATTTGAGGAAGCCGGGGGAACTGATCTCATCATTATCTACAACTCCGGGCGCTATCGTATGGCGGGGCGGGGATCGTTATCCGGGCTATTCGCTTACGGAGATGCCAACGCGATTGTGTTGGAGATGGCGGGGGAAGTATTGCCCGTCGTCAAAAATACGCCTGTCCTCGCCGGCGTCAATGGCACTGATCCTTTCCGCCTAATGCCTATGTTCCTCAAACAGATTAAAGAGGTCGGTTTTTCTGGTGTGCAAAATTTCCCCACCGTCGGCCTATTTGACGGCATGATCCGCGTCAACATGGAAGCGACAGGGATTAGTTATGCCCAAGAAGTTGAGATGATTGGCATCGCCCGTCACATGGATATTTTCACCTCGCCCTATGTATTTACGCCAGACGAAGCCGAAGCAATGGTCAAGGCCGGGGCGGATTTAATTGTCTGCCATCTTGGATTAACCACCGCTGGCAGCATCGGGGCAGGTTACGCCCTATCACTAGATGACGGCATTGCAAGGGTAATGGGCATGGCGGAACGAGTCTGGTCAATCAAGGCCGACCAACTGGTCATTTGTCATGGTGGCCCATTTGATGAGCCGGAAAATGTCGGCAAGGCCCTCAAGAAAATGCCGGGGATTGCTGGATTTTATGGCGCGTCCAGTGCGGAACGCCTGCCCGTCGAAAAAGCAATTAAGTCACAGGTGGAGTCGTTTAAACACCTGCAAATTGTTCCAAAGTAAAGTACATATTTTTTAAGGAGTGTTGTATGAAAATCTGTATGCACAACTGGATGCGACCCGAACCCGTCGAGGTGACAATTGCCCGCCTTGCCAGATATGGCTATGACGGCATCCAAATCATGGGGGAGCCGCGCAAATATGATGTTAAAGAAGTGAATGGTTATCTCAAAAAATATAAAATTGCTTGCATGGGGTCAGTCAGCATCATGCTGGCAGGCCGTGATCTGATTCACCAAGACCCTTACTATCGGGAAATGTCGGCGGCCTATTGCAAAGAAATCATCACAATGATTGAGCAGTTGGGGGGAACAATTCTAACCCTCGTCCCCAACGAAGTAGGCCGCGTCACCCCCCGCGCCGACCCTGATACTGAATGGGGCTGGTGTGTGGAAAAAGTGCAAGAACTGGCCGATTTTGCCAAACCCAAAGGCGTGCATATCGCGCTAGAACCGCTGAATCGCTTTGAAACCAACTTCCTTAATCGTCATGACCAAGCCCTCAAGCTGGCGGAAGATGTAGGCCGTTCCAATGTTGGGGTTTGCCTTGATGCCTTCCATATCAATATCGAAGAAGCCGACCCCATGCAGGCGATATTGAACGTTGGCAAAGCGGGCAAACTGCTCGACTTCCACGTGGCCGATAACAACCGCCGTCCACCCGGTGAAGGCAGCTATAACTGGAAGCTGGTCGTGGATACCCTCAAGAAATCCGGCTATGACGGCTATCTGACCAGTGAATTTGTCGTGCCGTTTGATCGCTCGCCGTTGGCGCACAAAGATGAGGACTCTGGCACTTCCGCCTCGGCTGAAGAATTGAAATTCATCCGCGATCATGGCAGTGATTTGATGAGCGACGCCGCCTATTCACGCCATGTCGAAAACACCATCAAGCATCTACGGGCTGCGGGGGCGTAATCATCATCATGGCAACCGTCCTCCTCATAGGAACGCTCGATACCAAAGGCCCGGAGACCGCCTATTTGCGTGACCGTGTGCGTGAATTAGGCTGTGATACGCTGGTTTTGGATTCGGGCATCTTGGGGGAGGCGGTTGGCATTGATGCCGATTTTACCCGTCAGCAGGTGGCTACCGCTGCTGGCTCAACCATTGATGCCCTGCGTAACGCGGGAACTCGTGGCAAGGCCGTCGAAGAAATGCTGAAGGGGGTACGCACAATCGCCCTTGACCTGTTTGCGGAGGGCAAGATTCATGGGGTGGCCTCGTTGGGCGGCGCCGAAGGGGCTGTCCTCGCCGCTTCAGCCATGAAGGCGCTGCCGGTTGGTTTCCCCAAGCTGATCGTCTCTCCGCTGGCGTCGGGTCATCGCAAATTTGCGCCCTTCGTTGGCACCAAAGATGTGATGGTCATGCACTCCGTAGTAGATATTTTAGGCCTGAATCCCGTCAGCCGCGCTGTTTTTGATAACGCCGCCGGAGCGATTGCAGGCATGGCCCGCGCTTATGAACTGCGTCAAACCATGCCTCAAAAATCCGATGGGCGCCCAGCCATTGCTGCTACCATGCTCGGCAATACCACCCGCCCCTTAATGCACATCAAACCTGCCATTGAAGGCAAGAATTTCGATTTTGTGATCTTTCATGCCAATGGCGTCGGTGGCCCCGCGATGGAGGAACTCATTGCCCGTAATACCTTCGCGGCAATTTTGGACTACACCCTCAGCGAAATCGCTGGATTTGTGGCAGGCGGGTTTCACAACGGTGGGTCGGAACGGTTGGAGGCCGCTGGTAAAGTAGGCATCCCACAGTTGATTGTCCCCGGCTGTCTTGACTTCATTGTATTTGGGGCCAAACACGAAATCCCAGAGAGCTTGCGGGATCGCCCCATGTACTATCACAATCCCGAATTCACCCTTGTGCGCCTGACCCACGAGGAACAATTGCAGGCGACCCGTCTCGTCGTCCAGAAATTAAACCAAGCAACTGGCCCGGTGTCCGTCGTCGTGCCATTGGGTGGGGGGTCGGTGATGGATATTCAGGGGGGTGCTTTTTGGGACCCTGACCTTAATGAACAATGCCGTACTATATTGCGACAGGGATTCAACAAAAATATTCAGGTTCGTGAAGTTGAAGGTCATATCAATGACAACAGCTTTGCCGATGTGGTATTGGCAGAACTGGTCAGACTAATGGGCCTCGTGTAAGTTTGTTTGGAGGAATTTTATGGCTCGTAAAACCAAAGATTTGAAATTCCCCTCCTTCTGTTTAGGAGATTTGACCTATGTGGACATCCAAGCATATCTGAAACTTTCGGATACCATCTTGATTCCACACGCCAGCTTGGAACAGCATGGCCCGCATTTACCCCTGTATACCGACACCATCACCTCCACTGAGGTCGCATCCCGCGCCGGGGAGGAGGCAGGGATTTTGTATACCCCGACTCTGTGGCTGGGTTATTCACCCCAGCACATGCGGGCACCGGGTTTTGGGGCAGGCACGATTACCCTGCGTTCCAATACCCTACTCAATGTCATTTATGATATTGGGCGCAGCCTGATTCATCACGGCTTTAATCGGCTAATTTTTGTGAATGGGCATGGCTCGAACGTCAAAGTGCTTGACCCCGTACTGCGCCGCTTGCGATATGAAACGGGCGCATTGATTGGCTTCTACAAACCCTATGCCGAACGCTATATCGGCATGTTGAAGGATGTCTTGGAAGGCACACCCGAACAAACCCCCGGTTGGCACGCGGGCGAGTTGGAAACCGCCCAAGTCTTGGCCCATAACCCCAACATCGTGCGTATGGATCGGGCAGCGGTAGACAAGGCCCATGCTCCCCAATGGCTTGGCCCGGCGTGGGTGAAGAAAGATGGGATGCCCGACGCCGAATTTCAGGGCTACCAATATTTCAACTTCCCATTCGACCACGAAGAGTTTACCGATTCCGGCGTGATGGGTGTGCCCTCAATGGGGACAGCGGAAAAAGGTGAAATTGCGTTTTCGCGTTTTGCCAAACACCTGATTGACGCCGTTGAAGAACTCGAAAAAGTGGAAGTCACCGTACATAACCGCGATTGGACAGTGGATAAAGCATGGCAGCCAAGCTAATTGAAAAACTCACCACGATTGTCGGCGCGGCAAATGTCATCCCAGAGCCAGAGGCACGGCGGCAGTATGCCAGTGATCAATACTGGTACGCGATAGCAGCGGCGGCAGCAGGTCAACCCCTTAGCCGTCCTGATGTCGCCGTAAAACCCACCACGCCCGAACAGGTTGTCCAGATTGTGCGGGTTGCCAATGAACTCGGTGTGCCGATTACGCCTTGGGGTGGTGGCAGTGGCGTTCAGGGGGCGGCCAATGCGGATCGCGGCGGGATAGTGATTGATTTGCGGGCGATGAACCGTATCCGCGCGATTGATCTCAAATCGCTACTGTGTGTGGTAGACGCGGGGATGGCCTGTCGTGACTTCGAAGCCGAATTGAATCAACAAGGGCTTACCTTTACCCACTATCCAGCCTCAACTGAATGGGCCACCATCGGCGGCTCAATTGCGGCGCGGGGGTCGGGGGTGCTGTCTAGCAAATATGGCAAAATCGAAGACCATGTATTGAGTGTCGAATTTGTTACGCCGACGGGGGAACTGATTACCACTCCTGCCGTCCCGCGTCATGCCGCTGGCCCAGAATTGACTCAGTTGTTAATTGGCTCAGAAGGCACACTTGGTATCGTGACAGCAGCAAGTGTCAAACTCCGCGCCTTGCCGAAAAAACGGGTCTTTGGGGCGTTCGCCTTTGAGAATATCAGTGATGGCATCGAGGCAGGTCGCCGCATCATGGTGAGTGGGTTACGTCCCCCTGTGCTACGCCTATATGATCATCATGCCGCTTCGCACAGTCTTGCCCGCGCCGTCGAAATCGAATTGACCGCCCCAACAATGGTTCTGATGTTTGATGGGGAATATTCCGAATTGGTTGAACTCGAAGCCAAAATCGCATTCGATATTTGCCGCGAACTCAAAGGTCAAGCCCTGCCCTCCAAGATTGCCGAAACATGGTGGGAGCGGCGTTATGTCTTCTACTACCCACCCTATGCCCCGGAATTACCAAGCATCTGGGGCACGGTAGATGTCGTCTCTGATTTTAAGGTCATTGAAGCGGTCTATCATGCCACTACCGAAGCGATGCGTGCCGCCTGCCCACCCGAATACGGCCTGCAACTCAATACCCACCTCTCGCATTGGTACGAGTGGGGGTCAATGGTTTATGCCCGCATGAAAATTCCCAAAGGGCCAGATAACCTTGCCGAAGCCAAAGCCCTGCACGACCACGTATTTTATGCTGGGGTTGAAGCCTCCATGAAAGCTGGGGCGGTCTTGAATGACCATCACGGCGTCGGACTACGGCTTGCCCCATATATGAAAGCGCAATATGGGGAGGGGATGCTGGCCCTGTCGCGGATCAAGAAGGGGCTTGACCCCAACAATGTCTTGTGTCCGGGTAAGCTGGAACTCACACCGGAGTTAGTGTAGCCATGAAAGTTCGTTTACAACACGTCAGCATTCCCCGACCACCGGGGAGCGAAAATCTAACCCGTGCATTTTACGGGGAAATACTGGGACTGGAAGAAATTCCAGTTCCCTCCACCATCCAGCAGTTCGATCTAATCTGGTTCGCGCTAGGGCCAGAGACCGAACTGCATGTGTTTGCGGAAGAAGCCTTTTCAGACCAGTCAGGGCGACATTTTTGTTTGGTAGTCGAAGATTTAGATGGATTGAAGCACAAACTGGCTGAAGCGGGGATTGAAACTTGGGAGCCAGCCACGATACAAGGTCGCCCTCGCTTCTTTTGCCGTGATCCTTTCCGCAACATTATCGAATTCACGACGATTGAGGCCGACTACAAGTCATTTGAAGAGTAAAATAGCGTCAATATTCATTCTATCTGCATGTTAGGTAAAGCCTCATGCCTCATACAAGAGCTATTCGTACTGCCGACCAAGCGTTGGTACGTGAAATCAATCTCTCGCTAGTGCTAAAGCATCTGCACGAACACGCCCCTGTGTCACGTGCCAATTTAGCTGAAATCATTGGCCTCAACAAATCTACTGTTTCGAGCCTTGTTACCGAACTGACCGAACACAACTTTGTGAGCGAAATCGGCATTGATAACACCGGGATTGGACGCCCTTCGCGGTTACTGACACCCAATCCACAAGCCGGGTTTATCGTCAGTGCCCAACTCAACGTGGACTCCATATCGGTGATTTGCACCAATTTCGTTGCTGATGTGTTGTGGTTGTCCCATGAAAACTTTAGGCCCCAGTCGCCTCAGCAAATCATCCTTGAACAACTCACTGCCTTGCTGCGCCAAGCCATTCAGATTGGCCAAACTTTTCAACCCGATAAGGCCCGCTTATTGGGCTTGGCACTAGGCCTACCGGGGCTGGTAGATCAGTCTAGTGGGACACTGCTGTTTGCTCCAAATCTCGGTTGGCGCGATGTGCCAGTTGCCCAAATCCTCACCAACACACTTGGGCATCATTTGGCTGAACTCATATTTGTCGAAAACGAAGCGAACATGGCGGCGCTTGGTGAATATTTCTTTGGCGCGGCACAGGGGTTTCATCAAGTCTTGTATCTGAGCGCAATTGGCGAAGGGCTTGGGGGGGCTTTTGTGAACAATGGGCAGTTGTTCCGGGGCAAAAGCGGCTTTGCTGGTGAGTTCGGGCATATGACGATGGATGCCAATGGCGAATTGTGCCGTTGCGGAAATCGAGGCTGCTGGGAAACCCAAGTGAGTCAGAGCGCCATTTTCCGCCATGTCCGCACCGCCATTAAATCGGGTCAATCCAGCATATTAGAGGAAGACCTTCAAGGCGAAACCCTGACGATTCCAATGGTAGTTGATGCAGCCACACATGGCGATCCTGTCGCATTGCAGGCATGGGAGCAAGTCGGCCATAAACTCGGCATAGGGGTTGCCGCATTGGTCAATGCCTACAATCCCGACCTTGTGGTGCTGGGGGGGATTCTCAGTTCAGGCAGCCCATTTATGCTGCCCGCCATAGATGCCGAACTGCATCAACGGGCCTTACGCTGGACAGCCGATGCCACCGAAATTCGTATTGCCAAACACGGCGCGGATGCCTGTGAAATGGGCGGGGTAGCGATGGTAACGCAATCCGTTTTGACTCATCCGCAGCACTTTCTTGGCTGATTCATTGAATGGGAGCCTTATATGCGTATAGTGGATTTAACAGTAACGATTGGGCCAGATACGCTAAGTCCGCCATCGGTCAATAAACGCCTAACCCTCACCTCGAATTATCGTGGGCCGGGGTTCTGGCGGGCCTCATCGGTGGATATGGTATTGCACACCGGGTCACATGTGGATTTTTCGCTACATGTCCAAGAAGGGGGTGAAACCGCTGCCGATGTTACACTAGATCGTATCTGCGGCGAGGCGTTGGTTCTCAACATGACCCACCTTGGGCCGGATATGCCTATCACAATTGAGGATGTCAAAGCCCGCGCCGACCACATCCGCCCCGGCGATATTATTCTGGTACGAACGGACTGGACAGAAAAAATGTGGGGCAACTTCCCCGATTATTACCTTCACTCGCCCTATTGCAGCCCTGAAGCAGTGGAATATCTCGTCCTAGAGCGCAAAATCAAGGCGGTAGGTTTTGATTGTTTTAGTGAATATTGTGCTCGCCTGCCCAATTTCACATCCGAGGAATTCATCATTCACAAAATTATTCTCGAAAACGGCGCGATCCTCATGCAGCAGATGACCAACTTATCCAAGTTGCCCGTAAATCGGCATTTTCAGTTTTTTGCGCCCTGCATCAAGATGGTCGGGGCCGAAGGATCACCTGCCCGCTTTTTTGCCCTGCTTGACGAATAGACGCGATCTACCGAGCTAGGGATCGCGGTTATCTCAACAAAAATAATCGTTTTTGGAGGTGCTATGAATGCAGATTTGTTTATCCCTCGTTCACTTGATGAAGCATTGAATGTGGTTCAAACGCATGGTGCTGGCCTGCTCGTGATGGGGGGTGGCACGATGATGATGGCCCACCTTAATGAAGGCATCTTTTTCCCCCAAAAGGTGATGAGCCTTGCCCGCGCCGGGTTGTCTGGGGTCTATCGCAATGGTCACACCCAAATTGGTGCGACGACCCATCTGGCCGATGTAAGCCAAATTGCCGATTACCCAATTTTGGCGGAGGCGGCCTATCAAATTGGTGGCCCGGCGATCCGCAATATGGGTACGATTGGCGGCAACCTCTATATGCCCCAACCTGCCGGCGATTTGGCTGTTCCGCTGCTCGTCTACGATGCCCATGTTGAATTGGCAAGTCCCTCTGGTAGCCGAACAGTCTCCCTTGAAGATTTTCTCGCCGAACCCCGTTCACATCGCGGCGTTCATGAGCTACTCGTGGCCGTTCATTTGCCTAATCCATCGGGTTATGCCGCCTATCTCAAATTAGGCCGACGTGAAGCCAATACACCCTCAGTGGTTGCGGTGGGCGTGCGGGTCGTCACGGATAAGCAGGGTCACATCAGCGATGTCCGGCTTGCGCTTGGTGCGGTTGGGTCATTCGCCTTCCGCGCCAAAAATGCTGAAGCTACCTTGATAGGGCAGAGTCTCAATGCCAAGAGTATTGCGGACGCGGCCCAAATAGCAATGGAAGAATCCAATCCCTTCACTGATGCGCTGGCAACCGCATGGTATCGCCGTCGTATGGTCGGTGTTTTTGTCAAGCGCACCCTCGAACAATTAACAAAATAGCAGCGGGAGCCTTTTTATGGAATCCATTACAGTCACCTTTAAATTAAACGGCAAGACCACCGCCGTCGCCGTTGAACCACTCGAAAGTTTGCGGACGGTCTTGCGTGAACATCTGCATCTCCACGCCACCAAAGCGGGGTGTGGGCAAGGTGGTTGCGGAAGCTGCACGGTTTTGGTCAATGGCGAACCTATCCTTTCGTGTCTGATGTTGGCGGCGTTGGCCGACGGGCAAGAAATCACCACACTAGAAGGCATCGGCACAGCCCAGCATATGCACCCCCTTCAGGCGGCATTTTTTGACCGATTCGCGGCCCAATGTGGCTATTGCAGCCCCGGCATGATTATGGCGGCCAAAGCCTTGCTCGATAAAAATCCGCACCCCACCCGTGCCGAAATTGCCGAAGCCCTTGCCGGAAATCTTTGCCGCTGCACAGGGTACGTCGCCATTCTGGACGCCGTCGAAGCGGTAGTCACCCAAATGCAGGAGGCGTGAGATGGGCGTTAAACAACTAGGCATTGTCGGCCAATCCGTCAAGCGGCGCGATGGCATCGGCCACGTTACTGGACAAACCCAATATGTGGATGATGTATTTTATCCGGGCATGTTATGGCTCAAGATGGTACGTAGCCCAATCTCACGCGGCATTATTCACAGGATTGACACCTCCAAAGCCGAAGCCTTCCCCGGTGTCGTAGCCGTCGTCACTGCCAAAGATGTGCCAAACAATTGGTACACCATTTTGTGTCTCATCGGGGTCGAACCCAATGATGAACCCGTATTGGCTCACGAAGAAGTCATGTATATGGGCGAACCTATCTGCGCGATTGTGGCCGAAACCGAAGCCATTGCTGCTGAAGCCGCTGGACTGGTCAAGCTCGATATTGAAGAACTCCCGCCCGTGCTGGATATGGAATTTGCTATCAGCCCCGATGCCCCGGCCATCAAAAAATGGGGGAATAACACCTTTATGTATGACGGCTACAATCACCGCAAACTGCGCTTCGGCGACTTTGAAAAAGCAATCCAGCAGGCCGATCATGTCATTGAAGGCGACTATTCGCTTTCACCCATTGAACACGCCCCGATTGAAACCCACTGCTGCGTCGTCAAGCCCGAACCGGATGGTCGCTTGACGGTGCATAGCAACACACAGGCCCTCTATTTTACGATGGACAATACTGCCATCATCCTGCAAGTTCCTAGTCAACGCCTGCACATGATTGGCGGGACAGTCGGCGGCGGCTTTGGCGGCAAGGTGGATGTTATCACCGAACCCATCACCTGTATCGCTGCGATGAAAACCGGACGGCCTGTGAAATGGCGCTGGACACGTGAAGAAGAAATGCGAAAATCTTCCACCCGTGCTGGTGTCAAAATGCACTATACCGACGGCGTGATGAATGATGGTCGCATTATTGCCCGCAAAGTCCGCTCGTTGGAGGATGCCGGGGCGTATCATCGTCACTCCCCCTATGGTGTGCAGAAACACATGGCAAATCTGCCCGGCCCCTATACCATCCCGAATGTTTGGGTAGATGCCTACTGCGTCTATACCAATCGTCAGCCATCCTCCGCTATGCGTGGTTTCGGCGTGACCGAGGCGACCTTTGCGGTAGAGTGCCAGATGGAGCGTATCGCCCGCACGATTGGCATAGATTCATGGGAAATCCGCTTGATTAATGCCTATCGCAATGGGCAAATGCGTCCGGTGCAAAAAGTCGTTGAAGACGCGACATTAATCGAAACGATTCAGGCGGCTGCGGAATTGATCGGGTATGAATTACCTGCCCACCTGAAAGCGATGAGTTCAGATGATTATGCGGGCAATGGAGGACATCATGGCTAAACATTATGGTCGCGGCATTGCAGCGGTGAATTATCCAACGGGCATGAATTTAGGTGGCGACCCCACCCAAGCCTTGATTTTCTGCCAGCCAACTGGGGGGTTTAGTGTCAAACTCGCCAGCACTGACCTAGGGCAGGGCCTCAAAACAGTCATTGCCCAAATCGCGGCGGAGACCCTCGGCGTACCCTTTGATTCGGTCATCGTTGACACAGGCGATACCGATTCCGCCCCACACTGTATGGGCACATTCGCCAGCCGCGCCACTCACCGAGTTGGCAATGCGGTTATCATGGCCGCCAACGAAGCACGTAAAGCCTTGATGGATGTCGCTGCTGATGAAATGGAAGCCGCCCCGGAAGATTTGGTGTTGGAAAACGGCGAGATTTATGTCAAAGGCGCACCTGAGCGTAAAACCAATGTCTTTAATGTCGCGCTGGCGGCCCATTTTAAATATGGCAAAACCATCTCTGGGCGCGGCATCTATCTTAAACAAAAAAGCAGCCTCGACCCCGAAACTGGTGCTTGTGACCCCGATTCCACCGAAGCCCACGCGACAACAGTGGCGGAAGTGGAAGTAGATGACGAAACAGGCGAAGTCAAAGTACTGCGCCTCGCTAGTGCCTACGAAGTCGGGCGACAGATCAACCCTGAAATGGTGAAAGGCCAGATCGTGAGTGGGGCGGTCATGGGGATGTCGCACGCGCTCATGGAAACGGTCTTCCCTTATTATCCGGCCCTCGACCACCACACTTACAGTTTTGGCGAATATATCATCCCGACGGCACTGGATATTCCCGAAATTGAAAGTGTGGTGTTGGAGTACCCTTCATCCAACGGGCCATATGGTGTGAAGGGTGTGGGTGAGATGACCGCTAATTCACCCATCCCGGCAATTGTGAACGCGATTTACGACGCAGTGGGGGTGTGGGTCACGGATTTGCCCGTCACTCCCGAAAAAGTGCTGCGTGCTCTTGAAGAAAAATCATTAGAAACACACTAAGGAGACCCCATGATTAAGCTGATTTCCCTGATGAAACGTAAAGAAGGCATGACCCGCGAGGAATTTGCGAAATGGGCCGTTGAGGAACATTCGCCGATTGGCAAACGTTTCCCCGGTATCCGCAAATACCACATCAGCGTACTGCGGGCTGACCAGCCGGAAACCGAATTTGATGGGGTGTTTGAACTGTGGTTTGACAGCATGGAGGCGTTGGATGCTGCCCTTGCCTCACCCGTCGGAATCGAAGCCCGCGAAGATGCGATGGCTCATGCCTCTAAACGCATTCATCTTCGTACCGAAGAAAACATCATCGTCGAATAATCGGCCCGACTGAATTTCACCATCAAAAAAGGACGCTGACCAAAATCAGAGTCCTTTTTAATTTCCAATATGAACATACCGCTCTAATGAACCGGTTTGTGGTGTTCGGTCATGGTGCGCTGTACCTCGACATTGCGGTGCTTCTGCCAGCGGTCAATCACCATACCGAGTGCGATCAGAAGAATGACCGGAATCCCAACCCGTACCAAAAACAGAGCAATTACACTGAGGGTTAGCAGTACGTTTTCCATGTAGAATCTCCTTGAGTCATAACCGAGTGCTTGCTCGGTGAAAGTTCCTTGTTGTTGGTTGATTCCATCATATCGAATTGCGCGGCTTAGTTAAATTAGGGAAGAACATCATTTCAAAATGGGGCAAACACCCCATGCCAACCCCACCATTCACCCTATACAATTATTTTTAGATTGGACACCCAACCATGCTTCTTTGAAAGAGCCATCATGTCCACTGAATTTTGGGACGAAGCCTTCATCGCCATTTACTTCCTCTATGGATTAGCTTTTTATTCATTAGGATTGGCGTTATTGGTAGAGTCGGGGCGGGCCTCAGAACTAGGGTTTGCCCATTCCATGCGATTGTTAGCGGGCTTCGGTCTGCTGCATGGAGTCCATGAGTGGATTGATATGCTGGAACAGGTGAACCAAGAGTTACACCAACAACCGCTTCCAGATTGGCTGTTGTGGCTGCGCTTGGTCATTCTGGTGACTTCTTTCCTCGCTTTACTTGCCTTTGGTGAACATCTCCTCATTCGAGAACGCACAGGTAATGCTCCTACGTGGCGGTTAACCGTCCTCGCAGTCGGATGGTATACTGCCTCGTGTATTATGGTGCGGATTCTCTTTGATTTGGATGACAAAGAATGGCTGCTGGCCGCCGATGTATTATCCCGTTATGTGCTCGGCATCCCCGGCGCATTATTTGCGGCATGGGCCTTGCTACATCAACGTAAGCCTTTTCGGGAAAGGGGCATGGGCAAGTTCGTCCGCGACCTCAATATCGCAGCCGTAGCCCTCGCGGTTTATGGTGGAGCAGGCCAAGTTTTCCCGGCCAAAAGCGAAATTTTCCCAGCGGATACGATCAACAGTGAGTTTTTCCTCGATACCTTTGGCTTCCCCATCCAATTGTTCCGGGCAGGGACAGCAATTATTGTGGCAGTCGCCATGATGCAGGTGTTACGCGCACTAGAATTTGAAAATCAGCAGCGCCTTGCCACCATTGAAAATGAAAAGGTCGAAAACGAGCGCCAGAGCCGCGAAGCCCTTGCGAATCTGAACGCCGAATTACAGAAAGCCAATGAAGAAACCTCCCGTTTGTTGCAGGAAGTCCAGCGACGTGATGCAGTGCGCGGGGAACTGCTCCATCACATTACGGCGGCACAAGAATCCGAGCGTAAACGCATCGCCCGTGAACTACACGATGAAACAGGACAAGCCTTAACTGGGCTGGCACTTGGCCTCAAAGGGCTGGTCTCAATGGTCGAGGCCAAACCCGATCTCGCCAAGCGCCGCATCGGGGATATGGGCGAAATGGCAACCACAGCGCTTGGGGAATTGCGTCACTTAATTAATGATCTGCGTCCTCCTCAATTGGACGATATGGGACTCATGGCAGCCCTCCGATGGATGGTTGAACGTTCCAATGAACGAGGTTTGTTCCAGACCGAGCTAAAGATTAGCGGTGAACCGATACCTCTCCCCTCCGAAGTAGAAACGACCCTGTTCCGCATCGGGCAAGAAGCACTCACCAATGTATCCAAACACGCCCACGCGAAACATGTTACTATTTCACTAGATTATGCCGATGGGCCATCGTTGACCGTCTGTGATGATGGGGTTGGTTTTGACCCAGCCGCCATGCTTGAACCAGCCAATTTACGGGCCTCATGGGGATTAATTGGGATGCAAGAGCGAGTGAGTTTAATTAATGCCTCTTTGGAAATCGAATCGGAGCCACATCAAGGAACACGCTTAACCGTCCGCCTAAATCGTGAGTAGAAGTCTGAGGCGCATCATGACAATCCGAGTCGTTATCGTAGATGACCACAGTGTAGTCCGTGCCGGTATGCGAATGTTGTTAGAAAGCGACCCCGAACTAGCAATTGTTGGGGAAGGCGAAAATGGGCAGCAAGGCCTGCAACTGGCCCATAAGTTTAAACCCGATGTCATGGTCATGGATGTCACCATGCCCGAAATGGATGGGGTCGAAGCCACCCGCCGTATCAAACAAGAAATTCCCCAAGTCGCCGTCCTTGCCGTGACGATTCATGAAGGGGCGGATTATTTTTTCCGCATGTTGCAGGCTGGCGCGTCCGGTTATGTCCCCAAACGAGCCGCGCCAGATGATCTACTCCACGCCATTCATGTCGTCGCTAAAGGGGATGTGTTTTTGGAACCCCGTATCGCCAAAGAGTTGGTTTTTGATTATGTCAGTCGGGTGCGGCAAGGCGTGGCCCAAGAAAGTTATGACGGCCTCACCGAACGGGAACGCGAAGTATTGGCCCTGATTGCCGAAGACGAAACCAATCAGGCCATTGCCAATCGCCTCAGTATCTCGGTCAAAACAGTGGAACGCCACCGTGAAAATATCATGCAAAAACTGAACTTACATACCCGCACCGAATTGGTGAAATATGCCATTCGTAAGGGCATCATTTCGTTAGATGAGGATTGAAATCGCATCAGTGATAAACCTCACTTCGAATGATGACAAGACTGCTTGTAGGAGCACGTCGCACACCCTAAAATAGAATCAAGAAAAAGTTAATTTATCGAGGGGATATTAACCTTTAACTGGCTGCATAGCTTTACTCATATCAGCCTTGCAATCGCCCTCATAGACGCCAAACAACGACACAGCGGTTAGAGGAACTTAACTAAATAGAAGAACAAAGGGCGACTGCGAGGATGGGCACTCTCGTGAAGTTGCCCTTTTGTCTTCAATGGAGAGGCTACCCTTGGTACGAAAAGCACTCAGTCTCACAGTAGTTGTAATAGGGTTTGGCCTTGTGTTGATTGGATTGGCGTCGTTCTTTATGGAATCATCGCCCATTCACGCGCAAGATAACGGCGAACCAGAGTATGTGGGGGCAGGCGAATGTAGCGACTGTCACCGCGATTATAGTCAAAGTCACAAGGAATCCCGTCATGCCCGTGCTTTAATCGAAGCCGATGATGAAGATTTCCCAATTCTTGCCGATTTTTCGAAGGGCGAGGATGTGCGCCAAGTAACGTTCCCCGGCGCTTCCGAAACTCGTGCCTTTACGCTTGACGATGTTGTTTATGCGGTCGGCTCAGGCCGCTATGTGCAGCGCTATCTTTATGCGACAGGCGAGGATGAATATCAGGTACTGCCTGCGGAATGGAACACCCTAACGCAGGAATGGCAGGCTCTAACGCTTGCCGAAACTTGGCCCGATCCCGCCTATGATTGGAATCAGAATTGCGCCGGATGCCACACTACCGGATTTGAGCTAGATAAAGGCGAATGGGAAGATGAAGGTGTGCAATGTGAAGCCTGTCATGGCCCCGGTTTGGCCCATGTCGAAGCCGCCGATGATGCGGGTTCCCGCCCCACTGAAGAAGAACTTCAGGTTGTACGCGACGCGATTGTCGTCAGTCCCGATGCCCAAATCTGTGGTCGCTGCCACAGTCAAGGCACGGAAGTCGCCAATGGCTTGCCCTATGCAGCAAGCTACCTCCCCGGTGACACATTAGTACAGGATGGTGTCTTTACCCTGACTCCGCCCGAAGATCATGCAACATGGTGGGCCTCCGGTCACGGCAAACAGCCCAATATGCAGTTCAATGAGTGGTTCAATTCAGCCCACGCCAATTCACTGACCAACCTCAAAGCCAGTGAAATCGCTGAAGATAGCTGTCTAGAATGCCACAGTGTAGATTACCGCCAGCGCCAAGCGCTTATCGCCAAATACGAATCGGGTGAAATTGAAGGCACACCACCCGAACCCATCACGATAGAATCCGCACAATATGGCATCACCTGTAGTACCTGTCATGTGACTCATAGCGATACACCACCGGCGGATTATCTACTGACGAAAGAACCCTATGCCCTATGTGTGGATTGCCATAGCAATGGCCGGACGGGCAGCGTTCATTATCCGGTACAGGAAATGTACGAAGGCGACGCAATTGTTGCCGGGCTTGAGGGCATTCCCTCTGGGCACTTTACCGCCGAAAATGGCCCTGACTGCCTGACCTGTCATATGCCGTCTGTGCCTGTCGAATCCGCGACCCGTTTTAGCCATACCCTGAGTCCGGTAGCGCCGGGAGATGCTGAAGAAGGGCAACCCGATAGCTGCACAAATTGTCATACGGACTTAGAGAAAGATTACGCGCAAAACTTCATTCAAGATACGCAAGAGGGCATCCATCAACGTCTCTTGAATATCGAAACCGTCTATGCCCAAGTAGCTGAACCCGAAGCATGGATTCGCACCATCCTTGACTTTATCGGTCAGGATGGCAGTCTCGGGATCCACAATTTTGCCTACACCGATGCTTTGTTGGATAAAGCAGAAATCACCCTCGGTGTCGTGCAAGATGTCAGTATCGAAACATTCTCGCCGGGCGAAGTGGCTGACCCGGCTGAATGTGCGGAATGCCATCGTGACGAACACCGCCAATGGCAGACCTCACCCCATGCCAACGCCTCGTTGAGTCAAACCTTCTTGGATGATTATTCGGAAAATGGACGGCCCACCTATTGTATGCGCTGCCACGCCTCCGGTTATGATTCTCAGACGCAGCAATATGTGTTTGAAGGCGTGACCTGTACCAGTTGCCACACCTTGCCAGAAGGCGGGGCCGAACATCCACCTTCACCCATTGCCATTGCGGATGAATCGTCCACCTGCGGTAGCTGCCACAGTGGTGCCCATGCCCCGTCCTACGATGAATGGTTGCTCAGTACCCACAGTAGCGCTGGTATTGACTGCGTAGATTGTCACACCCCACATGACAATGGCCTAATCTTGGAAGACATCAACACGACATGTAGCGGCTGTCACCAAGAAGCCTTGATTGATGAAGTCCATATGGCCGACGATATGACCTGTGTGGACTGCCATATGTCGCAGCGCAACCAACGCAGCGGCATCGTCGAAGTGACCCGTAACCATACGATGGGGATTGACCCCGGCGTTTGCTCCAATTGTCACGGCAACACCCACCTGTTAAGCGTTCGGGATTCCCGTCAATCACCAGAAGAAGCCAGTGAAGTCGAAGACCTGCAAGCTGATGTCAAAGAGCTAGAAGAAACCTCTGACCAGAATCTCTATTCAGGTGTCATCGGCGGTGCAATCGGCATGTTGATCCTGCTGTTTATGGTCTTTGCCGTGATTCGTTTCGGGAGGATACGATGAGTACCCCCACCCCTACTCGCACTCGTGAAATGACCCGCCGTGAGTTTATCCTGCTCGCGGCGGGCATGGGCATCAGCCTGTTTGGGGCTGACCGACTTTATAAATGGTTCGTGGCGCATGAAGACCCGCTTGGTGAGGCGGCCCACAGTGAAATTAACAAAAACGGCCCCTA
The DNA here is from genome assembly GCA_024434115.1 of Chloroflexota bacterium. Classification (GTDB taxonomy): domain Bacteria; phylum Chloroflexota; class Anaerolineae; order Aggregatilineales; family J027; genus CFX10. Next base: position 472,647 of record QMIT01000003.1, read on the forward strand.
TTGGGCGATGGTCATTGATCTGCAAACGTGTATTGGCTGTCGGCGCTGCGTTTATGCCTGCCAAGCCACCAACGACACCGCCAACGGTCATCTGTGGAATATCTTGCTTGAAGACGAGGACACCTTCGCCAAACCTGTCTTTATCACCCGCCCCTGTATGCACTGCGAACATGCCCCGTGTGTCGAGGTCTGTCCGGTACAAGCCACCTTCCACCGCGAAGATGGCCTTGTCGCAATGGACTATGACCGCTGCATCGGTTGTCGCTACTGCATGGTCGCCTGTCCCTATGGCGTGCGTGTCTTCAATTGGGAAGAAAACGACGGCGAAAATCCGCAAGTGCCGACATGGGGCGAACCCGAAGTACCGCGTCGTCCACGTGGGGTTGTCGAAAAATGCACCTTCTGTGCTCATCGCCTAGACAAAGCTGAAGAGCGCGGCCTAATCCCCGGCAAAGACCCGGCTGTAACCCCGGCTTGCTGTGTGATCTGCCCCACCGAAGCCCGTGTTTTTGGCGATCTGCGTGACCCCAGTAGTCCAGTGTCTCTCAAATTAGCTGGGCGGCAATCGGTGGTACTGCGTTCCGATCTTGGAACGAACCCGCGTGTTTTTTATCTGCTGCCCAATGAGCAGGCCTAACGAAAGGAGCCTCAACGATGACCGCTAAGAACAATCGGCTTCAGTCTATCGGGGCAAAGGCACGCGCCGTACCACTGTTTTGGTGGTGGGTGGCCTTCCTGCTTATTCCTATTACGTTTGGTTTGGCATCAGGTCTATGGGTATTTTACAAAGGTCTGGGTGTCACTAATCTCACCGATGGTGCGCCTTGGGGTCTGTGGATTGTGCTTGACCTATCCTGCATTGGTCTGGCTGCGGGTGCATTTTCCCTTTCGGCCATGACCTATCTGCTAGGACGCAAAGAATACCAACCCCTTGCACGGATCGCCGTGTTTATCGGGTTACTGGGCTACAGTGGCGCTTTGATGTGCCTCATTCTGGATATTGGACGCCCTGACCGTTTCTGGCACGGATGGGTCTACTGGAACATCCACTCCATGCTATGGGAAGTAACGATGTGCATCACGCTTTACTTTTCGGTGTTGGCACTCGAAGTCTTCCCGATGGTCGTAGAACTGCCCCTGTTTAATCGGTTTAAACGTTTACAGCATTTCGGTCATAGCGTCCATCATTTCGCGCCCGTACTAGCGGTCATTGGTATGTGCCTTTCCCTGTTGCATCAATCGAGCCTCGGTGGAACCTATGGTGTCGTGGTCGGACGTGCCTCTTTGTTCCGTGCCACCATGCCTCTGTTGTTCATCGTCTCCGCCGTCGCAGGTGGGATGGCGTTCTCCGTCCATATGACGCTCATTGTGCAGTGGTTGAAGAAACGCACTCTCGTTCCCCTATCCGTCCTATTTGAGGTCGGTCAAATGGCGGGTGCGATTCTGTTGGTCTACTTGTATATGCGTTTTTGGGACACCACCGTTGGCAATTATGGCTATTCACCGGGGCGCACCGAAGCCTTTACCTCGCTGATGTCTGGGTCATTTGCCATTTCGTTCTGGTCATGGGAGATCATCTTGGGTGGGCTACTAGCGGCCTATCTGCTGATTCGCGCCCGTCAAGCCCAAAGTGTCGCCATGCTGCTGATCGGCAGTGGCCTGACGATGGGCGGACTCGTGGCAAATCGGCTGCATACGACTTTGCTGGCCTTTACCGAACCTTTGACCGAATCGCCTGCTGTGACAAGCCCACTGGTCTCGCATTATTTTCCGGCATGGACAGAAATCGGCACGGGCATCGGCATTGTAGCGGGCCTTACGCTGATTTTCTCGCTAGGGATGCGCTTTTTGCCTGCCTATAAGGGCGAACCTGTTGAAATTCCAGAGGAAGCCGTCGCCCCAACAGCATCGGCTGTGCCTGTTCCAGCGGGTGATTAGCAATGAAGTTTGGGAGTACCGCAAAAATGCTATCAAAAGCATGACGGGTGGTACTCCTCGTTTAAGACCACATAAATTATTGTAGAGGTAGTAGATTATTGAATTTTAAAAAGGGTTGTTGAGCTAGAACCAATTTTCACATTTTACACTGTCATCGTCGTCATCATTGTTTGAATTAAAGGATGGTGTGGATGACTTTGAACACCAACAGCAGTACCAAATATGTTTTAGAGAGTACCGATTTTCAGCAGTTGATTGATGTACTTGTGGGTATAGGCTATCGGGTGATCGGCCCAACCCTTGACCACAACGCCGTAATTTACGACGACATCACCTCCGTAACCGATCTTCCCATTGGTTGGACAGATGAACAAGATGCCGCGACCTATCGCCTAAGCCGTCGCTCGGATGAGGCATTTTTCGGCTATGTCATCGCACCCCAATCATGGAAAAAGTTCCTCTACCCCTCACAAGTCCGACTCTGGCAAGCCGCCCTCAGCAATGGCAGTTTCGAAATCTTGCCAGACTCCGAAAAGCCGGAACCGATGGCTTTCATTGGAGTAAGGTCTTGTGAGCTTCATGCCATTGCCATTCAAGATCGGGTCTTCATCGAAGGGGAATATGTCGACCCAACCTATCACGCCCGCCGTGAAAATCTGTTTATGGTCGCCGTCAACTGTGGGCAAGCTGGCGGGACATGCTTCTGTACTTCCGTCAATACTGGCCCCAAAGTGGAGGCGGGATATGATCTCGCGCTTACCGAAGTCATTGACCACGAGACCCATTATTTTGTAGTCGAAGTTGGCACGGAGCGCGGCCAGCATGTCTTGGAACAGCTACCCGTCCGCACCGCCGATAAACGGGAAGCCAAACTACCAAAGACCATTACCGACCAAGCCGCTCATCAAATCAAGCGACATCTCAACACCGACGGGATCAAGGAACTGCTCTATACCAATAGTGAGAATCCCCGCTGGGATGAGATCGCCACGCGGTGTTTGACTTGTGCCAACTGTACAATGGTCTGCCCCACCTGTTTTTGTACGACGGTCGAAGACGTAAGCGATCTGACAGGCCAACACGCCGAGCGCATTCGCAAATGGGATTCGTGCTTTACGATGGATTTTTCATACATTCATGGTGGGAGTGTCCGCTATACCTCAAAGTCCCGCTATCGCCAGTGGATGACCCATAAATTAGCAACGTGGATAGATCAATTTGGCACACTCGGCTGTGTTGGGTGCGGGCGCTGCATTACGTGGTGTCCGGTAGGCATTGACATCACCGCCGAACTTGAGGCCATTCGTCAAACCAAAGCCAAAGGTGAGGCTATAAAAGAGGGTAGCGATGAAAACATTGGATGAGCTTTTACATGAACATGAATTCTTCAAAGGGTTTAAGCCGGAGCATTTGGAACTGATGGCGGGCTGTGCCACGAATGTCATCTTTGAAGCGGGCGAGTATATTTTCCGCGAAGGCGAAAATGCCGATGTCTTTTACGTCATTCGGCACGGCCATGTCGCCCTTGAAATTCATGACCCCGGACGTGGCCCGATAGCGATTGATACTTTGCAGGAAAATGATGTCCTCGGCTGGTCGTGGTTGTTCGCGCCCTACCGATGGCACTTTGATGCAAAGGCCGTCAAGCTCACCCGCGCCGTAGCGATGGATGGGAAATGCCTGCGTACCAAATGTGAGAACGATCATACTCTTGGTTATTTGATGATGCAGCGGTTTGCGACGGTGTTGGCAGACCGTCTTCAGCAGACCCGACTACAGGTGCTAAAACTCTATGATTAATCTGACACCTCAACTAACAACTCAGCAACTCACGGACCCAATGCAACCGGAGCCGTTTCGTGTGAAGCGGGTCATGAAAGAATCCTATGACACCTTTACCTTAGAGATGGAACCCGTCAATTCCGAACGGCTGTTTACCTTCGCCCCCGGACAGTTCAATATGCTTTATATCTTTGGCGTGGGCGAAATCCCGATTTCAATCAGCGGCGATCCCAATCAGCCCGCTATGCTTGTCCATACCACCCGTATTGTCGGGGCGGTCACTAAGGCGATGAGCAAACTGAAAGCCGGCGATGTCTTAGGCGTGCGCGGCCCATTTGGAACAGGTTGGCCCGTTAGCGCCGCCAAGGGCTGCGATGTTGTACTTGTCGCAGGTGGGATTGGGCTTGCCCCTCTCCGCCCGGTGCTTTACCAGATGTTGGCCCATCGGGATCGCTACGGCAAAGTCGTTTTGCTCTATGGCTGCCGTAGCCCCGAAGATATTCTATTCCGTAAAGAACTCGAAAAATGGCGTGCCCGCTTTGACCTCGAAATTTTTGTCACGGTGGACTATGGCGACAGCGATTGGCATGGCAATGTCGGTGTCGTGACCAAACTCATCCCCAAAGCACCCTTTGACGCGCTCAACGCGGTGACGATGGTCTGTGGCCCCGAAGTCATGATGCGTTTTACCGCGATTGAATTACAAAAACGTGGCGTTCAGGGTGAATCTATTGCCCTTTCGATGGAACGCAATATGAAATGCGCCATCGGCCTGTGTGGGCACTGTCAGTTCGGGCCGACCTTCATCTGCAAAGATGGGCCGGTGTTTACCTATCCCCAGCTTCAAAGCTGGTTGGCACAGTGGGAGGTCTAAAGATGACACATAATAAGAAACCCAAACTGGCAGTCTGGAAATTTGCCTCATGCGATGGTTGCCAATTGAGCATCCTCGATTGCGAAGATGAACTACTGGCCGTCGCTGGAGCAGTTGAAATCGCCTACTTCCCCGAAGCCACTCGTTCGACGGTGCGCGGCCCCTATGATGTTTCGTTGGTCGAAGGCTCGGTTACGACTTATCACGATGCCAAACGGATTCAACAGATCCGCGCCAACTCCAAATTCTTGGTCACGATCGGGGCGTGTGCCACCTCTGGCGGAATCCAAGCCCTGCGTAATTTCAAGGAGGTGGATGAATTTATCCGCATTGTCTATGCCCGTCCCTCGTACATCGAGACGTTAGAACGTTCCACACCGATTAGTGAACACGTCTTTGTAGATTTTGAACTGCGCGGCTGTCCCATCAACAAATATCAGTTGGTGGAAGTCCTCAGCGCCTATCTGCATGGACGCAAACCCAACACTCCGGCCTACAGCGTGTGTGTGGAATGCAAGCGGCGTGGCACCACCTGTGTCATGGTCGCCAGCGGAACACCCTGCTTAGGCCCGGTGACTCATGCAGGTTGCGGGGCGCTGTGCCCGGCCTATCATCGCGGGTGTTATGGCTGCTTTGGCCCGATGGAAACTCCCAATACCGCCTCTCTCAGTGCCCAGTGGCAAGAATTAGGCGTGACCGACGAAGGGTTAGTCCGCGCATTCCGAGGATTCAACGCCTATTCCGAAGCCTTCCGAAAGGAGAGTCAAGCACATGAGCACGACGACAATTAAAGTAGACATGCTGGCACGGGTCGAGGGCGAAGGCGGTCTCTATGTCAAAGTCCGCAATGACACGGTACAAGAGGTCAAACTGAAATTCTTCGAACCCCCGCGCTTCTTTGAGGCATTTTTGCGGGGTCGCCAATATACCGAGGCTCCCGACATCACCGCCCGTATTTGTGGGATTTGTCCGGTGGCCTATCAAATGAGTTCTGTCCATGCGATGGAAGATGCGCTGGGCATCAAAGTCGAAGGCCAGCTTCGAGAACTACGGCGTTTGTTGTACTGCGGGGAATGGATCGAAAGCCATGTCCTGCATGTGTATATGCTCCACGCGCCGGATTTCTTGGGTTACGCCGATGCCATCCAACTTGCCAAAGATCATCCCGATGCTGTTAAGCGCGGCTTGCAAATGAAAAAGATCGGTAATGAGATTGTGACGCTGGTCGGAGGACGCGAAATCCATCCCATCAATGTGCGGGTGGGTGGTTTCTATCGTGTGCCAACCAAACGTGAACTGCTGACCCTTAAGGAAAAACTCGAATGGGCACATGACGCGGCCATAGAAACCATTTTATGGGTAGCCACCTTGCCCTATCCCAATTTCGAGCAGGATTACGAATTTGTCGCGCTCCGTCATCCCGATGAATACCCCTATAATGAGGGGCATGTGGTTTCTAGCAAGGGTATTGACATCCCTGTCCAGAAATATGAGGAGTTTTTCCGCGAGGAGCATGTTGAGCATTCAACCGCGCTCCATTCAGTGGTGCGGGGAACGGACAATTACTTTGTTGGCCCGCTGGCCCGCTATAACCTGAATTTTGACCGACTCCCAGCCCATATCCAAAAGATCGCACAGGAGATTGGGTTTGAGCCACCTCAGCGCAATCCCTTTAAGAGTATCATCGTGCGGGCAATTGAAACCCTCTATGCGATTGACGAGTCCCTGCGCATCATTGACCAATACGAGCGTCCGGCCCAACCCTTTGTCGAGGGCAAACTCCGTGCGGGGGTCGGTTACGGTTGCACTGAAGCGCCACGCGGCATCCTGTATCATCGGTATCGGATTGGTAAGGACGGCGCAATTTTGGACGCCAAGATCACCCCGCCCACTGCGCAAAATCAGAAGACGATTGAAAAAGACGTGTGGCATTTTGTCGAAATGGCACTTGATCTACCCGAAGATCAATTGGTGTGGCAATGCGAACAAGCGGTGCGGAACTATGACCCCTGCATTTCTTGTTCCACCCACTATCTAAAACTCGAAATGGATCGGGAATAACACAATGAAGGTGCTGTGCATTGGGGTTGGTAATGAATGGCGCGGGGATGATGTCGTAGGACGTCTCGCCGTGCGCCTTCTGCGTTATCAACCCCTGCCAGACACCACATTTATCGAAGCCACTGGCGAGGGCGCAGCCTTAATGGAGGCATGGGCTGACGCGGATAGTGTATTTTTAATTGATGCGGTGTCGGCGGGTCAACCCAGTGGCACGATCTATCGCTTTTTGGCCCACAGCCAACCCCTCCCCGCTCAGTTTTTTTCGTATTCCACCCATGCCTTTAGTGTGGCCGAGGCTGTCGAAATGGCGCGGGTCTTGGGTCAACTTCCGGCCCATTTTGTGATCTATGGCATTGAAGGTGAAAACTTCACGGCGGGGGCATCCATCACCCCATCGGTTGAAAAAGCCGTCCATGAGGTTATCCGCCAAATTTCCGCTGAAATCTACTCTCTACCTCATTCATAAAATCAAAAAGGGCGGGTTTACCAAAACTCGCCCCTTTCAAATTCGCTTTATTCAGCCGAGATTAGAGGTCTTCTTTAGAAGATTGCCCCTTATCCTTCAGGGCTGCATGGGCCGCCGCCAACCGTGCCACTGGGACGCGGAAGGGTGAGCAGCTTACATAGTTCAGATTGGCGCGATGGCAGAAATCAATACTCTTCGGTTCGCCACCGTGTTCGCCGCAAATCCCGACTTCAAGTTCAGGACGCTGCTTGCGACCACGTTCCACTGCCAATTGAATCAGATAGCCTACGCCGTCTTCGTCAATTACTTGGAACGGATTCTCCGGCAGGATGCCCTGTTCAACATAGTTCAACAGGAATTTGCCTTCGGCGTCGTCACGGCTAATCCCAAATGTGGTTTGGGTCAAGTCGTTCGTGCCGAATGAGAAGAATTCGGAGTGTTCAGCCATCTTATGGGCGGTGATGGCAGCGCGGGGCAGTTCGATCATCGTACCAACTTTGTACTCGACCTTGACCTTCATCTTGCCCATCACATCATCGGCAATCTGGATGATAAGGTCGCGCACGAACTTAACTTCGTTCGCATGATTGGTCACGGCGATCATGACTTCGGGATGAACGTCCACGCCTTCGAGTTTCAGTTGGCAGGCCGCTTCGAACAAGGCACGCACCTGCATGGCGGTGATGGCCGGACGGGTGATACCCAGACGGACACCGCGCAAGCCGAGCATGGGGTTAAATTCACGCAGGCTCTCAACCGCAGCCAGTAAATTCTCGGTACGGGCGAGTTCATTCGGGCGATTGCCCATCAAACGCAGACCTACCACCTGACGTACCAATTGTTCATGATCGGGCATAAATTCATGCAGTGGTGGGTCGAGCAGGCGGATAATGACGGGTTGGCCTTCCATCGCCTTGAAAATGCCATAGAAGTCGTCATATTGGAAGTGCAGGAGTTTTTCGAGTTCGGTTGCTTCTTCGGCGCTGTTCGGTTCAGAGAGAATCATCGCCTGTACAATCGGCAAACGATCTTCTTGGAAGAACATGTGCTCTGTACGGCACAGGCCAACACCCTCGGCTCCATATTCACGAGCGCGGCGGGCATCTACTGGATAATCGGCATTGGCATAAATTCCCAAACGGCGGAAGTCATCAGCCCAGCCCAGCAATTTTTGCAGATATTTTTCGCGGGCAAAATCGGGTTCAACCCGATTGATTTCACCAACAAACACTTCACCGGTTGAGCCGTCAATCGAGAGTGTATCGCCTTCACGGACTTCCACTTCGCCAACGGTCATAACGCGGTCACGCACGTTGATGTCGAGGGCTTCCGCACCGCAGACGCACGGCACACCAAATTGACGGGCGACCACTGCGGCGTGGCTTGTTGCACCACCGCGGCTGGTCAAAATACCCTTTGAGGCCAGCATCCCGTGTACGTCATCGGGTTTGGTTTCGGGACGAACCATAATCACGGACTTCTTCGCCTTGCCCCATTTTTCGGCTAGGTCGGCATCAAACGCCGCCACACCTACCGCAGCACCGGGGGAGGCATTTACACCCGTAGCAATACGGCGACCCGCTTTGACCGCCTGCGTTTTGGAATCAGTATCAAATTGCGGGTGCAACAACTGGGAAACATGGTCGGGGGTCACGCGCAAAACGGCTTCTTGTTTGGTGATAACACCTGCTTCAGCCATTTCTACCGCGATACGAACAGCGGCGCGGGCAGTACGTTTGCCATCACGGGTTTGCAGCATAAACAACTTGCCGCGTTCAATCGTGAATTCCACGTCCTGCATTTCACGATAATGGTGTTCCAATTTGCTCACAATATCATTAAATTGAGCAAACACCGCTTTGTTTTCTTTTTCCATCTCAGAAATCGGACGCGGGGTGCGAATACCCGCTACCACGTCTTCACCCTGAGCATTCATCAAGAAGTCACCGAACAGTTTGGCCTCACCAGTGGCAGGATTACGGGTAAAGGCCACGCCTGTACCGGAATCATTCCCCATATTGCCAAAGACCATCATCTGAACGTTGACGGCTGTCCCCAAGTTGTGTGGAATGTTGGCGGCGTTACGATAATCAATCGCACGTTTGCCGTTCCATGAACCAAACACCGCTTCAATGGCGTGTTCAAGTTGTTTAATGGGGTCTTGTGGGAATTCGCTGCCGACGTGTTCCTTGTAAATCTCTTGGAACTTGGCCGTGACATGCTTCCAATCATCAGCGTTCAAATCTACGTCTGATGGCACGCCTTTTTTGGCCTTAACTTCGGTCAGATAATCTTCAAATGGTTCATCCGGAATACCCATCACGACGGAGCCAAACATCTGCACCAGACGACGATAGGCATCATATACGAAGCGGGGATTATTGGTCAGCTTGACCATGCCTGCGGCAACGGCGTCATTCATACCGAGATTGAGCACCGTGTCCATCATACCGGGCATGGAGAATTTGGCCCCGGAGCGTACCGATACCAACAGTGGGTTTTCGGCATTCCCCAGCTTCTTGCCCGCTTTTTCTTCCAATTGGCTCAGGGCATGAATCACCTGTTCCCATAAACCTTCGGGCCAAGTGTTGCCATTTTCCAAATAGGAATTGCAGGCCTGTGTCGTAACCGAAAAACCGGGCGGAACGGGCAAGCCCACGCGGGTCATTTCGGCAAGGTTAGCACCCTTGCCACCCAGCAGGGCCTTCACATTATCCCATTTGGTTCCAGTTACTTGTTCTACAAGATCGAGTTCACTAAAAAGATAGACCCAACGAGACGGAGATTTATCATCAGATCGTTTCTTGGGTAGGGGTTTTGCGGCAGTTACGGCCATAGCCCTATCCTCCTGTTTATATTATTGGCTATGCTACGTTCTCCATTGTCGCACCGCTCTTGCATCTACCACATTGTCATGAGGCATAAGCGTTCGTGATAAAAGTAACATTCTCGCTTTTTTCAAACCCGCCGAGGATATTTTTTAATAGAACCATGAACGCTTTGATGCCATATTGAACACCGTCCAAAATTTGCAAGTCGGGTTATCTTCTATTAAATTTAAGGAAGAGATGTCATGGGAGATGATAAATGTCACTCCCACACTACATGGGCCGATGTATAAATTTAGGTCTCTTCTTTTTTGGTTTAAAGTATAAAAAGGCAAATCCAATGAAGCACCGTTATTTGTGGTGGGGTTTCATTATCATTGGATTGATGCTGATTCTGGCGACACTCACAATGAGCCAGATTCATGCTCAAGACGGTGGTGATGAAGAAGAAAAAGAGTATTATGGAGCCAGAGTCTGTGGAGAGTGTCATTCTGATTTACGGAGTGACCAACGCGAAACACATCACGCCTTGACTCTACAAGAAGTAGATGAAGAAACTGTTTTTGAGCCATTCGATCAGGGCGAAGACGCCCGCATGGTTCAATTCCCCGGTTCAAGCACCCCGCGTGCCCTTCAATTAGAGGATGTCGCCTATATCATTGGTTCAGGGCGTAACGTTCAACGCTTCCTCTATGCCGTCGCCGAGGAGGAGTATCAAGTGCTGCCTGTCGAATGGAATGTAGCGGAACAAAAATGGCAGCCTTTTCAATTGGCCGAAAGTTGGCCTGACCCGGCTTATGACTGGACACAAAACTGTGCCTATTGTCATACGACGGGTTTGAACATTGAGCGTGGACGTTGGGAAGATGAAGGTGTTCAATGTGAAGCCTGTCATGGCCCCGGCAGTCTACACGTGGATATTGTGGATGAGGTGGGGTCACGTCCTACCCCCGAAGAACTACTGCAAATTCGGGATGCGATCTATGTCAGCCCAGATGCACAGGTCTGCGGCCAATGTCACAGTCAAGGCATGGACGCGGATGGAATTCACCCCTATCCGACTCAATATCTACCCGGTGATGATTTGTTTGCCGCTTTCACCCTCGTCGCCGAAGATGATCCGGCCCATTGGTGGGCAACCGGCCATGCCTCACAAAAATATATGCAATTTAATGAATGGACAAAATCAGCCCATTCGCAGGCCCTCGCCAACGCCAAAGACCAAGAATTTGCCTCGGATGAATGCCTGCGCTGCCACAGTGCCGACTATGGGTTTACCGAGCGCATGATTGCCCTGACTGAAGAAGGTGAGCGCGATGGCGATCCACCTATGCTGCCAACGCTCGATACCGCGCAATACGGCGTGACCTGCTCCGACTGCCACAATCCACACAATGTTGAAAGCCAAGGGGCTGATGCCTATACAAGCTGCATCACCTGTCACAATACCCAAGCCCTCCCGGTGATTCATCATCCCAATCAAGAGATGTTTGAGGGATTGGCTATCATTGAGAATGTCGAAGGCATCCTCTCAGCGCATTTCACCGCCGAAAATGGCCCGGATTGCGTGACCTGTCACCTGCCGTCTGTGCCTGTAGGTGAAGGCAACCGCCGCAGTCACACTTTCCAACCTATCCTGCCCGGCGAGGCCATGAATGTGGAAGGACTGCTCGATACCTGCACGACCTGTCATGAGGAACAGGCTGACCAAGCTGGGATGCAACAATTGATAGATGATGTGCAAACCAGCACCCAAACCCGATTGGAAGCCGCCCGTGCCGCAGTCTCGGAAAGCAGCCCGGAATGGATTACTGCCGCGTTGGATTTTATTGAAGGCGATGGCAGTCTCGGTATCCACAATTACGCCTATTCGAATGCTATGCTCGGCGTAGTCGAAAAAGAACTCAATATCGCCTCTGAAACTGATGCAGGGCCGCAACTCAGTCCCGCCCCAACGGGTACGCCTGCCACCGATGAAGCACAATCTGATACGGAGGAAGAAACTGGCCTCGCCACGCAATCAGTCATTATCATCCTCGCCTGTTTGCTGGCAATGGCCTTCGCGGGCTGGGTGTTTTTTGTGAAACAGAAGGGTAATGCCCAATGAAAAGAATACTCCGACACCTTTTTACCTTCTGTTTTGGGGCAGGATTAGCTCTGGTCATAATTGCCTTGTGGCCGAGTTCGTCCCCCTCACAGTCGGTATTTAAACACCCCGTCGTTGAGGCTCAAGATGGGGGAAGTGGTACAGCCAAACAACCCACCGGCAATAATGCTTACTGCGCGGTGTGCCATTCTCAAGAAGGTCGCACCGTTGAGCTGGCCGATGGCTTGACCCTCGATTTGCATGTCACACCTGATATGATCGCCAATTCGGTACACGGTACGAGCAATCCAGAAGGGGTACTTGGCTGTGTGGATTGTCATGGTGAAGACGCCTTTCCGCACGATGATCCTCGACCCGAAAGTAGGCGTGAATTTACCATCAAGGCCTCTCAAGTTTGTACCGACTGCCATGTTGAGCAAGCCGAAGCCAACTTAGATAGTGTTCATGCTCAAGGGTTAGCCAACGGCAACTTGCGGGCGGCGGTCTGTGTGGATTGTCACGGCGCTCATGATATCCAACCCATCGAAAATCATCCTGAACTCGCGGCGCAAACCTGTGGCACATGTCACACCAGTATCTTTGATGAATACAAAGAGAGTATTCATGGTGAGGCACTTTTGGTAGAGGGCAATTCTGATGTCCCGACCTGTATCACCTGTCATGGCGTTCACGGCATCAATACCCCCACGACGGCCCAGTTCCGTAATCGTTCACCCGAACTGTGCGCTAGTTGTCACGCTGATGAAGATTTGATGGCAAAATATGACATTAACACAAATGTCTTTGACACCTATCTCAACGATTTTCACGGCACAACCGTCGCTATGTTTGAGCAGGATGACCCCGATGTCGCCAGCAACAAAGCGGTCTGTTATGACTGTCACGGCGTCCATAACATTACCCCTGCTGATGATTCCAAGAGCCAAGTCGCTAAAGAAAACCTGTTGGTGACATGTCAACAGTGCCATCCAAACGCCAGCAGCGATTTCCCTGATGCGTGGGTCGGTCACTTTGAGCCATCGCGGGATCGGCATCCACTGGTCTTTGTCGTAGACCTCTTCTATAAAATCCTCATTCCGGGTGTCATTGGTGGTTTTGTGTTCTTAGTTGGCACCGACATTTTTGCACGGGCACGTCATATCGGCGGTGGTAAAAAAGACAAAGGGCCTCGCGCACCGGATTCTGACGTCTTAGCTAAATCTGATCCGAAGAAAGAAGGCTAATCATGGCAGCGATTGGCACCACAGTCAAACAACAATATGTCGAGCGTTTTGGCGCTGCCGAACGGATGGAACACATTGTTCTCATTATTTCGTTCAGTATGTTAGCCCTCACTGGATTACCCCAGCGGTATGCCAACTATCAGATTGCTAAGGATTTTATCGAGCTACTGGGTGGCATTGAGAGTATCCGCATCATGCACCGCTTTTTCGCCACACTGCTCATGGCAGGTGCAATTTATCATGGTGGGGCACTGACCTATAAAATCTATGTGCGTGGCTCTAGCCTCAATATGCTTCCCACCGTCAAAGACCTGCGTGATCTGATTGGATGGGTGCTGTACAATCTCGGCCTACGCAAAGAACACCCCAAGATGGGCCGCTACAATTTCGGCGAAAAGGCCGAATATCTAGCACTGGTCTGGGGAACACTGGTCATGATTGCTACAGGATTTATGATGTGGAATCCCATTGCCACCTCCAAAATCCTACCCGCCGAAGTTATTCCTGCCGCACGTCTGGCGCATAGCTCCGAGGCGTTGTTGGCGGTGGCCTCCATCATCATCTGGCATATGTACAATGTACATGTGCGTCGTTTCAATCGCGCCATGTTTACAGGCAAAATGCCCGTCCATCACATGGAAGAAGAACACGCCCTTGAACTGGTCGCCATGCAGGAAGGAACCGCCACACCCGTTGTCCCGGCAGAAATTATGGCCCGTCGTCACAAGCGATTTTGGCCCTATGCGGTCTTCATGACCATCTTGTTGACCATCGGCCTCTTCTTCTTCGTGACGTTCGAAGATACCGCCCTTGATACGGTGCCACGTCAGCCCGTTGAAGCATCCGTTGACATCAATCCCGATCAAGGCAATGCCGAGGCAGGGGCGGCCAAATGGGAATCGCTCCAATGCGGCAGATGTCATGGTGAAACCGGACAAGGCGTCCCGCCGATTCCAGCGATTCGCAGCACCCGACTAGAATTCGACTTGTTTGCTGCGGATATTCGGCGTGGCCCAGCCGATATGCCCGCCTACGGCCCCGGCCAAGCCAGCGAACAAGACATCGCCGATCTATACGCTTACCTGCGCTCAAGTCTAGAGTAATTATAAGAGGGGGTGGTGGCTAACCCCCTTTATTCTTGCAACGTGTAAGGTCAGAGTTAAATTCATTCTCTTGACAGCGGTTTATACTTCTTGTTATGCTTATCTCATAGGCAAAAACTCTGACGGAGATATGCCTGTCCCAAAGAGGTCTACAGAGAGCCGCCGGATGGTGCGAGGCGGTGACACGCCGGACAGTGTTCCACTCCTGAGTACGTTGTATCATGATGAATGATGCCGGGAACGCCCGTTAAAGCGCCGAGTCCGCACGACTCAATAAGGTCACAGGCCGTGAGGTCGTGACAAATCTAGGTGGCACCACGAGTCCCCTCGTCCTAGTTACAAATCGTAACAGGATGGGCGGGGCTTTTTTGTTCTCCCGCCTGTCCAGCCAACGGAAAGGAAGGCACATGAGTACACGCGATATCTTTGATTACATTATCTACGGGGTCATTGCCCTCGGGTCTATTTTGGCAGTGCGGCGACTGTATCAAGATTTAACACGCCCACTGCCAGAAGATAACTGGCAAACAACGCAATCAAATGACCAAAAACCCGAACAACCCAAATAAGCTAAGGAGCAACGAACGACATGCTGGATATTACCCTTATCCGCGAAAAACCCGACTGGGTAAAAGATCAACTGCGTAAGCTGAACGACGAGGCCGCTGTCGCCCGCATTGACCGGATTTTGGAACTGGATCAACGCCGGCGTGCCCTGTTGACCGAGGTCGAACAGCTAAAAGCCTTCCGCAACAACTTGAGCAAGGCCACAGGTCAACTGCGGGGCAATAAAAAATTGGAGGTCGGGATTAAACAAGCCACTGCCCAAGCCGTGATTGCCGCCCTTGAAGCCAATGACTATCACAAAGCGCAGGGCCTCTTTGAAAATCCACCTCAAAATGGCAATAGCGCGACGGAAGCCGAATTTCAGGAAACCATGAACGCCCTATTTGCCCGCCTGAGTGGACTCGGTGACAAAATCACCACCCTTGATGAGCAGGTGCGCGAGGTCGAAGAGGCATTTTATGAGGAGCAGTTGTGGGTTCCCAATATGCCCCACGCCAGCGTTCCGGTAGCCGATAGCGACGAAGCCAATATTGCCCATCCGGTGCAGGGTGAAATCCGTAATTTTGGTTTCAGAGCGCAACCCCATTGGGAACTTGGCCCCGCGCTAGGCATCATTGATTTCGAGCGTGGCGTCAAAATCGCCGGGACGCGCTTCTATATTTTGGCAGGCATGGGCGCACGGTTGCAGCGTGCCTTGATTAACTTCCTGCTGGACGAATTGACGACTACATGGGGTTTCGAGGAACTCTATGTGCCGCTGATGGTTAAGCGCGAGGCGATGTACGGCTCTGGTCAGTTCCCCAAGTTTGTGGATACCAGCTACCCCCTTGCCGATCTCGATATGTATATGCTGCCCACAGCGGAAGTGGCGATTGCCAATATGCTGGGTGGCGAGATTCTGGATGAGGCCAGTCTGCCGCGCAACTATGTCGGGCATACCCCCTGCTTTCGTCAGGAAAAAATGAGCGCAGGTCGGGATGTGCGGGGCATCAAACGGGTGCATCAGTTTGAAAAGGTCGAGATGTTCAAATTGGCAAGCCAAGACACCAGCTATGATGAGATGGAAAAAATGATGCAGATTGCTGAGAGCATGATTGCCAAGCTAGAAATCCCCTATCGTCGGCTGGAAATTGTGACGGGTGATCTTGGTTTTACCGCCACCAAGAAATTCGATATTGAGATGTGGGCACCCGGCTGCGAAGAATGGCTGGAAGTGTCTTCTATCAGCAATACCGAAGATTTCCAAGCCCGCCGTGCCAATATCAAATATCGTCCGGAGGATGGGGGCAAGGCCAAATTTGTGCATATGCTGAACGGCTCTTGCCTCGGTATTCCACGCACCGTGATTGCGATCATGGAAAATTACCAGACCGCTGATGGCGCGATTGTCATCCCGACTGCGTTGCGGCCCTATCTCGGTGGTCAAGAAATCATCGAACCAAAGAGCTAATCCCGATGTTTAAAAGAGTTCTCGCCAGATTGGTGCATGGGGTGGGGACGATGCGCCGCTTTCACGCATTGGCCTCGCGCCACCGCGCCGATTTTCAAGCCGCCGAACGCTGGTTTACCCGCGCCCTCAATATGGATAACAGCTACCAGTTGGCACGTTTTAATCGGGGCTTGCTGCGCTGGCGAGAACTGGATGATTGGGCGGGGGCTATCGCGGACTTCACGACGCTCCTCGCCCAAAATCCTGATTATGTGGATGCGTTGTTTAATCGTGCCATGACCTATGCCCGTGTTGGCAATTATCAATTGGCGATTGAGGACTTTGAACGTTTTCTAGACATCGCTCCCAATTCCCGTTGGGCACGCCACGCTTATAATCAACTCGAAGGCCTATATGCCATCACCGATGATTTAGCGAAACCCCTACCGCCCTCGGAATCCCCACCCCTGTTAGGGCCATAGATCATTATTCAGATGTGACCACCCGCCAAATATCAAGCCCCATGTCGCAACCGATGACCAATGTCGTGCCATCACGCGAAAGCTGCACCAAATCGGGCTGAACACGGTTACACTGGCGATACGGGCCAAGATCAATGCGTTCACCTGTTTCGACTAGCCACGCACTGACCGTGCCCGGTGCATCTTTGGGGTCAACGCCGATAATCACATCCGCACCCGTAGTCAATTTGAGATGTGAGATATAGAATCCCTCTCCCAATGAGGCCACTTCGCGGTCAGACAGCACCTCAAAATCTACCAGATGCAGCGCATTATAGTCCCCGTTCAGCCATACATAATGCGTACCGGACTGATTAATCCCACCAAACATCGCCAACTCGCCAACCGACACCGTTGCAGTCAGCGTATTATCATTCATATCCCACCGATACAAATGTCCATTAAAATCCATCGTAAGCGCGAGTGGGGGTGGCACACGACCAACCCTTGCCGCCGCATCTTGATTGGGGATGACAAACAATTGGTCGTACAGAAAAACGGGGGTATCCGGCTGATTCATATCCAACTGCCAGACCGCTGTTTGGCCCATCCTATCGGTGATTTCCACATAGACACTGTTTCCACACCCTGCCGGGTCTTGTAGCCACAAGTCATTCACAAAATCCGTTGGCGTATTCAAGGCCATCCGAACAACATTATCTTCCCCTTGGTCGAGCCGATAAACTTCGACAAAACCCTGATACCCGGCATACAGACATGCCCCATCACCCGACAGTGTCCGAAAGATGCTGCTATCAGTGATCGGCATCACCGATAAATCCTCACCATAGCCCCACAAAATCGCACGACTGAGGGGCGGTTGTCCCGGCTCATTGCCAAAGGTGATGATTTTGCTGCCATCACTGTTGATAACAAACAGCCCGGATGCCGATTCAAGCCCCTCCGGTATGGCCGCAAAATCAAACTGCTGCACCGATTGTAAATCCCGAATATTTTCGGCAGTAACCACAGCGTAACCCGATTGTTGTGCCTGTACGGGCGCAATGAACACCAACAACCCGACGAATATCCATATTCCTAAATGCTTCGCCAATACCATCTCCTTTTAGAAAAACTTGCCCCCAACAACATTGCCCCTGTCGTAAATGTCCAAACAGGCAGGAACGGCTTTGTCCATACCCTGACCATCGGCGGCGACCATGCCGGAGCAGTATCATGCACCAAGTTATCGGTCAGCCGCTGCACATCCGACCCATCGGGCCGCATCCGATAAATTTCACGGTTGCCGTCGCGCTCCGACACAAACGCAATCCATTTGCCATCCGGCGACCACGCGGGCATCCCATCAAAACCAAGGGCATCCGTCAGACGGCGGCCTACCTGCCCATTAAAGTCCGTCACGTACAGATCGGTGTCGCCCTCTCGAAAAGATTGGAACACAATCCATTTGCCATCTGGCGACCACGACGGCGCAAGATCACGCCCGTTGTTATAGGTCAAGCGTGTTAGATCTGAACCATCAGGCCGCATTCGATAAAGTTCATAATCTACTTGGCGATTCGATTCAAATGCAATCCATTCCCCATCCGGCGACCACGCTGGGGAGTTATCTTCGTGCATATCGGTGGTAATTTTGGTCACCTGCGTTCCATCGGCCCGCACGGTATAGAGTTCAGAGCTATGTTGCGACAGGGGATCCGCCGAAACAAACGCGATTTGACTGCCATCGGGTGACCAATCAGGGGCACGTGATGTCAGAGAAAATGCCGTAATCCGCTTCAAGTGTGTTCCGTCTGGAGCAATACGATATAAACCCGCCCCGTTATCCCGATACGAATAAAACACAATCCAATTCCCATCGGGTGACCAAGCTGGCTCAAAATCACCCCCAGCGCTTTGGGGTAGAGGGCGCAAAAACTTGCCATCTACACGCACGGTAAAAAGCTGCCATTCTTGTCCAACGCGGGAGTTAAAAATCACCCACATCGGCTCGGCTTCTTGATGCCGCCCCCACGCGATGACACCCGTTGTCATCCAGATCAGCAGTGCGGCAGCAACGGCAAATGAACGAATCATCAATCGCATTGGTAAATCCTTACTACTAGCGATAAAAGTTATCAGTAATCGCTTAGATATGCTCCTCGTCCATTGTCTGGCCCCAACGGATGGCGGCAGCACTCCATGTATAGCCTGTACCTGCGCCCGCCATGACCACTAGATCACCGTTATGGAGCAAACCGCGCTGATGCGCAAGATCAAGCGCCACGATTTGGTCTACCGACTGCATATGTCCATACTCATCCAGATAAATCGCCTGCTCTTGCTTTAAATTTAGCTCGGCCAAGAGCGCCTCGTGGAAGGATCGTTTCATATGCACTAGCGCTAAAAACTTGATATCCGCCAGAGTATAACCCTCGGCATCCGTTTCTACCGCCCGTCGAATCACTTCTTTGAAATTTGGCATGGAGACTTCACCCAAATGTTCTCCCATATAGGTTAGGTTGGTCACATCCAATTGATGTTGATGTTGCGCCACCGTATCACTGCTAGCGGGCGCGACACTGCCCCCCGCCTGCATCACTACCGTCTTACTCAGTGACCCATCACTTAGGGCCGCCGCCCCCAACACCATATTTTCCGCATAACCCCGTTCCAGCAGCATCGCACCACCACCCCCCCCAAAATTGAACATAAAACGGGCACGTTCATTACGATAGTCTACCAAGTCGTTTTCGCGGGAGGCGGTCACTAATAGAACATGTCGTAGATGATGATCGTCGCGCATCATCGCCCGCGCGGATTTAAGGGCAATCGGCGCACCCGCACACAGCGCATACAGTTCAAAGGCGGCGGCTTTTTTCGCCCCCAAAATTTCTTGGATACGGGTCGCGGCTGACCACACAATATGATCTTTATACTCACTGCCATGATAGAGGATTAAATCAAGGTCGGCGGGGTCAAAATTGACTTTTTCAAGTGCCTGTAAGCCAGCTTTGGCCGCCATTTCTGCACAGTGGTCATCCGGCCCGGCCACATGTTTTTGGCGCAGGCCCATTTTTTCGATAACCACCTGTTCCGGTACACCGCTCGCTGCGGCAACATCGGCGGCTGTTTCAATTTTTTCAGGGAAGTAAGTTCCCCACGAACGGATTCCAATCATCGGCAATGTCATAGGGGTATCCCCTTTTCTGGGCAAATCAGAATAACATCTCTACTTCAATTGTAATCCTTTCAAATCAAAAAGGGACGGATTATCACCTCCATCCCTTTTCTTATGTGCGGTGTTAAATTTTGCTGATCGGTTTAGTTCTCAACCGTGATGACG
Source organism: Chloroflexota bacterium (assembly GCA_024434115.1). Taxonomy (GTDB): domain Bacteria; phylum Chloroflexota; class Anaerolineae; order Aggregatilineales; family J027; genus CFX10. Next base: position 492,832 of record QMIT01000003.1, read on the forward strand.
AGTTCATACGTCCCTGCCGAAAGGCCATTAAATGCGCCATAGCGCGTGGCAACGATGGTATAGGCTCCATCCGCAGGCAGTTTAAACCGACGAATAGCGGCGTCCTTACCGATACCTGCGAAATCCTCATCATTAAAGACCAGTTCTTGCCCTGCTGCATCAAACACGCTGAGATAGCTATCCAAGTCGCCGTCGGCGCGTTGCATCGTAATGGTGACAATATCCCCTGCCTTGCCCACAAATACATAGCGCTGTTCAAGGCTGGCACTGTCTACCGCCCCGACCACCGTCATGCCATATTCAATTTCCAACCCCTCCGCATTTCCGGTGGGGGGATTAGAAACGACAGGTGGCGTAGTGGTCGTATCCTCCCCAGTGCCGAGGGTCAAGATCAGAGTGTAATCGCCAAAACTTGTGCCATCCGTCGAAAGGTAGCGGCTGGCAACAATCTGATAGGTTCCATCATCGGTCAAGGTATAGGTCAGTTCCGAATCGGTGGTGGTCATATCGGCATCATCATTCGCGCCGCGTAGGGTGCCATCTGGCCCATAGAGCGTTAGTTGCGTATCCAGCGTCCGACCCGCATCGGCCACCATCTGAATCACAACGGTATCGCCTGCCGCACCTTCAAATTCATAGAGATGGAAGGGTGTGCTGTCATCAATCGAGCCAGTCACACTGTCACCATAAGCCAATATTGCCTCAACCTGACCATCACCGCCCGCCTGACCGCCATCGCTGCCCGAACCAGTATCCGTAGTCGTTTCAAGGCCATTGGTCGCAGGGGTGCCATCCGCATTGACGCCCGAAACCATCAGGGTGAACGTAATCGCCCCGGCGCGTGACCGCATTGGACGTGAAACATAGACGCTGTAAGAGCCATCTTGGGGTATGGTCGCCTCGTAGGTCAATAAGCCATTTTCAGTAGACTCAAAGGGTACCACTCGTTGACCGGCCCCCAAGCGCACTTCTAAATGGAGGATTTCAGTCGGGACATCATGTTCCAATGTAAAGGTCAAGACCTGTCCGGCTTTCGCATCCATCAGATAGGCGGCTTGGGTATAGTCGGTGGTCAAGCGCGAACTGACCGGAATATCAAAGATAATTTGATTACCAACCGCTGCCCCCGCCTTCGAGACGACCAAATTGTATCCACCTTCGGCAAGCCCATCCCGTTCAAGGAAGCGGGTCGCTACGAGGACATAGGTTCCATCGGAGGGCAGGGTAAGTTCAAGATGCGAATAGGGCGGGTTCGGGCCATCATCATTTTCAGCAATTCGTTCGCCATCCGGCCCAAATAACACAAGATACGCATCAAAATCAGGCTCGGTGGAGGTCATATCAATCGTGACGTCATCCCCGGCTTTCCCCTCAAAGCTATAAACATCCTGCCACTGCTCATCGGTAATCTCGCCCGTCACCTGCTGATAATAAACAATCGGCGTGGCGCTGGCTGCATCTACCGGGTCAAGGGTGGCAATAAATTCCGGCACTTCAATCGTCGAGGTGTCAATACTGCCTTCGCTGGGAGCCGCAGCCACCGCATTGAACAACTCCATCACGGTGCGGGTGACAATGCCGGAATGGGCCAGCAAAATCGTGCCATCCGTATCAATCAAGAGAGTGGTCGGAAAAACCTGCAATCCGATGGAACGGATATAGGCATCACCGGGGTCAACATACAATGTTAGGCCGTCCGCACCACCTTCAATATCATTCCGCAAAAACCGCTGGGCCGCATCTGGATCATCGTTGGCGTTTAGGAACCAAAGATCATAATTTAGCCCACCTGCGCGAGCCATCTCCGCAAGGAAGGGAAATTCAAATCGGCACGGCCCGCACCATGAAGCCCAGATATTAATTGCGGCAGGTCGTGTCATGGAAGAGGTGTCAATTTCAATGGATTCATCATATAAATCGGTGAAATACCAGTCACCAAACACCGTTCCGGCTGGTGCATTGATTTCTGAACCATTCATCTCGCCCAAATCGCCCCCACGCCAACGGGTGACATTATGCGTGCGGAGATTTTGGAGGTGAACGGCTTCGGCTAATTCGTTAATCCGTTGTGTGGCATCGCCTTGGGCGGCGACAGGTTTGAGACGGGGATTACTGTCCAAAAACGACCAACACACGAGTCCTACCAATAAAACTATTTTCACGGCGTTTTTCATCATCGTGGCGACTCCATTTCAACATCACAGGACGATGGCGGGTCAAATTCTTTTCCAAAATAAATTTATCTCTCTAGTCTATCATTTTTTGCGAATGGAGGTTCATGAGAATCAGACGTTTTCGCACCGGAAAATTTACACTCTAAAGAACTATGGACAAGATAGCAACTTTTCCATATATAATGTGAATAAAGCGAATTTTTTGTGAATTATCAAATCAGAATTCATTTTAGTTCAATGAAAGAGTTTGTAATGGATACCAAAAAAGAGATTACTGGCCTTGCCCGTCGCATGGCAAAATGTAAAACCTACGACGAAGCGTGGATGTTAGGACTAGAACTGGAAGCCTTTGGGCAGGTCAGTACAGTGGCCTTTAAATATGTATTGGAACATGGCACACAGATGGCTCGCCACGCCGCCGCCTTTTGGTTATCCGATGAAGCCGAAATCGTCCCTGCCGAAGTTTTTTTGAAGATGGCCTCCGATGACGACCACGAAATCCGTTTTCACGCCGCCTATGGCCTCGGTTATGTTCGTCATGCAGATGTCGTCAAAACACTCCAAAAACTGATGCGCCACGACGTCAATCCAGAAGTCCGTCAAACGGCTGCCCAAAGCCTTTTTGCCGCCGCCAAAATCAATAATGCGGTGGATGCCATCATTGATGACTTCGCTCACACGTTAATTCATGACGAATCCTCAATGGTACGCGAAGAAGCCGCTACCAGCCTTGCCAACTTCCTAAAAACACCCGTCTTGCACAAAGCGATAGACTTGCTAGAAAAAAGCCTTGAGGACACCGATGAGGCAGTTCGGGTTCAGGCCAGAATTTCGCTTTCGGTGCTGCGTAACGAAATTTGGGAAGAACTCCGCGCCGCCTCAATTTGATTCAGGCGCAGCGAACTACGTCACCCCAATACCTATAGTCGCTTGTCATACTACCGTCCCCAGATGGATAGGTCGGTAGCTTACTCATAACGAAAACGCGCTACCCCAATGAGTCCCAAAATAGCTGCCATCGCCAGCAGCACGCCAACTTCGGGCAGAACGTCCAGCACTGTGCCGTCGTAGTAAATCAAATCTTGGAAACCATCCATCACCCACGCAATCGGCGATATATGCCCAATAATCCGCATGAAATCCGGCACAATATCCAGCGGCCACCATGCCCCACCCAGAGGAGCCAAGATAAATCCTGCTAATGACGCTATTGCCCCGGCCTGATTTTCATTTTTGACAAAGGTCGCCAGCGCAAACCCCAGTGCGCCCCCACACAGCAAAAACGCAATCACGAGCAGCGCAATAGCCAGATAGTTGCTACCAAACTCCGCCCCCAAAAATCCACCGACGATATACAGGATGATGAACTGGATACCCGCATAAATCATCTGGGTCAGCATCTTGCCCATTACCACTTGATACTTAGGAATCGGCAGGGTAAACAATCGCTGCAACGTGCCCGAATTGCGCTCACTGACCAAGACACTTGCGGCATTCAGCAGGGTAAATAGCAAGAACATACTGGAAACCCCCGGCACAGATTGATTCGCCCCCGTGCCAATTTCGGTTTCTTCACCCGACGATTCTTCGTCAATACGCGCTGGAGCATTTTGCCACTGCTGTTCCGCCTGTGTATAAAGGGCGGTGAAATTTTCGGTTGTTCCTGTTGTTCCCGTTAGGGTCGCCAATTCCGGGTCATAGGCCAACTGCGCCACGACTACCGAACTGCCCACTCGATTACGGGCCGTGTTAATCATATTGGTCACAATGGTTGGGGCATTGAGGCTGTCATTGCTGCGATACTCCAATGCCACACTTTCACCCCGCTGCAAGCCTTCCCCAAAACCCGCCGGAATAAGGATTACGCCACTGGTATCGCCCTCTTCGACCCGCTCCTTACCGACTTCCGACCACGCATCATCTTTGCTTAAATCGCAGTCGTCAGAATTCTCCCTATCGTAGACACACACCACCATACTATCGCCCCCGACAGTCTCTAATTGCTCAATAAAGGCTTTAGAGAGGGCGGATTCGTCATTGTCGACCAAATCGAGCCGGATGATTTGGTCACCAGTAGTGATCGCAAGGGACAGCACGGACATAATCACCACCGGCATGATAAGGGTAAACACGGCCAGATTGCGATCTTTGAACAGCCGTATCAAGTCATATCGCGTAATGCTGAGTACAGTTCGCATGATTTTCCCTCACCCCCTATGAACGGAAACGCCGACCAAATTGGAACAGGGCAATCGTGAAAAACACCACCGCCATGCCCAGCAAAACCGCCACATTGGGCAAAATATCAACCACCGTCCCCCCATCAAACGACAGCGTGGTAAACCCATCCAAGCCCCAACGATTAAGCGTGAGTTTTGAAATTTGCCCCAAAATCGGCACATCATCAACAGGCAAAAATGCGCCGCCCAGCAAACCAGAGACGGTCAAAACAAGCGTGCTGATTGAGCCACCTTGATCGGGATTTTTGGCAAATGAGGCAATCACCAGCGCAAACCCCGCCCCTGCCGCCACCACCGACACCAGCACCAACACAATCCCGATAACATCTGTGCCCCAAACCGCGACACCGCTGCCAAAAACAACATTGGCCGCAAAAATCATCGCCAGCATTAGAATCAACATCTGGAAAATGCCCGTTACATAGATCCCAACCATCTTGCCCCCCAAATAGACGGTGCGCGGGGAGGGCGTTGTCCAAATACGCTGCATCGTCCAATTGCGTTGATCTACCAGAATACTGATCGCCCCATTAGAAAGGGCATAGGTCATGAACAAAATCGCCATGCCCGGCCCAAAATATTGCAGCGAATTGAATTCCTGCACATCGCCTTCGACACCGACCCGATTGAGCGTAATGGCTTCTTTTTCGCGCAGGTGTTGGCTAGTCTGCTGTACATAGGCGACGGCAGCATCAACGGCTTGATTATTGCGGGCAGCCTGTTCGGAGGCATATGGAATCCCGACCTGCAAGGCGATATTCTGGTTATTGATCTGGGTCGTCATGCCATCAATAATCGAACGAGCCACATCACCGGGGATGCCTGCGCCGGGGTTATAATAAAGTCGCAATATTCCGCCTCTGCCCGGAGTGATGGCATTCGCTGTGAAATCCTCCGGAACCACTACTAACACATCCAGATCACCATCCTCAACCTGTTGGCGAGCTTGCTTTTCATCGGTGATCGTCTTGCCGTCTATAAAATCACTTAATTCCTCCGGTGGGGCTTCGATCAGAACCTGTGTATAAATATCCCCAAACGCCTGTTCAACCTCTGCGCTGCCCGCGTCAAGGTTTAGCACCCCAACTTTGGCCGCCTCAACATCCACATCGTTAGAGCCACCGCCGAACGCCGCGCCAATAATCATACTGATGGCAAGTGGGCTGACCATATTAAATAGCAGCGCCGAACGATCTGTAAACGCTTGATAAATATCAGCCCAAGCGACGGCTTGGATTTTTCGCCATATCATGGTCGTTTTCTCCTAAGTTAATCGCGGAGGGCGCGTCCGGTCAGTTGGAGGAACACGGCTTCGAGGTTGGGTTCTTCAATCTCGACCCCATGGAGTGCAAGCCCGGCCTCATTGATGATACGAATGGCCTCAGGTAATTGTTGGCGACCATCCCGAGCAATCAATCGTACTTCGCCATCGGTGGTTTCGGCCCGTTGAATATTCGGAATCGCGCCTAGCCGCTCAACCACTGAGGTGGGTGGCTCTGGCAGTGTCAATCGGATCACATCATATTCCCCGACGGTCTTGACCAGTTCATCTAGTGTTCCCAGCGCGATGATCTGCCCATGATCTATAATGCCAATCCGGTTGCTTAGTTCTTGGGCCTCTTCCATATAGTGTGTGGTATACAGCACCGTCATGCCCTGCTGATTGAGTTCTTTGACCGTATCTAAAATATTGCGGCGACTTTGAGGATCAATAGCGACGGTGGGTTCATCCAAGAACAACATTTTCGGGCGGTGCATCAATCCGACCCCAATATTGACGCGCCGCTTCATCCCTCCCGAATATTCGCTGATTTTGTCGTTGGCCCGGTCTTTGAGGTCAATAAATTCCAGCACCTCATCCGTCCGCTTGCTCAAATTTTTGCCGGATAACCCATACAGCGTGCCAAACAGATTCAGATTTTGGCGGGCGCTGAGATTAGGGTAGAGCGCCAAATCTTGTGGCACGACCCCGATTTGTTTTTTCACATCCAGCGGCTGCTTGGTGATGCTAAATCCCCCCAATACGACATCACCTGCCGTTGGGGTCAACAATCCGCTCATCATGCTGATAATGGTCGTCTTGCCCGCTCCGTTTGGCCCCAGCAGGCTAAAAATCTCGCCTTCCAAAATTTCGAGATTCACCCCTTCTTTTGGCCCAACCGCATACGGGCCATCGGGTGGCGAATACTGCTTCCGAAGATGGTCGAGCTTGACAAATGTCGCCATGATAAGGCATTCTCCCTTCGCCTAATTGCGATTGTTCATTCCCTAGTTTCCAAATCGTCCAACTGATGGATCGCCTCGTCGCACCACTCCAACCACGCCTGTGTGAGCTTGAGGCCAGCTTGCAAAGTGAGTGTCCAAAAAAAAGCATCTTTAGGATACTGCTCGGCATGTTGCGCAATCAGGTTTTGGACTGCATGGTACTGCTGCAACATCTCGGTAAATTGTTTACGTTGTGCAGCCACTTGTAGTTTCAAAATATCGGGTGGTGTGAGTGTCCCAAAAAAGACCCGCAGTAAATTCGCATCGCGGATTGGAGGACATTCAAAATCTGCTTGCAGCCACTCTTGAAGCGCCTGCTGCCCCCCTTCAGTGATGGTATACACCTTACGATTTCGTGCATTGGTCGGGTCGGCTTCAACAATGACATGTTTGGCCTGTTCTAGTTGGTCGAGTGTGCGATAGATTTGTGGCAAATCAGCCTGCCAGACATAACTTGGCCCTTCTTCAAAATAGGTTTTGATGTCATAGCCCGATTGCGGCCCCGCGCTTGCCAATATCCCCAAAATCCCAAATTTAAGTGACATGGTGGATAAATGCCTCCACATAGATACATAATCATATATGTCAACACATCTATATACTGACATATACGATACGCGATATTTTAGGGAACGTCAAGAGGGCAAAAATCTAGGGAAGAGTTGGAACGTGTGTTTTAAGCGAGGGAATCGCCACCCGCTCATCTATCATGCGCTGGTCAAAGACAAAATCTTCGTTTGGCAGGATTTTCCAGCGGTTGCCATGCCGCTCATTCAGTGCAACCGCGATTTCACAAAACGTCCATCGAGTATTGGAATCCACCAGATATAATCCCGGCGTGCCGTCTGCCAATTTGACGAGTGTGTCTGCCGTGTCGGTGATAAACGAGCAAGCGGGATACCAACGGGTACTGGCGTTAATCTGGCCTTCCTTTTGCATCTGCGTCTCAAAAAAACCGACCATGTGACGGCTGTTCGTGTCCTCGCCGATCTGCCACCCAATCCGAGCCACCACCGCGTTCGGGTTTTGTTCCATGACCCGTTCCTCCGCACGGCGCTTTTCATAACCATAACCCTCAGCGGCATCTGGTTTGGATTCTGGGGTAAACGGCCCTTTGGCAAAATCAGTGAAAACCATGATTGAACTGGTAAACACAAAACGAACACCCAATACACGGCAAATCCACGCCAGTTCGCTCGTCCATTCATAATTGACCAACCACGATTCATTTTCGCGGCCTGTCGGGGTGGAGGCAGTGGCAAGGTGAAACAATACCTCTGGTTTTTCGGCCCGCACAAAGGCTTCCATCGCTGCATAATCATCAATCGGCGTCTGCCGACGATTCCACGTAACCACCGTATCACCCTGTGATTCCAAGTAGTGTTGTAATCCCGTACCAACCGCGCCGCTGGCACCTGTTATCAACGCTCGCATAGTTCAAACATCTCCTCTGTAAAAAAATAAATTCGCAGCGCCAAAGCCGATACGACCTTCGACGCTGCGTGTGAGCATTCATTTGGATTTGTGAGATGCGGAGGGTAAATCAGTGGACTTTCTTGATCTTGACTTTCATCTGACCATCCGGGGTTTGATACTTGACGGTTTGTCCAACTTTTTTACCGAGCAGGGCCGCACCGAGCGGGCTTTCATTGGAGATACGGCCCTCGCGCGGATTGGCTTCGGCTGGGCCGACAATACGATAGGTTTCGGGGTCAAATCCCTCTTCCTGAATCGTCACCTCGGAACCAACCCGCACTACGCCATTGCTGCCATCTTCATCAATGATGGTAGCACTGCGTAAAATAGCTTCTAGGTAACGGATGCGACCTTCCAAAAAACCCTGCCGTTCTTTGGCGTCGTGATAATCGGCGTTTTCCGAAAGGTCGCCCATCGCAATCGCCTCTTTGAGTTTCGCGGCCAATGCTGGACGTTCGACATTCAGCAGTTGGTCTAGCTCCTCGCGGAGGGTTTTGGCACCATCGGCGGTCAGGAAATTTTGCTCATCAGTCATAGCACGTTCTCCCAATGAATAAAAAGAAAATCAGGATCTCATTCAACAAGGTTTAATAAATAAGTTCATGGATAGGTCAAGGTCGCTCAAAGGGGGAAAACAATCGCTCCCATTCCTGCAAAGCATAACGGTCTGTCATCCCGGCAATATAATCCGTAACGGCCCGATGTTGACCGCGTTCATCAAACTTTTCACGCACCGATACTGGCAATTGTGCTGGCTCATCAACATAAGCCGTAAACAAATCTTGCAAAAACCGCCGTGCCTTGCGGCTCATCCGCACCACCCGGAAGTGGCGATACAGATTATCAAACAAAAAGGTCTTGAACTGGCGGTTCATCGCTGCAAAACGCTCTGAATGCCGCACCAAGTTATAATCCAATTGCTGCACATCTTGGGGTGTCTGCACACCGGAGGCATCTATCGCGTCCGACGTGCTGTTAATCGCATCAAATAGCTGTAACCCGACCATACGACGAATCAACCGATGACGCATTAATTCCGTCAAGGTTCCGCCTGTGTAACCTACCTCATTTGAGAGATATTGCCACCACTCAATCCCCACCAGTTGGTCGGTAACTAAAAGTCCACTGCGTAGACCGTCATCCAGATCATGCGCGTTATACGCCATCTCATCCGAGATATTGGCAATTTGGGCTTCAAGGCTGGCTCTTAGGTTTGGGTCAAAACCAAAACCCGACGCATCACTATTATCGTACTCTGTCTCGTGTTTGACAATTCCTTCTCGTGCTTCATACGAAAGATTGAGACCCGGCCAATTCGGATAGCGCCGTTCCAATTCGGTGACAATGCGATACGACTGCTTGTTATGCTCAAAGCCGCCGTGTGCCGCCATACATTCATTCAGGACGCTCTCGCCAGCATGACCAAAGGGCGGATGGCCTAGATCATGCGCTAGGCAGATGACCTCCACCAAATCTTCATTAGCGCCTATTGCCCGTGCCAAACTGCGTCCAATCTGGGCCACTTCTAAGGTATGGGTCAAGCGGGTACGATAATAATCCCCCTCAAAATTGACAAACACCTGCGTCTTATATTCGAGGCGACGAAATGCAGTGGTATGAATAACCCGATCCCGGTCACGTTGAAAAATGGTGCGATGTTCCGGGTCTGCATCGGGATACTCCGTCCCTCGGCTGTCAGCACTTTTTAAGGCATATGAAGCCAAAAACTGTTTTTCTTGCTCTTCTAACCGCTCACGCGAAATTTTGACCACGGCATCCCTCGGCGTTGACAGATCATTACTAAATATTAACCGAATTTTAGCCTAAATTCCCACCTATGGGGTAAGAAATAAAAAGGGCGAGTGACCGACCCCCGCCCCTTATTGGTTTCTCGTTGGTGACTTGCTGGTTTCTAGCACCTAATTCATTCGAGCGTTCCGCCGTCCCCGTCCTTGTTTGGGGTTCGCGGCGGCCTCCATCTCCTGCACCAACATCAACGAGAGGTCATCGCTGGTCTGACCCTTCTTGAGTACAAGGGCTTGGCGCAGTTCGATAATCTGGTCACGCAGCAAGGCCGCTTTCTCAAATTCGAGCGACTTGGCAGCACGGCGCATTTCTTCTTCCAGTTCTTGCACCAACCGCATAATCTCCTCAGTGGGAAGTTCATGCAGTGGCACAGCAGGCGCGACTTCGTCTTCTATCTCACCCGCCTCTTCGACATGCAAGCTACGCACCCGATCAGTTAAATCACGCACCTCCTTGATGATGCTCTTGGGTTCGATGCCATGTTCCGTATTATGGGCGATCTGAATGTCACGGCGGCGGTTGGTCTCGTCAATCGCCTCTTGCATCGAGTCCGTCATTCTATCGGCATACATGATGACTTTGCCTTCGACATGTCGTGCCGCCCGTCCGATGTTTTGAATCAGGGCACGGGTCGAACGCAGGAACCCTTCTTTATCCGCGTCCAGAATAGCCACCAACGATACTTCCGGCAGGTCAAGCCCTTCCCGCAACAGGTTAACCCCGACCACCGCATCATAGACCCCCAAGCGTAAGTCACGCAGAATCTCGATACGCTCAATCGTGTCAATCTCGGCATGTAGATAGTGGGTCTTGATACCGGATTCAATCAAGTATTCCGACAAATCCTCCGCCATACGCTGGGTCAGGGTCACAATTAGAGCACGCTGACCGATAGCAACCCGTTGCATCACTTCGCGCAACAAATCATCAATTTGTCCATTTGTCGGGCGCACCTCGACCATCGGGTCAACAATCCCCGTCGGGCGGATGACCTGCTGCACTACTCGATCTTTGCGCTTTTCCTCATACGGGCCGGGGGTCGCCGACATATAAATGGTTGTCCCCATCCGGTCTTCAAATTCAGCAAAATTGAGGGGGCGGTTGTCGAGGGCGCTTGGCAGGCGGAAGCCGTGCTGTACCAGCAGTTCCTTGCGTGAACGGTCTCCCCCCGACATCCCATTCACCTGCGGGATGGTCATGTGACTTTCATCAATGACCAACAAGTGATCTTTGGGGAGGTAGTCCAACAGCGTCCAAGGAGCCGTGCCCGCCAACCGACGATCCAAGTGCCGTGAATAGTTTTCAATCCCGCTGCAAAACCCGACCTCACGCAGCATCTCAAGGTCATAACGAGTACGCTGTTCCAAGCGTTGGGCCTCCAACAGCTTACCCGCCTGTTTCATATTTGAAAGCTGGACTTCAAGTTCCAATTCAATATCGTGGATGGCCTCTTCCATTTTTTCGCTTTCGGCGACAAAGTGCTTAACCGGAAAGATGGATATTTCGTCACGCTCAGTGATGATCTCGCCCGTCATCGGCTCAAATTCAACAATCCGTTCAATCTCGTCCCCGAACATCGAAACCCGAATGGCGTTCTGGCTGTAGGTGGGCCAAATTTCGAGTGTATCCCCACGTACCCGGAACGTCCCTGTTTGCAATTCCATATCGTTACGATTGAAATAGATGCTGACCAGATGGCGCAGAATCAAGTCACGCCGTTGGTTCTGCCCGACCTTCAAATCGAGCATCAAGCGGCCCCACGCTACCGGACTGCCGATACCATAAATACACGATACCGACGCCACAATCAGCACATCTTTGCGGGTCATCAGGGAAAACGTCGCGGCAAGGCGCAGACGGTCTATATCCTCATTAATCTGCGAGACCTTTTCAATATAGAGGTCATGCTTGGGCACATACGCTTCCGGCTGATAGTAGTCGTAATAGCTGACAAAATATTCCACCGCGTTGTTGGGGAAGAACTGCTTAAATTCGGCATACAACTGCGCGGCCAGCGTCTTGTTATGCGCAATAATCAGGGTCGTGCGGTTGGTTTGGGCCACCACGTTCGCCAGTGTAAAGGTCTTACCTGTACCTGTCGCACCGAGCAAAATTTGATTGGTTAATCCAGAATTGATGCCTTCGACCAGTTCACGAATGGCTTGGGGCTGGTCGCCGGTGGGCTGATAATCCGAGACAAGTTGGAACTTGGCTTCCATAATCCTCCACCTAGATTGGGTAATAGGGGTCAGGGGGTCAGCGAACAATCGTTCTATTCTAACGCATTCTAAGCCAATTGACCAGTATCAAATCTCCGCCGAAAGCTGTAGGAACGGTTTTTTGCCAGAATGCGTTATGGGTGTGTCGTAAATTTCTAAGGAATTATCACTGAGAGGAAACATAACATGTTCATCAACAAAGACCTTCAAGCCCGACTCAACAACTTCGACAAACTGGCAACCCGCCTGATGGCAAAACACAGTATTGCCTTGTTACGTATGAGCGTTGGCATCGTATTTTTCTGGTTCGGCGTCCTGAAATTCTTCCCCAGCCTCAGCCCTGCCGAAGACCTCGCCGCCCGTACCATTGAAACCCTGACCTTTGGCCTGATGAAAGAAAATATCTCGCTGCCCATTTTGGCGCTGTGGGAATGTGCCATCGGCGTCGGCCTAATCACTGGAAAATTCATGCGGGGTACACTACTGCTGCTGTTTGCCCAAATGAGTGGAACGATTATGCCGCTGTTCTTCTTCCCGAATGAAACGTTCACTCATTTCCCCTATGCTGCCACATTGGAAGGCCAGTACATCATCAAGAACATGGTGCTGATTAGCGCGGGGTTGGTCATGTGGGCAACGGTACGCGGCGGGCAATTGGTCGCTGAACCAAACCAAAAGCGCCAATCTATGACCGTCAAGGCCATCCTGCAATCCCAAACCATGCCCCAAGTGAAACTCTAATTGCCACTATCTATAACTATCCCCCATCAACAAGGGCCGATTTTAAACAGTCGGCCCTTTGTTAAATCTCAACCCGCTCGTTTTTTCTGGAAGCGCCTTCCCAACGCCGCAATTCGCAGGGGGACGGAAATCAGCAGCAAAAACAACATCCACGCCACCGCCACCCGCCAACTCCAACTGAGCAATCCCATCAAAACAGCAATTAGCGCCGTCGCCCCGTTCATCGCGGCAAATGGATAGGCCAGCACCCACCCCTTGAGATCATGTTCGGGGGGGATATGCGCCAGCGCCCTTGCCACTTCCGGCGGTTCACCTGTAAAAGGTTCGGCCCATTTCGCCAATTGAGGATATTTCTTGACTAGCGGGTTATAGAAATATTTCCGCATCCAGCGCCGAATCTCAATCCACGTCTTGTTTAGAGAACCAATCAATCCATACGGGATGAGCAGCACAAACAAAATAAAGGCTATCCCCAGCGCCACCGACCAATATTTTTCGGCATCTACAGTGGTGGTATAGCGATAGATCATGAAATTCAAATCCACCTGCAAATCCTCTTTGCGGAGGAATTGTTCACCGATACGCAGCAAGGCAGCCCCCAACACCGGGCCGGGATTCGTACCGATGCCACCGATCAGGGACATAATGAGCGGGTCAACCGTGCGCCCTAATCCTAAAGCGGTGGGTTCGGCTTGGCGAAAATTGACCGTGTGCATGACTCCGGCGACTGTTGCTAGAAAGCCTGATACCACAATGGACAGGGTGCGGTAAAGGTAGATATTGAACCCCAACGTCTCGGCCCGCACCGGATTATCCCGTAGTGCGATCAAGACCTTACCCGATGGCGAATTCATCAAGCGGCGCACCACCATAAATGCAAATACAAACACTGCCATCGCCACATAATAGAGGGTCAGGCGATTTTTGACCGCGTTAATCCAATCCGGTGCAGTCCATGTAATGCCGTCATCGCCACCCGTTAAAAATTTGAATAGGGTCAGGCGGGATAACTCATAAAATATTTGGGCAAAGGCGAGGGTGAACATGGCAAAATACACCCCCTTCAGTCGAAACGAAGCCATAGACCAAATCAGCGCGATGAGTACCCCCAACGCAAGCGCCACGATGATGCTGACCTCAAACGATTTTTGATACTCGGACACCAATATGGCAACCGTATAGACACCTGTGCCAAAAAACACACCATGTCCAAACGAGATGAGGCCCGTAAAGCCAAACATCAAGTTATAGCTGATGGCAAGCACCCCCAGCGTAAAAACCTCAATCATGACCCCCTGCCAGAACTTCGCTTCAGATACAACACGCGGGGAGTCGGGGGCTACCTCACTGTTGGTAATGTCAGCCACGATATAGGGGAAACGCCAGAGCAAAATCAAGGCCAGCACATAGGGCCAGTTATCATACAAGGTTTGCACCAGCGGATGGCGACGGCGTAAGCGATTTTCGGTCTCGGTCATCGCCTAGTGTTCCTTTCCAAAGAGGCCAGATGGCTTGACCAGCAGCACGATACACAGCAGCACCAACACCGCAATGGGGGCTAGGCCATCGGTATTAAACTGCTGGCGTGAGAAATATGCCGCGACGGAACGTGTAAGCCCGACCACAATCGCCGCCAGTGATGTCCCCGCATAGCTGCCCAACCCGCCTATAATGACCACCGCAATCGCCTGTAACAGAAAGATGTCGCCCATCACCGGGTCAATGCTGATAAATCCTGCTGAAATAATTCCGCCGAGCGCCGCGATTCCCGCTCCGAGGGCAAATACCCCCGTAAACACCAAACGCACATTGACCCCTAGCGCCTCAACCATTTCGCTATCCTGCACACCCGCACGAATGATAATCCCAATCCGTGTCCGCATCAGCAAAATCTGGACACCGACCATCATCAGCAGGCCCATGATAATCATGAAAATCCAGTAGTTAAAAATGGTGGTTTCAAGCTCTGGAAACAAACTCCGTAAAAAATGAGGGGGGAACGTACCCTGTAATCCACGCGGTAGATAGGCCGTCAAAGTGCCTTGCGTTGCCACACCATATTGATAAATCACCGTTTCGCGGATAACCAGCGCAATCCCGAACGTCAGCACAATTTGGAAAAAGGGGCGCACATACGTCGGGCGGATAAACGCGATTTCCATGATGATGCCTGCCAATGTCCCCGCGAAAACCGCCGCCACCGCCGCAATACCAAAACGCAGGGTACTAGCTTCGGTAGAATTAAGCAGTATCGCCAAAACCGCACTTAAAATCACCACCGCCACCAATTGAATCATGGGCACGGAATTTTCAGAGGCAGGGCTGGGTTTGTATTTAAGCTCCTCACTGGGAGGAGGCTCGTGCCCTTGAATAATCGCCAAGCCCGCCTGAAAGTAGCGGCTCAACTCATTAAATAACCATTTGATACCGAACAACACCGGGTCACGCACCATATCCACCCATGCCAGCGCCGTCACCACTACTGCGCCAATCACACGGACGGTATCGGAAGAACTTCCTAATCCATTGGCAATAGATATTCCTAGAAACAGCCCTAATGGAGCGCCGAGCAATCCTGCAATCGTCATTTTGGCAAGCAAGTGGCTAGGTGGACGCGCCATCTGAGACGAATTGGGGATCAACCGATAGAGCAACCATGTCCCGATTTCAACCAAAATCGTTGCAAAGATGGGGGTAAACGCGACCACATGAATCGAGAGCAGGACCGCATTCGATCTCGTACTGGGGGAAAATCGGCTGAGGATTTCAAACCCGACATACGCCCCAATCATCATCAGTGATCCTTGCGCAAAATTCAGTACATCCATCAAACCAAAGACGATGCTGAGGCCCGCCGCGACCATAAAAATGAGCATCCCGTGATAGAGGCCACCCGCCACAATCTGGCTAAAGCGCTTACCATCTTGGACATCAAGGGCTGTCACCACCAAGAGTAGAATCACAAACCCAATCGTCAAGACGCCTGACAGTATATTTTTGTCTATTTTAAAAGTGGGCCGACGTTTTAGAGTATTTTCCATCAGGCCGCTCCCAAATATTTACTAATCAATTCATCATCCCCCGCCAAATCTGCCATCCGACCTGCTAAAACCGACTTGCCTTCTTCAACAATCACAAAACGATCTGCTAAGTGACTTGCCATGTGAAAATTCTGTTCCACCAGCAGCACCGTCGTATGGTCGCTGAGGTGGCGAATTGCTGCCATCAACTGCTCAATAATCACCGGGGCCAAACCCTCGCTGGGTTCATCAATGAGCAGCAGTTCATTTTGGGCAACCAGCGCCCGTGCGATAGCCAACATCTGCTGCTGACCACCCGAAAGCTGTGCCCCGCCCAATTTACGCAGACGTTGGAGATCGGGGAACAACGTGTAAATAAAATCGAGGCGTCGTGCCAAGTCCCCCGCCTCGCGTTCGGCAATTTTGAGATTTTCCTCCACTGTCAGATCGCGGAAAATCGCCCGATATTCAGGCACATAACCAATCCCCAACCGGGCAACTTTGTAGGGGCGCATCTGGCGGATTTCGCGTCCATTAAAGCGAATCTCCCCACTGCGAACATTGGCTAATCCCATAATGCTGCGGAGGGTGGTCGTTTTACCCGCGCCATTCCGACCCAACAAAACGGTAATCTCACCGCGATTCACGGTGACATTGACCCCCTCTAAAATATGGAATTGACCGATAAAGGTGTGGATATTTTTGACTTCTAAAATGGGTTCACTCATGCAAAAACTCTTTACTGTATTGTTTAGTGAGACTGCGCCATTTGATTGAGATCGCCATACAACTCGCCTAGATAAGCACTGCGAACGGTGGCATCAGCGGCGATTTCCGTAGGTGTACCCTCCGCTAGAAGTGCCCCTTGGTGCATGACTGTGATTTTGTGGCTGACGCTCATCACCACGTTCATATTGTGTTCCACCAGCATAATCGTTTTGTTGCCGATGCTGCGGATGGCATCAATCGTTCGCAGCAGTTCAGGCACTTGCTCGGTTGCCATGCCTGCTGTCGGCTCATCCAGCAGCAATAATTGGGGATCAGTCGCCAAGATAATTGCCAATTCCAATTTGCGTTTATCCCCATGTGGCAAAACACTGGCAGGCACATTTTCCATACCGCGTAGCCCAACCGCCTCAATCGCTTCAAGGGCCTTGCGTTCATATGAGCTAAAACGGGTGTAATGGCTCAATATCACCATGCTGCCGCCATCAATCGCTTGGGCTGCCAATCGCACATTTTCAAAAACACTAAGGCTGGTAAACACGTTGGTGATCTGGAACGAGCGTCCAATACCCACGTGAGCGCGACGATAAAGGGGAAGACGGGTAATATCTTTGCCGTTATAAATCAGTCGCCCTTTGGTGGGACGCAAATTGCCCGATAGCAAATTAAACAAGGTCGTCTTACCCGCCCCATTTGGGCCGATAATGCTGTGCATCGTGCCGCGTTCGACCTGCAAGCTGACATCACTCACGGCGACGAGGTTGCCAAATTCTTTGCGCAGGCTAATGGCTTCCAAAATAATGTTCGACATAAAAAATCTCAAGTTATTTAGGTTGACAAAAAGGGGCAGGCATCACACCTACCCCTATAAATGGTCGCTGATTATTTACTCAGCGGCGGGTGGGCATACCACCGTATCGGAACTGCGTCCGGGTGCAAGGCACGGCGGGGCAGTTTGTTCGGCACTAATGGTCTGTACCCATTCGTAATATTTAAATTCGAGGTCATCGGTGCTGACAACTTGGGCGATATACATCGGGACGAGTACCTGATGGTCTTCGGCACGTAGATGATAGAGACCCTTCGGGCCAGCCCATTCCAGACCTTCCAACGCCGCAATCAAGTCAGCCGGGTCGGTTGAACCTTCGGTGATTTCCAACGCGGCAACGAGAGCCTGTGCGCTGGCAAAACCGCATTCCGCAAAGAAGCCGGGGAACGCGCCCTCAAATGCTTCTTGGTGACGTTCAACGAACCATTCATTTACCTCTGGATTAGGATTATCGGGGTCTTGACCGGGCAGTGTGTACTGATAGGTCGTGAACCCAACCGCACCCATGTAGTAGTCAGCGAGGGTGGAGTCAGCAAACACGGGAGCCATAATCGCATCGGAGTTCCACACCAACACAGCGGGCACATCTTCGTTAATGCCAAGTGCCGCTGTTTGCTGGGTCAACTCAACCGTACCTTCACCCGCCCAAGTCAGTTGCCAGAAATCCGCACCGCTGGCACGAACCTGTTCCAGTACATCGGTGAAATCTTTGGTATCGGCAGCAACAAGGATGGTATCGCGGACAGGTGTACCACCAGCGGCCTGAAATACGAAGTCGAACGCGGCGGCGGAAGTGCTGCCAAACGCATTGTCAACCGCCAGTTGGACGTAATTGGGGCCAAAGGTCTCAATCGCATACGACGCGACAGTATAGGAGTCTTGGAAACTCTGGCGGCAAGCCCGGAAGGTATATTCGTTGAAGCTCTCGCCTGTAATGGCGGGGGAAGCAGCCGGGCCAGCCATCAAAATCATTTCATATTCAGCCGCCGCAGCTTGCACCGCGAGGGTAACGGTGCTGCTCACGCTGCCATGTAAAACCTCAACACCTTCTTGTTCGATCAGTTCACGCACTTGGCTGTTGGCGGTGTCAATATCGCTGGCGTTGTCGCGCTCAACGATTTCTAGTTTACGGCCCGCCACTTCCATTGTGCCATCAGTGGCATATTCTAGGCCCAGTTGGAAACCACGACTTTGCTCAATGCCATAGATTTGCAGAGCACCACTGTGGTCAGTCAAAACCCCAATTTTTAGCACATCGTCCTGACGCGCCGAGGAGGGACGCGCAAAGATGGGGAGAGCCAAAGCCAGAACGGTGACGAATACAATTCCGGTTACAAGAACCGATTTTTTCCCAAACATACTAGCTCCTTTTAGATATAAACACTCAAAAAACCTACCCAAAGACGCACTTCTTGTGTTTCGATTGATCACTGCCTCCTTTTGGAATTTTCAAAAGTGCTGTCTATCTACCATAGTGGTCGGATAATAACTTTTTATCAATTTTGCCGGGGCCAGTGCGCGGCAGGGCATCCACCAACACCACCGATTTGGGCACTTTATAACGCGCCAATCGTTGATGCAGATAGTCCATAAAATCGGCTTCATCAAACTCTAACCCGGCGGCAACCACCACAATGGCCCGCCCGACTTCACCCCATTTTTCATCTGGTATGCCAATCAACGCCGCCTCAGCCACTGCTGGGTAGCCGTGCATAATACTTTCAACCTCAGCCGGATACACGTTCTCCCCGCCAGAAATAATCATATCTTTTAGGCGACCCATGATCTTGTAATATCCTTCGGCGTCGTGGCTGGCAAGATCGCCCGTATGCAGCCATCCCCCGCGAATGGCCTTCGCCGTTTCGTCAGGTTTATTCCAATAGCCGGGGGTGACGTGTGGGCCACGAATAATCAACTCGCCAATCTCATCTGCCCCACATTCCGAGCCATCGTCGCGCACCACCTTGACATCAATGTGCATCAAGGGGAAACCGACTGCCCCCGGTTTGCGGCGCACATCTTTTTGCGGCAAAACAAACGTATTTGGCCCCGCTTCGGTCAAGCCATACCCCGTCTTAAAATCCACCCCTTTGGCCCAAAATTCCTCAAATATCGGCATGGGGCAGGGCGCACCGCCGGAAATCACCATTTTGAGTCGGGTAAAATCCGCCGATGCCCAACGCGCGTGTTGTTGCAGCATGAGGAACATGGTCGGCACACCAAAAAACAAAGTGACCTCGCCGTATTCAATCAAATCAAACACTTGGTCGGCATTAAACCCGGAACAGAGGATATTTTTGCCCCCCGCACTAATCAGCGGCAGAGTGAAGACATTGAGTGCCCCGGTGTGGAACAGCGGAGAATTTAGAATCGCCACGTCATGCTGATCGAGACCCCAACTACTGACCGTATTAATGGCGTTCCACGTCATATTGCCATGTGTCAAAATCGCACCTTTGGGCAGACCCGTTGTGCCACCCGTATAACAAATCACCCACACATCATCCGGCGTCAGGGTCGGGTCGGCAGTGGCATAATCGCTAAAGGCATCCCGTTCACTGATATGACAGTCGGCATCATTGGCTAAGTTGCCAAACGCCACAAACGAGCGCACAAAATCAAGATCGGGCCGAATTTGATTCACTTGAGGGATGAAATCACTGGAATAACATAAAACCACTGGGGCGGCATCAGCCAGTAATTGTTCCAATTCAATGGGAGTCAAACGCCAATTGAGATTTTGCAGAATCGCGCCAATCTTGCCACACGCCATCCACACATCGAGATATTCAAGGCTGTTGGTAGCATAGACGGCCACTCGGTCTCCCTTACGGACGCCGAGAGAATCGTAGAGAAAATTGGCGGTGCGGTTGGCAGCACGGTTCCATTCAAGGTAAGAGATGTCGCGCTGGTCTCTAGTATCGAAGAGTGCGATGCGGTCAGGGGTGATTTTTGCGCGTCTGTCTAACCAATCGGCGACATAAAAAGACGTCTGCCTAAACATCCATCGCTCTTTACATAAACTAATAATATATTTATTGGGCGATTATCCCTTGCCCACTGGAATTTTGCAAAAACATCTGATGAATAGGCACAAAGCCCCTATATTGTGCCGTCAGGTTCTGCTAAAATGAAAATTGCCCACTGTGTACTGAGAGATTAGGAAACTGTCTGTGATTGAAACGCGATCGGATATTCGCAACATTGCTATCATCGCCCATGTTGATCATGGGAAAACCACATTAGTAGACGGAATGCTCAAGCAATCCAAAGTATTCCGCGATTCTGCCAATGTCGGTGAACGTATCTTGGATTCTAATGCGCTAGAGCGTGAGCGCGGCATTACCATCTTAGCCAAAAACACCGCCGTGACGTGGGGCGGAATCAAAATCAATATTGTTGATACTCCCGGCCACGCCGACTTTGGTGGCGAAGTGGAGCGCGTCTTAAACATGGTAGATGGCGCCCTATTGCTCATTGACGCGGTAGAAGGCCCAATGCCTCAAACCCGTTTCGTTTTGCGCAAGGCCCTTGCCCTCAATTTACGGGTAATTGTGGTCATCAATAAAGTTGATCGGGCTGCCTCCCGTTTGGACGAAGTGCTTAATGAAACATTTGACCTATTTATCGAACTGGGTGCGACTGATGCCCAAGCGGAATTCCCGGTGGTCTATGCTATTGGCTTGACGGGGAACGCAGGTTACGCCGCCGAAACACTCACAGGTGATTTGACCCCCTTATTTGAAACCATTATCAAAGAAATTCCCGGCCCGTCGGTTGACCACGATGCCCCTGCTAAAATGCTGGTGACAACGCTGGACTATGACAACTACAAAGGACAAATCGGGGTTGCACGGCTGCTGTCTGGTACAATCCGCAAAGGCATGAATGTGGCCCGCATCACCCCACAAGGCGAACGCAGCGTCGGCAAGATTGAATATCTGTTTACCCACCACAACCTTGCCCGCCAAGAAGTGGATGAAGTCACCGCTGGCGATATTTTAGCCTTCAGCGGGATTGATGATGTCGGTATCAGCGATACCATCGGCGATATTGGCATGGAAGAAGGTCTGCCACCTATCAGTGTGGAAGAACCCACCGTGCGAATGACTTTTGGGGTCAATACCTCACCCTTTGCCGGACGCGAAGGTAAATCTGGCTGGGGTACCTCCCGCCGCCTACGCCAACGCCTATTTGACGAAACCCGTGTGAATGTGGCCCTGCGTGTCGCGGATGGCGATTCACCGGATCGTTTTGTGGTCAGTGGTCGTGGGGAATTACACCTCGGCATTTTGATTGAAACCATGCGCCGTGAGGGCTATGAATTTGATGTCAGCCGACCAGAAGTCATCTTTCACGAAGACCCAGATACGGGCGAGACGATGGAACCAATCGAAGAAGTGCATGTGGATGTGGTCGAAAGCCTTGCCGGGACAGTTGTCGAGTTGATGGGAGCGCGGCGGGGTCAGATGATTGATATGGTCACGGAAAATGGCACAACCTTTCTAAAATACCTCGTCCCTACCCGTGCCTTGCTTGGCTTCCGCTCACAATTTATGCGCTCTACCAGCGGCATGGGCCAAATGCACAGTATTTTTCATGGCTATGAACCCGTTTCGGGGCCAGTGCCAAACCGTCAGTTTGGAAGTCTGGTTGCGTGGGAAGATGGTATGGCAACCTCGTATGGGCTGACAAATGCCCAAGAACGCGGCTCGTTGTTTATTGGGCCGGGTGTAGATGTTTATGAAGGCATGGTCGTCGGTGAACACATTCGGGCGGAAGATTTAGCCGTCAATGTCGCCAAGATGAAACACCTGACCAATCATCGTGCCAAACCCACTGAAAAAGACTTCGGTTTGACACCACCACGTAATTTGAGCTTGGATGATTGCATCGAATTTCTGGCAGAAGATGAACTGCTGGAAGTGACACCACAAAGCCTGCGCATCCGCAAGCGTATCCTCAGCAATGATTTGCGTCAAAAGGAAGTCAAACGGCGCGAAACCATGATTGCGGGCTGATGACAGCATATTGAAAAAGGCGCGGGACACATTCCCGCGTTTTTTATTCAAAAATCGCTTGCACGCGGAACTGCCCTGCTTCGGCATCCGGCGCATTAGCAAGGGCGGCTTTTTGCTCAAGCCCAAACGTTACCTCATCCGCCGCCAGCACATTTTTCAGCGGGAGTACCGAGGCAGTGGGGGGAATATCATCGGTGTTGAGGGCATTGAGTTCCGCGATGTAATCCAAAATCGCCGAAAGCTGTACCGCATATTGGTCAAGTTCGGCTTCGGTCAGGTTCAATTTGGCAAGTTCAGCGATATGTTCAACTTCGGCACGGCTAAGGGACATAAGGTTTTCTCTCCTGTTACAAATGGGCATTATAGCCTCAAGCCTCACCTACGCAAACCCCACGTTTTGGTGGTTAATCACAGTTGATAGGCAACCCGTCCATACTGACCTTAAACAATATGCTACCATTGAGGCAAAGGTGAATTTCTAACCATAAGTAACCCAGAATATGAACTACCAGCCACTGCCCGACCCATTATTTGAATCAGCCTATGCACTTGTGCAAGCAGGCCGTCATGCCGAAGCGCGGCGCACCTTGCTGATCTTACTCAAACAAGTGCCCCATCACGTCGAGGCACTGGTTTTGATGGGGTATCTTTCACGCCCCGCCGAAGCCCGCCGCTATTTTTTGCAGGCCCTACAACTCGATCCTTATCACGCCCAAGCCCAGCGCGGCCTATTAAATATTGAACAGCGTCAACAGCGCCGTCTCACCGGATTGTTGGTCGCAGGTGTGCCCTTTGTTGCCCTAGCCATCGGGTTATTTGTCTTTCTTGGCCTCAATTTGTTTGGCGGAATTGATGATTCTGATGAACCCACCGTACAGGCATTAGTATCCAGCCCGACACCGACCCGCCGTCCGGCTAATAATGTGCCGCCCACTGCGACTTTATTCACCGAGGGCTTTGCCTCACCAACACCGATTGATTGGTTGCTGCCAACGCCAAACCAATTTATTCCGCCCTCCCCAATCATTATTTCGTTTGGCCCCACCGCTACCGAAACCCCAACGGGCACGCTGATGACGGAAACCCCGACTACCACGGCAACCCCCACCGGTACACTATCCGACACGCCAACGCCAACAGGGAGTGCGACGGAATCCATTGCGGCAAGTTCCACCCCCACCAGCACCGCCTCCAGCACCACTGCGCCGAATCCGGGAGGTAATTCCAATACTTCTACCCCAACCGCGACCCCAACCGCTACTCTGACCGCGACGGCAACATCTACCGAAGACTCATCAATCAACCCGCCTGTCGCTTCCGACACTCCCACGCCTACCCCGACAGCAACCACGACGGCGACCAGTACCGCAACCGATACGCCATCGCCCTCTATTGATGAAACCGCATCACCCACTGCCACTTCCAGTCCAACGGAGACCGACACAGCGACACCCACCGCAACCGATACGCCGACTGAGACCCCATCGGCAACTGCTACCCTGACGCCAACCCCCACCGAAACCGCCACAGCGACACCAACGGAGACCGCAACCTCTGTCGTTGAAACCACCACACCAACACCGACCTCGACACCGGGCTATACCATCATAGACAACAGCTATGATATGTTGCCGCTCATTAATCAGGCCCGCTGCTTGAATGGCCTGAATCCGGTGATTCTTAGTCCATTGCTAAACAACGCCGCTGTAAACCATAGCGTGGATATGGCCGTCAACAATTTTGTAGATCATATTGGTTCAAATGGCAGCACCGTCGGGGATCGTGTCAGGGATCAGAGCTATAATTGGATATTCGTCGGGCAAAATATCGCGGGTGGCCCGACCAGTGTGGCAGCGGCCTTTGGCTCATGGGGCATGGAATATATTTTGGACCCCAATATGCGCGAAATGGGCTTGGGGCATGTCTCGAACCCCAGCAGTGATTTAGATCATTATTGGACGTTGGTGATGGCAAGTCGCGGAACTGACCCAATTACCTGTGCGGATATTGGCCTTTAGGAGATAAACAAAAGGCAGGCCTATACAAATGACCTGCCCGTAGAAAATTCTTGAAGGTCGTTTAGAGGCTCATCTTCTTAAAGATGAATTCAGGGATGTGGATAATGATCGCCATGATATAGCGCCAGAACCACGGGGCATACACCGTATCCTTGCCCTTTTTCATGCCGAGGTAAATGGCTTTCCCAACGGTGGCGGGGTCGGAGAACAGGAAGTTCTTTTTAATATCGGCAGTCATTGGGGTATCCACCAAGCCGGGTTTGATCGTCACTACAGCTACACCGGATTTCGCTAACCGACTGCGTAACCCTTGCATAAACGTGGTGGTACCCGCCTTCGCAGTGCCATAGACATAATTGCTGCCACGTCCACGATCTCCGGCGACGGATGAAATAACCGCAATACAACCGCGCCGCTGTTTCTCAAAGTAATTGCCTAACAGGGTGAGCAGCGATATGTTGCTGAGGAGATTCAGGTTGATTTCTTTCAACGCAACCTCAACACTGGCTTCGGCAGCCTTCTGATTTCCCAATGTGCCATGAGCAATCAGCACCGCGTCAATGCTACCCATTGCCTGAACAGCCGATTCGATGATTTGGGGGTGTTTGTCAAAATCGGTCAAGTCGGCTTCATAGACTTCGGCCCGTTTAGCCCCTCGCGCAACCAAATCATCTTTGATCACCCCAAGTTTGTCCGCCGGGATGCCGACGAGGAAAAATTCAGCCCCCTCGGTCGCAAAAAAACGGGCTGTTTCCTGCGCGATAACAGAGGTCGCGCCGATAATCATAATTTTTAACATGGTTATTGTCCATTCGCTGATTCTGTGACCCGCCGCCAGAAACTGGACGAGAATTTCGGGTCAATATAGTGTGCAAATGCTTCCCACTGTGGGTAATAGGCACGGAAATTCTCAGCCGACATCCGCGCATCCTTTGCTGGATACACCCGACCCTTAGCCTCGCGCACAATCGTGTCCAGTTCATCCAACAATTTTAGAGTCTTTTCGCCATTAAATGCAAAATCGAGTGCCAATGTCACCCCCGGCATTGGGAACGACATCATCCCCGGTGAGACAATATCTCCAAAGGCCTTCAGCACAACCAAAAACGACCCCTCACCCGATTGGGCAATGCGCCGATACACCTCGCGGATGGGTTCATTATCACCCTCAAGTGGCACAACCAATTGATACTGCAAAAAGCCTCGTTTGCCATACAGCCGATACCAATTGTTGATCGCATCTAATGGGTAATAAAACGGCTCATAATGAACAACGCTGCGCACCCGTTTGCCCAATGGAACGCGATACAACACGGCGTTAAATGCCTTCACCGAGAGTGTATTCAAAGCAATCGAGGGCAGATCAAAAGGCACAAAGGGCTTCAGCTTTTTGGGCGATGGTTCAGCCCCAAGAGGAGGATCATAAAAATTCCCCGCCATAAAAATGCCGCGCCCCATGCTGTCCCCACCCGAAAGGCAGTCCGACCAAGACATGAGATACTCAAACCTTTGATCCATCTCCGCCGAAATCGCAAAAAATTCGTCCAGATTAACAAAGCGGATTTTCTCTTGATCAATCAACGGGCTAGGAATCCGTTTGAGCTTAAATTCAGCCCAAGTAATGATCCCCGTCAGGCCCAAACCGCCAATGGTGGCCCGAAACAATTCTGCATTTTCGGTGGGGGAGCAAATATAGGTACCATCCGAACGCACCAATTCAAATTGGGTGACATGACAGCCAAAGGTGCCCGCACGGTGGTGGTTTTTGCCGTGTACATCATTGGCAATCGCCCCACCAATAGACACAAATTTTGTACCGGGGGTGACGGGTAAAAACCAGCCACACGGCACAATCACTTCCAATATTTGTTCCAGTGATACCCCGGCTTCACAGCGCACGAGACCTTGTTTGGCATCAAAGGCAATAAACTGCTGCATATAGCTGGTATCTAATAAGATACCGCCCTCATTCAGGCAGCTATCACCGTAACTGCGCCCATAACCATAGGGCAGTACGGTTTCTTCAAATTGATTAACGTCCGGCAAATCACTCCGCCAGTGAATCTGGTGGATTGCCTTATGTTCAACGGTGGGATAGCGCCCCCACGATTTATACTGCTTCAAACGATTGAGTGGAGTGGTCACACTGCATCCTCAAGCCTAATAGAGAATTATCTAGGTGGGATTTTACCAGAACCCCGCCCGCTTGTCTTGGCAGTTTTCAACGACACACCTACTCCCTCACACCTTCTACCCTCTATTTTTCGGCATTTTGATCGTTTCGGAATAACTGGGGGTGTCGAAAGGCTGTGTAAAATTGATACATATGCCATTTGAAATTTAAATGAGTTTGCGCCATACTGCAAGACTAAAGAGACATTTATTATCGCAGCATGGAATAGTCAATGGCTATCGTTCGCCGCTTTTTAAATACCTCAAAATTAGTCAATATTTCCCTCAACATCACCCTGTTATTATTAGCAGTTGGGGCGGCTTTGTTGGTCGGCTCAGTCATGATTATGCTGATGGACGCTGACCCCATCAAAGCCTACCAAGCCCTCTATGAAGGCGCATTTGGCACCACCAATTCTCGTGCCGAAACACTGGTCAAAGCAACCCCGTTGTTATTTGTTGGCATTGGTATCTGTGTGGCCTTTCGGGGGGGTGTCATCAACGTCGGCGGTGAAGGCCAAATGATTATCGGCGCGTTGGCGGGTGTCTGGATTGCCCTTTCCCTCGATACCGTCCCGCGTTTTATCGAAAATGTGCCCATCAACGATTTCCCGCAGATCACAGTCGTGACACTCTCATTGTTGGCGGGTTTTGTGGCAGGAGCGCTGTGGGGTGGCATTGCCGGGGTGCTCAAAGCCTATTTTGGCGTGAACGAAATCCTCAGCACCATCATGCTGAATCAAATCGCCCTGCAATTGATGAATTATCTGTTGAATGGTGTTCTGCTCGATCCTGAGCAAAAAGATCGTGTCAATCGCATCCCCAAAACGGCTCGTATTGAAGAGCACGCCAAACTCCCCCGTATAGATTGGTTTAGTGACACCCCAACCCGCCTCCATGCCGGTTTGATAGTCGGCTTGGTGCTGGCAGTGGTCGTCTATATTTTGTTATGGCGCACCACCCTCGGCTACCGAATTCGTGCCGTTGGTCAAAGTGACCGTGCCTCCCGGTATGCGGGGATCAATGTCAAACGGCAGGTACTTTACTCGATTCTCATTTCCGGCGGATGTGCGGGTCTCGCGGGGGCAGTGCAAGTGATCGGCCTCCAATATCGCTTGCAAACCGATGGTTCGGCAGCAGGTTTTACGGGCAATGCGGGCTTTAATGGCATTGTCGCGGCCCTGTTTGGTGGTCTGCACCCCATCGGCACAATTCCCGCCTCGGTATTTTTTGGGGCATTGTTAATTGGTGCCCAAAGTATCCAGCGGGAGGTGCAAGTTCCTGCCTCATTGATTACGACCCTCAACGGGCTAGTCGTCATTTTTGTGGTCAGCAGCCAAATTTTCATTAAACGCCTGACCAAGCGCCGCGCCAGTGTCCCACCGCAGCCGACCCCTGCTGCTCCAAAATCCCTTCCCGCCTTACAAGAGGAGGCCGCTAAATGATTACTGATATTTTGAAAGCCAGCGTTGCAGCCTCCGCAATTCGTTTGGCGACTCCCTATATCTTTGCTAGTCTGGGAGAAACGTTCGGGCAGCGCAGCGGGGTTCTCAATCTTGGGGTGGATGGCATCATGCTGATGGGGGCATTCGCCGCCTATTATGCCGTTTTTGAAACGGGCAATCTGTTTTTAGGGCTGCTTGCGGCCTTGATTGTGGGAATGCTCATGGGCCTAGCGATGGCGTTTATCAGCGTCACCCTACAAGCCGAACAGGGCATCAGCGGCATCGGCCTCTATCTATTTGGTTTGGGCCTCAGTGAACTGCTTTTCCAGAAAACCGTCGTCACGCCCACCCCCATTGACGGCTTCCCGCGCATCAATTTACCGATACTGACCGATTTGCCTGTGTTGGGCGAGATTTTCTTCCATCACAATCTACTGGTCTATGTCGCCTTCGCCCTTGTGCCGATTTCCGCCTTCGTGTTGAATCGCACCACCTTTGGTTTGCAGATTCGCGCTGTTGGTCAAAATCCCGAAGCCGCCGACGCGATGGGCATCAGTGTAGCCCGTGTGCGCTACATGACGGTGACGCTTGGCGGAGGATTCGCAGGGCTGGCAGGGGCATCACTGTCTATTGCCCTGCTGAATATCTTCCAGAGCAACCTCACCTCTGGTCAGGGTTTTATCGCCGTCGCGCTGGTCTATTTTGGGGCATGGCGTCCCTATTGGGTCATGGGTGGAGCGTTGTTGTTCAGCACCGTCAACGCCCTACAACTTCAGGTCAAGACCATTGAAAACGCGCTTGGCATCAATGTGCCTTCCGAATTTGCGGTCATGGCACCCTATGTCGTCACCATTATTACCCTGATTTTCGCCTCCAAGCGGGTCGAGCAGCCCACCGCATTGACCAAGCCTTTTGAGCGAGGTGAATCTTAGGCAATTTATACCATCTTTCACCAAGTCATCGGTGAAAGCACCTAAACTAGTGTTTTACGGCCTTACAAGGCTGTTCGTATATAAATAGCTTCAAATTTCAAAGGAGTCGAAGAGTATGCTTTCTCGCAAGAAATGGTTACTGCTCCCGTTAATTCTCCTCATGGTGGCATTGGTCGTTCCGACACAAGGCCATACCCGTTCCGCCAAAGCCCAAGACACCTTCAAGGTCGCAGTGGTTATGCCCAGTGCCAGCAACGACCTTGCCTTTAGCCAGAGTATGATTGACGCCCTCACTGCCATTGATGAAGAAATGGGTGATGGTTTTGAGTTCGTCTTTCAGGAAAACACCTTTGTCGTAGATGATGCCGCCATTGCCCTACGTGAATGGGCTGCCTCCGGTGAATATAACCTTATCATCGCGCACGGCTCACAATATGGCGCGATTATTGAAGAACTCGCCCCCGAATTCCCCGACGTATCCTTTGCATGGGGTACGGATGTGGATACCTTCGGTTATGACAATGTGTATGCCTATGAAGCTGGCTCGGATCAAGGTGGCTTCGTCAATGGTGTATTGGCCGCCCTGTTGACCAATAGCAACGTCATCGGCGTCGTTGGCCCCATCGAAGTCGGTGATGCCAAGCTGTATGTAGATGGCTTTAAGGCTGGCGTGGCGTGGGTCAATCCCGAAATCGCCGTCAACGTCAACTACATCCAATCGTTCAGCGACGTAGCGCTGGCCTCCGAAGCCGCCCAAGCCCACATCGCCAATGGCGCGGATGTCATGACTGGTTCGGCCCAAATGGTCGTCGGTGCAGTGGGTGTTGCCAAAGAAACAGGCAATGTCCTGTGGTTTGGTCAGCAGTCCAATCAAACCGAACTCGCCCCTGAAATTGTGGTTGCCAATCAGGTCTATCATTGGGAAGTCGTGCTAAAAGAAATCATTGCCCAAGTTCAGGCAGGCACACTCGGCGGCACTTCCTACAAACTGACGCTGGAAAATGGCGGCTTGGTCATCGAATATAACGAGGCCTACACCCTCAGCGCCTTTGATAAATTTGTCGCCGATGCGGTCATTCAAGGCATCATTGACGGCACCATTACCTACACACTCGAATAAAAATGAACATGGGGTGGACAATGCGTTCACCCCTTTTTTGCTCGACTTTGCCCGGAGCGTTTGAAAATGCCAGAGAACCTATTGCCCACCGGACACCGCCGCATTGAACAAATGCGTATGCAGGGGATTGTCAAAAAATTCCCCGGCGTGCTGGCGGTTGACCATGTGGATTTTGATGTTAAAGCAGGTGAAATCCATGCACTGCTCGGTGAAAATGGCGCGGGCAAAAGCACGCTGATGAAAATTCTATATGGCCTCTACCATCAAGAAGAAGGCCATATTTACTTAAATGACCAATCCGTCGTCATTCGTTCTCCCAATCATGCCATTCAACACGGCATCGGCATGATTCACCAACATTTTATGCTTGTCCCCTCCCTAACTGTCGCCGAAAATGTGGCGTTGGGGATGAAATCTTCACGGGGTCTGATTCTCGATCTAGAGGTTGTATCGAAGCGTATCCGTGAGCTTTCTGAGATTTATGGTCTGCAAGTCAATCCCAATACCCCCATTTGGCAGTTGGCGGTTGGGGAGCAGCAGCGTGTCGAAATCTTGCGGGCACTCTATCGGGGTGCGGCTCTGCTCATTTTGGATGAACCCACCGCTGTACTAACCCCCCAAGAAGTAGACGATCTATTCCGCATTTTGAACCAAATGACCACCGATGGTCACGCCCTGATTTTTATTTCACACAAATTACACGAAGTCCTTGCCATCAGTCACCGCATTACCGTGCTGCGTGATGGCAAACGGGTCTACAGCATCCCAGCGGAATCCGCCACCAAAGAAATGCTGGCCCAAATGATGGTAGGGCGTCCCGTCGTGCTCCATTACGATCTACCACCTATCGAACCCGGCCCGGCTCGGCTGCGTTTAGATGGGGTCAGCGCCACCAGTGATCGCGGGGACGAGGGTCTCAAAAATATTTCGCTAAATGTCCATGCAGGTGAAATCGTCGGCGTGGCGGGTGTATCCGGCAACGGCCAGCGTGAATTGGCCCAAGTCATTGCGGGGATGCGCTCTATCACAGCGGGCAAAATCTGGCTGAATAACGACGATGTGACCAATCACTCCCCCGCCGCCATGAACCAACACGGCCTCTCGCATATTCCTGAAGCCCGTATGACCGATGGGGTCATCAAAAATTTCACCGTCGCCGAAAATTTTGTTTTGCAGAATCACGGGCGCAAACCCTATGCGTGGGGCGGCCTGTTTATGAATTTCCGCAGCATTACCCGCCAATGCAAAACAGCTATCAAAGATTATGAAATCAAAACACCGAGCCACGAAACCCCGATTAAAAGTCTATCGGGGGGCAATATCCAAAAATTGGTCTTGGCCCGTGAACTATCTCGTCAGCCGCGTGTCTTAATCGCCGCCCAGCCCACGCGCGGGGTGGATATTGGCGCAAGCGAGTATATTCACCATCGTTTGTTAGAAGAACGCAGCAAAGGCACGGCCATTTTGTTGATTTCGGAAGATTTGGACGAAATTTTAGCCCTATCAGATCGCATTGTCGTCATGTATGAAGGTGTGATTGTGGGTGAGGTCAAACGTGACGCCGCCGACGTTCGCACTTTAGGATTGATGATGGCAGGTTCAAAAGTGACTGTATAATAAAATTACCAACATCGTATTAAACGACTGCGGGTCGCCGATAGTGGCGGCGTTGGGATGTCCTCCCTCCGAAAAGTACCAGCAGTTTTAGGAGGAACACCCCTCATGAAACTGTGGAACCATTACCATACCCCTCATTCATTAGATCAAGCCATCGCCCTCTTGAGCCAATATCAGGGCAAGGCCAAAGTTGTTGCGGGTGGCACAGATTTGATTGTCGAACTGCGTGACGGCCACCATCCCATTCAAGAAGCCCTGATTGATGTCACTCAAATCCCTGAATTGACCAGTCTTGCTGTGACTGGCAATGAAATCTACGTTGGCGCAGGCGTCACCCACAGCCAGATTGTTAAATCTCCAATTTTGTCAAACCGTGCGACCTGCCTCGTCGAAAGCTGCGGCGTGGTCGGCGGCCCACAGGTACGCAATGTCGGCACGCTTGGCGGTAACGTTGCCCATGCCCTGCCGGCGGGGGATGGCACAACCTCGCTGGTCGCCCTTGATGCTAAGGCCGAAATTGTGATGGACGGTCAGCACCATGTCGTCCCAATTTTGGAAATGTTTCGGGGGCCGGGTCAATCCTTGATAGATTCCACCCGTGATTTGATTATCGGTTTTCGTTTTGCCCTCTGTGGCGATAACGAGGCGACGGCGTTTAAGCGTATTATGCGTCCACAAGGCGTCGCCCTCCCCATTCTTGGCTGTGCCACATGGGTGCGCCTCAATCCGTCCCAAACCCATTTTGAGGCCGCCCGCCTTTCCATTGCCCCGATTGGCCCAACACCCGGTCGAGCCGTTGAGGTCGAGGCCGTTCTCATCGGTCAACCCGCCACTGACACCGTTATTGAACATGCCATTGAAACCGCGCTGCAAATTCTCAAGCCCCGCACCAGCAAATATCGTGCGACGGGGGACTATCGCAAAGAAATGATCGCCGTCCTGCTGCGCCGCACGCTGCAACTCGCCGTTCAGCGTGCCCGAACAGGTCAAGCCGTACCCGAAGGTATTGGAATGGAGTAATCCAACATGAGCAAACTAGACATCACCGTAAACGGACAAATCCATCATTTAGACGTGCCCGAATCGCGCACGCTGGCCCAAGTGTTGCGCTACGATCTGGGCCTGACGGGTACGAAGATTGGCTGTGAAGAAGCCGAATGTGGCATCTGCACCGTTTTGGTCAATGGCACCCCTGTCAATTCATGTATTTTCCCGGCTTTCAAAGCACAGGGGCGTGAGGTTCAAACCGTCGAAGGCTTGGCTCATGACGCCGAACTGCATCCCATCCAGCAAAATTTCATAGATCACGGGGCCGTCCAATGCGGATTTTGCACCCCCGGTCTGATGATGACCGCCACCGCCCTGCTCAATGAAAATCCCGACCCCGACGACCACGCTATCAAAGTTGCCCTAAAAGATACCTATTGCCGCTGCACAGGCTATGCCAGTGTGATTACCGCCATCAAATCCGCCGCCAGTCAGATGCGCGGTGAAGGGCCGCTGCCTGTCAATGAGCCGGATGTCAGCGAACCGATGCACGCCATTAGTCGTTCTGTCCCGCCCCAATACGTGCGCGAAAAAGTCACTGGTGCGGCGAAATTTACCGATGATTATTTCTTTGAGGGCATGTTATTTGCTCGTACCCTACGTGCCGCCTATCCCCATGCGCGAATTTTGAGTATCAACACCGAAAAAGCCAAATCCTTCCCCGGTGTGGTCGCTGTGTTGACCCATGCCGATGTCCCCGGTGAAAATTTGCACGGGTTGGTCTACCGCGATTGGCCTGTCTTATGCGCGGATGTGGTGCGCTATATGGGCGATGCGGTAGCGATTGTCGCCGCCGAAACCGAAGATATTGCCGCCGAAGCCCTCAAGTTGATTGAGGTGGAATACGAACCCCTGCCCGTCGTCGGCGACCCCAAATTTGCCCATTCGTCAGAAGCCCCTGTCTTGCATCCCAACCATCCTACAGGCAATTTGCTCAAACACATCAAAGTGCGGCACGGCGATATTGAGCAGGGTTTCGCGCAGGCCGATTATATTGTCGAACGCGAATATCGCACGCCCACTGTCGAACACGCCTTCCTAGAACCCGAATGTTCGATTGGGATTCCGCCGGGGGTCGCGGGTCATGAAAAATTGACCATCTTGGTCGGTTCCCAAATCCCCTATCAAGACCGTAACCAAATTGCGCTGGCAATGGGCCTGCCCGAAGAAAAAGTGCGTGTCATTGGCACATTGATCGGCGGCGGTTTTGGTGGCAAGGAAGACATCACAGGTCAAATTCATGTGGCAATGCTGGCCCAAGCCACAGGCCGCCCCGTCAAAATGTTATACACCCGCCAAGAATCACTCGCCGTCCACCCCAAGCGTCATGCCACCATCATCCGCATGAAAACAGGCGCAACCAAAGAGGGCAAGCTCGTCGCAGTGGAAGCGGAATTGTATGGCGACGGCGGGGCGTATGCCTCCCTCTCCGATAAAGTAATGACCCGTGCCACCACCCACGCCACTGGCCCGTATGTTGTGCCCAACGCCAAAATTGATTGTTACGCCATGTATACCAACAACCCTCCGTCCGGTGCATTTCGCGGTTTCGGCGTGACTCAATCCGCCTTCGCTGTCGAGTCGAATATGGACATATTGGCGGAAATGATTGGCATTGACCCGATTGAATTTCGCCGCCTCAATGCCCAAAAAGTCGGCACGACTACCGCGACGGGCCAAGTGCTGCGTGAATCCGTCGGCCTGCTGGAAACCCTTAGCCACGTCGAACACGATATGATGCCTGCTGATAGTGACTTTCATTGGGCATGGCGCGACGGTCACAAAGCCTATGCGTGGGGTCTGGCCTGTGCCTATAAAAATACGGGCCTCGGCGGGGGTGCGCCAGATCGTGCTGAAGCCGAAGTCGAAGCCTTTGAAGATGGCTCGGTGGAAGTACGGGTAGCCTCCGCCGATATGGGACAAGGCTTGGCGCATGTCGTCGCCCAATGTACCGCTGAGGAACTTAAACTGCCCTACAATCGCGTGCGTGTCCTGCTCTGTGATACCGATTTAACTCCCAACGGCGGCCCAACCACTGCTTCCCGTCAAACGTTTGTCAGTGGCAACGCCGCACGGGTGACATCCGCCCTATTGCGTGAAGCCCTCACCCGTTCTGCCGCCGAATTTTTGGATGTCCCCCCCGAAACCCTCTATTATGAAGAGGGCCTGCTGCGTCACAACGGCAAAAGCGTCGAATTGGGCCAATTGGTCGGCTGGATGAAAGCCAACGGCCTATCCTCCAAAGTGCGCCATGAATATCACGCCCCGGCCACGCAGCCACTGGGCACGGGTGGCGATATGCACTTCGCCTTCAGTTATGCCACCCAAGCCGCATTGGTCGAGGTGGATATGGAAACAGGCGCGGTCAAAGTTCTGAAGATTATCGCAGGCACGGATATTGGGCGGGCCATCAACCCCCTCATGCTGCAAGGGCAGGTCGAAGGCGGCATCGTCATGGCGATGGGCAACTGCCTGACCGAATCCTACATTGTCGAAAATGGCGTCCCTTGGACAAATCTCCTCTCGCGTTACAAGATGCCAAGCATCAAACACGCGCCGGAAATCATCTCGCACTTGATTGAAGATCGTGTTTCTACTGGGCCATATGGCGCGAAGGGGGTCGGCGAAATTTGCTCGATCAATACCTCCCCTGCCATCTGCAACGCCATCTATCACGCAACGGGGGTTCGCATTTTCAGCCTGCCCGTTGACCAAGATGCCCTTTTGCGTGCCATCCGCGCAGGCCAAACCGAAGTCTATACCGCATGGCATGATGTCCGGTAAACAACAACAACAGGGGAGCGATACCCACTCCTCCCCTGTAACTTTTCTCCCGGTTCTGCATCCAATAAGCATAAACTCACGCAGATTTGAGGGTAGGCCTAATGATTTCCTTCTTGCAGAACCATCCTCTGTTAACCATTGTTTTAGGCATCAGTATGACCATTGCGACTGCGATACACATCGTTTGGTACATCCGCCCTAGCGACATCAAGACCAAAAGCGAATTTGAGGCGGTGGTCAGCAACGGACAGCAGCCAACCATCGTCGAATACTACAATAATTTATGTACGGCGTGCAGTCTTATGAAACCCGTTATAGACAATCTTGAAAAAGACCTAGCAGGCCAAGCGACGGTCTTGCGGATTGATTTTCTGAGCGAGGTTGGGCGCAGTACTGCCCGTCAATATGAGGTTAAAATCATCCCGACCATTTTGGTACTCGACCCCTACGGACGAGTCATTTTCCGCCAGACCGGGACATTCGATTCTGGTTTGATTAAATCAAAAGTGATGGGTCTACAAAATCATGAACCTCAACCCACCCCTTCATAAACTGCTGCTAAACCCATTCACTTCCATAAGCACAAACACCCGTGCGTGGTGAATTCACAATCGGCAGCATCATCTCGTCACCACATTGGTGTTTCTTGGCACACTTTTTGCATACCGCCCCCTGATTGGAATAGGCGACTCCGCCCCAATTACAATTCGTACAAACCAATGTGGCGGGTTGGCCGCAGACCTCGCATAGAATTTCCGGTGCTTCATTACGCGCCAATAACACTGCCGGGGCTTTCTTCTTCCCCAGTGCAACCCCTTCTCGCTCACTCAAAACTTTGAGGGTCAATTCAGTCGTTGAGCCAAAGTCATATTCATGATCGAATTTCGTGCCCACCTTGAGAACATCCCCCAATGCCTTATCCATATTTTCTTCGCGGAAATCATCAAATAAGAGGGGAAAAGGCTGAAGCGACTCTAGTTGTGCCTGCTGCTTGAGCGCCTCTTGTTCCAACGCATCTAAGCGGGTCAGCATGTCTTTGGCAGGAAGTTTTTTGAGATCGGCCCCAAGTGCTTCTTTGAGATCGCTAATCATCGCCGCGCCAAGAGATTTTTCCAACGTTTC
This sequence comes from Chloroflexota bacterium, assembly GCA_024434115.1. Classification (GTDB taxonomy): domain Bacteria; phylum Chloroflexota; class Anaerolineae; order Aggregatilineales; family J027; genus CFX10. Next base: position 529,606 of record QMIT01000003.1, read on the forward strand.
TGCTATCTCGCCGACCACAAGTTTCATCACTCGTTGGACAAAGACCTCACCTGTTTCATCAGCAACTTTGGTACGCTGTTCATCAAAGTGTTTATTAAACAGGCCTTCAAAGTCCATCGAAAATAAGGGGGTTAATTCTGGGGGTGGGGCTTGAACAGGTGGCATCATTGGGAACATCCCCCCTAATGGGTCATTGCTACCGGGAAACCCCATTGGGAAAAAATCGTCTTCGGGCGAAATAGAATAAGACACTTTATCTATCCGAAACGCGCTGAGATGTCCACAGCACTCCAGCCAAATATCTCGAAGATATTGATCGAGATCAGTCAATTTTGCCGAAGCGGGGACTTCCAGATGCAGCCAATACATCGGCAGATCACGCCCTTCGACCAAAAGATGGAAAAGACGCTCTTTCTTGGCGCGGCTTTTTTGACCAGCGGCTTCTTGGGCGGCTTGTCGTTCTTTGCAGGTGTTTAAATGTCGCTTAATCACATTTTTGGGGAATGTCTCTTTGCAATAAGCACACGTCCCATTCGAAATTTGCTTGTCTGCCACTTAAGAAAATCCTCCCTCAAATTTCCTTTTTTGCAATTTTACGATCCTCCCACCAAAGGAGCGCCACCAGCACCACCACCCCAACCACAATCGAACTATCGGCGATATTAAAAATGGGGTAGCCATGCACATGAAAAAAATCCACCACATACCCGCGAGTAATCCGGTCTAGGGCATTCCCCAACGCACCCCCCATCTGCAATCCCAACGTGAGGCGCACCAACCACGACCCGGTTGGCAATTTGCGATAGTAATAAACAATCGCCCCCACCACCACGACAGCAATCAGCAAAAAGATGTTGCCGAATTCCTGTGCCATGCCAAAGGCCGCACCCGTATTGCGGGTATAGGTGATGTCAAAAATGCTCTTGAGTGCCGGAACCGGAACCCACGTTTCGCCATACGCCAGCGATTGCACCACGATCCACTTGGTAATCTGATCGGTAATGATGGTCAGAGCCGCCACCCCAAATAACAACACCCATTGCAAGGGGGTCGCTGCCGTATTTTCTGGGGCAGGATTAGGCGAATCATTTTGCAAAGAGGTTTCCAATTACACTACTCCGCAATTTCTTGTTGACCCATGAGATCGGTCAACAGCTTTTTTACGCTAAATTCAGCACGGCGACTTTAGCTCCGTGTCCTCATAACCAAAAACCGCCTAAGCCAACCGATAGGGGTGATCTGATTGTACATCACCCCTATCGAGAAAATATAGGTCTTAGAGCCGACGGAGACTGACCGTCACTTTGGCCCCGTCCACGTCCAGCGTCTGGGTGTGACTCCCATTCGACGGCCCACCAGACAGCCATTCTTCGGCAAGCGTCTCAGTGCGGATATACTGCTCAAATTGGCTCATTACGTCCGCCAATCCGCCCTCGGCCTGATAGTTCACCGCGATGCGATCACTCAGATCGAAATCGGCATCCTTACGCAGGGTCTGGATAAACCGCACGATTTCACGCGCCTGCCCTTCACGAATGAGGTCATTGGTCAGTTCGGTGCGTAACGCCGCCAAGTAACCATGTTCCTCGGCCACCGCGAACCCTTCGGCACTCGTCTGTTTGACGATGACCTGCTGCGGCGTCAGCGCGAACGTTTTGCCATTGGCCTCGACTGAAATCGCATCCCCGGCCAACAGAGTGCGGCTCCAATTGACCAACTGCTCACCACTGGCATTCACCAGCAGGTTACGCACGGCTTGGAAATCGCCGCGCAGTTCACGTCCCAGCGTATCAATCGGCTTCAGCGCATAGTTGACCATACCGACGCTTTCCGCCGGATTCAAAATATGCACCGCTTTGACGTTCAACTCGTCCGCGATCACATCCGCCATATCCAGCAGGGTATCCCCTTCTTCATGCGACGGCACAGCGAAATTGACCTCCGATAGTGGTTGGCGCACACGAATTTCGGCATTGTTCCGGGCCGCATGTCCGAGGCTGACCATCCGTTTGACCAGTGCCATCTTATAGTTTAGGTCGTTGTTGATGACGGCCTTATTGGTTTCGGGCCAAGTCGCCAGATGCACACTTTCCGGCGCGGCGGCGTCATGCCCCACCACTAAATTCTGATACATCGCCTCCGCCAAAAACGGCATGGAAGGGGCAAGCAACTTGGCGATTGTCACCAGACATTCATAGAGCGTCTGATAGGCCGCCAATTTATCCTGTGGGTTATCATCCTGCCAGAACCGACGGCGCGAACGGCGCAGATACCAATTGCTCAAATCTTCGACAAACTCTTCAATCGGGCGAGTCGCCCCAATCACGTCGAAGGTTTCAAAGGCTTGGGTCGTTTGTTCGATAAGCCCATTGAGTTCGCTCAAGACCCACCGATCCAGCATTTCCCGTTTTTGCAGCGGCACTTGGGGCGCATTCGGGTCGAAATTGTCCAGATTGGCATACGTCACGAAGAAGCTGTAGACATTCCACAACTTCAGATAGAAATTTCGCAAGATTTCGGCAATGGGGGGGATTTCATCTTGCGTATCGGGATTCCGCCATCCCATATATTTGGTGTCCCCCGGTTGGCTGGCCGTGAACATAAACCAGCGCATCGCGTCCGCCCCATATTTGTTGATGACATCCCATGGAGCCACAATATTGCCCTTGCTCTTGGACATTTTGCTGCCGTCATCTGCCATGATGAGGCCGAGGCAGATCACGTTTTTGTAGGCCACCGAATCAAAAACCATCGTAGCGATGGCGTGCAGGCTATAAAACCACCCGCGTGTCTGATCCACCGCCTCGCAGATGTAATCCGCCGGGAATTGGTCTTCAAACATCTCGTGGTTATGCTGTGGATAACCCCACTGCGCGACGGGCATCGAACCACTGTCGAACCACACATCAATCACTTCTGGCACACGGCGCATGGTCACTTTTTTACCTTTGACCGTTTCTTGCCAAGTGATGTCGTCCACATAAGGCCGATGCGGGTCAACCCCGGTCACGTCCCGCCCGACTTTTTGGCTGAGTTCGGCAAGGCTGCCCACACATACCGCATACTCCACATCCGGGTCGTCCGCCACCCATACAGGCAGCGGTGTGCCCCAATAGCGTTCGCGGCCCAATGCCCAGTCCTTAACATCCTCCAGCCAATTGCCGAAGCGTCCGTCTTTGACATGCTCCGGTACCCAATTGATGGTCTTGTTCAGCCCCACCAGTTGGTCTCGATAGGCCGTCGTGCGGATATACCACGTCGCACGGGCGTAATACATCAGTGGCCCTTTATCGCGCCAGCAGTGCGGATAGTTGTGGCGGAAGGTGGTCAGATGGAATCGCAGGCCGCGTTCTTTCAAATCCCGCGCCACGATCTTATCCGCGTCCTTAAACCACATGCCCGCCACCAATGTCACTTCATCCTTGAAGTGTCCATCCGCATTAACCGTCACCACCACAGGCAGGTTATATTTGTTAGCCGTCACAAGGTCGTCTGCCCCGAAAGCTGGAGCGGTATGCACAATGCCCGACCCATCCTCTACCGTGACATAATCCCCCGCTGTGATGTAATAGGCATCGCGGTCAACCGGCAGGTAGCTGTACAGCGGCTCGTAATGTTTGCCGAGCAAATCCCGGCCTTTCATTTCCGCCACGATTTCATATCCGCCGCCGTCTTTGACCTGTGGCAGCACAATGGCCTCAAATCTCGCTTTTGCTACATACAGCCGCTCAACAGGCGATTCGGCATCCACCCGCCCTTCGATCAGCAGATAATCAATCTTTTCACCGACGGTCAGTGCCACGTTACCGGGCAGTGTCCAAGGCGTAGTCGTCCATGCGAGGAAATAGGTATTGTCTTCACCCACTACCTTGAACCGTACATAGATGCTGGGGTCATCCACCTCGGCATAGCCCTGTGCCACCTCGTGGCTCGATAGCGGCGTGCCGCAGCGGGGGCAATAGGGCACAACCTTATAACCTTGATAGATCAGATTTTTGTCCCAAAGCTGTTTGAGCAGCCACCATACACTCTGCACGTATTCAGGTTTATACGTTTCATAGGCAGTGTCCAAATCCACCCAAAACGCGATGCGCTCCGTCAGTTTGTTCCACTCGGCGATATACCGCTGCACACTGGCGCGGCATTTTTCATTAAACGCGGCGATGCCGTATTCCTCGATTTCGCTTTTGTGTTTGATACCGAGTTCTTTTTCAACCTCAATTTCGACAGGCAGGCCGTGTGTATCCCATCCAGCCTTGCGGATGATGTGATGGCCCGTCATAGTTTTATAGCGCGGGAAGATGTCCTTAAACGCACGCGACAAGACGTGATGGCTACCGGGGCGACCATTGGCGGTGGGGGGGCCTTCATAAAACACAAATTTGGGGCCGCCTTCGCGCTCACTCATGGCACGATGAAACACATCTTTCTCGCGCCAGAACTCAAGGACGCCCAATTCCAATTCATTGATGTCCAGTTTTGGCGATACAGGGGCAAACCGTTTGCTCATGGTGCTATTTCTTTCTCCTAGAAGGTGTCCAATTCGAGATGCTGCTGTTATTGCGTGTCGGCTTAGGCTATTCGCGTCTGTGTTTCTCGCGCCCCAATACCCCGCAACGCAGCCGTCTTCCCAACGGCGGCATCACGGTGACACCTTCCTCTCTGGACATTGCTCGCTACTTGCATAGTCTTCTTCTTATTCTTAACGCTCGCTAAATAGATAGATACGGAATTTCGTTCGATACTCTCCGCTATAACCATCAAAAATATCTGCTCGCCATGTATAGCTGGACGCCACTTCTTTTACCTGTTTGCTGCATACCGCCACCTGCGAAAAATTGGCCGTGATCGTGCCCCCTTCCGGAGTGGGCGTGGGTTCGGCTTCCGGTGTCGCCGTTGGCTCAACATCTACTGGGCAGGCCATCGGTGTATAAATGCACTCCACCCCCTCATGTTGGTCAAAAAACGCGGCTACCTCACACCCCGGCATTTTGGAGCCATACAGCCATTCAGTGGTAGCATAGTTGGATTCTTCATCTTTCTTCTCCAAATGCGTCCCCGGCGGCAGCGGGATGTCTGGTTTTTCAGGCGAAATCAGATTCAGCAGCGGCTCCGCAATAGATGAAATAATCACCCCCGCCACTACTACCGCAAGAACCATTGCCGCCAGTGCCACCCAAACCGGGACGACAACACGCGGCTTTTTAGTGGATTCCGATGGTGCAGCGTCGTCTGGAACCAAGCCCAAATCTGGTTCTTGCATGGTGAATTCCCTTACCTTTATGCTTCCCTATTTTTATTCTTTCCATACCCGTTCAATCGTGACATTCACCAGCTCGGTACGCTCACCCTCAAGTGTAAATTCCGGCGCAATCGTCACGCGGGCATATTGGGTAATCCCGAAGAAATCATGCGAATGATCCAGTAAACAGGTGGTACGCACATAATTTTGAGATTCAATCGTTTGGTCAGATTGTTCTTGGCCTTCTTCAGGTTCGCTGAACAACCGATTGCAGTCGTCCATCTGTTTCCGATAGTGATTTTCAAGCTCGGCCAGTTGCACAGTACCCGACCATGTTTGCAGATCGTGTCCCTTATCTACTTTCTGATAAGAGGATTGAAGCAGCCCCGGAAATGCCTTGATGTCCAACGGCTCATCCCGACTGGAACTCGCTTGAAAATAGGCCCCACCAACGATGACTCCTACAATCACGAGAATCAAAATCACCGCCAGCAGCAGCCGGATAAACCAACTATCTAACAATCGCGGGCCATCGTCGGATTCTTTCTGACGCTGTGCGTATACCGATGCCTTACCCTGATCTTCATCTGGATAGGCATCATGATAGCCCTCGCTTTGTTCTGGATATTCTTCTTCATAATAATCTTGCGGATACTCTGGTCGTTCACTCATGCCCGCTGTTCTCCTCTTGTAATATGGCCTCAATGCGTGCTACATCGGAATTTAATCGTCGCCCAAAATCCGTCGTCGCATGGCGTTTGGCTTCCCCCTGCCAATAGGCCAACCCCGCCGCAGTATGGTGCATCACCCGCCGAGCAACTTCCTCCTCCGTCGGATTGGTCGCAAATCGGGCCATTAAATAATTCACCATCAGTGCCCGATAATTTTCGACATTGAGGATGCGTCCGGTTTGTTGGGCTACCTCTATAATACGACTTTGGTCGGCTTCTGCATAATACAGCGCCAATGCCAGATCAGCCCGAACCGCCTTACGCGCTCCCAATTTTAGGGCCTGTTCAATCAACCTTGCCGCCTCATCATACTCACCCTGAGCCAAGCGCGTCCGCCCCAATCCGTATACCGGGAAAGCCTTGTTAGGAAATTGTTCGATTGCCTGCTGCAACAGAGCCGCACTCTCATCCAATCTCCCCAATTGACGATAGGTATTCCCCAAAACCGTCAGTAATTTCAAATCAGGCGCTTGTCCAGCAACGCGATGTTGCTCCAGTTGGCCCTCCAATAATCCGGCGGTGTCCTCATAGCGCCCGTCTACAAAGGCCTGCTGTGCCTTTAACAGAGCACCCTGATGCCCTTTGCCCCGTATCAAAATAAAAACTTGGAGCAAAGCCAGCAATCCGGCAAATCCGATGGCTAACGGCACGCGGCTGTCGGCGTCGGCCTGACTCAAAATCACAAACAGCACAACCGCCATAAGGACGGACAATCCAAAGGCCAAACGCAGACGGGTGTCACGCCACAGCATTATTCGGCCCCAAAGAGTGTGGCAGCACTGGCTTCGACGGTGTTATAGGCTTGTTTCGCCAATTCAACATCCGTCTCCAATACCTTTCGCAGTACACCCGCTTGTTCGCTGCCAAAGATCGTTTCCCATTCTTTCAAACCCTTGCCCTCGTGTTTGATTTTCGCCAATGTCTCATCCGCCTTATCCACTTGGCCCAAACGGTAATACGCCCGTGCCAACCAGACATACGTCAACAATCGGTGACGGCTGTCGGGTAGTCCATGCTCCAAAACGGCATTGAGGTGTTCAATGACCTTTTCGCTTTCCCCCAACCGATCTTCTATCATGCCCAAATTATAGGGCGCGACCCAATAGGTCGGTTCACGCTCAAAAGCCTGCTCACCATAGGGCTTGGCCTTTTCATATTGACCCTGCTGCAAATACACCTCGGCCAATCCGTTATAACCCACCGCCGATTCCGGCGACAATTGCACGACTTCTTCATAATCACGAATCGCTGGCGCCATCCGTCCCGCTAAACGATTGAGTTCGGCCCGAAACCGATAATGTTCGCCGTTTTTCTGGTCAGCTTTGATAAGCTCGCTGATAATCGTGATGGCATCGTTGTAATCCTGTTTACGCATGGCCTTAATCGCGTCTCGATATTCCATCCGTACCCGATCTCGAAACAGCATTTGCGCCGCCAGCAGCCACCCAAACGCCAAGCCCAGCAAAATCGTAAACGACCCCTCTGGCAGCACCAAACCCAGTGCCACCAATCCAATTGCCGGGGCCAGTGTCAACAACAAACGAAGTTGAGCCGGGCGGGGTAACTTCGTTCCCACAATCACACCTGTCCCGCCCAAAAACGCCAACATAAACACCGTCTGCAATGGTTCTGACCAAGACTCATCACTTGCCAGCGCCAAACTAAACAGGCTGCCCAAGCCCGTAATAATGAGCAGCACTATCAACAGCCGCTTGCGTGTCGGCCCCAACCATGAAAGAAATTGCTGCACCATAGTGTGTTTAATCCTTAGAGCCGATAGCGGACAACATGCAGATAATCTGTCGCCCCAAGTGCCCGCCAAAAGGCTTGGGCAATCGGGTGGCTTTGGGGCACATGCGCCTCGACCACTTCAATCTGATGCTCCTTAAACCAACCACGCAAGCCATCCAACAGAGCCGACCCCACCCCGCCTTGCCGGGCATGACCATCCACACACAAATCGCTAATCAGCCCAATCGTTTCGGGTATTTGCACAGGTGGTCGTTTGACCCGCCATCCCACCACAAACCCGATCAATCGGCCATCCCGCTCGGCAACCAGAATCCGGGCATCCTCGCGCTCCAACCATACCTGCAAATCATTTCGGTAATGGGTTGGAGCCTCTTCGGTAATGCGAAACCGCCGATCCAGTTGAGCTAGGTCGTGCATGTGTTCGTGCCAGATGACAGTTAACTTTTCCACATCTGCCACCACTGCCGGACGGACTTCCAACGATGTCATAAAATCCTCTTGTCCTATATCAAATAAAAAACTCCCGCCCCAAACACATAAGGGGACGAGAGTGTATCATCTCGCGGTACCACCCCAATTCCTCAACCATTGCGGCTGAGGCTCTTGGTGCTGCATATCCAAAAAAGTTGATGCAGCGGCTGCGTTAACGGGCAGCACCCGGTATCCCTTACTATTGCAGTGCAAGTTCAGTTCACGGCTCCGGAAGGATCATCAATTGAGAGTTCGTATCGGGCTTCCACCATTGATTCCCGACTCGCTGGCCGATTGGCTCAATTCACGCTGTTTCCATCTATGCCTATTGATGTCTATTCTACAAGATGGGTCAGACGCAATCAATAGGCTGAAAATAACAAGTCTATAGCTTTCTTTAACCCTACCGTCACTTGACCACCCTTTAGTTTTCTTGAGGTTTCTTGAGGTTGTGCCAAACCTAAAGTATACTTTGGAATACAATCGGTTTGTGTTTAAGGTAGTCTCTGACGGTTCTGACGGTTCTGATAGTTCTGCTCTAGCGGCTGTTGTGGGACAGAAAAAAGGCAATAACTCAAATTGACATCACTAGCCCCTGCTAACGGCTTGTCAGATTCAAATGATTCTCGGAAACTTTCGCTTGTGAGCTTGGTACCGCCCCTCCTACGCGAACAGCTTTCGGTTACTTCCTCGCGCCCCTCGACTGGACAATTTCAGCGTTTTCAAGCAATTGTGGTGCGCATCCGGATTGATGGCCTAACCGATGACGCCGTACAAGAAAGTATTGCCTCGAGCAAGGCGTCCGTCATCACCACCCTGTTTAACACCCTCTACGCCCCACTGCTTCAACCCCTCCAAGACGCCAAAATCACCCTAGCCGAACTGGGCATGAACCGTCTGACGGCAGTTGTGCCTTTAGAAACAGTGGCGCAGGCCGGACGGGTGCTGCAAACCCTCATCGCTGTCGAAAAATCCATCGAAGCCACCCTAGACAAAACCCCTCCCGGTTATCCCCATATTCATTGGAAGATCGCGGCGGGTGCTGGCATCGGCAATGTCTCGACCTTTGTATTTAGCAGCGAAGGCCTCCAGCGTAATGTCTTTATTTTTGGTGGCCCGGCGGTGGATCAAGCCGATCAAGCCTTAGCCGTTGCCAAAGATGGACAGATCATCACCCACCGGGATGTGCTAAAGCGGCTCGGAAGTGCCCCGGCAGGCCAATGGGTCGCCAGCAATTATTTCCTATCGGATGTCAGTTTTGCCGAAAGTCAAGTGGGTGAGGCTATGGCGAAGGGGCAAAACAAACGCTCCAGTTCGCCCCTGCCCGTTACGGGCAATTCGAATACCCTTGCAACCGCCGAACTATTTGTTGATCCCCTCTTGCGTACACCGTTCCATTCGGTACAAGAAGGCGTTGTAACCGATCATCTAGCCTGTATTGTGCTGCGTATCCGAGGGCTAATGCTCGGCACGGATGAAGTGATTCCACGCTGGACGACCATCCTAGAAAATGTGCTGGATGTCGCCGCTCGTTATGGCGCCCTGTTGGATCGCATTACGGTGGAAGGTGAGCAGTCCGAAATTCGCCTTATTTTGGGGGTGCCCCATGTTCAGGAACAAGCCAGCCGGAACGCAGCCGGGTGTGCCTTAGCTCTACAACGCGCCTTGAACAACATTGAACCCAGTTTGCATATGGCAATTGCCAGCGGGAATGGCTTTGCGGCCCTGCTTGGACGCGAATATTACAGCCCCTATACGATTATCTCACCCATCCTGCTCACCGCTGCCCAGCTTGCCGACACCGCCGATGCCCGTGAAATAATCGGGGATGAAGTCACCCAACACGCCACCGAAAAAATCTTTGGCTGGCGATCCGGCAATCGTAAATTAGAATCTGGCTTCACCATGACGGGTGAAATTAGTTTGGGGGGTGGCCTTTCCACGCGCTATCAGATTGCCCGTCAAATTCCACTGGTCGGGCGCGAGGCTGAACGCGAACAAATTCGAAAAGAAGCCCAGCGCGGCTTAACCGGTGCAAATCATCTCCTTTTGATGACGGGCAGTGCGGGCAGTGGACGTTCCGCCCTTACGGATGAATTGATTGGGCAGTGGTTGACGGCGGGTGGCAGCGGTTTCATTTCCGTCGGCCCGGTGCATGTCCCAACTGCTCCCTATACCCTGTGGATCCCGATTTGGCAGTTCCTCTTTGGCCTAAATCCAGAATCCGAACCGGCCATCAATTACGAGAAATTGCAGTTGTCGCTCATCCGCATGATGCCCGACGCAGAATCGGCCATTCCGCTGTTTGCCGAGGTACTTGGCCTAACCCCCAACACCTCCCCAATGGTAGATGGTCTGAAGCCCGAAGGCCGACAGGAACGGCTTTTTTCGACCACTCTCTACCTCCTGCGACAGCTTGCCGAACTATCGCCTCTCTTGCTGATTTTTGAGTATCTGGATAACAGTGATGCCCTGTCACTGGAACTGATGCAAAAATTAGTGGATGGCCTAGAAAGCTATCCGGTGTTGTTGTGCATCGAAGATCGTTCCAATCCAACCCATTCCCTAGCCAGTTACTTCACCTCTCCAACCACCGTCCATGCCCAACCCCTATCCGGCCAAGATGCGTGGCGTTTGCTCAATCACTTTCTGCCCGATATTCCGTGGCCTGTCCATTATCGGGCCGCCCTTGCCGAATTTTTGAATATTTATGATCCGACACATGGGGATGATGCCAAAGCCGTCCACAGCCCCGCCAATATTGTCGCCCTCGCCACTGTGCTGGAACATGGGATTTTGAAACGGCGTGGGGGTCAGTGGGATTTCGATAACACACCGCCACCCCAAGAATGGCCGCGCGATTGGGTCGAAATCACCGATTATCTGGCCGATAAGGTCTTGGGCCAGCGCGAACGACAGGTCATGTTCTACACTGCCGCCGACGGGATGACATTTTATAACAACGTGCCTTGGATCAAAAAACATGCCCATCCCGCGTTGGTCGAACTGAATCGAATGCGGGAACTGCATCTGTGTGAGCGTTATATTGATGAAGGGCCTACCCATCGTTGGGACAGATTCCGCCACCAAATCATCCGTGAGGCACTCTACACCCATCTGGATGCAGCGGAGCGTACCGAAACCCATCGGCAAATTGCAGGGTGGCAGTTGCTGCGTGCCCCCGGTCATGCGGGTAAAGCGCTTGTCGCCTATCATTTGGAACACGCGGGGGAAATCAACAGCGCGGTAGATGCCTATTTAGACGCCAGTCGGTTTGCAGCGGCATGGGGCGCAACCTCCGAAGCCATGCAGAGTGTTTTGGCTGCCGAACGCCTGATTGCCCGCCAAGAAAACGAAGTCCCGCTGACGGTTGCCTTAAAAATCCGCCTTGCATGGGCCGCCCTCTACCTGCGTCAAAACAACTTGGAAAAGGCGATCACCGAAACCAGCCGCGCTATCGAATATGCCGAGCAGATTGGCGAACCCATTCCGCTGGCAAGTTCATTAGTAATCCGTGCCCGCAGCGAGATGCTCCGCCGCAATTATCCAGCCGTTGGTGCCGACGCCAGCCGCGCCATCAGCCTACTGCAAAACGGCGACGCAGGTGAACTCGCCATCGAAGCCAAGTGGTTACAAGCGCGTGCTCTATTTGCCGATCAGCAGCGACCCAACGCCGTGCGTGTCCTCACCCGTGCCGTCGAAGCCGACACCATCACCAATCCGCGCCTTGAAATCGAAATGCGCTTGGATGCTGCCCATTATCTCATGCTGGATTATCAACGTGACCGCGCCCTCCCGCATGTCCAACAGGCCCACCAAAAAGCCGAGAAATTGGGCGACCCCGCCTTGTTACAGCAAGCCACCGCCCAACTAGGCCGCTTGAAAATGTTGTATGGGGAAGCCGAAGAAAGTATCGAACTCTTAGAACGGGCCTTGCGGATGCCCCTTGCTACCGACATGCACCGCACCCCCGGCCATCTGCATCAAGACCATGCCCTTGCGCTGTGTTTCTTAGGGCGCTATGATGCCGCCGCCGCTGCCTTTACTGAAGCCGAGAAATATTTCCTTGCCCAGCGCGACGATACCAGCCTCACCTATTTACATCTCCTGCGTGCCTACGAATTTCACCTTGATCGTGGCGCATTGGATGAAACCGAAGCCGTCCTTCAAAAATTCACCACCGAAAACCCGACCCCATCCGAGGATTCAGAGCTACTGGCAACCCTCCTGCGTCTGGCCCTACACGTCCGGCGAAAGCAATTTGACGATGCCCGCCAACTCCTCCAAAATTTGGAAACTCGCCCTTTGTCCTCAGCCCTGTTGTGGTATCGGCCCGCGATTGCCCTCTATCATGCCGAGATGGTCATTTTACAGGGCAAGGTTGAGGAAGCCGATCAATTTTTGCACCAAGCCCTCGGTGCGGTGGGGGTACAAGGTGATCTTCGTTACCTGACCGCCATCTACGCAAGTTTGGCCGAGGTCAAAATCATGCGTGATGAAAAAGTCGAGGCGATCCAAGACGCCCTAGATCGTGCCGAAACAGCGGGCCGACGACAGGGACGGCGTATTCATTTAGCCAAAGCCTTGCTGCTCTATGGGCAATATCTAAAACATACCTCCCACCGCTACAGCACCCGTGCCCGCGCCAGCACCTTTTTGTTCGAGGCCAGTCTGCTTTATAAAGAGATGGGCCTACCCATGCCGGAACAGGTCGCCAGTTATACCGCCTAAAATGAATCATTCACTGCTTGATTAACCGAAACCGACCCGTTATAATTTCGTGTGTTCGATTGTGAAATGATTCTCACCTTTTCAATTTTTCAGGCTTTCAAAAGTAATTCACCCGCGTGGAGGTTGTTGTGCAAAATTCAGCCCGCCTTTTAATTGGTTTTGTATTTGCGGCGCTCGTCATTGGCGGCTTTTTTACGGTTAGTGGCGGCGACCTGCCTGCCGCTGAACAGGTGTCGAACCCCGATGCCTCAACCCTAACGGGCACAAATGATAAGTTGGCTCAACTGGCATTGGTCGTGGTAGTGGCAGGCGGCGCGGTCATGAGCATAGCGATTGCCCTCGCGGTGAGTGCGTGGTTCCTCAATCGCCAAATTGTGAAAGCTGCCCTTGAAGAACCCAAGCCCGTCAACCTCCCCCAATTGACCTCACCACAGGCTGCCCTTCAACAAAGTGGCCCTGCGATCTCGATGGTACAGAAAAATATCTTCCCGATTGTCGTCACCATTGGCCTTTTGGCGGTCATGGCTTTCTTGATTCTGGTCTTCTCTGGCAACCTGTAATCATTACAGGGGCAGCGCCAATAAAATCGTCTCCATCTCTTCCGGGGTCATGCCGCCGTGCATCCCTCGGAAGGCTTTCAAAAATGGCTCTTCATCCCACCACACCTGCTCATGGCCCGTTGGCAGCACCAATAAATGACTGACCCGGCTCAAAAATTCGGCTGAAGCTTGCCCGCTGCCAAAAAATCCCTGCTCAATCAAATCCGCCGTGCGATGCACCTCTGCCAGTCCCTCCAATTTTTCCGCCAGCAGTCCATACGACTCTTCAAGGCATTCATCCCACACATACAGAAATAAATCACGCGACGATCCAGCAGGGGTCATCAATTGTCCCCGCTGATTGGTCTTAATCAATCCCCGGATTTCCGGCACATGCCGATTCAAATAAACGATGGACTGCGAATTGACCCCAATCTGCCCATGATCGGCAGTCACCAAAAGCAGCGTATTCTCCACCTTGCCTGCCAGCGATTGATACAACACCGACTCGAAAATGCCCATCAAGGTACGGATTTCCATGTCCAACTGACGCGACCCCGGCCCATAATAATGCGCGACGGTATCAATCGGATCGAGATAACAGAAAAAATAGGCTGGCCCGTCCGTATTGATGACTGCATCCGCTAGATTCAGCATCGCCTCTGAAAAGGTGCGGAAAGGGATCATCTTGGCCCCCGCCAGCAATTTGTCGGAGTAGGGGGATGGCAAATAGAGGTTATTCTGAAACACAACCGACTTCACACCCTGCCGCGCCAACCGCTGATAAATCGTCTGGTCAGGTAGCAAACCATCCCCATCAAACCCCATTTTCACTAGTGTGTTGCGTTCCTTGTCGCCTGCCACCGAAAACAGCAGCGGCGCGATGACCTCATCCACCAGCGGTTCATAATAGAACCACTCAAACACCCCCGATTGACCAACTGGCAGGCCGCTATGAATCGTGGTGATATGGGCCGCCGTCGCCGAGGGGAATTGGGAATTGAGCTTCGACACCACCCCCTGTTCCACAAACCGCCGCAAAAAATCATGCTGGCTCTGATACTGCTGGAAAAATTGCCAACCGAACGCATCCACGAACAGCAAAATCACCTTGTCATAGCGTTGGGGAAACTCACCGAGGACGCTGGTCGGCAATCCATGATGACCCTCGCCTGTCAGCAGATGAAAAATCGTCTGGGGGATTTGCGAAAAACAATAGGTGTCATACAGCGGCTTGGCAAAATGTGGGCTTACCCGTGCCGCATCCACCGCCTGAATCGAATCGTGGTTATACATACCCCTCCCTATAAAATGTGATAAGTGCTGCACGCCTGCCTTAACTGTACTAAAATTTGAGAGGGATACAATGCCATTCGCTTGACCAATACATACAAATTGGTTTTCAGGAAAGGGCCTAAGAATGAGATTTTTAGTTTGCTTCTGCGCTATTCTCCTTATTTTGGCTAACCAATCTCCAATTGCTGAAGGTCAATCGAATGCGCCGTTTATCTACTACTATTCCCCTAGCCAAAAGGCATTTGTGATTGAACGTGCGGATGGCAGCGAAAACCGTATTTTGACGAATTATGCTTTTCCGGAGGAAGTTGTAGGGGAGTTTTGGATTATTGGCCCCGGATGGTCCCCCTCGGGAAATTGGTTGGCTTGGACGATTGAAAGGAGATTGGGGGGTAGCACTGGCGGAATAACCCCAGTTTCGGAGAGCTATATTGTCAATAGGCAAAGCGGTGACTCTATCTCGCTTATCAGACGTACCGATGGAATAGTGAACATCACGAGCATGGATTGGTCACCAATGGAAGACCTCTTACTGGTAAACGAGGCTTTTTATCCAACCTTGCCAGATGGAAAGCCTGACATTGAGAAGCGTGAAGAGTCCGCTTACATCTTCGATCCTTCGACACAGCAGATTACACTCGATATTCCTTATGGTTTGAAATGGTCATATGATGGGTCGGCCCTCGTGTCAAATCGTATAGATTCCGGCAATGGGATTTTGTTGGTCGGACTTGATGGGACGATACATGAAAGGTTTGCTTATATTGCAGATAATTGCGATTTGACTGAGCTTAAATGGTCCAGAGATAACAAATTAATCTATAAGTCTGATCAAGAAAACCTAATTGTTGAGGATTTTACGTCTGGGGGAAAAACCGAATTGGAGCTTCCAGAGGAAATAATAAGAAATATTGAATGGAGTTATGATAATCAATACGCATTAATCTATACATTATCCTCATGCGAAGACGAGTCTCCACAATTATGGATTTTTTCTCTTGCTGAAAAGCTGTTAACTGTCGTATTGGAGCAGTCACAAATTTTAGAATATCTAGCTTATCCTGCTAAGATTATATCGCCTCTAAGTTGGTCCCCAACAAGTAATCACGCATTTGCAATATCCCAGTTAGGGATGCTTTACCTCATCTCAACTTCCCCCTTTGAAATTAAGGAGATAACCCTTAAATCTCAAGAATCTATTCGTAACATCAAATGGGCACCAGTAAGCAATCAATTAACGATTTTCGTGTCTGCACAAGATGGGGATGATGCAATATATCTTTACAATATAGAACGCGATAGTTTGGAGCTACTTGCTTCAGTGCGAGACGGAAGCCCTTTTGTATTGGAATGGTCTCCGAATGAAAACCTCTTAGCATTCTCAGATTTTAGCAGCGAAGAGGCAAAGATATTAGACGTGACCTCTCGACAGATTACTAATATCAAGCCCCTAAGCAATATACCTACTATGAGCTTGAGCGTGCAAACCATCAAGTGGGATCCTACAGGAGAATGGCTTTTTTTGACGGGCGACAACGGGTATCTGAATGTCACAAAGTCTGATGGTAGCCATAAGAGAGGCTTAGTTGTTTGTATTCTATCTCCTTCGTGTTTTGGCTGGCTTCCATAAGCACACTTTCCAACAATGCCGGTTTTGTCTGCCTATTCGATGTCACGCCATAACTTGTTTTATTCAGGCCAAGCCGCTGCTGGCAAAAGCGTAAAATAGGCATGTACCTGAAGCAGGATTCTATCCCTAATCTTCCGGCCACTGCTCTCTTGGAAGGGTTTCTATACAAGCATTATCTTCAGAAAAAATCTCAGAAAAGGTCGCATTGTCAACGCCTGTAAAGTACACAAAATTAGAATTACCTCCAAAGTAATCATCCGTTGCATTTTCATCTGATAGAACAAGGATTTCCATATAATTTGAGGCAAAAGTATTGCAGATAAAAAAAGTGTCATCAGCAGTAACAGCCCTTTTGAAATCGGGCAAAATTACGGTGTATCTTATAATGAAATGCAATTCAGAATACTTCAATTTAACGTTGTACCCTGTGCCAGCATCTATGGCAAAGTCTATATTTATTGCATCAGGAACCCCATATCGACCTAGTATTTTGGGCAACCTATACGATGACCAGTTTATGCTGCTTTCTGTGGGAGAATGGACTAAAAGGTAGATTTCTCTGAGCAAATTATCTTCTTGGGCAATAAGTCGTAGCCCAACATCTTGTCCATCTTCAGAACCAGCAGGAGAAGCACTTGTCAAAATCCCCGCTGTTAAATAGGTGTCCTCCCCAATACTAGTCATATTCACTGGAGTTCCGGTCAAAGTCTCTAGTTTCTGTTTAGCGCTTTCTAAATTATCTTCGCCAAGAACCCACCCCCACCAGCAGGGCAATTGACAAGTTTCATCTCTGATTAGCTGATTCAAAGCATTGATAACATCGGGATCAGGCGTCCGCGTCGGCGATTGTGCCGCACCGATATTTGGGGCAGGGGCAGCCAAACTCAAAAGGGTGGTCAGCGATAAACCCAAGCAAAATACCACGCCTATCGCATACCCTGTTTTGTGTTTTGCCATGCCCCACCTCCATTTACTCGTACAGAGGCTTGCTGAAATTATGTGCTGCACGCCTGCCTTAACTGTACTAAAATTTGAGGGGGATACAATGCCGTTCGCTTGACCAATACATACAAATTGGTTTTCAGGAAAGGGCTTAAGAATGAGATTTTTAGTTTGCTTCTGTGCTATTTTCCTTATTCTGGCTAACCAATCTCCAATTGCTGAAGGTCAATCGAATGCCCCATTTTTTTACTATTACTCTATTGAACAAGCCGCGTTGATTATAGAGCGAGCGGACGCAAGCGATTCTAGGATTTTGTTTCATAACCCTGATGAGGATGGAACGGGAAATATCTGGGGTCCGGGGTGGTCTCCATCAGGAAATTGGTTCGCTTGGGTTAATCAATCTTCTGGTAGAACGCCACCAGAGACAAATCCTGTGTACGTGACAAGGTCAGATGGTCAAAACCAGCTTTCATTGTTAGATAACTTAGGAGTTGTCAGGCTTGTGGAATGGTCACCAGTCTCCGACATGCTGGTAGTCGGCTTACTGACACTACCAGATGATGAATACTTTATAGATGTTTATGTTATTGATGTGGGAACCCAAAGTGTAGTAAACACCTATAGTCTACGGGAACTCGATTTTGGTGGAGTGAATTGGACGCCCGGTGGGGAATTTCTTGTCTTATATCAATATCCTCCTTATACGCCTAACTTATGGAACGAGGTATTGCCCACAGCGATTCTTTTGACTTTGACGGGGAAACAGAAAGCTATATCAATCAGTGTGCCAATTGACTGCTTTGATTTTGATTCAAAAGCCGCATTTTCAAATAGCAGTATGGTCTATAGACTTAAGGATTCCATTATCATTAGAAACTTACGCACAAGCGAAGAAAAAGCCATCAATTTCCCCGATCAGGTTATTCATTCAATTGAGTGGAGTTTTGATGAAAGCTATGCCCTGATTTACTCCCAAGAGTCATGTGAAAGCGTGAAAACTCGACTGTGGCTTCTATCAGCACAAACGGCAAACGCGACGCTTGTATCCCAAAATGTAGCTTTACCATTTTATCTAGATGGTGTTCAGCATTGGAATTGGTCTCCATCCGAAAATATAGCTTTGTTTTCTTCAGATGAAGGTTTTTTCCTGCTCATCGCGTCCCAATCGGCAGTACAGAAAATTATGTCATTCAGCGAGGCATTACAAAGTTTCCATACACCAGCGCAATGGCTTCCTGATGGGAGTGGCCCTCTCTTGTTAAATGAAATCCCAAGCCAAACTACTGGTCTTTCCAAGTTCGATTTAGTAACAAATGAGCTACTGGCTTTAGGATCGCCAAGAGGATTAGAGATAAGTGCAGTGCGAAATTTTGTTATCTCACCTAACAGTCAATACATAGCTTTCTCTGGTACTTGTAGAGATAGCATCAATTCGATTTGTTTCCTTGATCTACATACAAATTCACTTTTTTTATCATCAATATATCAATCAGGGGGACATGATATAGCTGAAATCTATTGGCATCCAAGTCAAGATTGGGCGCTGATAGCGGAATGGGTAAGTATTTCTATGAGACGGATAAGTTTGTCAAAGCATGATGGCACATCGGCGCGAAAACTAGGATTATGTAATGTTTCAGAATCATGCTTTGGCTGGATGCCTCGTTAATTGCCCTAAAGCAAGCCCTCTGCCGCCATCTCCTGCAAAAACTTCTCTCGATTGGCATTCCGCGCGATCTTGCCGCTGCTGGTCTTAATTAGCCATTTCGGGCCGACCAGATGCACAAACCGCGCATTCACATCCGTCGCCTGCACAATCCGCTGACGGGCCTCGCGCTGAATCCGCCCCTGTGTCTCTTCGTCGTCCTGTGTAATCTCGGCAATCACCGCGATGTCTTCCGTCCCAAGTTTTTCATTAAACACCCCAAATGCCACCGTGCGTCCATCCTTGACCCCGTCAATCTGGCTAACAATCGACTCAATATCTTGGGGATAGATGTTTTTGCCGCCGACGATAATCAAATCTTTCTTGCGCCCCGTGACATACACCTCACCCTCTGCCATATAGCCGAGGTCGCCCGTCAGATACCATCCATCATGTAGGGCCTGTGCCGAAATTTCGGCCTGATGATAATACCCCGTCAGCATGGAATTACTCCGCAGGGCAATTTCCCCAATCTGGCGTTCCGGCAGCGGTTTTTTGTCGCCATCCACTATCTGCACTTCGCAATTCGGAATCGGCTTGCCACACGACACTATGACCAACACCCCGTCATCACCGCTCCCATTTGCAGGCACAGCCCGATTCTGCTCCTGAAAGGGCCGACGCTGAATCCGGTCATATTTTTGTGGGCCATCCATGCCGCTTTGGGTCACAGCAAATGTATTTTCCGCCATCGCATACGAAACCGTCAGTGCATCAGGTGCTAATCCATAGGGGGCATATTTTTCTTGGAAAATTTGGTGGCTATCGGCCCGCACGGGTTCGGAACAATTGATAAAGGCCCGCATACTGCTGAGATCGAGATTTTCCAGATGTACCTCCCGCACGCGGGTCGCCAGCAAGTTATAAGCGAAATTCGGCAGCCAGCACAGCGTCCCCCGATATTTCTGGATGGCGTGCAGCAAAATATGCGGGGCACGTACCCAGTGAAACGGCGACATCAATACCAGCGGAATCCCCTGCATCAATGGCATGATGAACCCCGCAATTAGCCCCATATCGTGATACAACGGCAGCCAACTGCAAATCACATCATCGGCCTGCAACCGAATTGCCGCGCTGTACCCCGCCAATTGATTCAACACCGCCCAATGCGACAGCATGACTCCTTTTTGCAACCCCGTGCTACCGGAGGAATGCTGCAAAAACGCGGTAGATTCGGCGGTAGGGGCGTAGGTCAAAAATTCATCGGGATGACCGCCGGGGGTCAGCGCATCCGTCACCAAGATGGGCAGCATCCCCGCCACATCCGCCAGCACCGCATTTAGCCGATCATACAGTGCCGGATAGGTGATAATCAACCGCACCCCCGAACGCTCTACCAGTGCATGAAGGCTCTCAAAATAACGATCCGGGTCGAGTTTTTCTGTCAAAAATGGGAAGATGCTCGGCACGGCCCCCAGCAAAATCGCCCCCCAAAAGCTGTACAGCACATCCAAGCTGTGTTCCAACACCAGCACCACCAGATCGCCCGCCTGAATGCCATTTTGCCGCAGGGCATGAGCATATTCCGCCGCGTGTTCAAAAAATGCATGGGTCGAAATGGCCTGCTCGCCTTCGGGGGTTATAAAATAGAGCGCGGTGGCGTCTGGCTGTGTTTCCAGCAGATACCGGATTTGCGCATTCAGCGTTTCGGGCAGCGGATGGTCGAGTCGAATCGGAACGTGGGTCGTGCTTGGTGCGGTCATAAGGCTCCAGAGGTGTGATTTTTTGACAGGTTATTGGCGGGCTTCAATCAATTTGGCGATGTCATCAACCGTGTTACAGGTGGCGACGGTCATTTCCATGTCGTCAATCCACACGCCGAACTGCTTTTCGATAAACAATTGCACCTCAACCAGCGAGAAGGAATCAATCAGCCCGCCAGAAATGAGCGGTTCAACATCTTTCAGGGGATATTTTGGATTCCGCATAATTTCTTTGGTGATAAATGTCTTGAGTTCTTGTCGAATGTCCATGTCTGCTCCAATTTTGGGAAAATGACCCTGCCATTATACCAAAAAATGCCCGCCGTCCTGCCGTGCAACAATCGCCTGTTGGCAAGCCGTCGTCCCGCCTGTAAAATGTGCGCTTGCTTTGTAATGGATAGGAAAAAGCACAGTGGGTCAACTATTTCGGAAAATCTTGCGCCTCATCTTCTCGCGGGAAAACGTCTTTGCGGTGATGCTCTGCCTCATCATCATTTTGCTGATTATCGTCACGGCGGATACCGCGCCCCAGTGGATTTATCAGGGTTTTTAAAACGACCATATGACCCTTACCCACATTCTCGTTTTTGCGCTGGCGTCCCTGCCCTTCATGTGGTTGATCCCGACGCGCTGGCGACCCCAAAGTCTGCTTTTCGCCAGCATTTTGGCGTTGGCATGGCTGCTGGCTGATGATGTCCTCAATCATCTCGATTTTATGGTGCTAATTGGCACACTCGCCCTCAGCATCGCTGTCTGGTGGGTCGTCCAACCTCCCTCCGAAACCATGCCCACCCGCCGCATTGACACCCAAACATTTTTAATTATTGGTATCGGCATACTTCTAGCAGGTTTGATATTCACCCTTCTGGATAGACCCCCCAATCTCCTATTCCCCATTTTTGGCGTAGCAGTAGCAACCGTCGGCGTGTTGAATCTGCCCCAAATCCTGCCATCTACCAACACCGAAATCTATAAGCGCCTGAGTCTGCTGTTGGTGGTTGGCCTGATTGTGATTTTGGTCATCCTCAAAATCCCCGCCAGCGCCCGTTTTTTCAGCCTTGCCCTTGACCGCGACGAGGCCCTCCACCCAACCGGCATTACTCCGCTGGCATGGCTCGGTTTTTCCTATATCGCCTTTCGCTTAATCGGTGTCCTATTCGATTTCCGTGCTGGACGCCTGCCCAAAGATGGCATGGCTCTGCGTGATTTCCTGACCTATGTCATTTTCTTCCCCGCCATGACCGCTGGCCCGATTGACCGTGTGCAGCGTTTTATCCCCGAACTCAACCAGACCAAAACGCTGGATTCGGCCCGATTGATTGAAGGCACTATGCGGATTATGGTAGGGGCGTTCAAAAAATTTGTCATTGCCGACAGCCTAGCCCTCGTCGCCCTAAATCCAACCCTTGTCAATCGCACCGGGGACACGATTGGCGCGTGGCTGTTGCTCTATATCTATGCCTTCCGCATCTTTTTCGACTTCAGCGGCTATTCGGATGTCGCCATCGGTATTGGCCGTTTATATGGCATCACCTTGCCCGAAAATTTTGACCGCCCCTATACCCAGCCCAATTTGCAGCAATTTTGGCAGCGCTGGCACATCACCCTCAGTACGTGGTTTCGGCTCTATTATTTCACCCCCATCAGCCGTGTCATGCTGCGCAGCGGGGTCAAGATGCCGCAGTGGTTGATGGTCATGATCGCTCAGATCAGTACGATGGTGTTAATCGGTCTATGGCATGGGATAACCGTTAATTTTGTGCTATGGGGATTGTGGCACGGTATCGGCCTGTTTATCCACAAACTGATTTTGGATAACACCCGCCTCTGGTATCAAACCATCAGCCAACATCGCTGGCGTCGTCGTTTTATCTTTGGCATAAGCTGGCTGACCACCTTTCATTATGTCGCATTGGGCTGGGTCTTTTTTGCCCTGCCCACCCCTGCCGACAGTCTGGCGATGCTGGCCCGTTTGGTAGGAGGTCGTTAAATGGCCGGATGGGATTGGCTGACCAAGCCGCAAACCCCCTATAACCGACGTTTTGTCCGCAATGTGGTGATTAAAGGTGTGCTGCTGTTTATCACCCTCAATCTATGTTATGCACTCACCAATCCTCTGCCATTTTTAAGCCGTGTCACCCTTTATAATTCAGTTTTACCCGGACGTGAGCGCCTGCCCTATTCCGAAAACCCCGCCAGCGATTACAACATCTCCGTCCAGCGCTTAGAGGGTATGTTCGCTTCAATTAAACTTAGCCAAACGCCAAAGGCCAATGATGAATACCGTGTCTTTTTCTTGGGCGATTCCTCCGTGTGGGGCTGGCTGCTCGAAGAAGATGAAACCCTCAGCGCGTGCATCAATCGGGGTAATTATCGGATGCCGGATGGTCGGCGTTTGGTCGTCTACAATTTAGGCTACCCCGTGACCAACGTCCTCAAAGATTCGATGTTGTTAGAAGAATCCCTGCAATATGAGCCGGATTTGGTGGTCTGGTTTTTGACCCTTGCCGGGTTTTATATCCAAGACCAACTCAAACATCAGGTTGTGCAGAATAACGCCGACCTTGCCCGTGACCTGATTGAACGCTATCACCTTGCCCTAGATGAAAATCGCCTGCCTGACGACCCCAACTTATGGGAGCGCAGCATCATCGGTCAGCGCCGCGAATTGGCCGACTTGCTTCGTCATCAAGTTTATGGCATGGCATGGCTGGCAACGGGATACGATCACCGCAACCCCAAATTTCATGAACAGCGTGTCGAAAATCTGCTCCCCGGTGATGATCTGCTAGGGATGCCGCGTATCGAGGGCGGCTGGACAGAGGATTTGTTGTCATTCGATGTGATGTTGGCAGGCATGGACATCGCGCAAAATCACGATTTGCCTGTACTAGTCATCAATGAACCCATTTTTCGCACCAGCGGCTTTAACAACGAAAACCGCTATAACGACTACTACCCCAAATGGGCCTATGACAGCTATCGGGAACTGCTTGGCAGCATTGCCCAGCGCGAAAATTGGCACTATACCGATTTATGGGATGCCGCCCCGAACGACCAATTCACCAACACGGGCCTACATCTCACCCCCGCCGCGACGTGTGAGTTCGCCCACAAAATGGTGCCCTATATTATGGCGCTGGCGGAGCAACCGTAATTTGCCCATCCGCGCCAATCGTCACAATTGCCAGCAGGATAAAATCACCGAATGGCCCTTGCAGTCGTTCAAAGGTGTTGGGATCATAAAAGCCAACCCGAATCTGATACTCCCCGGTTGGCACATCTGCCATCGCCAGCACACGGGTTTCGGCAATCACATCTCCCGCCTGCCAGAATCGTGTTGGATAGCGCCCACCCACCGGCGTCCCATCGGCCTGTCGCAGCGGCGCGGCCTCCCCCATCGGCACAAAATGCAAGAAAATATCATAGTCCCGATTAAAGGATGCCTGCGCCCCCCACACCAAATTAACCGCAATTTGCCCATCCGCAGTAGAAAAATCGGCGGCATACAAAATCGCCGGGCCAAGTGTGCCGATTTGGGTAGTCGGTGGGGTAATTGCTGCCCCTTGCAAAAACACACTGCCAATGGTCGCCTGATTCAACGTGGCAGCTTTGTAATCCAGCGTCACCGAGATATTCAGCAGGCCGGGTTGTGCATCCGCCGGAATCAAAAGGGCATGATAGGTGCTAATGTCCAGCGGTTTCCATGTAACAGGTTCAAAACGGGGGAAAACAGACACAATCGGATTGCCCGTAATATCCAACAAGCTGACGTACACCCCCATTTGCGTCGTGGGAGGGAGGTCTAATTGCCAATCCAAGCGCAGTCGCAATGTTTCTCCGGGACGCAGGTGAGTATTATCCACTGTATACCCCACTAGCGTGACATCGGGACTGTAATCAATGTCGAGCGTCTGCGTCTCGCCCCATTCGCCAATCACCGAATCGCGTACCCATAATTCATCGCCATTTCGCACCGGTGCATCTTCATTGATGGGCTGTTGCGTATAATTCAACCCCGTCAACCCCGGGCTTTGCATATCCATATCTGCCAGAGGGCCATCTTCCCGATTGAAATACAGCACATCCGGCGCAAGAGCCACCAATAGCGATTCTCGATCTTCCCGCCGTAACAGGGCATCAATAAACGGGGAGCGCCGACCATCCAAGCGATAAATCTCGTCAACCCCATCGCCATCCAATTCTGCTATCAGTGCATCACTGCGATCATGGGCATAGCTTTTCGCTTCTCCCAAATATTCCGCCAACCGCTGGTCATTTTGCAACGATTTTTCGGTTTGGGGTGGTGCGACAATTAATAGAATCCCCATAACCACTGCCAGCCCTACTAGTATGGGAATTTGGCTATTTTTCAGCGCAGGCTGTCGGCTAAGAGTGACCAAAATGAGGGCTACCCCCAATCCCAACGAGGTACTTTCGAGGGCGTAGCTTGAGAAAATGAACTGGGCCACGATTTCACCCGCCACCCACCCGATCAAAATCAGCATCGGGCGTGATTCATCCGACCAATTGAGGCGCGAAATGGCAAGACCACCTCCAATCAGCAGTCCTAGCCATAAAACCCCCTGCCATGCCCAATCCGTTTGGGGGTATAAATCCAGCACCAGCCCTCCCAAGCCATCAAATCCATAGACCCCGATGGCGACCCCCGTCCAGAGCGCCCCCGGCATCCAAACGACTTGCCAAAAACGTCTGCCATTCTCGTGTATCAGGGCATATACACCAATCAACGCCGCCCCGATCAAACCCGTCGGTTGTGCCAAAACCGCCAATCCTGCCACCCATCCGGCCCAGCGCCATCTGGCATGGGTCGCTAGTTCCAATCCGCCCAAAATAAACATCGCGGTGAGGCCCGCCGACGAACGTATCCCTGCCCAAACCACCCATGAGGCGAGCCACAGGACAAGGCAGAATAGGCTTTCAAGGTCACTATATCCCCAGCGGCGCATAAGCCGAAATAAACTCCCACCCGCGATGGTATAAGCCAATGCCGATGCTATCACCAATGGCGTGTCTTCCGAGGGCTGCACAGCGGCAATCAAAACGGGTAAGGGGCTGGCAGTCAATAGCGTCTTTACGCCGGGGGTATAAACCATCCCGCGCCCGTCGCTCAGGTTTTGGGCCAATCGGGACGTCAGGAAATCGGCTTCGCGGTGATAATCCTTCAGGATAACCAGACCGACGACACACAGATAGGCAAAAATAATGAGGCTGATGATATGGGATTTTTGGTTTGACATGGGGCAGTAGTGTAGCGGAAATCCTCCCCAAACGCATAGGTGTATTCCCTACGACATTCAGGTAAGCTAGAGGGGTTCATCTGTTTATAAGAGGCGATGAATTGATGATAACTCTGATTGCGCGTGGCATCAGCATTGGATTTGCGGCAGGCATGACCCCCGGCCCATTGCAGATTTTTATGCTCATGCACACCCTCCGACACGGAGCGCGGTACGCCCTATGGCTGATCTTGGCCCCGCTGATTAGCGACGCCCCGGTGGTGACCATCGTCCTGCTCATTTTGGGACAGGCCAGCGGCGATCTATTAGATGGCATCGGCCTGTTGGGTGGCTTCTTTGTCCTATATATCGCGTGGGGCTTATGGCAGCAGCTTCGCAGCGGGGTGCATTTACCTTCAGCGGAAGCGACTGAGACCGATGCGGCTATCCGGCAACCTATCCCCGTCAACTTGCGTAAAGCGGTCATCATCAATGCGCTGGGGCCGGGGGCATGGCTGTTTTGGGGCACGGTTTTGGGACCGCTGGTGATTGACGCATGGCGCGATACCCCCACCCATGCTGTTTCATTTGTGCTGGGATTTTACGCGATGTTTTTGCTAACAATGGCCGGTTTGGTGATTCTGTTCCATCAGGCCCGCCGCTTGGGGACGCAGGCTGTCACGATTGGCTTATGGATCGGCTTGGTGGTGCTGGTGGGTTTTGGGGCATCACTCATTTGGGAATCATTACACGGACTTTTCTAGGCTGTTATGTCAAATTCACCGATTGCGAACGATGATTTACGACTTTTGATTGTCGCCGACAATCCATTGGCGCGGACGGGGTTGGTCGCGCTACTCAATGACCAACCCGGCTTTAATGTGGTCGGGCAAGTCGCCGCCGATGGCGATTTGCTGCACATGCTCGACATATATCGCCCTACCGTCGTGGTCTGGGACTTAGGCTGGGAACCTGCCGCCACATTGGAACGATTGCGTGAAGTCCGCGAAAGCCACTATCGCGTGGTGGCCCTTTTGCCAGACGAAGATTTTGCGGCGAATGCGTGGCGGGCAGGTGCGAATGGCCTGCTGTTCCAAAATGTGCAAACAGAGGCAATGATCGCGGCCATTCACGCCGTTGCCAATGGCCTGACCGTACTTGACCCCGCGCTGGCTTTGCAAACCCTTGAAGCTGCTGCCTCCACGCCCGAATTACCCGCCGAAGCCTTGACCCCCCGTGAATTGGAAGTTCTGCAATTGCTGGCGCAGGGTCTCACCAACAAAGCCATTGCCCAACGCCTTACCATCAGCGACCACACGGTAAAATTCCATGTCAACGCCATCATGACCAAACTGAATGCCCAAAGCCGTACCGAAGCCGTCGTGCGTGCCTCCCGTTTTGGCCTAATTCTCTTATAACCACCTACCCATTTTTCTAGGTGCTACTCGCCACTGGGCCGATGTATCATCCCGCCTCATTCAGTTATAACTAAATCATCTTGAATGATGCAATCCAATTGGGGGAGGAACCCACATGACCGTATTAAACGAACTCTCGAATGCAATGGCGGCGGCGGTTGAAAATGTCGGCGCTTCACTGGTGCGCGTCGAAGGTCGTAAGCGCATGTCGGCGACAGGTGTGGTCTGGAACAGTGATGGGGTAATCGTCACCGCCAGCCACGTCGTCACCCGCGACGAAGAACTGCATATCGGCCTACCCAATGGCGAAACCGTATCCGCCACCCTAGTCGGACGTGACCCAACTACCGATGTCGCCGTTCTCCGCACCTCAGCCAAAAATCTAAGCGTGCCACATTGGGCCGATGGCGATGGCCTCAAAGTCGGTCATTTGGTGCTGGCGTTGGGTCGTCCCGGCCAAAATGTACTGGCGACGCTTGGCGTGGTCAGTTCGATTGCTGAAGAATGGCACACCCCAGCGGGTGGCAAGATAGATTATTACCTGCAAACCGATGTGACCATGTACCCCGGTTTTTCTGGCGGGCCATTGGTCGGCGTGGGGGGTGAGATTTATGGCATCAATAGCTCGACCCTGCTGCGGGGTGTCAGTGTCACCATCCCCACCACAACCATCGCCCCGATTGTGGATGCCCTCTTGAAACACGGCAAACTGCGTCGTGGTTATCTCGGGGTTGGTTCACAACCCGTCCGCCTACCTGCCGCATTGGAACAGCAACTTGTGCAAGAAACGGGCTTGCTTTTGGTCGCCGTCGAACCCAATAGCCCCGCCGAAAAAGGTGGTCTAATGTTGGGGGATGTAATCGTGGCCCTCGATGGTCATCCCGTGCGTGTGCCTGATGAATTATTGGCGGGCTTAACTGGGGATAAGGTTGGTAAGGATGCCAAAATCAAGCTGGTACGCGGTGGTCAAATCCATGACGTAACGGTTACAGTCGGCGAACGCCAGTAATCTGAAAATATTGGGCGGGTTTCCAATTCGCCCATTTTGAGCAAAGGGGAATAGGGACTACTATGGGTATCGCAGCAGCGGAGTTTGAAGCAGTTGGCGAAGTGGAAATCGGCGGGTCGGATCGCCTCCGTCAACTCAATGACGATATTTCCGATGCGATTGATCGGGCCTATCACGCCCTCGTACAAATCACCAATGGCGAACGCAGCATCGGCGCGGGCACCATCTGGCATTCCGAAGGGCTGATTTTGACCAATGCCCATGTCGTACATGATGAAAAACCCAACGTCACCTTAAACGATGGGCGCACGTTTCCGGCACGGGTGTTGTATTACAATGCCGAACTTGACCTTGCCGCCCTCAGCATCGAAGCGAGCGGCCTGCCAACTATCGAACCCGGTGATTCCAAACACCTCAAACCCGGTCAATGGGTCATGGCGTTGGGGCATCCTTGGGGGGTACGCAATGCAGTGTCAGGCGGCATCGTGATTGGCATGGGAGCGGAGATGCCGGATATTCCATTCAGCAGTCGGGAATGGGTTGTCGTCAGCCTGCACATGCGCCCCGGTCATTCTGGCGGCCCTTTAATTGACACCGCTGGCCGTCTGATTGGCATCAACACCATGATTAGCGGGCCGGATGTCGGCGTAGCCATCCCCGTGCATGTGGTCAAGAAATTCCTCAAGGATTCGATGGCCTAACACTGTATTTCTGGATTTCTGGTCTGATAGCGAGGAACACGGCTTGGCTCATCCGAGATGGGCAGGCCGTGTTTTTGTTTAAGGAAGTAGTCGCCTGATTTTTCGACAATTTATACTAAACGAAGTACCATTGAACAAAATTTCAATGCCGAATGTACTACTGTCAGTATCATGCTCCACAAGAGATAGGTAGAGAAGCAAACATATGACGACACAACATGGTTTTGAACTCGTCAAAGATACTTTTATTCCCGAACTGAACAGTCAAGCACGGCTCTATCGCCATGTGCAGACCGGCGCGGAACTGCTTTCGATGGAAAACGACGACGAGAACAAAGTTTTTGGCATCACCTTCCGCACCTTGCCGGAGGATTCAACAGGCATCGCCCACATTTTGGAACACTCTGTCTTGGATGGATCACGCAAATATCCGGTCAAAAGCCCGTTTGTAGAATTGATTAAAGGCTCACTGCAAACCTTTGTCAATGCCATGACCTATCCCGACAAAACGGTCTATCCTTGTGCCAGCCAGAACCTCCGCGATTTTTATAATCTCGTGGATGTCTATATGGACACGGTATTTTATCCGCGTTTTGGCCCCCAGACCTTGCAGCAAGAAGGCTGGCATTTTGAGCTAGAAAACCCCGACGCCCCGTTGACCTATAAAGGGGTGGTGTTTAATGAAATGAAGGGGGCCTATTCCGACGCCGACGATTTGCTGCGCCAGCGTATTCAGGCCGCCATGTTCCCCGACAACCTCTATTGCCTCGATTCCGGTGGCGACCCGGCGGTCATGCCTACCCTGACTTTTGAGAAGTTTAAACATTTCTATCAAACCCACTACCACCCCTCCAACTCGATGATTTTCTTCTATGGCGACGACGACCCCGCCGAACGTCTGCGTTTTACCAATGACTACCTGAAAGATTTTCAGCGCTTGGCTATTAACTCGACCATCCCACTGCAAAAGCCATTTAATGCCCCCAAGCGTCTGACCTTTCCTTACGACGCTGGCGAGGAAGCCAACAGCATGGTCACGGTCAATTGGTTGCTGCCCGAATCAGCCAATTCTGAAATCAATATGGCGATGCAGGTCTTGACCCATATTTTGATTGGCACACCCGCCGCCCCTCTCCGCAAAATCTTGATTGAATCCGGCCTCGGTGAAGATTTGGCAGGCAGCGGTTTGGTCAATGAACTGCGCCAAATGTATTTCTCAACAGGTCTGAGGGGTGTCCCGCCAGAAAATGTGGGGAAGGTCGAGGCGTTGATTTCCGAAACGCTAGAAGCACTCGTTCAGGATGGCATTGACCCCGAAACCGTCGAAGCCTCCCTCAACACCATTGAATTCCAACTGCGTGAACTGAATACGGGCAGTTTCCCACGCGGCCTTGCTTTGTTGATCGCTTCCTTGACCTCATGGGTCTATCATGGCGACCCGCTTGGCCCGCTCGCCTATGAAGGCCCATTAAACGCCATCAAAAATCACTTCGCCAGCAACCCGCGCTATTTTGAAGGGCTGATTCAACAATATCTGCTCAACAACAGCCATCGCGCTACCGTCATCTTGGAACATGACGCTGCATATCGTCAGCGCTTGGAAGATGATGAGGTCGCCCGCTTGGCAAAAATCAAAGCCGGATTGAGCGAGGCCGATGTCAAGGCGATTATCGAAAACACCCGTCAATTGAAACTGGCCCAAGAAACGCCCGACACCCCCGAAGCGCTTGCCAAGATTCCCGTCCTCCAATTGAGTGATATTGATCGCCAAAACAAGATCGTGCCGCTAGAAATTTTGGAGGAACAGGGTAGCAAAGTCCTCTATCACGACATTTTCACCAACGGCATCACCTATTTGGATGTCGGGTTTAACCTGTATGCGCTACCACAAGAATACCTGTCCTATGTGAGCCTGTTTGGGCGTGCTCTGTTTGAGATGGGGACGGCGACTGAGGATTTTGTCAAACTCTCTCAGCGCATTGGCCGTAAGACGGGTGGCATTGACACCGCGACCTATACCTCCGTCGTGCAGGAAACCAATCGTTCAACGGCATGGCTGTTTTTGCGCGGCAAATCCACCGTCGCCCAAACCGATGACCTTTTGGCGATTCTGAGCGATGTCCTGCTAACGGTCAATCTCGATAACCCCGAACGTTTCCTCCAGATGGTCTTGGAAGAAAAAGCGGGTCAGGAAGCACAGGTCGTTCCGGCGGGGCATATCGTTGTCAATACCCGTCTACGTGCCCATTTTAATGAAGCGTCATGGGCCAGCGAGCAAATGAGCGGTGTCAATTACCTGTTCTTCCTGCGTGACCTTGCCGAAAAGATTGAAAAAGATTGGCCCGCCGTCCTGAAAACGTTGGAGGACATCCGCCGCCTGCTGGTCAATCGGAATGCCGTCATTTGCAATGTGACGTTGGACGGCGCGAATTGGGCCAAAATCCGACCCAGCCTCAACCATTTCCTATCGGGTTTGCCAGCGGTGCAGCTAAAAGCCCAGCAGTGGTCACGCCCCAAAGGGGGGTATCACGAAGGGCTGACCATTCCGGCACAGGTCAATTATGTGGGCAAGGGTGCAAACCTATTCGACCTCGGCTATAAACTGCATAATTCGGTGGACGTGATTAATCGTTTCCTCGGCACGACATGGCTGTGGGACAAAATCCGCGTACAGGGCGGGGCCTATGGCGGATTTAGCGTGTTTGATTTCCGCTCTGGCGTCTTTACCTTTTTGTCCTATCGTGACCCTAACCTCATTGGCTCATTGGATAATTATGATGCCACCGCCAATTTCCTACGCCAACTCGATCTGCCACAGGAAGAAGTGACCAAAGCGATTATCGGCATCATCGGCGCGATGGACACCTATCAACTGCCCGACGCCAAAGGTTATAACTCCATGCTGCGCTATCTGTCGGGGGATAGCGACGAAAAACGCCAAATCCGCCGCGAACAGGTGCTGTCCACTACCGTCGCCGATTTCAAAGCCTTCGCCAACGTCCTCGACAAAGTGGCCGAGGCGGGGGAGGTGGTTGTGTTAGGATCGCAGGAATCTATTGAAGAGGCCAACGAATCCCACGATGGCTTCTTAAAAGTCACACGAGTGCTATAAATGACCTTGAGTGGTTCTTATCCTGCGTCTTGAACTAACTTCAGCACGGTGGCTTTAGCCCCGTGTTCCAATGCAGAAAGACGGGTAAATGACCTTGTGTGCGCCATTTACCCGTTCTTTCAGCCTCATTTGATGAGGCTTTTCTTTTATTCATAGCCGGAGGGTTTGACCCTCTGGCGTTATAGTTACTCTACAACCCCACCGCGTCCGGCAGTGATTCTTCAGCCGCCCCTTCTTCAATGCCCACGACTTTTTGCTCGCTGGTCTTGAAGATGTCGTACTTGACTTCCAAATCCTTGCGGAACTGGCGGGTATACAGATTGTAGTAATGCCCGCGTTGATGGATGAGTTCGGCGTGCGACCCCATCTCAATAATCTTCCCACCCTCGATCACCAAAATCCGATCCGCCTGTTTGATGGTCGAGAGACGGTGCGCGATGACAAAGCTCGTCCGATCCGACATCAACTCCTCCATCCCCTTCTGAATGAGATGTTCGGTCAGCGTGTCTACTGAACTGGTCGCCTCATCCATGATGAAAATGTCGGGTTGCGCCAAGACCGCCCTTGCCAAACTGATGAGTTGCTTCTGGCCTACCGAAAGCAGATTTCCGCCTTCACCCACTTCTTCTTCATAGCCCTTTTCCAGCGCGATGATAAACTCATGCGCCCCGGCTAATTTGGCGGCATCTTCGATCTCGGCATCCGTCGCCCCTAAGCGTCCATAGCGGATGTTTTCGCGGATGTTGCCGGAAAACAGATGGGGCGTTTGCAGCACAATCCCCAAACGCGAATGGATGCTGTGTAGCGTAAAATCACGATAGTCCCGCCCGTTGATGCGAATTTGCCCCGACTTCGGTTCGTAGAAGCGGCACAGCAAGTTCAGGATGGTGGATTTACCACCCCCTGTCTCGCCAACCAGCGCAATCGTCTCCCCGCCCTTAATCTTGAGCGAGAAATTATTCAGCACAGGCTTGTCCTCTTCATAGTAGAACGTCACATCATCAAACTCAATGTCGCCGCGCAGTGTACCGGGGTCAATCGCGCCTTCCTTGTCGGTAACATCGGGAGCGGCGTCTACCAGCGAGAAAATCCGTTCACCCGACGCGATGGCCCGCTGCAACTCAGCATAAACACGTGCCATTTCTTGGATCGGCCACATCATGAACGTGATATAGGCCACAAACGCTTGGATACCGCCGATGGTCATGCCACCCGTCTTGGCCTGTAATCCACCAAAATAGACCACACACCCAACCGCGACGGCACTGATGACCTGTACCGCTGGCAGGAACAAGGCCGAAAACCATGCAGCGCGATAGCTGGCGTTATACATGCCATCCGTCAGCACTTCAAATTCTTTGAGATTGGCTTCCTCACGGCGGTTGGATTTTGTGACCCGCACCCCCGTGATGCTTTCGTTATACGACCCCGTAATCTCCGAGTTGAATTTGCGTACTTGTCGGAACTCAACCAAAATGCGTTTCTTAAACCACACCGAGGTTCGCATCAACACCGGGATCATCACCAGCACCACAATCGCCAGCTTCCAGTTGATGAAAAACATGAAAACCGACGCAGTGATCGTGTTCACGATACCCCATGTCGTATCCAGCAAGCCCCATGTCACCAACTGCGCCACACGCTCCGAGTCGGAGGTGACACGCGACATAATCCAGCCAACTGGGGTGCGGTCAAAATAGGAAAACGACAGTTGTTGCAGGTGGTCAAACATCTTTTTCCGCAGGTCATATTGCACCAAATGGCCCAGAATCCCTGCCAGATAGATGAACCCGAACACCCCTGCCGAAAGCACCAACATAATCCCGATGTAGAGCGCCCCAATTTGCACAAGGGCGTCTTTATCACCGGGGACAATGCCTTCGTCAATAATACGCTTGCCCAGATAGGTCAGATATGAGTCGAACATTGCCACACTCATAATCATGACCAAAAAACCCGTCACCCATTTCCAATGTGGCCTGACCTGCTGCAAAATGCGTATCAGCGTCTGGCCGTTAAACTGGGTATTAAACTCTTCTTCCTCGAAACGATAGTTATCAGACACTAGCTATTTCCTTTTCGAGTTCAGTTTCGATACGTGCCTGCATGTCATAAATCTGGCGATAGATGCCGTCTTGTTCAACCAATTCATCGTGGATACCCCGCTGGACAATCCGGCCCTTGTCCAACACGAGAATCAGATCGGCATTCATGACACTTTGGATGCGGTGTGCGATGATAAACGTTGTGCGTGCCTCCATCAGATTTTGCAGAGCTTCTCGAATTTCGCCTTCGGTTTCCGTATCCACCGACGACGTAGCATCATCCAAGAGCAAAAGGCGAGGGTTTTTCAGCAAGGTGCGTGCAATGGCGACCCGTTGTTTTTGACCACCCGACAGCGTAACCCCACGCTCCCCCACCAGCGTTTGATAGCCTTTGGGGAAGGTCAAAATCACCTCATGGATGGCGGCGGCACGGGCGGCGGCTTCAACCTCTTCATCCGATACCTCACGCGACACGCCATAGGTGATGTTTTCGCGGATGGTACGGGAGAACAAAAAGGGCTGCTGTTCCACAATGCCAATCTGGTCACGTAGGAATTCTTTGGAATACTCTTTAAGCTCAATGCCGTCCAGCGTAATTTTGCCGCTGGTGTATTCATAGAAACGTGGCAGCAGATTGACTACCGTCGTCTTGCCCGACCCCGTTGGCCCCATCAAAGCGACGGATTGACCGGGTTTCACCGCAAAACTAATGTTATGCAGCACGGCCACATCTTTATCGTATTCAAAACTCACATCATCAAATACGATTTCACCCTTAACCTCACCATGCGGTGCTTGGTTTATGCCAGTCAGCAATTCACGGTCAGCCTTAATCATTTCCATCACACGCCCATACGACACAAGGCCAATGGACATCTGGGTAATCAATCGTCCCAGATTGCGGATGGGCCAAATCAGCCAGACCACCATACCCGCATAAGCCAAGTATGTGCCCAGTGAGATTTCACCATCAATTGCTAGGGTTGCCCCATAGATAAACCCACCTAGCATCTGCAAGCTGCAAATGATGTCGGTGGTCGGCCAGAAATAGGCATGGTTGATGGTCAGCTTGCGCCCCCGCTTATACTTTTCAAAGTTTTCCTTCTCAAACTTATCCATCTCCCACTGTTGACGTGCAAAGGCTTTCACCACGCGCACCCCGGTGAGGTTTTCTTGGAGGATGGTTGAGAGTACCGACTCTTGTTCTTGGAACTTCTCATAGCTTTTTTCAATGCGCCGGAAGAAGAACACCGAGACGACCAGAATGGGCGGGATGACGACAACCGAGGCGAGTGCCAGCTTCCAATTTAGCAGGGCGATAGCGGTAAAATTGACTACAAACAGCAGCACGATGCGACCCGCGCCAATCGCTTGGTCAGCAAGGAACAGGCGCACCGCGTCCACATCCGAGGTCGAACGCTGCAACAGATCACCCGTCTGATGTTTGTCGTGATACCTAAACGACAACCGCTGCACATGGTCAAACAGGAAATTCCGCAGACGCCGTGTGACTCCCTCGGCGGTGCGGGCGGCCCACTTCCCACTGAGGAAAGTAAACCCGCCTTCCATCAGCGCCAAGGCGACAAAGCCTACCGCTACGAGACCGATAAATTCAAAATTGCGCTTTTCGAGTACATCGTCAATGAAATAGGCCAGCAGCAAAAACGTCAGCGTCTTAAAGATAGCGGCAAACCCCAATGCAAGGGTCGCACCGCCATAGAGGAGACGGAAGCCGGTCATCAGACGCCACAATGCTTTGAGGCGATTGTCCGACACGGTGGTTCTGAAATCAAAGGATGTAGAGGAGGGTAATGCGGTTGTAGCCATAGGGCGTGAACACTTTCCTGTTCAAGATTGAAAGACAGGGGAAACTGTATTCATTATACTCTAAAAAATTTCAAAGGATAGTCTGATAACAGTTTTTTCTCATTTTTAATCATTTTTAAAAGGTCATAAAAGGTCAATTTGGCGCATTGCCGCTTTTCACCCCACCGACTAAACACAATCCGCAAAATGGCTCTATAATTTGAGAGGACTAGCAACCGCTATAGAACAAATATTTCTGATAATTGTACATTTGAGCAATGGATAAGGCAACATGGCAAACGAAACCTGTTTTGCAATCATCCGCCCTACCGATACCACCGCCACCAGTTTTAATGTTCGCAACGGCCCCGGCACAGGCTACGCAGTTTTATTTTCTGCCCCCGTCAATCAAACCGTTCTCACCATCTTGGATGTCAAAAAGGATGAAGGGGGTACGGCGACCAATGGCAAAGTCCATCAGTGGTTTAATTTGCGCTTCCCCGATAATCGCACCGGGTGGGTACGCGATGACGGCGTAGCGATTTATGGCGATTGTGCCGCCTATGGGTATGGACTTGTCGCGTTTAGTGCCTTCGCCCTGACCCGCAGCGAATCCAGCGAACCCGACAAGCCTACCCCGCCGCCCAACGACCTTCAGCGCATCCAAAAAGCCGCCTATGCCATCACCGGGGCATTCGAGGGTAGCGGATATGCCGCCTTCAACAATTATGATGCGGGGATTGTCAGTTACGGTCTTTTCCAATTCACACTAGCATCCAGCAGTCTCGAAACCGTGCTGCGTCGCTATTGGGCACTCTCCAATGGTCGGGTCGCCGATTCATTGAAAGTCTATGAACAGGCCGTCGTCCGCAAAGACCAAGCCCTCCGTAATGACGAGCGCTTTAAAAACCTGCTCATCAAGGCCGCCGAAGAAAAAGAGATGCGTGAAGCCCAAAACGCCGTCGCCACCGAAAAATATTGGGATGCGGTCTATGTCGGGTATGTCCAGCCGCGTGAATTAAAGCTGCCCCTCACATTGGCCCTGTTGTTTGATATGGGCATTAATTTTGGCCCCAATCATTCTTTTGTGCGCCTCGCCGAGCAGCAGTTGGGTGTGCCATCCCGTTCCAAGCCCGGTCAAAATGGCATTACCGAGGAGCAGTTGACCATACGAGTCGCCGAACTCCGCCGTGATTCGCATTACAAACAAGCCGCCGCCCAAAATTTACCCGGTCTGCGCGTGCGGGGTGATTTCTGGTTGAGCCTCTGCACACGTGGGGATTGGAATTTGCAGGGCGATAACAACGGCAACGTCAATGTGAATGGGCGGATTGTGCAGGTGCGGAATCCGTGACGAACAAACAAATTATCGAAAAACTACTGGAAAGTCTAGAGGAAGTTCGTCAACGTCCTAGACTTTTCTTTGGAGAGGATGTACCGCCTGTTCTCCATTTTCTCTGGGGATTTAAACTTGCATGTGAAGCGGCGGAAATTGATAAAAGCTATCAAGATATGTATATAAAAATCCAGATGGAGCGAAATTGGCAAATTAATAATGCGCTTCATCCGGTAGTTCTGATGGCACGTCAAGGGCTTGCAAAAGATGCGATTATTCAAGAAGCCCTTACCCTAGAACTCGAAACATGGAAACGCCTACTCGCCGAGTTATCCAACAATGAATAGCATGGCCGGGCGTATCTTGGAGGTACAGCATCCATGACTCAACGTGAGCAATTTGAGAAAATAATCGGAACATTGGAGCATGTTCAGAAACGACCTTATATGTATATCAGTGTTCAGTCGCATCCCGTTCTGAATTTTATCCACACTTTTAATCTCGTATGTCATCTACTGGAAGCTGTTCAGGGAGACAAATTTCAAGAGAAATATAACCAAATCATAGTTGAGCGAGGGTGGGAACGTAGCTCGATGCATCCAGTATCACAAATGGAAGCCCAAAATATGGATTTTGATGAAATTATCACCGAAGCCCTTGCCCTAGAACTCGAAACGTGGAAACGCCTACTCGCTGAGTTGCCCGATAATGAATAATAATTCGGAGAGAGGCTTATGATTATTCGTATCTCAAAAATTTCCTTTTGCGTCCTCTCGGTAATACTAATGGCGTTTTTGGGGAGAGGTAACAATCATAACGTTGCATTCTCTCAAATTTCGACCCCGACCCCATCAATCTTGGATTCGGAACCACAGGTTTTTTATGATGAAAAAGGGATTCCTATGGTTTTTGTTCCAAGTGGCACCTTCGTCATGGGCTTCACCAATGAAGAGCAATTTGAACTCTGCAAAAGCCTAAGACCAGATGATGTCAATTATCCGTGCCCTAGAGAAGTTCAAGATGTGTTGGCACCCATAACAGTCTCTGTCGAAAGTTTCTATCTTGATCAATTTGAGGTTTCCATTGAAGCCTATATAGAATGTGTACAGGCAGATGTGTGCATAACTGATCCGTCGCCTAACCAGCCACCAGAACCCACGACTCTTCCTATTAGGCTTGTGAATTATTATTGACGCCGCTGTCTACTGTGCGTGGCGAGATGGCCGATTGCCCACTGAAGCAGAATGGGAGTATGCAGCGCGTGGGCCTCAAGGGTTAATATTTCCATGGGGGAATGAATTTGACGGCAACAGGGTCAATTTCTGTGACGTAAATTGCCCTTCTTCAAACGTTGCTAACTACCTATGGGACGACGGGTACTCTGAGACTGCTCCTATTGATACATTGCCAGAAGGTCAAAGTTGGGTAGGTGCTTATCACATGACAGGAAATTTAGCTGAATGGACTTCAACACGTATATGGAGCGATAACCGAAATTTTCGGTTAGTAGATTTTAGAGTAGTAAAAGGCGGAGCATATTTAGCATTTGCATATCATACTGCTGGCTGGACGAGAACAGTGGCGCAAGCAGAGTTTGGTCAGGTCGCATTCAGTTTTCGTTGTGTCAGAACATCAAATCCGCAATCCTAAAACTTGGTAGGTTATTTAGTGTGATTTTAGACTTTTAGTTAGGAAGTAAATGCCCTTTGCGTGACCAATTTCTCCTCGACCCCACCGTGACCTTTCTCAATCATGGCTCGTTTGGGGCGTGTCCAAAACCCGTTTTTGAAACCTATCAACGCTGGCAATGGGAACTCGAACGCCAACCCGTCGAATTTTTGGGACGGCGCTTCGATAGTTTAATGGATCAGGCCCGTGCCCGTCTCGCCGATTATCTCCATGCCCCCGCCGACAGCCTAATTTTTGTCCCCAACGCCACCGCCGGGGTCAACACCGTCGCCCGTTCGCTGAATTTACAGCCGGGGGACGAAATTTTGACCACCGACCATGAATATGGGGCCTGTGATCTGACATGGCAGTTCGTGTGCCGCCAAACTGGGGCAATCTATATCCACCACCCGATCCCATTGCCCGTCACCACCCATGCGGATTTTGTCGAATCTTTTTGGAGTGCCGTCACCCCGCGCACCCGTGTCATCTTTATCAGCCACATTACCTCCCCAACCGCCTTAACTTTCCCGGTAGCCGAAATCTGCCATCGCGCCCGTGCAGCGGGTATCCTGACCATCGTAGACGGCGCACATGCCCCCAGCCAAATTCCGCTGGATTTAGCGACCATCGGCGCGGATGCCTACACGGGGAATTGTCATAAATGGCTGTGTGCCCCCAAAGGTGCAGCATTTTTGGTGGTACGTCCCGCCCTGCATGACCAAATCAATCCTCTCATCGTCAGTTGGGGCGATATGAATGAGACCCTGACTTTCGTAAACCGTAATCAATGGCAGGGCACACGCGAACCCTCGGCGTTTTTGTCCGTCCCCGCCGCAATTGATTTTCAGCAGGAACACGATTGGAATGCGGTACGCCTGCGCTGTCACCAAATGGCAAGCGACATGCGAGGCCGCCTAGCTGGATTATTTGGCCTCCCTCCCATCTGCCCCGATTCGCCGGACTGGTTCGCCCAAATGATTACCGTCCCGCTGCCTCCCTGCGATCCCGCTGTCCTAAAAACCCGTCTGTATGACGAATTTCGCGTCGAAGTGCCGATTGTGACGTGGGGCGGTAATCAATACGTCCGCGTTTCGTTTCAGGGTTATAACACCCCCGCCGACGCTGATGCCCTTGTCCATGCCCTGCAAAAAATCCTATGTTGACAACCGAACCCTTTGAACGCCTCGTCCAAAAAATGGATTCCCACAGCCGTCTGGTGCGTGCATGGCCTTTGACGGGTGGCGTCTCGGCACAAATCGTGGCGATTGAGATGGCCCACGCCGATGGTCAAACCCAAAAAATGATCGTCCGGCTGCATGGGGAAATAGACCGCCAGCAAAATCCACAGGTCGCCGCCGATGAATTTAAACTTTTGCAGCATCTCAAATCAGCCGGATTAGCCGTGCCCGCCCCCTATTATCTGGACACCTCCTGCGAGATTTTCCCCATTCCTTACCTTGTGATCGAATTTGTAGAGGGGGCAACCGATTTCGCGCCCAAAAATTTACCGGGCTATCTGCGCCAAATCGCCACCCATCTCGCCCAAATTCATCAACTGCCCGCTGCCGATTTCGACTTTCTGCCCCGTCAAGCCGACAATAAATTCAAGCAGCGTCCCGCAAAAATGGATGATTCCATCGGCGAGGGCCGGATTCGAGACGTTTTAGAGTCGGTCTGGCCTTTAACCCAGCACAACCCATCCGTCCTGCTGCATGGCGATTTTTGGCCCGGAAATCTGTTGTGGCGTGGGAGTCAAGTGATGGCAATTATTGATTGGGAAGATGCCCGTACCGGCGATCCATTAGCTGATCTTGCCAACAGCCGCCTCGAAATTTTATGGGCATTCGGTGTTGAGGCCATGTTGGAATTTACGCAGATATATCAATCTTTGATAACGCTTGATTACACTAACCTGCCCTATTGGGATTTATGCGCCGCGCTCCGTCCGGCTTTCAAAATTCCCGAATGGGCCACTGATGAAGCCGCCGAAAAACGGATGCGCGAACGGCATAGGTGGTTCGTCGCCCAAGCCATTGAGAAGTGATTGGGCGGGCGTTAGATCATTATCATTGTCCCGGCGGCGGTGGTGGAGTTGGCACGATTGGCATATTTTCCACACATCCCGCTGTTGCTTCAACATCCCCGCTGAACACCCATAATCCGGGCGCGTTCACATTTTGAATGGCATTTTCCCCCAAAAGCCACCATCTTTGCCCTGTCGAATCGTTGGCCTGCCCGCGAACCGGATAATCATGACCGCTTTCTAGGGACGTAATCGGCGGCATTTCGAGTCTCAAATCCTGACGCACAGACACATCCTCGCGTTCCGTCGAAATGGTACAGGTAGCCAACATAGGAGTGGCAATCAGCGTGCGTGTAGCGGTTGGGCTAGGGCGGGGCGTTGAGGTGCGGGTGGCTCGCCGCGTCGGAGTAGAGGTAAAAGTTGCCGAAGCAGTAAATGTGCTGCTGGCAGTGAATGTGGCCGTTGCCGAAAGGGCCAAAATCGTCTGTTCAACATGTGCCGTTTCCTGCGCGATAGCCGCCATCTCAAAGCTGATAGTCGCCTCTTCATTAAGAGTCGCTTGGGCAAACTGTGTCTCGGTTTGTTGTGCATCGAGCCGGGCCTGTGCGATTTCACGGGCCGTCAAGGTGTTGGTTGGCGAGGGCGTACTACTCGATGTCTCGGTTGGGCTGGGGGTCGTCGTGGGTGATGGCGGCACGTCAGTAGGCGTCGAACTTGCTGAAATATTCGACTCAGCCTTGCCGCCGTTATCATCATCTTGATTAGATAAAAACCAAATCAACGCCACAAAAATCAGCAGCATCGCCGCCACCCCCGCCCATGTAAGCTGTGCGGCGCGATGATGCGAAATGCGGGCAACTTTGGTCACAGGGGCTTCCATTGGCGTCGTCGCCACTGGACTTGCCGTTTGGGGTATGGCGGGCGGCGTAAAGGTGACAATCGGCATGGAGGGCAGCGAGGAAATGTTAAGGACAAAAAAGCCCGACGCTTCCATCGGAGGCAGGCTTTGACTTGCTTCCTCCAATTTACGCGCAAATTCCGAAACCGAGGCATAACGATCTGCTGGATTTTTCTCCAATACCTTTGCCAATACATCCTGTACGGTCTTGGGTAAATCGGCCCGCAGGTTGAGGATTGGTGGTGGTGGGGTATACAAATGGTCGTGCATCAGTTGAAACGGCGTGTCGCCACTAAATGGCGTTTGTCCGGTTAGCAGCGCATAGACAATCACCCCCAGAGCATATTGGTCGGCGGCGGGTCCAACTTTAGCACTCTGCCATTGTTCGGGGGCCATATACATCGGCGTGCCAAGCAGGGTGTTTTGCGTAGTTAGACCGACACTCGCTTCACTCAACCGCGCCAAGCCAAAATCCACCAAAAACGACATACCACTTTCATTAAACATCACATTATTAGGTTTGATGTCGCGGTGAATGACGTTGCGTTGATGGGCATAATCCAATGCGTCCGCCAATTCGCGGGTGATTTGTGCCACTTCGGTCAAGGTGGGTAATGCGCCATTGTGTTCAACGCGGTACGCCATGCGATCTGCCAACGAACCACCCGTCAACAGGCGCATCACGACATAACTGAGGCCGTTTTGTGTACCATAATCATAGATGGGGACGATATGCGGATGTTCAAGGCTTGCGGCGGTCTGCGCCTCACGTACAAAACGTTCGAGTGCGCCGGGCTGCGAGATAATTTGGGGCAGCAGAACCTTGATGGCGACTTCGCGTTTTAGCGCGGCGTGATACCCCCGGTAGACCGTGCCCATACCGCCTTCACCGAGGAGCGACTTGAGTTCATACTGACCCAGCGTCTGGCCCACCAGATGTTGCATTCTATTGTCTCCTGCGTGGTGTGATGATGATGGAATTATAGTGGTTCTGATGTCACGTGCAAGCGAGGAGGGAAACGCCTATAGCGATGCTCATCTTGGTTAACCCGCCTTTCCAGCCAAATTTAGCATGACAGCTTTAAGGCTAGGTCAGTAATTGGCAAAAGCGCTTGGAGAATGTCTACCCAGTCATCCACGCCTTCGTAGGGACGTGGCACGCTACGTCCGTACTAAAGAGCCTAAGTGATGAATTTTTGCAGACTGGCCGAAACTGAATTCCCATTCAAACCTTTTGCTCCCCCTCTCCACTGCGTAGCGAGGGGGTTGGGGGGCTAGGATGCGTTCATATCTACCGCGCCAATCCGCACTGCTTCATAGCCGAAGGTGTTGGCAAAAGCCTTTTCAACCGCATCCATCACAGGCGAAGAATTTACGGGATACCCTAAGGTTTCCGCCATACTCATCACGGGCTTGTCGGGAATGCCACAGGGGATAATCCCGCGAAAATAATCGAGGTCGGTGTTGATATTGAGGGCAAAACCATGTTGCGTGACACGGTGCGCGGTCACTTTTACCCCAATCGCGGCAATCTTGCTAAGAACCCCTTCGACCTCTACCCACACCCCCGTATATCCGGCCAATCGCTCCCCTACGATGCCAAACTCAGCTAATGATTCAATCAGCATCGTTTCCAATTGACGCACATAAGCCACCACATCCAGTGAGCGTTTTTGGCTAGGGTCGCTGTCAGGCAGGCGCACAATTGGATAACCCACCAACTGCCCCGGCCCATGATAAGTTATGTCCCCGCCGCGATCTACATGATAAACTGATACACCACGTCGGGTGCGCTCGGCCTCATCCATGAGCAGATGTTCCAATTTGCCAGATGAGCCAAGCGTATAGGTATGGGGGTGTTCAAGCAGCAGCAAAGCATCGGGTCGGTGGTGATGCGCCCGTTCTTGTGCCATTGATTTTTGCATGGCCCATGCGTCGGTGTATGCAACAGTGCCGAGCCGGAAAACTTCAAGGAGATTGTCCATCAATTTATTTGATGTTGTTCGTCAATCTATTTGTAGAACAGCTTCAACACCAACTGTCCCAAGCGCAGTTCATCGCCGTCTCGCACGACCAAAAAGTCGTTTTCCAAGACGCGCTGACCATTCAAAAAAGTGTGGTTGGTGCTGCCGAGGTCAGTCAAATAGAGGCGCGATCCTTCGCGGGTAAGGCTGGCATGACGCCGCGACACCCCTTTATTTTCAGCATCATAGGTATCCAAATTGAGCAGCGAGAATTCGGAGGCTTCACCACCAGAGCGCCCAAACACAATTTTTTCGTCTACCCGAATCGCCAGTGGATCATCTACGCCGGGAAGGTGAATAATCACAATATGTTCATCCCCCAGTTTTTCACTACCCGAAGATAAATCATCGGTGCCAAGCTGTTTGGTTCCAACCGAAATTACCCCCAGCGCCACCCCACAGCGATCACAAAATGTTTTCTCATCTGAATTTTGATACCCGCAATTGGTACAAATCATCATAGGCGACCCCCATAGA
Source organism: Chloroflexota bacterium (assembly GCA_024434115.1). GTDB lineage: Bacteria > Chloroflexota > Anaerolineae > Aggregatilineales > J027 > CFX10. The sequence goes on from QMIT01000003.1 coordinate 574,114, forward strand.
AAATATGCAAGCTGTTGCTATTTTAGCTTGTCAAAGCTCATTAGTACAAATTAATATACGCGACCTGACCAAAAATTTTGCCCATTCATATCCGGGGCAGGTGGTTTGCCCTGATAGGTTTCCAAAAAGGCTAAAACATTAAACCATGCGTCTTCGGCGGCTTCGGGAACATAGGTGGGGGTCATATCGTTGAAAAATCCGTGCGGCGCACCGGGATACGTCAACACCTGATGGGGCTTGTTATCTGCCGCCAGTTCAGCCCGCAGTCGTGCCTCGGTACGGTGGGTTAGCTCATCCTCGGCCCCATTGATGACCATCACCGGACAGTTTAGCTGGGACAATTGACCAAAGAAGCCAGTCGGGTCACCATAAAACGCGACGGCGGCCATAATATCACGCCGCTGTAGGGCCACTTGCAGCGCCAGTTCAGCGCCCAAATCCCAACCGACCACCGCCATTTTCCGGTTGCATTTGCGGTGGGTCTCAAGCGCTTGCAGGGCCGCTGTAACTTTGGGCAGTGCCAAATCTTTAAAATAGATTTCAAGGGCATCTGCTTCCAACTGAGAATTGGCGCGTTGGCCTTCAAACAAATCGGGGGCGATGACATAATAACCAATTTCGGCAAAGCGGTGAACCCGCGCTCGCATATGGGCGTCCATGCCCCAATCGTCATGAAGCAAGACGATACCGGGAAATGGCCCGCCATATTGGGGATGTGCCCAAAACGCTGGAACATGGCTGGTCTCGTTGACTACCACCCAAACATGCCCGCTGGTGATGCTGTGTTGAAGGTGTTTGGTTTCCGGCATTAGCGATGACTCCATACCAAAACATTTTCATAGATTGTGCAGGATTATCGCCAATGACGCAAGCAAGTTAGAGAATTGGAACGATAGAGAGTCGTCCGACAGGTTGGCGACTTTCATAACTGGTCACACTGTCAAATCCAGCCATCAGCGCCGCTTCAAGCGCGAGGTTCGTTCCCGCTGCCACATCCGCAGGCCGATGGGCATCGCTGCCAATGGTCAAGATGTCACCGCCCATTTCTCGATACCACGTCAGGGCTTCCACCGTTGGATGGAGTTGATTGACATCATGGCGCAAACCCGCTGTGTTGATTTCGATGCCGATGTTGTTTTCAATGCACGCCTGCCAAACCTCACGTACTTCGGTTTCAAATTCACGCAGGTCAAAACGGCCATACACTTTATAGGCCCGGCGTTTTGGGAAATCCAGATGGGCCAACAAATCAAACCCACCTTTTCTGACCATCTCAGCCATTTCGCCAAAGTAACGTTTCATGGCTTCTTGGAGGGGATATTTCTGGAAAAAGGTCGCGTCCGACATGCTGAGGCCTTCGGCAAAATGCAGGCTGCCCAGCACCACATCATACGGAGATTGTTCCAATACGGGGCGCACAAGCTCACCATACAGATGCGGTTCACCAACCTCAACCCCGGCGCGAATGGTGATGCCCCCCGGCTCAAATTCGGCCCGACAAACATTCAGCGTCTCAAAATAGACCGCCGAGTTATATTTGGGCCGACGCAGACTTTCATCAAACTGGTCAAAGTGGTCGGTAAAGGCGATTTCTTTGAGGCCAATATCCATCGCCGCCCGAATCATTTCGGGCATGGGGATGCGGCAATCCCAACTATGGTTGGTGTGGGTATGATAATCAATCGGTGAATAGATCATGATGTTTGAACTTTGCCTTATTACCTTAATGCGGCTAATACTGTTGAGTGATTACGACACATTCATCATCTGAAAACGTCGGTTGTGGATGAAAGATATAAAAACTTGTATCGTCATGAAACCCGCCCACTTCTCCGGGAATATCTATTTGGCCCACAAAAATCATTGGTTTTCCATTGTGAAAGGGCCAATCCGCTGATTGAATCCAACGTGGACGTTCTCCATAGGCGATAAAGGCTTCAGCCATTGCTTTATCCAAATACGTTGTGAGGCCTTCTTTATCGAGTGTGCCTTTGTACTCCGCCAGCAGATTGCGAAAGAAATCTTCTATACCGCCAGTCCACTCAGGGTCAGGGTAACCCGGATCAACCTGATGGCGATTGCATACCCCGGCAATCAGGTCAAATGTCTCTGGGTCTTCATACTTGAGCGAAATGCTCATGAACTGCCCCTATCACATTTCCGCATGGCTAACGGTCAATTATGGCTTTCCACCATAACCGATGACACCACTTGACAAGTGCATACCGTTTCACTGGCCGGACTAATGGCAATTTAGACGATGCTGTTATATATTGACGCGCCAAGCGAACACAATCTGACTATCACGTACATCGGTGGCTTCTGGCTCAACCAAGCCCATCACCGTATCATCCGCCAAAATCATCAATTCCTGATAGCCCAATCGTGCCGCCCGATCCCGCACCGATGAGACCAAATGGCCTGTTAATGGCCTTTCCGACCATAGGGACACATGAGCCAATCCCGCATTAAATCGGTCTTGTTCCAGCATCAAAATCCCCTGCTGCCCGGTCAAAGTAACGTCAAATCGGGCCACCTCTGGCTCAACCAATTCAGGGACGCTATTCCAAAAACCGGGCCAAATATGCTCCCATTCGTGGCGGGCATTTTGATAGCGCCCCAACGGCATAGACCAGCCATTGATGCGATCAGGATTAAAATCCGTCATCTCAGTGCCTTTATAAAATACGCGGCCTTCTTTGGCAGGCATGATGGCGGTGCGGCGGGTGATCAGGGGGGTAAAACCCTGCTGGCGATAAAATTCCGGGGCATCTGGCGCGGAAACTAGCACCTGCTGATATTTCATCACCTGTGCCATTTGTTTGACATAATCGAGCAAGGCGATGGCTAATACGTCAAAATCCGCATCAGCATGAATCCGCAATGAGGTAATCTGCAAATGGCGGTTATAGGGGGTGGGTTCATTGCCAATAGCAACTTCAGCCTCGCCCAAGACAATACCATCGGCCTGCACCACTAGCGGCATTTCATCGCCATAACGCAACAGATGAGCCAACCACACCGCGCAGGTTTCGACAGACATCCACGCGCCGCCATGCAAATAGCGTTCAAAAATGCTGAGGGCTTCATAGGCAACAGGGGTGCGCGTCCCATCAGGATTACGCCGCGTAAAGACGCCCCCCTCGATTGTTGAACAATAAATATCCGTAATCGCGTGTGCATCGGCAAGGGTCGCCTGCCGGACAACGATTTCAGTCACTGCTAAACCCCTAATCGCTGGTCATGAGAAAATAACCGTCTTATTATACCAAGAGTGACCTCATTGTTGGGCAGCCAAAGTTGCTGTTGGTGGAATATTTCCAGCAGGCGGGTTACTGGCGGTTGTCGGGCTGGTTGATGACGACCCAGACCCCGGCTTGACCCCACTCCCCGTCGAACCCGATGTATCGGTCACCGGGGCAGGCGTTGTAGCGGCCACATTCGTTGTCACACTCGTATTAGAACTGGGTGGCACGGTGCTGATCCCACTGGCAGTATCGGCACAGCGGAAACCGACCCACGTGCTGGTCTGGCCGGGTGCCCACAAATCAATACGATGGACGGTGCGGGCAAATAGCGGCACATTACTCCATGAACCTCCGCGCACCACCCGCTTATCACCCCCAATTGGGCCAGTTGGGTTCACCGTCACCTGACCGGTGTTGGCTAATTGTTGGTAATAGTTGTTCTGATACCAATCGGCTGTCCATTCGGCAACATTCCCCGCCATGTTATAAGCGCCAAACTCGCTGGTACCTAAACTTGTACCTGTCCCATAGGAATCTACTGGCACGGTGCCATCTTCGGTTGGGCGATTGGTCTTAGCCCGATTGACATCCCACTGTGGCCCCCAAGGATAAATCGAATTGGTAAGACCACGCGCGGCCCGCTCCCACTGCGCCTCGGTTGGCAGGGTACGCCCCAATGCTCGACAATAAGCATCCGCGCCATGCCATGTCACCAAAGTAATCGGGTAATTGGAGCGGTCAACTACAGCAGCCCGCACCTCATAGCGTTCGTCCGTAGCATTATAGGAAATATCGCTGCCCGCGCCGCCCGTGTCTTGTGTGGTCAAGGCACAGGGGCCATTGCAAGCCGTTAAATGGGGTCGAACATTGTCGGGATTTTGCTGAATCAGATAGTTTAAGAAGTTCACATATTGAATGACGCTGACTTCATATTGTTCAATCTGGAAATTATCAACCGAGACATCGTGGGCAGGCGTGGAATCCATAATCATGGCAAGCTCACACGTCCCGCCGTCCCGCTGTACACACTCCGCGACGGCTGCTGTTCCTTCATCCACCGTTGTCCCCATACGGAATGTTCCCCCTGTAACAGCAACAAGTGATGTGGCTCCAATCGCCAATGCCGCCGAGTTATCTTCGGTGGGTGGGCTTGGCAAAAATCCCGTCGGATTAGGAGTTCCTACACTGTTCGTAGTGTCTAACACGCCACCGCCACCGCCCTCAGGCGTCATGCTCGCCACCCCCGGCAAATCCGTTGGGGTAAAGGTCGCAATGGGTTGACTGGGTTGGACGGGTGTTTCCGGCGTCTGACCTTCATTCGTAGGAACATCAATAATGCTGGGTGTCGTCGGGGTTAGGCTTGCCTGCAATGGATCAGAAGTCTGAGTCACCACTTGGATTTCGCGCTCACCATCGGATGTATCGGAACTGAATTCGATCAGGCCAAATACATAACCCGCAAAGCCAACCGTAAATGAACAGGCCATGCCTAAGATGACCCCAATTACCAGCCACTGAACGCCCTCATTCCGGTTCCGGCGTCGCCCTATCTTCGTCATATCTCTTAGAACTCCTCAAGCCTAAATCTTTTATACAGGCGGCCTATAATCTTACCTGTTGAAAACACGGATTTCCAGCATTTAGCTTACGCCAATCTGACGGAAAAGCGGCGTCTAGCTTGCCAAAAAAATCAAAAGGGCGATTTTTGGTAAACCGCCCCTTCGAATTTTGTTGACTCTCCAAACGCGGCTAAATAAGTAACCGCATTGGGTTTTCTAGCAGTTCCTTGACTCGCTGCAAATATTGAGCGCCCTCGGCTCCGTCGCTGACACGGTGGTCAACACTGACGGTAGCTTTCATACGAACGCCAATTTTGATCTCACCGTTTTCCACAATCGGCACTTCGAGCGCCGACCCCACTGCCAAAATCGCGGCTTCGGGCGGATTGATGATGGCAAGGAAGTGTTCGACATCATACGCGCCAAGATTGCTAACGGTAAAGGTCGCGCCTTCGACATCATCCGGTTTGACCTTGCCTTCACGCGCACCCGCGATCATCTCTTTGTTCTTGACCGACATATCCGTCAGTGTGCGGCGATCTGCATCTTTGCAAACAACATTGATGAGACCGTTTTCTACTGCGACGGCAATCCCGACATTGATCCGTTTGTGACGTACCAATTTGTCGCCATAAAAGTGGGTGTTCAGGTTCGGGAATTCACGCAGGGCCAACGCTGCGGCCTTCACCACAAGGTCATTGACAGTGATTTTCTGTTCATCGGTCAAGCCCGCGTTTAATTGCTTGCGGAGTGCCATAGCCGGCCCCATGTCAATTTCGCTGGTGACAAAGAAGTGCGGCACAAATTGGAAACTGGCCTGTGTGCGTTCACCAACAATCTTTCGCATCCGGGTGAGCGGAATTTCTTCAATATCCCCACCAGTAGGGGCTGTGCCAAAGGTCGGTGCAGCGGCTTGAGTAGGCGCAGGCGCTACCGTTGGAGCAGCAGGCGCATCAACACCGGGGGCAAAACCTTCAATATCGCGTTTAATGACACGGCCACCGGGGCCAGTGCCAGCAACTTGGGCGAGATTAATGCCCTTTTCTTCCGCCATCCGACGCGCTACCGGACTGGCCTTGACGCCGCCGGGATAGCCCTCATCACTAACTGGAGCGGGGGCGGGAGCAGAGGAAGTGTGACCATTCGCAGCCTTCGGTGCAGCCGCTTGGGGAGTGGATGTGGCCGGAGCAGCAGAAGCCGGAGCAGATGGCGTAGCAGGAGCGGAACCACCTTCAATCGGTTCATCGGCTGTCCCGATAATCGCAATCGGCGCACCCACTTCAACAATCGTGTTTTCGTTAACCAGCCACTTCCGCAAAATGCCGCTGGCATAGGCTTCCACTTCAACTGTCGCCTTATCGGTTTCAATTTCGGCAATGACATCCCCCACATTCACCGGGTCATTCACCTGCTTGACCCAGCGAACGAGCGTGCCTTCTTTCATATCAAAGCCCAATTTGGGCATCATCACGGTATCAGCCATCACAAAATCTCCTTGACTGCGGCGATTACTTTATTAGCATCCGGCAGAGCCATCTGTTCAATTTCGCGGGCATAGGGCAATGGGGCATCAATGGTAGTGACACGCTTAATGGGGGCATCCATCCAATCGAACGCTTTTTCGGTGACTTGGGCGGCGACCTCTGCGCCCACCCCAAACAGCGCATGGCCTTCTTCGACCACCACCATGCGGTTGGTTTTCTTAAAGCTCTCAATCAGCAGGTCGGTATCCAAAGGACGCAACCAGCGCAGGTCAACAACTTCGGCTTCGATGCCCTCTTGGGCCAATTTCTCGGCGGCTTCAAGGCAGATATGTACCCCTTTGGAGAAGCTGACCAACGTTACATGCTTCCCTTCCCGAATGATATTGCTCTTACCAACGGGCAGGGTGTAGTCGGGATCATCGGCGGGGACTTCATCCCGTTTTTGATAGAGCGTGCTGTGTTCGACGAACAACACGGGATTGTCATTGCGAATAGCAGTTTTCAAGAGGCCATACGCATCAGAGGCTGTCGCAGGGCAGCAGACATATAGACCGGGGAAATGGGCGAAAATAATTTCAGGACTGTGCGAATGCGTCGCCCCCAATTGACGCCCCCCGCCTGTGGTAGTACGCACCACGAGGGGACAAGAAAACTGCCCACCGAACATATAGTGTACTTTGGCGGCGTGGTTGACAATCGCATCCAACGCCAAGAAAGCAAAGTTAATGGTCATGATCTCCGCCACTGGACGCAGGCCCGCCATTGCAGCGCCAGCCGCCGCCCCCGCGATGACCATTTCTGCAATGGGGGTATCACGCACACGGCGCTCACCAAATTCGTCAAAAAATCCACGTGTCACCGCATACGTTCCGCCCCATACGCCGATTTCTTCGCCCATGAGGAAAACGCGGTCATCTCGATTAAGTTCTTCGCGCAGGGCTTGGCTTAGGGCCTCGCGGATGGTCATGCGCTTCGTTGCTGTTGTCGTAATTGCTGGTGTTGCCATCATGCATCGTCCTCACGAACTAGACGTAAATATCGCGGAATAAGTCTTCATAGGTGGGTTCGGGGCTTTCTTCGGCAAAGCGCACCGCAGCCTCAACTTCTTCAGCGGCCTTCTTATCAAGCGCCACCAATTCATCCTTCTTGGCCTTCCGTTTAGCGGTCAAAGATGCACCAAACTTGCCAATCGGGTCGCCCTCTTGATATTCGCGCACTTCATCTTTGGTACGGTAACGTTCGGGGTCGCCCATGCTATGACCCACAAAGCGATAGGTTAGGGCTTCCATCAAAACGGGGCCGGTCTTACGGGCATACTCCATCGCTTCTTTGACGGCATCGTAGGTCGCCAAAACATCCATACCGTCGGCGCGAGGGCCTTCTTTCATGCCATAGGCGGCGGCCTTCTTGACAATTTCGGTCACGCCGGAGGCACGTTCAACGGCTGTACCCATGCCATATTGGTTGTTTTCAACCAGCCATACGACGGGTAAATCCCACACCGCGCTGAGATTGAGGCTTTCATGGAAATAGCCGATGTTGGTTGCGCCATCCCCCATCATGCACAGCACACCAAAATCTTCGTTGTTATAGCGGGCACGCAGCGCAACCCCAGCAGCAAGGGGCAAATGTCCACCCACAATCGCATAGCCGCCCCAGAAATTGTGTTCACGACTGGCAAGGTGCATCGAGCCACCTTTACCCTTGCTTACCCCGGTTGATTTGCCCAGCATTTCCGCCATCAAACCTTTGATGTCAATGCCGCGTGCAATCGCAACACCATGATCGCGGTAGGCGGTGAAAAAATGATCTTCGGGACGGAGCGCACGAATCGCACCGACACCTGTGGCTTCTTGACCGATATACAGGTGTAGAAAGCCGCCGATTTTGCCTTGTTGGTACAGTTCCTCGCTTTTTTCTTCAAAGCGACGGATCAGCACCATGTCATAATACATATCAAGGAGTTCATCTTTGCTGAGATCGGCCATCCGACAATATCCCCTTTGCTTTGACTGCCGAATACATGAAAAGATAAGCTGCCGGATATCGCCGCTTATCCATTGCTACCAGAGGTTATAGATGCAGTTAGTTAAAACAGACTGCGCTAAAACGAAAGAATATTAGCACAAGAGGGGCTATTCTAACAAAATCTTTTGTGGCGTTTTAACCAAACTTTAAGGCCGCAGCATGACTTTACCGCTGTTGCCACCCGCAAAAGTTTCAAACGCAAGGTCAAAATCTTCCAACGCAAATTGATGGGTCAACATCGGCCCCAAATCCACGACCCCGCTGTGAATGAGGCTTTCCATCTGGAACCACGTTTCCCAAAGGCGTCGCCCCGCAATCCCGCGCACCGTTGCACCCTTAAACGTGATGTGGTTATTGATGTCAAAGGTCATGGGCTGGGCCGTCAATCCGAGCAAGGCCACTTCACCACCCGGTTTGAGCGCGGCAAAACCTTGATCTATCGCGCTGGGTGCTCCCGACATTTCTAATATCACATCCACCCCTTCATCATGGGTGGCTTCCATCAAGGCGTCAATCACATTTTCCTCAAGGGGGTTAATGATGCGATCCGCCCCCATGCGACGGGCCAATTCAAGCCGATAAGCGCTGATGTCAGTAGCAAAGACCGCTCGTGCGCCAGCCGCTTTCGCAACCGCTACCGCCATACATCCCACCGGGCCACAACCTGTTACCAATACATACTTGGCGGCGCAGTTTTGAGCCATCGTGGTGTGGACGCCATTGCCAAAATTTTCCATCAGGACACTAATGGTAATCGGCATCTCCGGTGGGTTCACCCACGCATTTTGTTCCGGCACGGCGATATATTCCGCAAAACCGCCATCCCGATCTACGCCAATAATCTGGGTATTTTCGCAGATGTGGCCCTGACCCGTGCGGCAGAATCGGCACACATTACAAACGATATGGCTTTCCAGCGAGACATGATCCCCTACTTTGACGCGCTTGACATCGGGGGCAACCTGCACAATCCGCCCCGTGATCTCATGCCCAATCACCAGCGGCGGGTTGAGTCGGCTGGCGGCCCACTTGTCCCATTTATAGATATGCAAATCCGTCCCACAAATGGACGCGCCTTCAACTTTGACCAGCACTTCGCCATTTTTGATGACCGGGGTGGGGTAATCATGTACCATCTGCAAACCGGGGCCTGCGGTGGCTTTGAGTACCGCCCGCATCGTAGTGGGGATAGTCGTTTCATCTTTCACGGCGATGGTTTCTTTTGCGAAGGCGCTGGTCATGTTAATTTTCCTGAATCTATAGGGTAATCATCTGTCAATATTTTACCGCATGGGCCGATTGACCTTCAAGTTTTTAATTTCAAGAAAAAAGGGGAGAGTTGTCATACCCTCCCCCCGAAAAGTCCTATTCGGTAGCGACGGTCACATCAAAGGCGTCAATCGCAATGACACCCCGCACCGGAACAATCTGTAGGATATGTGACCCCGGTTCCAGATAGTTGATGACACTGCGGACATTAAAGGTCGGGTCGCTGCTGGTCGCAATGACCGTTCGCACCGCCACCTCATCTACCACAATCGTGAATGTACCGAGGCTTGGCCCTTGTAGATAAATCACTTCCAGCGACGTGCCCTCAAATTCGAGCGTCAGCACATCGTCCAGACTGCCACTGCTGTAGAGATAACCACCGCCACTGGCAGAGGGGGCCGATTGGAAACTCCATTGACCCGTCTGGGTGACAAGTGGATCATCCGATTCAATCAAGCGATGCACGAGGTTGACGGATGTGTTGGGTGTTTCGCCTGTCGCCTCACCTGCATTAAAGCCAGTTGCGGTGCCATTACGCCACGAGGCTACCTGAATGCTGGTTGCGCCGATGGGACTACCCACCCGCTGCAATTGGTAGATTCCGGTGTTCCAAGAGACATCGTTGCGGCGATAGAAATAGCCGTTTTGATAGAACAGCCCAAAACTATCTATCCCGTCCCGATTCCAGTCGCCTGAGACGAAATAGCCATAATCATTGGCGCTGGGGGTGCCGATATATTGGGCAAGGTCAAAGGCTGACAATAAGGTAGTCGGTGGCGTGTTGGTAAACGCGATAAAGGCGCTCCGCCGGATGGCAATGGTATCCACTCCATCATTGTTAAAGTCGCCCGCCGCGAATTGGGCCGTACCAGTGTGCCCCTGTGAATCTGGCAGCAGCACACTCAACCATTGGAAGATTAACGGTGGAGCACCCCCCGCAAGATTACAGGTGAAGTACATGGCATAGGCCGTGCCAAAGGGTGGGAAGTTGCCGCTGTCTACTACTCCCAAACAGTCATTGGGGCTGCCAGAACTGAAACGCCCTACCACGGCTGGACGGCCAAACAAGCCAAACCAAGTGCCTGTCCATGAAGCAAGGGGCGTCGTACTGAGTAGGTTGGTGGTATAGAACACCCCATTGGAGGCATAAACGCCGGGGGTCTTGATGCCGTCGCCATTCCAGTCGCCCATCACCCACTGTCCGTTGACGGTTGGCGCGGGGCCTCCAGAAGCAAACGTGTTATAGGTGGTGCTGGCAGGCAAATCTTGGACGGTTTCCAGCAGGCTTACCTGACCATTGGAAGTATTAAACAGGGCCAGTGTATCCGTGTCCTGCGTGCCATACAGGGTAATCTGCCACGAGCCGAATGTGCCGAGGTCTTGAGACGCATTATCCCGTACCGTAATTGTCCATGTCCCGTTCGGGTCTTCGTCCCAGAAATGCACGCTCATGAATGTCCAATTGACAAAGTTGTCGCCACTGTCATTACGCGAGCCGATTAACTGGCTGACTGTCCCACGTGGCGATGTGAGTGTAACGGACAAATCCCCTCGATAGGGATGGGTGGTATTAAAAACGACCTCAACATGTTCAAGGCGCGAAATAGTCGAATTTGAGACATTAAAGGTACTCGATACGCCGGTTGGGTTATTGTCTGGAATCGCCACGTTGACATTAATCACCCCAGAGGTTTGGCTGACGGCGGGGGGCATATTGGTCCAGTTGTACGCCGTCGAGACCGCTGCCGTCGCATCCACGCGCCCAAATCCATAATAATGGCTATAGTAGCGATTTGCGCCGTTCAACAGCCAACTGCTGTTGCTAGGGTCATTACGCTCGGCGGTGTTAATCAAAATATGCTGTACATCCCGCCATGTTAGGTTGGGGTTGGCTTGCAGCATCAGCGCCACAATGCCCGATACTAATGGGGTTGCTGAAGACGTCCCGCCAAAGTCCGGAGTACAGTTACCGGGTTCATAGCCCGCACTCCCTTGACGGTCAGTCGTGTAGATACCCAACGACCCGCCGCTGCTTGGTGCGTTCACCACAATGGCTGACCCCGGTTCGCTATAGCTGGAGCGTATCCCGGTATTGGTCGTAGCCGCTACCGCGATGGTATAACGTGAACTGGCATAACCATCCGCGCCAGCATCATCGGCATTGCCACCATTACCCCCTGCCCACACAAAAATCGTGCCACGTCCGCCGCGGCCATTAGTGGTTTGATTTTGGAACGACGCAATCGTCAATGGGCCGGGGCCTTCCAGAGCCGAGCCACTGTCACTTGGCCCCCAACTATTGCTAGAAATTTGTACCACACCCGGCGTCGTCGCAAGGGCATCCGCCATCGCGTTGGCTTCTTGGGCGTCCGTCGAACCTGCGCTAATCAATCGCAAGCCAGCGACTTGGGCGTTATAAGCCGAACCAACTCCACATGACCCCCCGCTGGAATCATCATTTGCCATCGCCACCCCTGCCGCTGATGTCCCGTGTCCATCGCCCGCTAAAGTATGATTGGGGTCGTGGTCATTAAAATTGTAGTCGTAGCTGGCGTTGCCGTTGTAATTGGGAGCGATGTCGGGGTGGGTGGTATCAAGGCCATCGTCTACAACCCCAATGAGTACCCCGCTGCCGTCATAGCCCAAATTCCATGCGCCTGTTAAATTCGCATCCTCACCTGCTGTACCGCCGCCTTGACCCGTGTTAATCAAATGCCACTGATTGCCGAGGCCGGGGTCGCTTGGCACGGGGCGTTTGCTTTGTTGTCGGGCGATCTGCTGTTCAAACCATACGACATTGGGCGAACGAGTCAAGGTGCCAAACGCCTGACCCGCTCGGTCAAGTCGAGTGTCAGTCTGGGGAATACGGAATAAGTACATATTGGGTAGATCGGCGATTTTGCCGAGAAATTCATACCCATTGTCACGGGCAAATTTATCGGGATTCACACCTGCCTGCAATTCGACGGCCCATTGGTCGGTGACCTGCTTGGGTGTTTCGGTTGCGCCCTGTGAACCGCCCTTACCACCGCCTTGCTGTGTTAAACCGCCGACATGGTTTGGGTCATGGGATAATGCCGGAGTTAATGGGCTTAAAACAATAGTTAGGACGATTAATAAAGCCGTCCAGCGACTAAAACGAACCTGTCCCTGTCTCAAGGTAGACTCTCCTAATAATTACCCGAATTTTGGATTAGTCTTATTGTATAACAGATTTGGGTTTTCGATATTTAGTCGCTGTAATAAGCGATATGGGCCAATAGCTGTTCATGTGTTGGGGCCGCTGTTGCACCACCCACTCCGGTGACTGAGCACCCGCCACAAATATTGCCATAGCGGAGGCACTGATCTAAGGGGGCTTTTTCAATCAGGTAGCCATAGAGGAATCCGGCATTAAAACAATCGCCTGCACCAGTGGTGTCCACGACGGTTCCGGTCTTAAACGCGGGCACATGAATAATCTCATCCGCACGACCCACCCATGCGCCGTTGGCACCATCTTTAACCACAGCGATGTTAACCCATTCCAGCAACCGCCGGACGGCATCACGGGCATCCTCTCGATGGGTAATCATCATGGCTTCCCGCATGTTGGGCATAAAGATGTCTACATGACGCAGCAGTTCTCGCCATTCGCAGCTACTCCGATACAACTGGGGCACATCTTGGCAGTCGGTAGACGTGGTGGCATCCCGTTCTTTAGCGATTTTCAGCAAATCGGGCAACTGCTCAAGGGTATGCAGCCCACCAACATGCAAATGATCGAAGGTACATTTATCGAGACTGTGCAGCCGATGCGTATCGCGTTCTTCGGGTTCCTGATCCACATACGTCACAAAGGCTCGTTCACCTTGCAGGGGTAGCGAGGTTGTAATCCGCCGATAGGGGCACGGGATTTCTTTGATAAGGCTGAGGTCAATCCCTTCCTGTTGAGCCAATTCTTTGACAAAATGACTGTAGGAATCCGTCCCAAAAATGGCGGGCCACCCGACCTTGACCCCCAACCGACGCAGCGAGGTGGTGGTGATAAACATGGCCCCACCTGTTGATGTCACATCTTGGCTGTAGATTTCACGGCCCAACTCAGGGAATTCCGGCAGTCCGGTATAGATCAGGTCAAAAAAATAGTCACCGATACAGACAACATCAAAATGTGGAAACATTGCTTTAATGCCAACCCTCAAGTTTGTGTGCTGCGATGTATTCATTTACCAGTGTCTCAGCCAATGGATACGACCCGACTAATGGATGGGCCGCCATTGCTTCCACTGCTATCATCTTATCACGTTTGAGGATCGCTTCCGCTGCCAAACGCTCATAGTGTTTGACCGCCCGCATCAATAAATAATGAGATTCGGGGATGTCGCCGATATGAATCGGGTGAATTCCACTGCCATCTACTTCGCAGGTCACTTCTACTACATCATCGGGCCGCATCCCATGAATCGAAGTCCCATTTGGCACATTGAGGCCAATTCGCAGGGGGCGGTTTTGCGTCAGGGCCAGACCCGTCCGCAACGCTACCCCCGCATAGCCCCCAACGGTTTGCTGCTGATGCACGGGTGCGACATCTTGGGTCGGATTGGAACGGGCCTCACGTAGGGTCTCATCCGCTTCGGCAGATGCCATATAACTGGCGCTGCGACGGCGATTATAGGCGTCATATGTCGCAAAAGCGTCTTTGGGCGATAACCCCCGTAGGGCTTCAAATAGCCGTTGATTGAGCATCTGCACTTCTTCGCCGCGTGTGATTTCTTCATCCTGCAAGCGGCTGAGGGCGACATCGCGCAGGTAATAATAAAAGAGATATTCATTTAGGAACATGCCCATCCGCCGGACGAACGGCCCACCAAAAAACCGCAGATGGGTTGCTTGGACAAAGGCATCCTCGGCCAATACTTCCGGCAAAACATCCCGTCCATTAACCTTTGCCTGCCGTGCCCACGAAAGATGGTTGAGGCCAAACACCTCGGTTTTGACAGCATCATGATCCACCTTCAGCCATGCCGCGACTTCATGTTGGGCAGTATTGGCACTGTCGCAAATGCCAACAATACGCCGATACCCCGCCATGTGCAGCGTTTGAGCCACCAGCCCCGCCGGATTGGTAAAATTGAATGTCCACGCGGTTGGGGCCAACATCTCGGCGCGGGCGGCAACATCCAGCAGCGCAGGAACACTCCGCATCGCCATCGCAAAACCACCCGGCCCGGTTGTTTCTTGTCCAATGACATTATGTTTAAGGGCGATGCGCTCATCCAGCACCCGCCCCTGTTCAAATCCGGCTCGAATGGTGGTCACAATCATGGATGCGCCGCGCAGGGCCTCATCCAAATTTTGGGTAGCGATGACCCTAAAATGACTACCAGCGATTTCTTGGCATAAGGGGGCGATGATGTTCAGCCGTTCAGCGTGAATATCCATCAGCCATAGTTCTTGTAAATCCAAATCGGCGGCAAAGGCCAACGCCCCACGCACAAACTCCGGCGCACGGACACCTCCCCCGCCAATCAAGGCCATTTTCATCGCTTCACCCCTGACATGGAAATTCCCTCAATGAAATAGCGTTGCAGCAAAATAAACAGAATCAACATCGGCAACGTGCCCAAAAACGACCCCATCATCAAAAGGTTAAAGGGGGTATTGCGCTGGCCGATCAAAAAACTTAATCCGACGGGCAGTACGCGCGTTTCGGGCGAATAGGAGACGATCAACGGCCACAGAAAATCATTCCATGCCGCCTGCACGGTAATCACCCCGAACGCCGCCAACGCCGGAACGGACAGCGGTAGGGTGATGTAAATGAGGATTTGCAGCGGGTTGGCCCCATCAATCATGGCGGCTTCTTCAAGCTCAATCGGAATTTGCAGAAAGGCTTGGCGCAGCAAAAATAGGGCAAATGCACTAAACGTCCCCGGTACAATTAAGGCATAGAAAGTATCACGCCAACCCAAGTCGTTAATCAAAATAAACTCTTGGATAATGAATGCCTGTAGGGGCACCATCAACAGGGCCAAACACAGTGCGAACAGGATATTGCGGCCCGGAAATTTAAAGCGTGCAAACCCATAGGCCGCCAGCGAACACGTGACCAGTTGACCCAATGTACGTCCGGCTGTTGTCAGTGCCGAATTGAGCAGGTATCGGTTAAACAACGGCACCCGATCATATAGCCCCTCTAGGTTCGCACGACAAACTTGATTTTCGGGGATGAAGGTCACGGGAATGCGTGTCAGTTCTTGGGGTGGTTTACAGGCCGTCGAGACCATCCACACAAACGGCAATAACATAATAGCCGCTCCCAAGAACAACAGCACGTAGCTTATCACTTGCAGAGGAATCGGCACCCGCTCATACGAGGGTGGAATGTCGCGGGCAGCTTTTTGCATCATTATCCCGACTCCGTTTCGTAATACACCCAGCGGCGTTGGGCAATCAACTGCAAAATGGTGATCCCCAAAATAATCATGAATAGGATAAAGGCAATCGCAGAGGCATAGCCATAATCAGAACTTTGACCAAAGCCGCTCTCATATAAATAGAGTGACAAGGTGCGGGCACTTCCGCCCACCCCCCCGCGAATGGTGCGGGAAGTCATGATATAGACCTGATCGAAAATCTGGAAACTGCTGATCGTTGCCAACGTCATAATTAAAAAGGTGGTCGGCGAAAGCATGGGCAAGGTGACGTGCCTGAAACGCTGCCAACGATTGGCCCCATCAATCATAGCGGCTTCATGCAGCACACGCGGCACATTTTGTAGACCCGCCAAGAACAACACCATATCAAAACCGATGCGCTGCCAGACCGTCACAACCACAATTGGGAACAATACCAAATCCGGGTCTACTAGCCAGTTAAGATCGCCATACCCGAACGGCTCTAGCATCGTTGCCATCAAGCCATAGCGCCGCTGAAAAACGAATGTCCACACAATCGAGGCAGCCACCGTAGAGGTCACAACGGGTAGAAAATAGATGGTGCGGAAGAGGATACGTCCACGCAGCCGCTGATTCAGCAAAAGCGCGATACTCAATGACAATCCCATCTCCAACGGTACAACAAAACCGACCAACTTGAGCGTGTTGGTGAGGGCTTTACGAAACATGGGGTCGTCATAGAGCCGCTGGAAATTTTCAATATCCACAAAACGCGGCGTGTTAAAAGCGTTCCACTCATAAAAGGAGATGCGAAAGGATTGCAGAATCGGCCAGCCAAAAAAGAGAAAGAGGCCGATGGTATTGGGTGCAATCAGCAGCAGACCCCACAGCGCACGGCGGCGGGTCAGCGGGGTCTTACCAAAAAGATTCAGAAATGATGACATAGGTTGATAGGATGATAAAGGGGACAGTTGTTATTACACCGTCCCCTCGCTAATGGCTGCGTTACGAAAGGTTATTCGGGTAGCTGCGTGTCAATAAATTCGCACGCCAGTTGGGTGGCCTCTTCTACACTCAGGCCTAAATCAAAGATGTTGAGGACGATTTCGGTATTGATCGCATCCCAAATTTCACCGAAGACAGTGACACCCTGCGAATCAACGGTGGCATCTACAAAGGTCTGTACGTTAACGTCGGTCTCGCCAAACGAATCCATCCACATCTGCTGCAATTCAGGGCTAGGATTGGCTGGCGCGACACCACCCGCTTCGGCAAAGAATTTCTGGCCTTCGTCACTAACCAAATAGAGAATCAAGTTAGCTGCTAGATCGGCATTCTCGGTCTGACGATTGGCGACATACCCAACCGCGTGCAAAATGGAACGGCTACGGCCTGTTTCGGGGTGCTTGGGCAGTTGTACCACGTCCCAACCAAAATCTTCAATCTTCAGTGCATCTGGCAATTTCCATGAGCCACCGGTAATCATGGCAACGCGACCCGAGGCCCAATAATTGAAAACATCATCCGCCGAGCTACCACCAACAATGGAAACACTCGGCATCACGCCCTCATCATAGAGGCCCTTGAGGAAATTGAGCGCCTCGACACTGCCCTCATCTTGCAAGGTGCAGCGCGTCTGGCCTGCCTCGACATCCGGGGTTGTGCCCGTTGCGGCGATCCAGTTGGGGTAACCCGCCTGATATTCCATATAAACCGCAGCGCCGTACACATCTTCGTCCGGGTTGGTCAAAGCACGGGCAGCTTCGGCAAAATCATCCCATGTCCAATCAGCAGTGGGCAGTTCCAGACCAGCGGCCTCGAACATATCTTTGTTATAGAAAACGGCAACGGTGTCCCAATTGACCGGGCCAGCATATAAATCACCATTTTCACCCCAGCGATAGGGATCAACCAAACCCGTGCCCCAGACGGTGGTATCTACACCTGCCGCGTCCCAATAGGGTTGCAGATCGAGCAATACATCATTTTTAGCATAAAAATAGAAGCGGTCTTGGGCCATGTTAAAAACATCGGGCAGTTCACCAGTAGGAGCATTGGCGGTTAGCACATCCCAATATTCACCCCAAGGCACCACCTGTAGATCAACTTCTGCGCCGGGGCAATAGGTTTCTTCCCATGCGTTGATGGAATCGCCGATAATCTTCCCCCAGTTTTCATCCCACACCCACATGGTGAGTTCGCCGGGTTCAGCACAGGCGACGGGGGTAATAACCGCTTCGCCGCTATCTTGGGCTTTGGCTGGGGTAGAAATGGAAGAAAGCGAAACGCCAGAAATCACTAGTGCGCCCAACAGGAGGACTACTAGGGTTTTAGATTTTGACATCAAATCATCTCCTCAAATCTGAATTGAATATTTGAAAACTTCCACAAATCAGCCGACTCCTTTCTTTTCTAACGCGACTACCCTGCTTTTGCAAGTTATAGAAGTCATCAAAAAGAATCACTCCGGTTATCCTGACCGCCACGCATATTCTATTTAGCCAAGTTCGCCCACCATAGTTTTGTTTTGCTAAAGGCCATCGTCACGCCATCCTATATAATCCACATCCATTTAAGCGTAACTGTAGTTACGCTAACGCATATCCATTATATAACCTACAAACATAGACCGTATGTTCTATAATATAATCGTATCGCTCAGTCCATTCGTGCCCGTACCCCCATATACCCCCGCCGCAAAATCCGCTGTCGAACATCAATCGGATAGCCGAACCGCTGGTGTAAAAAATGCGCCGCTAACTGCCACTGTTGGCGTTGACCAGTTTGGCCCATACCCTTTGCCAAGCGTAGGGCCTGCTGCCACGCCTCAAAAAACGCGGCGGGACATTCATCTTGCATATGATGAATTAGGCGCTTGGGCAAAATGGCTTGAAAATGCACAGGGGTAATCAACTGGCGGAAATTGGTTCCGAATACCAATTCTCGATGGGCCAATGTCCCGTCGGTCATTTTTTCATAGACATCAAACGCGACGATATTGCCACTGGGGGTAGAAGTGCCTTCAATCAATATCCCTCCGATGGTTAACCCCTGCGCCATTTTGTAAAGGGCATCGGTGACGGCCTCTTCCTCATATTGCCGCAGTACATTATAAGCGCGGATGATGGTGGCCTTTTCGCCACCCAACACGTCGGTTAGGTTAAAGCCGCCTAGCCGAAAATCGAGCACACCGGGTTGGGAATAGGGTTGCGCCGCCGCCACTCGTTCCGGGTCAATCTCAAGGCCTAACAAGCGTAAATTGGGACTAAAAGGCAGCCAGCGCTCCCACATTTCAATAGCCGTCCATGCCTGTGCGCCATACCCGACATCTACCACCAACGGGGGTGTACCAGCCAGAGATGCGGAACGAGTCAAAGTGATATAGACATCCACTTGACGCAGACGATTGAGAGCGGTTTTGCCACGAGTGGGCTGTCCAATGAGGCGAATGCGTTTCGAGGGTGGCATAGGCCCCATTGTACAGAGTCCTCCACGTGCAAGACAACCCATTTTTAGGATTCAAGCAACTCTTGAAGCGCCTTAAAAATATCGGCATAGACATTGCCACCCAAAGGCTTCATCAGCATAAAAGAGTCGTTCGGATTCCCCATAAAAGGACTGATTGTCCATGCCATCTGACTCCCCACAAACCCATAGACCAGTACCCACAGATAAAAGATCATGCGGCGTGTTTGGATACCTTCGTCGCCTTCCAACTCGGTAACAACGTGCATTCCCTGTCGGAGAAAGACCGCCCCCAATGAGCCTGCGATCATAAAAAACACCACATTGAGCAGTTTATAGAACTGATAGCCACTGTTGGTGAGCAGGAAAAACAGCGTAATGGGGGCAAGACTAAACAACAGTACGGAAGAAGTTGAAATGGCTGTCAGAATTAGCGCGATGGTTTGCAAAAGGGTCTGTTTGGAGCCAAAGAGGATGTTGAAAAAATGAAGCGATGGGGCACAAATGGCTAAGGTGAGCAGAAATAGGATAGGGAGTTTTAGCATCGCAGAGAGGGCTTGTGGAATACTGTGCGATGCCCCCATCACAAAACCATAGGCGGCCAAAAACACAAAACACGACAGCAGCATCGCCTGAATTTTCCCGGATATGCTTCTCCCCTCACGGATTTCGGCAAAAAATCGCCCCCGGTCACGCAGAATGGTCTCGACAATTGTCAAATTATTCATAAGTCATCACGCTCCTTTTTCCTGACAATAACACCTCTGGAAAATGGAACGCGATGACTCAAGTACGGCAGTTTAAGCACTCAAGTGCGAGGGAGTTAGTGTTCGGCCTCGCGGGTCATACGATAGGCCAGCAAAATCGGGATAAAGGTCACGGCGATCACAAAAACCGCCGCCACATTGGTGATAGGGCGATCACGTGTACGAAACAACTGGGTGAAAATCCAAATCGGTAGCGTCCTTTGGTCACCAGACGTGAAGTTCGTGACCACGATTTCGTCAAACGACAAGGCAAACGCCAACATTCCACCCGCCAACAGCGCACTGGCGATATGGGGTAGCACGACAAATCGAAACGTTTGGAATACCGATGCACCTAAATCCATTGATGCCTCGATTTGCGAATGGGCGGTGCGGCGAAATCGCGCAATGACATTGTTATAGACTATCACGATACAGAATGTGGCGTGACCAATGACGATGGTCAAGAAACCATATTCGATATGAATCCTCCGCATAGCCGAGCGCAGTGCGATGGCCGTCACAATGCCGGGTAGTGCAATCGGCAGCACGACCAGCAGCGAAATGACATCTTTGCCAAAAAACTTGCTGCGATAGACCCCCGCCGCACACAACGTTCCCAAGACCAGCGCGATGCCCGCCGAAGCCCCCGCCACCTTGACCGACAGGGTTAATGCATCCCAAAAATCTTGACGCTCATAGGCCACCTTAAACCATTCGGTGGTGAGTCCCGGCGGGGGAAATTTATAGGTGCGTTCTTCTGTTGTAAAGGCATACAGCACGATAATCCAGATAGGGAAATGTAGAAACAGCAGGGCGGCAAAAGTGGCAACTTTCAAGAAAAGCGGGGAACGCCCTGTTGGATTGCGTAAAAAGGCTAACGGTTTAGAGCGCATCGAACGCTCCTAATCTCTTGGCTACGGACAGATAGACCATCATAATAACCACTGGCACAAGGGTCAGCACCGACGCCAGAGGCCAGTTCCCTAGCGTGCCGCGATGTGTAAAAACCAACGTGCCGAGGAAATAACTGGATGTGCCAATCACGCTGGGAATGATGTAATCACCGAGCGTTAGGGAGAATGTAAAAATTGACCCAGCAACCACCCCCGGAAATGACAATGGCAGAATCACCCGCAAAAAGGTGTACCAAGGGCGTGCCCCTAGATCGCTGGAGGCCTCAGTGAGAGATTTTGGCACCCGTTCCAATGCGGCATTGATGGGCAGCACCATATAAGGCATCCAGACATAGAGGAAAACCAAAAATACCCCGATATACGAGGTGGACAGTGAATTTCCGCCAATGCCTTCAATGTCCAGCAGCCAATCCAAGACAGGCATCAGGCCCAATTTCTCTAGGAACCATGTCATCACCCCCTCTTTGGCAAGGATGAGCTTCCACGCATAGACCCGCACCAGATAACTCGACCACAGGGGCAGCATGACGCCCAAATACAATGCGCCTTTCATCTTGGGGCCAGCATACCGCGCCATATAATAGGCCAGCGGAAACGAAAGGATAGCGGCGGCAATGGTCACAGCAGCGGCCATGCGAACGGTACGCTTAATTACATCTTTATTGGGCGGGGATAGATTCGGGTCGGTAAAAGCTTCTTTATAAGCCTCCAGCGAAAATTTCTCGATCATCTGTGCAGTATTACGGTTATAAGTATAAAAACTCTGGATCATCATTGTGCCCAATGAGCCTAGATAAATCACCACCAGCCACAACATGGGCAGCAGGAGCAATAGACCCGTCGCAAGGCAGGAATGGCGATAGAGGAAATTAGAAACCTGCCGGATTGGAGAGTTTGATTGTAAGGATGGGTTTGTTGTCGGGACAACAGGATCGGTTGACATGGCCCTACTCCTCCACAATCCGATTATGTGCTTTTTGCCATAACACTTTAACAGGGCGTTTCCTTGCGGCGAACACATCCGATGAGGTGGATTCCAAATTCTGCACCACCACCGTTAAATCTACACCCGCTTCGGTATCCACCAAATAACGGGTATACATCCCTAAATAAATCACATCCCGAATCGTGCCGTTCAGTCCATAACAATCGGCAGGTGTCGAACTGTCGGGCGTGACTAGGCGGATTTTTTCGGGTCGCAGGGTAAATGATTTGCCCTCCCCTGTAATTTTAAAAGCCTGACTCGACTCGACAAAATTGGATACTCCGACAAAGCTCGCAACGAAACTGGTGGCAGGGCGCTCATAGACCTCGGCAGGCGTGCCCACTTGCTCAATCTTGCCGTGATTAAACACCGCTAGACGGTCACTCATGGTCAGTGCTTCTTCTTGGTCATGCGTCACATATATAAATGTGATGCCGACCCGCTGCTGAATGGCCTTGAGTTCAATTTGCATCTGCTGGCGGAGTTTGAGGTCAAGCGCACCCAATGGCTCATCCAGAAGCAGCACACGCGGATGATTGACCAATGCCCGTGCCAACGCCACCCGCTGACGCTGACCACCCGAAAGCTGGGACGGTTTGCGCTTGCCAAGTGTGGTTAGCTGTACCATATCCAAAATTTCGCCGACACGCCGTTCCCGTTCTTTACGTGGCACTCGTTTGACCATCAACCCATAGGCGATATTCTTCTGGACATTCATATGCGGGAACAGGGCATAATCCTGAAAAACCGTGTTGACATCGCGCTCATAGGGCGGCATCTTGGAGACTTCTTCGCCGTATAGCTGGATGCTGCCGGATGAAGGTGATTCAAAACCCGCGATCATCCGCAGGCAAGTCGTTTTCCCTGACCCGGACGGGCCGAGCAGGGAAAAGAATTCACCATCATATATATCCAGCGAGACGTGATCTACCGCTTTCACATTCCCAAAATGGCGGGCCACATCGGTAAATCGAATGGCGACCTGCCGGGGATTACTTTCTGTCATACAGCACTCTCGTTCTGGTTAGGCGTTCTTAATCATGACATGCTTGGTAATCTGATAGTCGCCCACTGCTTCAGCCGAGAGGTCTTTGCCAAAACCAGACTGCTTGAAACCGCCGTGTGGGGTTTCAGACGTTAGCGGAATATGGTCGTTAATCCAGACTGTGCCAAACTCCAAATCGCGGGATAGGCGCATGGCCCGACCAATATCGCGTGTCCAGACCGAAGCCGCCAAACCATACAGCACGTCATTGCCCAAATAGAGTGCTTCTTCTTCAGTCCTAAAAGTGTTGACGGTTAGCACTGGGCCAAATACTTCGCTTTGGATGATTTCAGATTTTTGGTCAGCGTCGGCGATGACGGTTGGGGCATAATAATAGCCACCCCCCGGCGCATCTTTCGGAACAGCGCCACCCAACAGCACTTTGGCGCCACTGGCCCGCGCCCGATCTACATAACCCATGACCCGTTCACGCTGCGCACCCGAAATGAGCGGCCCCATTTGCACACCGTCTTCAAAGGGCAGACCCACTTTGACCCCCCGCATCGCTTCAACGACGGCTTCCTTCACCTGTTCAACCCGGCCAGATTCGACATAGAGGCGGGTAGCGGCGGTGCAGTCTTGTCCAGTGTTAATGGTCGCAGTCATGGAGGCGATGGCGGCGACGGTTTCTACATCGGCGTCATCAAACACGATAAACGGCGCCTTGCCCCCCAGTTCCAAATGGACGCGCTTAAGGGTATCGGCGGCGGTTCGCATAATTTTCTTGCCCGTCGCGGTTGACCCGGTGAGGCTGACCATACGAATATCGGGATGTTCGACAATCGCCTGCCCAGTATCATTCCCACCCGACACGATATTGACCACACCATCGGGGATACCCGCTTCGGCAATCAATTCACCCAACATAAGGGTCGTCAACGGTGTGCCGGGGGCGGGTTTTAGGACAATCGTGCAGCCAGCCGCCAGCGCCGGGCCAATCTTCCAGACCGCCATCATGACCGGATAATTCCAAGGGGCAATTTGGCCGACCACCCCAACGGGTTCACGCCGGAAAATGGATGTCAGGCCGCTCATATATTCGCCTGCGTGGTTGCCATGTGTATCACGGGCAGCAGCGGCAAAAAAACGCAGGTTATCAATCGCAAACGGCAAATCACCACCCAAACTCACCATCGCGTAGGGTTTACCCGTATTTTCGGATTCGACCCTCGCAAATTCTTCGATACGGTCTTGCAATAAATCAGCCAGTTTCCAGAGGGCAAAGGAACGTTCGGCGGGGGTCTTCTTTGACCAGCGTCCATCATAAAAGGCTTGATGGGCCGCTTTGACGGCGCGATCTACATCAGCGCGATTGGCGTCTACCACTTCGGCGATTTTGTTACCCGTTGCCGGGTCTTCAATATGCATCGTCCCGCCGCTGCCCTCGACCCATTGACCATTAATCCAGAGTTTATGTTTTTGCATCTCAAAAATCCTTTAAAGGGTTGCACTTAAAAATAGGGACACCATGCGATTAGCTTGCAGGCGTCCCTATTGACTAAATTTAGACAATGGAGGGTTTAACGACCACCCAATACCCCAATGTAATTGGTGACCCATTCATAGTAGGGAACACAAACCTCACCGCGATCATCGCCGCAATCTTCGGTGGGGGTGCGCCAGAAATGAATCTTGTCGAAGTTTTCGAAGCCGTTGATGGTACAGCCTTCTTCGCCCAACAGTTCATTGCCCTCACAAGCAGCGGGTACAGCGGGCACTGAGCCAAACCACGCCGCCAAATCGCCTTGCAGTTTGGGGTTGAGCGAGTGCTCCAACCACAGATAGGCGCAATTCGGATGCGGGGCATCGCTCGCCATCATGGTCGTATCCGCCCAGCCCGTCGCCCCTTCTTCGGGCACAACGCTGTCAATCGGTGCGCCGCCAGCTTTGAGAAGATTCACTTGGAACGGCCAAGAACTAGAAGCGACTACCCCTTCATTGGTAAAGTCGTCCATTTGAATCACCACGTCATGCCAATAACGGAAGACGAGTTCGTGTTGTTGGCGCAGCAAATCCAGCGCGGCATTAAATTGGTCACGATCCAGCGAATAGGGGTCAGTAATCCCCAAATCGGGATTGTGGGCCATCAAATAGAGCGCGGCGTCGGCGATATAGATCGGGCCGTCATAGGCTTCGATACGCCCCGCATTGGAATCGCCGTCGGGCAGTTCCATTTCTTCAAAAACGACATTCCAACTGGTGGGGGGTTCTGGGAAAACCTCGGTGTTGTACATCAGAACATTGGCACCCCATTGGTAGGGTACGCCATAGTGCTTGCCATCTACGAAATGCCAAGCGGCTTCCTTTAGGCGGTCATCAATGGTATCCCAGCTTGGGATGCGGGTAATGTCCACTTCCTGAACACGATTGCCCGCCACCAGACGCAGACTGGCATCACCAGAGGCGGTCACAAGATCAAAGCCACCTTCGTTCATTAAGGCGACCATTTCATCGGAGGTAGCCGCGACTTTGACTTTGACACTACAACCTGTCGCAGCTTCAAATTCAGTTACCCAGTCATAGGCAGGGTCGGTTTCACCACGTTCAATGTAACCAGCCCATGCCACAATGGAGACTTCGCCCTCAGCATCTTGGCGATTGGGGAATTGATTGGAAGGGACTTTATTACCGCTGTAAACGGTTCCTAATGGCAACGATGCCAGCAAAACTACTACTAAAAGCCAAAAAGATCTTTTTTTCATATATTTTGACGCAACAAATGTCGCGTCTCGCTCCTTTCACGTAGCGCCTTAAGCTAATGGGTAATGGATATTTAATCAAATCCTATAAAAAATGCAAATACTACTCGCGTTGGAGAGGCATGAGACAGGAAATTTGACCTGCCCCATGCCAATGAAATGCCACGCTAGTTTTTGGATTGAATCCACTGCATCGTCTTGGACGCCAAACGATCTAAAGCCTCAACGCATAATGCCAAATGTTCTTCTTTGGTGTCCTCCTCTTTGGCGTGCGAGAGACCACGCAGACTTTGCACAAACATCATGATGGTCGGAACCCCTGCCCGTGCCACTTCCGCCGCGTCATGCAGGGGGCCGCTGGGGAGACGATGTACCGTCCCGCATGTTTCGCGGATGGCTTCGTCGCACATCTCAATCAGGTCGGGATTAAACAGAATCGGATGAATTTGCCAGATGCGATTCCATTCCACACTGACATTTTCCTCTTTGGCAAAACGTTCGCTGGCATCTTTGGCCTCTTGCAACATCCGGGCCAACGCCGTCGCATCCATATGCCGTTGATCGAGCGTGATGTCGCACTGCCCCACAACAGCCGTCACGATACCGGGTTTGGTAACGACGCTGCCAACGGTGCAAACCCCGCCATTCTGTTTGGCGATCTCGCGGATTTCGAGGCCGAGTTTGGCGGCTGCCCCAAATGCGTCCCGCCGTTGATTCATAGGAGTCGAACCTGCGTGGGCCGATTGTCCGGTAAAGCGAATGGCATGGCGTTCAACCCCGAATGTCCCCAACACCACTCCCAACGGCAAGTTCATGCTTTCCAAAACGGGGCCTTGTTCAATATGGAGTTCAAGATAGGCCGCCGCATTTTTTAACTGCTTGTGGGACTGCTTGGCAGTATCCAGATGGACGCCAAAATTGGCAATGGCATCCACTAATTTGATGCCCTGTTTATCTACGAGGCCGCGCAAATCATCGGGGTTCATCGTGCCGGAACAGGCGCTAGAGCCAAAAAGACTGCGGCCAAAACGTGCCCCTTCCTCATCGGCCCAATCCACCAAACGAACGGTGACAGGCGGTGTGCCTTCGGAGGCAATACGACGCAGCACTTCCAAGCCTGCCATGACATTTAAGCAGCCATCCAACCAACCGCCATTGGGTACGGAATCGAGATGACCGCCGATCAGCATTTCGCGGTCAGATTTGCCCCGCAATGTGACCCAGACATTACCCGCCTCATCTGTTTCGTATTCAACAGGCAGGCCCGCCAATTTTTCTTTCATCCATGCACGGGCCGTTGCCCATGTATCGGTAAAAGCCACCCGCTGCGCTCCATCGGCATTGCCAGTCAGCGCCCGAAGTTCTTTAAGTTCATCAATTGTGCGTTGTGGTTGTAAAGATGACATAAACCCATCCTCTTTAGAAAAATCTCAAAAAATATCTAGATTTTGAGTATAGCGCAGATAGGGTCATCTAATATAACAGGCGTGCTCCGATGCTTTTTAGGTAGCGTACCGTCTCACGGCGAATCGGTTTACGTTCTTGGCGCAATAATTTGCGTTCGTTCCATAAATCCCGCCACACGCTCCAAACGATACTAGGTTTCTTGGTTTTGTAGAGGGTTCGGAAGCTCCACGCCGCCATCGTTGTGAGAGGATAGGGCATGGGCAGCAAACGCCATGCTACCCGCGATTTATTGAGGGTATTGACCCGCCAAAAATGTTCGCCCTGCACTGGCCGCCCCAAATTCGATTTGTGGTGATAGACCGCCAGATGGGGATCATACAAAATTGTATAACCCGCCTCAATGATACGCAGGCTTAAATCCAATTCCTCGGCATAAATCCCAAAACGTTCGGGATAGCCGCCTGTAATTCTCAGCACATCGGCCCGTAACGCATTACCATAGGCATAAAAATAAGGGATTTCCGTCGGAACCGTGACACCAAGCAAGTATTGCTTATTGGGATGCGGAAATTCGGTCATGATCGGCTGATGATTAGTCGGATCGAGACTGTGCATAGCAACTACCCCACATTTGGGGTTGGAGTCCATTAAAGACAGTATGCGGCTGACATCATCGGCCCGATGCCATACCGCGTCATCATCTATAAATATGAGAATCTCGCCCGTCGCCAATGCCATGCCATAATTCCGCCCGCCCGCCGCCCCTAGATTGCTGGGAGTCCGTTCAAAACGAATTTGAATGGACGAATCAGAGGGAGGGATGATTGCCGCATCACCCGCATTGTCTACAACTACGATTTCATAAGGATGGGGCAAATTTTCCTGCTGATAAATGGAGTTAAGACATTTTTGCAGCAAGTCGCCGCGCTGGTAGGTCACGATGACAAATGAAAGTTTCATTTTTCACTATCTTGGCTGTTCATCAACGAGAACCGTGCCACCCCCCATATCATAATTATGAATCCTCTCCTGAATAACGCAAAATAGTACCCTATCTTGATGACACCCTACACTGTCCCACTGTCCCCTTTCATGTCATGCTACCTTCTAGCGCCGCTCCTTAATCCAATATGGGGCAATTTCAGGAGTAAACAAGAATGACAGAACGACAGGTCAGCACTTTAGATGCGAATGAGGCAGTTGCTCGCGTAGCCTATGCGTTAAGCGAAGTAATTGCAATTTATCCCATCACCCCCTCCTCGGCAATGGGTGAATGGGTAGATGAATGGGCTGCTCATCAACAGCCAAATCTGTGGTGTACGATTCCACAGGTTGTAGAAATGCAAAGCGAAGGGGGCGCAGCCGGAGCAATTCACGGGGCGTTACAGGCCGGGGCGCTGGCAACAACCTTTACCGCCTCGCAAGGTCTCCTTCTGATGATTCCGAATATGTACAAAATCGCGGGGGAATTAACAGCGACAGTGTTCCATATCGCAGCACGTTCGCTGGCGGCGCAGGCCCTTTCGATTTTTGGCGATCACAGTGACGTGATGGCGGTACGGCAGACCGGGTGGGCGCTGCTAAATTCCGCGTCGGTGCAAGAAGCGCATGACATGGCGTTGATCGCCCATGCCTCAACCCTCGCCGCCCATATCCCGTTCCTCCACTTTTTTGATGGTTTCCGCACTTCACACGAAATCGCCAAGATTGAACTGCTGGGTGATGACGATTTGAAGGCGATGATTAACGAAGAACTGATTACCCAGCATCGGGATCGCGCCCTCACCCCCGACAAACCAGTAGTACGTGGGACGGCCCACAACCCCGATGTCTATTTTCAGGGGCGTGAAACGGTCAATAGCTTCTATGCCAACTGCCCGGACATCGTGCAAGACGCGATGGACAAATTTGCCAAGCTGGCCGGACGCCAGTATCACCTATTTGATTATCATGGCGTGCCAGATGCCGAACGAGTCGTTGTATTGATGGGGTCGGGTGCCGAAGCTACTCACGAAACGGTGGATTATCTGGTAGCAAAAGGCGAAAAAGTTGGCGTTTTGAAAGTACGCCTCTACCGCCCGTTTGATATGCAACGTTTTGTGGCAGCCCTGCCCAAGACGGTTAAATTCATTGCGGTGTTAGATCGCACCAAAGAACCCGGCAGCGGGGGCGAACCGCTCTATCTGGATTGTGTAAACGCCCTGCATGAAGAATGGGTCAATGGCCCAATGCCGAAAATCGTGGGGGGTCGCTACGGATTATCCTCGAAAGAGTTCACCCCAGCAATGGTCAAGGCCGTCTTTGACAATCTCAAACAGGCCAAGCCCAAGAATCATTTCACCGTTGGTATCAATGACGATGTGACCTTCACCAGCCTTGATTACGACAAAGAATTCTCGATTGAACCCGATTCGGTTGTGCGAGCATTGTTTTATGGCTTGGGGTCAGACGGTACGGTTGGCGCGAACAAAAACTCCATCAAGATTATCGGCGAAAATACCGATTTTTATGCACAGGGGTATTTTGTGCTGGACTCCAAGAAATCGGGTTCGACGACCACCTCCCATCTGCGGTTTGGGCCAAATCCCATTCGCTCAACCTACCTTATTAGCAAAGCCAACTTTATCGGCTGCCATCACCCCAATTTCTTGGAACAGTATGACATCTTAACTGACATGCTGCCCGGCGGGACGTTCCTGCTGAATACCTATTGGGGGCCAGACGAAATTTGGGATCGTCTGCCCACGATGGTGCAGACCCAACTGATCGAGAAGCATGTCAAACTGTATGTGATTGACGCCAACAAGGTCGCCAAAGAAGCAGGCTTACCGGGACGTATCAACACGGTCATGCAGGTTTGTTTCTTCGCGCTGGCGGGTGTGTTGCCCCGTGATGAATCTATCGCAGCCATCAAACATGCTATCGAAAAGACCTATGCCAAGAAGGGCGAGTATGTGGTCGAAGTGAACCTTGCCGCTGTGGATCGCACGCTCGAAAATCTGTTTGAAGTGCAAATCCCGAACAAGATCACCAGTGACATCGGCCTCCGGAGCAACGTAGCCGCCGGTGCGCCCGAATTCGTTCAAAACGTCATCGGGGCGATGATTGCCCGTCGTGGTGATGATATTCCTGTCAGCGCGATGCCGATTGATGGGACGTTCCCAAGCGGCACGAGCCAATTTGAAAAACGCAATCTGGCCCAAGAAATTCCCGTGTGGGACCCAGAAGTCTGTATTCAATGCGGTAAATGCGCAATGGTCTGCCCACACGCGGTCATTCGTATCAAAGTATTCGATCCCGCAACAGCCGGTGCTGCCCCAGAAACGTTTAAGGCCGTTCCTGCACGCGACAACGAATTCGCGGGTATGAGCTATAACATTCAGGTCTCCCCCGAAGACTGCACGGGTTGTAAGATTTGCGTGGATGTCTGCCCAGCCAAGAACAAGTCGGCAGCAGGCCTCAAAGCGCTGAATATGGGGGCACAACCGCCCATTCTTGAACAAGAACGCAAGAATTGGGACTACTTCCTGACCATACCTGAACTGGATCGGCGGCTTATCAAGGTTTCCAGCATCCGCCAACAGCAAATTCAACAGCCCTTGTTTGAATTCTCTGGTGCTTGCTCTGGCTGCGGGGAAACCCCTTACCTCAAACTGATTAGTCAGTTGTTTGGGGATCGCACCGTAGTTGCCAACGCGACGGGCTGCTCCTCCATCTATGGTGGCAATCTCCCCACCACGCCTTGGGCACATAACAATGAGGGACGCGGGCCAGCATGGTCTAATTCCTTGTTTGAAGACAACGCCGAATTCGGTCTTGGTATGCGCGTGGCTCTCGACAAACAAGCTGAATATGCCCGCGAATTGGTGGCAAAGATGGGCGCAGAAGTTGGTGATGAACTGGTCAGTGCCATTCTGCAAAACCCACAACGCGACGAAGCAGCGATCTACGAACAGCGCCAAAATGTGGCCCTGCTGAAAGAACGCCTACAAAAGGCACGCAATCCAGAAGCGCCCCGTCTATTAGACGTAGCCGACATGCTGGTTCGTAAAGACGTGTGGATTGTCGGCGGCGATGGTTGGGCCTATGACATCGGATTCGGTGGCCTCGACCATGTTCTCGCCAGTGGGCGCAACGTCAATATCTTGGTCTTGGATACCGAAGTGTATTCCAACACGGGTGGTCAGATGTCCAAATCCACCCCGCGCGGTGCTGTTGCGAAATTTGCATCCGGTGGTAAGCCGGGAGCCAAGAAAGACCTCGGCATGATTGCGATGAGCTATGGCAGTGTATATGTCGCCCGTGTCGCCCTCGGCGCAAAGGATGAACAAACACTCAAAGCCTTCCTAGAGGCCGAAGCCTATGATGGCCCATCGTTGATTATCGCCTACAGCCACTGTATAGCGCATGGAATCGAGATGAGTACAGCCCTCAAGAATCAAAAGGCGGCAGTGGATACGGGTCAATGGTTGCTGTATCGCTATAACCCCGAACGTGCCCTAAACAACGAGAACCCGCTGGTACTCGATTCTCGCGCCCCCAAAGTGCCCGTCAAAGAATATCTCCATATGGAAAATCGCTTCCGTATGTTGGAATTGAGCAACCCAGAAGTCGCGCGGGAGCTATTTGATCTGGCACAGGAAGACGTGCATCAACGCTGGGCTTTGTACGAATATCTGGCCTCACGCGACTACAGTCAAAATGGAAACGGGAGTCATTAAATCATGGTCGAACTAAAAACCACCTATTTGGGGCTTGATCTGCGTTCACCGCTGGTCGCCTCTGCCTCGCCGCTGTCGGAAAAGATTGACAACCTCAAGAAATTAGAGGCTGCCGGAGCCAGCGCGGTTGTGATGTACTCCCTGTTTGAAGAACAACTCCGTATGGAGCAGTTCGCACTGGAACATCACCTGACCTATGGGGCGGAGAGCTTTTCCGAAGCCCTCTCCTATTTCCCACGCCCTGCGGAATATTACGTCGGCCCGGATGGATATTTGGAACATATCCGCAAAGCCAAAGCCGCCGTGAATATTCCGGTGATTGCTAGTTTAAACGGGATCACCGTTGGGAAATGGGTGAAATATGCTAAACAAATTCAGGAAGCCGGGGCCGATGCCCTTGAACTGAATATGTATTACATCCCCACCGACCCCTATATGACGGGGGCACAGGTGGAAGAACAGGTTATCGAAACAGTAAAAGCGGTCAAATCGGCGCTCAAGATTCCGATTGCAATCAAACTCAGCCCGTTCTATAGCAATATGGCGTATATGGCGCGTCGCTTGAGTGAATATGCCGATGGGCTGGTGCTGTTTAACCGCTTCTATCAACCCGATATTGACCTTGAGGCCCTTGAAGTCAAACCCCATGTGTTGTTAAGCACCCCGCAGGCGCTTCGATTGCCCTTACGCTGGATTGCCATCCTGTATGGGCGAGTGGATGCTGACCTTGCGGCAACGGGCGGTGTTCATGAAGCCGAAGATGTGTTGAAGATGGTTATGGCTGGCGCGAACGTCACCATGATGGCTTCGGCCCTCTTGAAAAACGGCATTAATCACCTGCAAAAGATTGAAACGGATTTGGTGCATTGGATGGAAGCCCACGAATATAAATCCATTCAGCAAATGCGTGGCAGCATGAGCCAGCAAAACACCGCCAATCCTGAAGCCTTTGAACGTGCCCAATACATGCAGGCGATTACCCACTATCGTCACCCCGTTGGATAGTTCATCCTGCAAGGGTAGTTTTGACCTACCCTTGCTCCCCTAAAAACAAACAAAAAAAGAGAGGGCAGGTCGGTGGCCTGCCCCCTTGCAAGGTTTGAAAGGTGATTGAAAGGATGGAGGAATCAGAACCCACCGCGTCCGAAGAGCATCACCAATGGGGTCTTCACAATCAACTTAATATCGGTCATCAACGACTGGCTTTCAATATATTCGATGTCCAGCTTGCACATGCCATCAAAATCCGCCGCACTCCGCGCACTCACCTGCCACAGACCGGTGATCCCACCTGTCGCCTGTAGCCGTTGCTTGTGCCATGCCTCATATTCTTCCACTTCGTAGGGAATGCACGGACGTGGGCCAACCAATGTCATCTCGCCTTTGAGCACGTTGATGAATTGGGGC